>CACAIK010000001.1 GCA_902532525.1 uncultured Pelagibacteraceae bacterium
CCCCATTTAAAAGCCATTTCACAACTTGTAAGATAAAATTCCCACATCCTTAAAAATTTTTCATCAAACATTTCTAAAACTTGATCTTTTTTTGATAGAAATCTTTCTTTCCAATTTCTTAATGTGTGAGCATAGTGCATCCTTAAAATCTCTATATCTGTAGCTATAAGTCCAGAATCCTCTATTGGCCTCGCTATTTCGCTTAAACTAGGGGTATATCCACCAGGAAATATATATTTTGTTATCCAAGGCTGTGGGTCTCTAGGTGGTAGATTTGATCCAATTGTGTGTATCAAAGCTACTCCATCCTTTTTTAACATTTGAGACACTCTATTAAAATAGGTTTGATAGAATTTTTTTCCAACATGTTCAAACATTCCAACACTAACTATCCTATCAAATTTTTCATTCAATTGTCTGTAATCTATTAATTTAAATTCAACTTGATTATCTAAATTTAATTCTTTGGCTTTTTCTTGGCTATATTTTAATTGATTTTCTGAAAGTGTAATTCCAGTAACCGAAGCTTTTGTTTTTTTTGCAATGTCAATTGCAAGTGTTCCCCAACCAGATCCAATATCTAAAACTTTTTGGTTAGGTTGTATATGAAGTTTTTTAATTATGTGATCAATTTTATTTTCTTGAGCAATTTCCAAGGTATCATTCTCATTTTTGAAGTATGCACATGAATATTGTCTTTTTTTATCAAGAAACAAATCATATAATTTTTCTGAAATATCATAATGGTGTGCAACATTTTGTTTAGATTTAACAATTTTATTAAAACTTGTTAAATATTTTAAAGTTCCCTTTACTTTATTTAATGTCTTTCCATAAATATTAATATCTGCTCTTCCAATATTTTTAAAAGCTATATCAAGAAATTCCGTCAAGGTTCCATTTTTTAATCTTAAAGAGCCATTGGTATATGCTTCACCAAAATATAAATCAGGATGGAAAAGTAATTTTTTATGCAAACTTTTGTCTAACAATTGTAATTCTATAGGAATTTCTTTCAAAGGCTTTCCTATAACATATCTGTTAGAATTATAATCTATTAAGATAAAGCCATCTTCTTTGAATAAATCATTTAAAAAATTTATAAGTTTCATTATGCTGCTTTTAAGTGCTTAAAGTCAAAATCAACCTTTTGAAGTTCATCAAAAAATATTTTTTTTTCGTTTTCATTTAATAACTTCAATGGTGGAATTAAATTCTGGTAGTCCTGATCAATTTGCGCCATAAAAGTATGTAATCCAGAGATTAAATTAAATTTATCGAAAATGCTTCTTACTAAACACAACTTTTCGTTTAAAGATTGATCTGATCCATTTTGAAATTTATCGTAAACATCTCTTGCTAAAACTGAAGTAACATTTGTTGTTGCTGTAATTATTCCAGAGCAACCTAATTCAAGTCCTTTCAATAATTTTGACTCTGAACCTGGCATCACTGAAAAATTATCTATTTTCAAATTTTCATACAAATTATAAGAACTGTCTTTTACTCCAACTATTTGACTTGGAAATTTTTTTACCAGCTCTTCAACACAATCAATACTAAATTTATATCCTGAGAGTTTTTCGAAATTATATAAAATTATTTTACATTCATTAATTTCATCTATTATTCTTGAGTAAAAATTAACCACATCGTGATCGCTATACTTATAATAGGCAGGGGGCATAATTAAAAATTTATTAAACCCATTTGATTTGGCTATTTTTATCAAATTAATATTATCAACTAGCGAATTAAGACCAGTTCCAATTATAAATTTATCCCTATAATTACTTTTTGGTAACAAATTGATTAATTGAATTTTTTCCGAAAGAGATATGAGTTGTGATTGTCCAGTACTTCCAAAAAAAACTACTCCATGGCAACCTTTGTCGATTAGATTTTCTGCATATTTAATCGTTTTTTCACTATTTAACGCCAAATTTTTATCTAATACTGACAATGTAGCTGCATATATTCCATTAATCATAACTTAATTTTAAGACTATAATTATAGAATAGATTTAAGAAAAAAATAATAAAAAAATATATTCTAAATACGTATGAAAGTTTGTGTTTATCTTAGCTATATAGGTCTTGGAGCAAATTTGTTACATCTTAGTTATGTGCATCAATTATCTGAAAAGTTTGGGCCTATAACAATTTTTACATTATGTAAGAATTTATCGGATGCATTGGAGGATGATTCTAAAATTAAAGAAGTCATAATAATAGATAAAAAATATAATAAATTTAAAAATATATTTAGTTTTTCATCAGAATTAAAAAAATACAATTTTGATAAAATATTTATTTATTATCCAAGTCCTAGAATATTCATCGCGTGTAAGTTAGCTGGAATAAAAGATATTTATCACTATCCTTTATTTAAAAAGAAAAATCTTCATTTAATCAACGCAGCACAAAAGTTTACTGCAAATGTATTAAACATAGAGAAATGTCAAACATACACAAAAATTCAAATAAATGAAAATAAACTCAAAAGTGTCTCAACTTATTTTGATAAATCAAAATTTAACATTGTAATAGGAGCTGGATCTTCAGGTCCAACAACAAAATGGGGCACTGATAATTACTCAAATCTAATAAATGAGTTAAATAAACTAAATAAATTTAATTTTTTTATTTTATGTGGTCCTAATGAAAAATTAATTGCCCAAGAAATAATGGATAAGGTTGAGGGGGATAATATTACAGATCTTAGTAACAAAAATATCTCAGAAGTAATACCTTTTATAGCTTCCGCAGATATGTATGTGGGGAATGATTCATTTGGTTCACATATTTCATCACAATCTGGCAAACCAAGCCTTGTGATTTTATTGGACTCACCAAAAGCATATACGGATTATACTCCTAATCATATAAGAATCATTCCTGAAGGATATGATATTAATAATATTACACATGGAAGTGAAATTGATCCAAATTTAATTAAGGTCGAACAAGTATACAAATCAATACTAAGTTATACTTAAACAACCGATTTTAAGACTGTGTCTTTGGCTTGGTTCACTAAAGTAGCAATATTATTTAATTCTGGACTTCTATCTGGATGAATTTTTTTCATAATTTTTTTATAAGAATTCATCACTTCATCTTTTGTATATTTTTTTTTGGGATCTAAATTTAAAATTCTATATGCTTCATCTAAACTCATATTCTGAGATGACATATTTTGATTAAATTGATTAAAATTAAATCTGCCAGAATTTTTTAAAACTCTAAAAAGTCCCCATAACCTAAATAGCTGAAATAAAGAAATACCTGCTTTCGTTTTAATTAAAGGCAAAATAGCCAACATAAATGGTAAGGAAAATATATATCTTCCTGCATATGCCATTATTACCGCTAACAATATTGAAGAAATTATAATAAATGTTCTTACAAATTTTGATATTTTTTTTGTTGAGGTTTTGGCAAACCAATTGAGTAAAATATAAAGAATTATAAAGATTATTAGTATTGCAAAAAAAATATTCATAAATTAATTAAATTTAAATGAAAATACCACAGCTTAAAAAAAAACCAGAATTAAAATCTTGTCACAACGTAACTTGGGAAGACGATTATAGTTGGATACATCAGGAAAATATACTTGAAGTATTGAAAGATAGTTCAAAATTATTGCCAGAGGTGAGAAAATATCTTGAAGATGAAAATGATTATTTTAGTCATCAAATGTCAGATACAAAAGAAATTCAAAAAGTTTTATTCGATGAGATTAAAGGAAGAATTAAACTTGATGATGAGTCTCTTCCGTTTAAAGATGTAAGATATAGTTACTGGACAAAAACAACAACAAAAGGAAATTATTCTATAAAGTTAAGAAAAAAAATTGGTTCTGATGAAATAGAAGAAATTTGGAATGGTGATTTAGAAAAAGAAAAGCTTAAAACAGAATATTTTGGGCTTGGAGACTTAGAAGTTAGCTATAATGATAAATTGCTAGCTTATTCATTAGATTTAAAAGGATCTGAATATTACACCATACATATAAGAGATATTAAAAGTCGAGAGCAAGTTGGTGAAAAAATTAAAAATACAAGTGGTGGAATAACATTTAGCTTAGATGACAAATATATTTTTTACTCTAAGCTTGATGACAATCACAGACCAAGGGAAATTTACAGGCATGAAATTGGAACTCCTGCTAGTAAAGATATTCTTATATTTAAAGAAGAAAGTGAAGCATTTACTGTAGGAATAGGTCTTAGCTCTGATGAAAAGTATTTTTTTATTACATCATCTGATCATAATACGTCCGAACAGTATTATTTTAAAGCAGATGAAATAATTCCAAAACCAAAACTAATTGATAAAAGAAAAAGAGGGATAATATATTCGGTCAATTCATGGAATGATAATTTTTACAAACATACAAATGAAGATGCAGAAGATTTTAAAATCGAAAAGACAAATGATTTAGAAAAAAAGGAGTGGGGAACATTTATACCTGCACGAGAAGAGGTTTTGATTGGAGGATTAATTTTTTTAAATGATTGGATTATAAGATCTGAAACTTCTAATGCATTATCAAAATTAATATTAAGAAATCCAAAAAATGATGAAGAAGAAGAAATATTTTTTTCAGATGAAAAAGTTATTGTTCCTGGTGTATCGTTAACCCAAAGAGATAGAAATACTGATACCGTTTATTTATCATATTCATCACCAAAAACTCCTGGAAGGACTTACCTATACAACCTTAAAACAAAGGAGAAAAAATTAGTTAAAGAACAAGAGATTCCTAGTGGCCATAATTCTGATGACTACATAGTTGAAAGATTAGAGTGTGCCTCTCATGATGGAAGAATGGTTCCTATTACCATAACAAGACATAAAAAAACTAAATTAGATGGATCTGCAAAATTATTATTATATGGATACGGATCATACGGAAGTTCTATGTCACCAAGTTTTTCCTCAACCAGAATAAGTTTAATCGAACGAGATATTATATGGGTAACTTCTCATATTAGAGGCGGTATGGAAAAAGGAATGAAATGGTGGAAAGAGGGAAAATTATTAAACAAAAAAAATACATTTGAAGATTACATTGCTTCTGCAAAATTTTTAATTGAAAAAAAGTTTACGTCTAAAGGTAATATTATTGGAATGGGTGGATCTGCTGGAGGTCTTTTAATGGGAGCCGTTGTTAACCAAGCGCCTGAATTATTTTTGGGTATTGTTATGGCTGTTCCTTTCGTTGACTCGTTGACCACGAACTTAGACCATTCGTTACCATTAACAGTCGGAGAATTTGATGAATTTGGAAATGCTAAAGATAAAAAAGAACACTTTGATTACATATTTTCATATGCGCCTTATAACAATATTAAAAAGATGGATTACCCAAACATTTTGATAACTACAAGTCTAAGTGATAACAGGGTATTATTTGATGAGCCAGCAAAATTTACTGCAAAATTAAGGGATTACAAAACGGATAACAATTTACTTTTATTAAAAACAGAAATGAATGCAGGTCATGGAGGAAAATCTGGGAGAGATGGAGCAATTGAGGAGATTGCAGTTGACTACGCGTTCGCTTTGAAAATAGCTGGAAAATTAAACACTTGATCTTGAAATATCAAAATTAATTACCATATAAACATTGTTAGTCGCCTAATGGGGCTAGCAATAAATAAACTTGCTTAATTAAAGGAGGATAATATGACAAGTAAGGATCTATCAATTTTCAACTCACTTCGGCCTTTCTCAATTGGTTTTGACGATATGTTTGACCAATTTGAAACTATGTTGGGCAATGGTGGTTTAAGTATGCAATCAAACTACCCGCCTTACAACATAAGAAGAACTGGCAAAGATAACTACTCAATTGAGGTTGCTTTAGCTGGTTTTAGCAAAAAAGATGTTGAGGTAGAGTTTGAAGATAATCTATTAACTGTAAGAACTAAACAAGTTGATAGAAGTGAAAACAAAAACCAAGATGGAGAGATAATCCACAAAGGTATATCGCAAAGACAATTTGCGAGATCATTTACAATTGCTGATGATGTAAAAGTGAATGGTGCAGAGTTAAAAGATGGTCTTTTAACAATTGCATGTGAAAGGATTATCCCGGAACATAAAAAAAAGAAACTTATTGAAATTAAATAAGTACCTTGCTTGTGGGGCTAGTCCCCACAAGGCTAAATACATCCACTAGAGCTAAATCCGATAATAATCCCTGATGCATTCACCTCAAATTTTCTTTCACAAGGAATTCCATATTTTTTTGTTTTGTAGATAAGCATTTCATTTCCAAGTTCATTGACAAAATCTTCTGAAGGTGAGCCTAATTCTAATCTCATCTCATTAACTTCTTTTCCAACGAATTGACCAAATTTTTCATTCTCTTTTTCAGCCACTTCATCAGATTTCTTTTTAATTGTTTGGCATCCATTTAAAAAAATTATTGTTAATGTGATAAACAGAGCAATAAATTTTTTTGATAAAGTATTATTTTTAAAAGCAACAATCATTAATACATACCTAAAGTTGAATTATGTTAACAATTTGTTCAAAACTTTCATTAAATTGTTTGAATTTAATACAAATTTGAAAAGATAAGAAATTTTAAAGATTATTGAGTTATTGATTTATTATATTAAAGAAATGCTATGGCAACAGACTTAAGAATATCAAATATATCAAAAATATATCCAGGATGTATAGCTAATGACAATGTATCTCTTCAATTTAAAAGTGGAAAAATATATGCATTATTAGGAGAGAACGGAGCTGGAAAATCTACATTGGTAAAAATTTTGTCTGGTGTAGTGAGCCCAGATAATGGTGAGGTTTTTTTAAATGAAAAAAATTTAAAATTAAGTTCTCCACTCGATGCCAAGAAAAATAAAATTGGAATGGTTTTTCAGCATTTCAATTTATTTGAAACTTTATCAGTATTTGAAAACTTAAGTATAGATGCAACCGAAGATAACGAAAGTTTAAGGGTAAGAGTAAATGAAATATTAAAAAAATATAACTTTAGTATTGATCTTGATGTTCCTGTATTAAATTTATCAGCAGGGCAAAAGCAAAAGGTTGAGATTATAAGATGTCTTTTAAGAAGCCCTAAAGTTCTAATCATGGACGAGCCTACATCTGTTTTGACTGAGCAGGAAACAGAGGAATTATTTATATCTTTAAAAAAATTCTGTGATGAAGGAATATTAATTATTTACATAACTCACAAGTTAAAAGAAGTTTTGTCTTTATGTGATGAGGTTGCTGTAATGCGAAAAGGTAAGGTTGTATCGGTTAGCCAAACACAAAATGAAAGAGTTGAAACTCTCGCAAATAAGATGGTTGGTCAAAAACTAGCGAAAATTAAGAAAAAAATTAATATTTCCAAAAATAAAGATGAGATATTTAAAGTAAAACATTTAAATTTTTATAGCGATGATCCTTTTGAAACAAATTTAGTTAATCTAAATTTTTCTGTAAAGAAAGGAGAATGTTTAGGTATAGCGGGTATTTCTGGCAATGGTCAAAACGAACTCTTTCAAATTTTGAGTGGGGAAATAATTACACCAGATACATCAATCATTTTTCGAAATAAGGAAATTGCTAAATTAAATCCAAAGCAACGACGAGAATATTTAATGGCTTTTTCTCCTGAAGATAGAATATCTCAAGCAGCTGTACCTGAATTAAAAATATATGAAAATGTAGCTTTAAATAATTTTAAGTCATCAAATTTTTTTGAAAAAGGTTTGGTAAATGAAAAAAAAATTAAAGAGCATTCAAAGAAAATATTATCTGACTTCTCAGTAAATACAGATAATGTTGAATTAAAAAGCCAATTTCTATCGGGTGGAAATTTACAAAAACTTATTTTAGGGAGAGAGTTAATTACAGCTCCGGAATTATTAATTTGTTACAATCCAACATGGGGGCTAGATGTGGGTGCAATCAATTATATTCATGAAACACTTATAAAAATTAACGATCAAGAAAAATCAACGATTTTAATTTCTACAGATACGGAGGAGTTATTAAAACTCAGTGATAGAATTGCAGTTATTTACAAAGGTAAGCTTTCAAAAATAATGCCCTCAGAGGAAGTCACTCCAGAAAAATTAGGAGTTCTAATGGGAGGAGGTTCCATTGATTAAAATTGAAAAAAGAAATGATGTACCAATGGCATTATATTTTTTTACTCCTTTTATTGCAATCATACTTACAATTTTAGGTGGCGGTATAATTTTTTATATTTTAGGCTTTAATCCAATAGAAGCACTTAAGTTTTACTTTATAACTCCTATTTCGAATTTATATGGATTTAGTGAATTGCTACTCAAAGCAACCCCCCTTTGCTTAATTGCTATTGGTTTATCATTTTGTTTTAAAAGTAATAATTGGAATATTGGTGCAGAAGGGCAATTAACTTTTGGTGCGATTGTAGGAGGAGGAGTTGCTCTTTTATTTTATAATCAAGAAGGTTTTTATATATTGCCTTTAGTTATAATTGCTGGAGCAATCGGGGGAATGATCTTTGCACTTATCCCAGCAATCCTTAAAACATATTTTAATACAAATGAGATTTTAGTTAGTCTTATGTTGGTTTACGTTTCAAAGCTACTCTTAGATTACTTAGTAGTTGGGCCATGGAGTAATCCTGAAGGTTTTAATTTTCCTGAAACAAGACAATTTAGTGACTCATCTAGAATGCCATTATTATTTGAAGGTTTGAGAATTCATGCTGGTATTTTTTTAGCTCTTGCAGCAGTTATGCTGAGTTGGTTTGTTCTTTATAAAACCTATTTAGGCTTTCAGATTAAAGTATCTGGTCTAAGTTTAAAAACTGCTAAGTATGCTGGGTTTAAAGGAAAAACTATGATTTTGGTTGTTTTTATGATTAGTGGTGCTTGCGCGGGATTAGCTGGAGTTGGTGAAATTACTGGACCTATTGGACAACTGCATAGAATGATATCCCCCGATTACGGTTTTACAGCAATTATTGTTGCCTTTTTAGGTCGTCTTAATCCTTTTGGCATAATTTTTGCGTCTTTGGTTGTTGCTTTGACATACCTTGGTGCTGAAACGGCTCAAATTTTTTTACAAATACCAAAATATACCGGCCAAGTCTTTCAGGGTATGATCTTATTTTTTTTACTCGCATCTGATTATTTGCTTTTTTTCAAAGTTAAAATTTTAAATTTAAAAAAAAATGAGCTTAGACATTAGTTTTATAGGAATTCTGATAGGATCAATAATGGCTTCATCAGTGCCATTAATACTTGCTGCTTCAGGTGAATTGATTACTGAAAGATCGGGCGTTTTAAATTTAGGTGTCGAAGGAATGATGATAATCGGAGCAATATCTGGTTTTGCTTTAATGGTAATAACAGATAACCTTTTTATAGCAATCGTAGGCTCTATGTTATCAGGAGTTATAATTTCACTAATCTTTGGATTCTTAACGCAATCTCTTCTTACAAACCATGTTGCAACGGGTTTGGCATTAACTATTTTTGGCATCGGTTTATCCGCAATGTTAGGAAAAAATTTTGTTGGTATCCCAGGAAAAGAATTTCCAATTTTATTTTCAAGTTTAAAAGAAAGTATTCCGTTTTTTGGTCCAATATTATTTGGACACTCTATAGTTTTATATTTTGCTTTTGCTTTACCATTTTTAACTAATTATTTTTTGAAAAAAACTAAATTAGGTTTAATTGTTAGAGCTGTTGGTGATTCGCCTGTTTCTGCATCTAATCAAGGTATAAATGTTATTCTAGTTAGATACTGTTGTATTCTCTATGGAGGAGCAATGTGTGGCTTAGCAGGTGCATATCTATCTTTAATATACACTCCACAGTGGATTGAAAATATGACAGCTGGAAGAGGATGGATAGCTTTGGCTTTGGTTGTATTTGCAACCTGGAGTCCTATAAAAGTTTTAATTGGTGCTTTAATTTTTGGTGGTATTACAATTCTACAATTACATATGCAAGCAATTGGGTTTAGAATACCAGTTCAATTTTTAAGTGCATTACCTTATCTGATGACAATAATAGTTTTAGTTGTAATCTCTCGTGACAGTAGAAAAATAAAACTTAATACCCCAACCTCCTTAGGAAGAATATTCTATAAGGAAAAGTAATGTTAGCTATTCGAAAATAATTATTTTTTTTTTTTGAATTTTGATTAACTTAAAGCTTCACAAAAAAAATTTAGAGGGGAAATTCAAAATGTATAAAAACTTTTTTAGATATTTAATTTCTGCAATTTTTCTACTTGGGTTTAGTGTAAACTCAAATGCGGATTTTAAAGTTGGTTTTGTCTATGTTGGCCCAACTGGTGACCATGGATGGACATTTCAACATCACGAAGGTAGAAATGCTGTAGAGGCAGCTGGAATAAAAACAACATTTGTTGAAAGTGTTCCAGAAGGTGCTGATGCAGAAAGAGTGATAAGACAACTGGCTCAATCTGGTCACGACTTAATTTTTACAACTAGTTTTGGATATATGGATCCAACAAACAAAGTTGCAAAAGATTTTCCAAATGTAAAATTTGAACACGCAACAGGTTATAAAAGAGAGCACTCAAATGTTTCTACTTATTCTGCAAGATTTTACGAGGGAAGAACTCTTTTAGGCCATATAGCTGGAAAAATGACTAAAACAAACACTATTGGCTATATTGCATCTTTTCCAATTCCTGAAGTAATAAGAGGAATTAACGCAATGACTCTTGCTGCACAAAAGGTCAATCCAAATATTAAAACTAAAATTGTATGGGTGTTTACTTGGTACGATCCAGGTAAAGAAGCTGAAGCAGCGCAAGCTTTAATCGATCAAGGTGCAGATGTAATTATGCAACATACAGATAGTACCGCACCAGTTCAAACTGCAGAGAAAGCAGGTGTATGGTCATTTGGTCAAGCAAGTGACATGCAAAGATTTGCTCCTAAATCAATTTTGACTTCAATTATAGATGATTGGGCACCATATTATGTTGAAAGAGCAATTGCTGCAAGAGATGGTACATGGAGACAACAAGATACATGGCATGGATTAAAGGAAGGTATGGTTGCTATGGGACCATATAATTCTGCAATGGGTGCTGACTTAGTTAAAGAAGTAGAGCAGCTTCAAAAAGATCTAGCATCTGGAAAAGTTCATTCGTTCACAGGTCCTATATATGACCAAAAAGGTAATATATTAGTTGCTGAAGGAAAGGTTGCTGATGATGGAATGTTAGCTGGAATGAGCGTTTATGTAAAAGGTGTTGAGGGAGATATTCCAAAATAATTTTAAAAGAAAAAATTAAAAAGGCCAACTATATAAGTTGGCCTTTTTTTTATGAATGTTTTTTCTTTAAGCCATTAATATCTATTTCATCATAATATTCTGAAGGTTGAACTATCCAAGGATCTCCGTCTAATAAAATTGGACAAAAATCTGGAGTAAAAGAAGAAGATTTTTTTTTCCAAAGACAAGCTGTTTTTATTTCTTGAATATAGTTTTTCACAGGAGCGTAATTTTTTAACCATTTGATACTTTCATTTAATGTAAGACCAGTATCAGATAAATCATCCACTAATAAAACATTTTTAAAGTCTTCGTTTTTAGCTATTGAGCTTATGTCTCTTGCAAAAATAAGTTCGCCCTGTTTATTTTCTACAGTTTCTCCAGAATAACTTTGAATAACAACATAAGCAGTGGGTAATTTAAATATTCTTGATAGCATATCAATTATAGGTGCCGCACCCCTCATTATTCCGACTAAAACAGATGGTTTGTAATTTTTTTCAATTGTAAGAGCTAACTTTTCAACTGCTAATTTATAATCTTCATAATTGATTATTAATTTTTCTGCCATAAAATTTGGTAACATAAAAAAAAAAAATTAAAAAGGAGAATTATGAAAGGTTACTGGATTGCAACTTACAGTGAAATTAAAGACCCTGAAAGAATGAAAAAATATGCAGATAAAGCAAAGGAAGCTGTATTAAAACATTCTGGAAAAATTTTAGCTCGAAGTGCTAATAACATTGCACTTGAGGGTAGAGAAATGGTTAGAATAGCACTTGCAGAGTTCCCAGACGTGGAAACTGCTAAAAAATGCTACGATTCTGAAGAATATGTTGAGGCAAGAACATATCTTAAAGATAATGTAATTAGAGAACATATGATATTTGAAGGAATGGAATAACTTAAAAAAGGGGCAAATATGAAGGCATATTGGGTGAGTTTGTATATAGAAATTTCAGATCAAGATAACCTAAAAAAATACGGTGAAAATGCAATACCAGTTATAAAAAAATTTGGTGGTACTCCTGTAGTTAGAGGAGGCAAACTAAAATATTATAGTGGTGACAAAATATTAAGGACCGTCATTTGGGAATTTCCCAGTTATGACATGGCTATATCTTGTCATGACTCAGAAGACTATTTAAAAGCTTGGTCTTATGCAGAACAAACTACAAAAAGACACATGTTTATTGTGGAGGGTGCTAATACTGAATAGTATCGTCATCAATTGAACGCCACAAATACCAAGTGGCAACAGAGCAGTATGGAGAAAATCTTTTTTGAAGCTTTTTTACAAAAATTTCAGGTGGAAAATATTTTTTTTTATAGTTGTTTGATATTGCTCTTAATAACCCAATATCCTGAACTGGCCAGATATTAGATCTATTATAAGTAAATAACAAAATCATCTCTGCTGACCATCTTCCAATTTGTCTTAAAGTTGATAAGTATATAATTGCTTCTTCATCGCTCATTTTCGAAATTAATCTTGGATTAAAACTTTTATCTTTAAATTTTTGAGACATTTCCAAGATACCTCTTATTTTTTGACGACTAAGACCACATTTTTTAAGTTGTGATGTTTTAAGCTTTGAAACAGTTTTTGGATTAATTTTTTTTTTACATACCGATTCGAATTTTTTGAAGACAGAATCTGCAGCAGCAACACTTATTTGTTGTCCTATTATACTTTTGCATAAAGAATAAAAGACATCTTTTCTAGTAGTTAAATTATTATCTTTATATTTTTTAATCAATGATCTCATAATACTATCTTTTTTTGAAAGATATGTTCTAGCTTTTGTCCAATATGGTGGTGCCTTACTCATTTCTACTTACAGTTACTTGTTTATTTAAATATATTTCTCTTCGAAATATAATGATTGATGATATTATTACCAGTGAAGCACCCATCAATGTTTTAATTGTGGGAATTTCATCCCAAATAAAATATCCAAAAGATATTGCAAATATTAATCCCAAATATTTAAGAGGTGTAACCAGAGAAACCTCAGATAATTTATACGATTGACTTAATAATAGATTGGCTGTTCCTCCCAACAAGCCAATTGTACTTAAAAGTAAGAAATCATTGAAAGTTGGCATGATCCAACCAAATGGTATTGATAAAACTCCAACAATTGTAATTGCAAAAGAAAAAAAAAATGAGATCAACCACACTGGTTCTGTGGATGAAAGTTTTCTAATTGTAATCGCAACGTAAGACATTCCAATACAAAAGATTATTGGATATAAGTAATAAATATTTAAGCTAGAAAATCCTGGTTGGGTAATTACTAAAACACCAATAAAACCAACAAATACTGCGGCCCATCTATATAATCCTACTTTCTCACTTAGTAAAAATATTGATAGCAAAGTTGTAAATATAGGTGCAGCAAATGAAATACTTGTCACTGTTGCAAGTGGTAAGTTTCTTAGTGCCAAAAATATTGCAGCTAAAGCTATCAGTCCTGAACAACATCTAATTAAATGTAATCCTGGTCTATTTGTTTTATAAAAATCTCTAAATCTTGTCTTAGGAACTAAAAAAATTATTGGCAAAATACCAAATAGACCTCTAAAGAACATTACCTGTCCAATTGGATAATCTGATGACCACTTGACTATTACATCCATAAATGAAAAGGCACATATTGATAAAAACATGTAAAAAAAGCCTAATTGATTTTTGGAAATCATGATAATAACTTTAGATTAATTAAAATTTTTAGCAATGGAAATAGCAACTTTAGCACTTGGATGTTTTTGGGGACCCGAAATAAAATTTAGCAAGTTAGATGGAGTAATAAATACAGAGGTTGGATATTGTGGAGGTAATACTGAGAAGACATCTTATAAAGAAGTATGTTATGGTGATACCAATCACGCAGAAGTAGTTAAAGTTGAATTTGACAATACTAAAATTTCTTATGAGGAAATAATAAGAAATTTTTTTGAATTTCATGACCCAACTACTTTAAACCGGCAAGGTCCAGATGTAGGTACTCAGTATAGAAGTGAAATATTTGTTCATAATGAAAATCAAAATAAAATCGCTAACAAAGTATTGAAAGAAATTAATGAAAAATTTAAAGGTAAAATCGTTACCAAAATATCAAAATCAAAAAATTATAATAAAGCTGAAGATTATCATCAGAAATATTTGGAAAAAAGTTTCTAATGTCACTTATATCAACTGAGTGGCTAGAAAAAAATATCTCAAATGTAAAAATAATTGATGGCTCTTGGCATATGCCTGCAACAAAAAGAAGTGGTAAAGAAGAATTTAATAAAGAGCATATACCAAATGCAATTTTTTTTGATATTGATGAAAATTGTAATAAATCAACCGACTTACCACATATGTTAACGGATATTAGTTCGTGGGAAAATATACTATCTTCTATGGGCATATCTAACGAAGACAAAATTGTGATTTATGATAATTCTGATGTTTTAAGTGCTTGTAGAGTATGGTTTAATTTAATTTACTTTGGCCATGATAAAAAGAAAGTACATGTTTTAGATGGAGGTTTTAATAAATGGAAAAAAGAAAAAAGAATAACTTCCGATAATAATGAAATTATTCAAATAACCAGCTACAAAGCAAAAGAAAATAATGAAATGGTTAAGAGTAAAGATCAAATTGACCAAAATATAATTAAAAAAAAATTTGATTTAGTTGATGCGAGAAGCAAAGATCGTTTTACTGGTTTAACTCCAGACCCAAGAAAAAATGTAAGAAGTGGTTCAATACCTAATTCAATTTGCTTACCGTTTAAAACACTTATCAATGAAGATTTTACTTTTAAAAGTAAATCTGAAATTTCATCTTATTTTAACGATTTATCTTTAAATGACCCAGTAAATATTGTGTTTTCATGCGGTTCTGGGATCACAGCATGTGTTTTGGCACTTGCATATTCTCAAGTAAATAATAAGTATCTTCCAGTCATTTATGATGGCTCATGGGCTGAATATGGTAAAATATAGAATATGAAAAGATCAACAAAAATTACAAGCATAATAATAATTTTCTTTTTAGTTATCGCTACAGTGATTGTTGGAAGAACAATGATTGGAAATCATTTTAAGAAGAAATTTAGTAAAAGACCACCTCCAGGAATAATTGTTACTGCAGCTGAAAATAGAGTTTTTGAAAATTTAATAAGCACATACGGAACAGCAAGACCATTTAAAACACAATCATATAAAATTGAGAAGTATGAAATACTTAAACCTATCAACTTTAATCAAAAAGTAAGAAAAGGTGATGTAATTGCAGAACTTAAAAATAGAAAAATTACTGCTCAGTTTGATGGAACAATTGGAAAAAGAGAATTTTCAGAAGACATCGAGGTTTCAAAATCTTCAATCTTAGTTAATCTCGAAAATACCAGTATTATCTATTGTGATGTAGATATACCTGAAATGTTTGTACCATTTATTAAGGTTGGTTTACCTGTTGATATAAAATTTTCTGGATACAAAGATAAAATCTATAAAGGTGAAGTTGACTCGCTAGCTAGTCGAATTAGTGAGGATACTAGATCATTACCAACAAGGATAAAAATGGATAATACATCTGGTGAAATTTTGCCTGGCTCATTTTTAGAAATTTCAATAAAATATGATACAAGAGAAAGCTTAAGTATCCCAGATACCAGCACAATAGTGGAAGGTGATAATATATTTATCTATAAAGTTGACGAAAAAAATAAAGTATTAAAAACAAATATTGATACCGGCGATAGATACCTGGGTTTTGTTGAAGTTTTAAATGGTCTAAAGGTTGGTGACAAAGTTGTTGCTGAGGGTACAAAAAAAGTCAGACCAAATTTAATAATAAGACCTATAAAAAAAGGTGCTAAAGTAGCTAATCAAAACAAATCTAATTGGGGTGGAAAAAAGAAAAAAGATACTAAAGAAAACAAGAATGGTATGTTTGCGTGGTTACAAAAATTAAATATATTTAAAAAGTCTGACTCTGAAAAAAAAGAAAATAAAAAATAATTAATACATGTATATAACTGAAGTTAGTATTAAAAGACCTGTCGTTGCATGGGTAATGTCAATGATACTAATTATTTTTGGAATTTTTGTATTTTGGGAATTACCTGTTAGGGAATTACCAGATGGCATTCAGCCTCCAGTGGTACAGGTACAAACCGATTATAAATCTGCTTCAGCTGAAATCGTTGATGAAGAGATAACACAAAAAATAGAAGATGTTATAGGAGGAGCGGAAGGAATTAAGAACATTGATTCTAGTTCGCTTAATGGAAGAAGTAGAATAAATATTTATTTTAATACAGATATAGATTTAGATGATGCAGCAAATGACATAAGAGAAAGAGTATCAAGAGTTGCAGACAATTTGCCAGACCAAGCAAACCCACCTCAAATTTTGAAACAAGCCGCAGGTTTTACAACTACAATGTGGGTTGCGCTATCATCACCAACTTGGAATGATTTAGATTTGGGTGATTATGCAGAAAGATATCTTATAGATGCCTTTTCGAGTGTACCAAATGTTGGTAGAATTTTAGTCGGTGGATTAAGAGAGCTAAGTGTAAGAGTTTGGGTAGATCCTATCAAATTAGCAGCTAATAATCTTACTATTCAGGAAGTCGAGAGAGCATTAAGAAATGAAAATATAAACATCCCCGCTGGAACTTTGGAAGCTAGTAACAAAGATTTAACTCTTAATATTGATAAGTCTTACTCTAACATTGAAACAATCAAGCAGCTTCCTCTTAAGAAAAATAAAGATAAAGTCACAACCCTTTCTGATATTGCAAATGTTGAGCTTGGTCCAGTTTCTGAGAAAACTTTATTTAAAGCTCAAAGAAAAAATGCAGCTAATTTAAAAACAGTTGGGATTGGAATATACGCAAAAAGTGGAGCATCAACCGTCGAACTTTCAAATCAAATTAAAGAGAAAATAAACGTTTTAAATCAATCTTTACCAGATGGTTTAAAGTTAGAAATAGCATTTAATAGAGCAACTTACGTAGGAACTGCAATACAGGAAGTTTATAAAAGTTTAATTATTGCTTTTATTTTGGTCGTGGTAATAATTTACTTGTTTTTAGGAAACCTAAAAGCTGTAATTGTACCAGCTGTAGCTTTGCCAGTAAGTTTAATTGGTTCGTTTTTAGGTTTATATATATTTGATCTTTCTATAAATATATTTGTTCTCCTGAGTTTTATTTTAGCAATTGGAATAATAACTGATGATTCTGTAATAATGACAGATGCAATTTATACAAGAATTGAAAAAGGAGAAACGCCACTTGTAGCTGCTTATAAAGGCTCAAGACAAATAACATTTGCAATAATAGCTACAACGTTAATCTTAGTTGCAGTTTTTTTACCTTTAATTTTTATTGAGGGTATAGCTGGTACCTTGTTTAAGGAAACTGCAATAGCACTATCTTTCTCAATTGTTGTTTCCTCGTTTGTGGCTTTAACCCTTTCACCAATGTTAGGAAGTAAGTTTTTAAATAAAAAAGAAAAAATTAATTTTTTTGTAAAAAAATTCAATAATGGATTTAAATCTTTTACAGAATTTTATACCGACACCTTAAAATTTTGGATTAATAAACAGAAGACAATTTCGATATTTATAATTCTATTAATTGCAGCTTCAGTTTATTTATTTAACTTTACTAAAAAAGAATTGATACCATTAGAAGATAGAGGCGCTTATTTAATAATTGGTTCTACAGATGAAGGTAGCTCATTCGAGTACACACAAGAAAAGGCCCAAATAATTGAGGGAAGAATATTAAAGTTGTTACAAGCAGAAGACAGTCCTTACCAAAGATTAATTATGAGGGTACCTGGTTTTGGGAGGTCTGCAACTTCATATAATACTTTTATTATAATTGCACTTTTAGATGAATGGAAAAATAGAGAAAAGAGTACACAAGTTGTTTTAAGAGAAGCTATTGGACAAGTTGTTAGTGTGCCAGAAACGTTTGCGTTTCCTATATCACCTCAATCTATAAGAGTTTCTAGCTATAATAAACCAGTTCAAATGGTGATTTATGGGACAAGTTATGAAGAGTTAGAACAAATCCAAAGCCAAGTTTTAAGAGAGCTAAGAAGAAATAGAAATATGTTTAGAATTGAAAGTGATTACACAAAAAATAAACCTGAAGTAAAATTAATTACAAATAAAAATCGAGCAAATGATTTAGGAGTTTCAATAGAAAATATAGGCAGAACTCTCGAAACCTTATACGGTGGAAAGAGGGTTACAACATACAATAAAGAGGGAAGAGAATACCCCATTATTCTTCAGCAGTATTTAGCAGATAGAAGAGATAAAGATGGCTTATCAAAGATTTTTGTAAGATCTGAAACTACAGGAAAATTAGTGTCTGTTGCAAGTTTGGTAGAATTCGAGGAGAAAGGAACTGCTGAATCATTACCTAGATATAATAGACAAAGAGCAGTAACTATATCAGCAGCTTTATCTGAAGAATATACTTTGTCTGAAGCTATAAAATATTTAGAAGACGTAATGTTGAGAGTTGCTCCTCAAAATCAAATAACTTGGAAAGGTAAGTCTGAAGAACTAAAAGAGACTAGTAACGAAATATTTCTTATTTTCGCTTTAGCATTAATAACTGCATATTTAGTAATGGCTGCTACTTTTAATTCGTTTGTCCATCCTTTTATTATTATATTGACTGTTCCTCTTGCAGTTTTTGGAGGTCTTGTATTCATTTTATTTCTAAATAGTTCCATAAATATATTTTCACAAATTGCCTTGATTATATTAATCGGTATATCCACAAAAAATAGTATTCTTATCGTTGACTATACTAATCAAATTCGAACAACTGGTGCAAAAATTGAGGAAGCATTGATGGAAGCTTGTAAATTAAGAATAAGACCAATCATAATGACATCATTGAGCACTATGATTGCAATGTTACCTCTTATAGTAGGTAACATAGGTCCAGGTGCAGGTGAGGCATCTAGATTAGCAGTTGGATCAACAATCTTTGGTGGTATGATTATTTCTACATTCTTTACATTATATGTAACACCAACTATGTATTTAACACTAGCAAAAAATACCAAGAGAATAGATGCAGTAGATCTTGAGCTAGAAAAGCAATTGATTAAAAAATAATATATTTTCTAGTAGTTAAAGACTTACTACATTTATTAAGCTGTTTCTTGAATTTATTTGAATATCCCTCTACTTTTTTTGCCAATACTATAACTTTCTGATTACTTTTATAATTTTTATAATTTCCCCATCCCTCATGATAAGCAATATATTGTCTGAAAGCATCTTTTTTTGAAACTTTTAAAATTTTTTCTGTTTTATTTGTATACCAGCCAATAAAATCAACACTATCTTTAAATCTAGTTCTTAAAGCATATTTATTTCCAGTTTCATTTTTATATTGTTTCCAAGTACCTTTAATAGCTTGTGAGTATCCAAATGAACTAGAAGGTCTTTTATAAGGTATAACTTTAAATAATTTTTTACGAGCGGGCTTAGCAAGCCAGTGAAAATCAGATTCCATTTTTATTATTGCTAATTGTAAGTTGATTGGTGTCCCCCACTTTTTTTCAGTTTTTTTTGCGTATTTATACCAAAGATATCTCTCAGAAAATATTGAACAGCCATCTGACGTATTTTGAGGTATCGATGAGCAAGCAGCTAAAAATAATAGACTAAAAAATAAAAAAAACTTTCTAAAAAGAATCACAGTTTAATATAAATTATCTATTATTTTTTCTCCATATCCATGGATAATCAAATTCCATACTCCATAAACCTAACTTATTGTTTTTTGCATAAATTTGATCTTTAGAATATTTTTTTTTAGAATATTTTGGATAGTCGAAGGCTAATCCATTTCTTACCATATAAGCCGAAACACTCTCATTATTGATAAAACATTCTCCTAAATACCTGCCAAAATAGTCTTTTTGGGACTCTATTAGACATTTTAATTTTTTATTTATAATTTTTTCTGTAAGAGAATTTTTTGAAATTTTTCCACAATTAATTTTTTTTTTATTTCTTAAGCAAAACTGTTGCTTTCCTTTAAACTTAGTTTCTGGAGCATCTATTCCTGAAAAACGAATTTTTTTATTATCTAATATAATTGTATCACCATCAATTATTTTAATGTTATCTGAAATTAGGATTGTTTCTGATAGTAAATAATTTGTAGCTACAAATGTAAATAAAAATAGAAAACTAACTAACTTCAGTAGTTGCTTTTTCATTACATTCTTGCATTTTTTTTCTGATTTGGTCTTCGGATATATTTTTGTCTTTTAAATCTCCATAAAGCTTTCTAAATACATCTTCATCGCCTACCTCAGCAAAATCAGCTTTAATTACATCTTGAATATATTGATTTTTTTTTTCTTCGTCATATCCCAGAATTTGTGAGGCCCACTCTCCTAAATATTTATTTTTTCTTGCATTAATTTTAAATTGTTTTTCCTCATCATGAGCAAATTTTTTTTCAAAACCTTTTTTTCTTTCATCGAATGAACTCATTGCAGCCTACCTTTATAAATTATTTTAAAAACTAAAAATGATATAAGTACACCAATTATATTACCAAACAAATCTCCTAATTCAAATCCTCTTTCTGGAATAATTAAGTGCAGGATTTCTAAAATAATAGAAATACAAATAAGGTAAATAAATATATTTTTTAATTTGTGCTTAAAAGCAATCAATCCTAGAATGGATATAATAAAGAAAACATAAACATGATTTGAAGATACTAAAAAATCTCTTGTTAATTGTGGTTGAATTTTACAATCACTATAAATAAAGCATCCAAAAATACTACCAGGATATAAGTAAAAAATAAATAAAACTACGTTAGACAAATAAAAAAACTGCTTTATGTAATTCATAGTTAATCTATATTAAATTTTCATAAATGAGTCACTTAATACTTATTAGACATGGTCAAAGCGAATGGAATTTAGAAAATAAATTTACAGGATGGGTTGATGTTGAACTCGCACCACAAGGTAAATTAGAAGCTTGCAAAGCCGGCGAATTCATAAAAAAATTAAATTTAGAAATAAAACATTTTTATACTTCTTATCAACTAAGATCCATTGATACTTTAAAACTTATTTTAAATACAATTAGAGTAAAACCAAATAATATAATTAAGGCTTGGCAATTAAATGAAAGACACTACGGATCACTTACAGGATTAAATAAAGATGAAATGAAAAAAAAACTAGGAGAAGATGAAGTTCACAAATTCAGAAGATCTTGGGATAATCCACCAAAACCTTTAAATATAAATAGTCCATACCATCCAAAAAATATAAGTATTTACAATGATATACCCCGTAAACTAATTCCAGATACAGAGTCTCTTAAAGATACTTATGAAAGGGTTGTGCCCTATTTTGTTGAAAACATAGAAAAAAATTTGCAGGATAATATAATTATATCTGCTCATGGTAATTCTATTAGATCACTTTTAAAATATTTATTTAAAATTGATGACAATGAAATTTCTAAACTTGAAATACCAACAGGAAATCCTCTACTTTTGAGATTTGAAAAAAAGATTATAAAAGAAGCTAAATACCTAGATCAGAGTAGATCTAGGGATTTAATTAAATTCTAACTTTTTTGAAGAAGTTTTTCGTAAATATCTTTATCTGTTAAATGAAGAAACTCAATACCACTCTCAAAACCATACAAATTTTCTTTTTTAATGTAGTTATCCCAAATCTCATTCATTGAAAATATTTTTTTTGATAAATTTTTAAATATTTTTTTATTTATAATTTGACACCCTGTATAAATATAATTTTTATCATCGTTCTTTTTTAAATTATTGCCATCCATAGAAAAATCGCCTTTAAATCTTTTATCAAAACTTAAATCTTTTTTTACAACCATTAAAATATTTTTTAAGTTATTTTTAAAATATATATTTTCCATCTTCTTAATTTCATTTGCATATTCAGCGTTCCAAATTGTATCAGGATTAAAAACTATAAAATCTGTTTCAACTGAATTATTTACTACATTTAAAAGACCGCCCCCTGTATCTAATATTTCTTTACCATCTTCTATAATTTGAATTTCTAAACCAAAATTATTTGAAAAAATAAAATCTTTTATTTTATCACTTAAATAGAAAGTATTAATTTTTAAAGATTTTATTTCTAATACTTTTATCAAGTTTATAGTATTTTCTAATAAGCTAACCTCATTAATTTTTAAGAGTGGTTTTGGTGTTTTCTCAGTTAATGGCATTAATCTTTTTCCAAATCCTGCGCATAAAATTATTGCTGTTTTAATTCTCATATTTTTTTTATTTTTGGGTTTTTTTGTAGAAAATTTTTTAAATCATGAAAATTTGTATTACTTTTGATACGATTATCGATTAATTTCCACGCGTAAGGTATTAATTTTAGATATTTTCTTTTTTTATCTCTTTTTGCAAGTCTTGTGAATATACCAATTATTTTTAGATTTCTTAAAACAGATAAAATTTCAAAATCATTAATAAATTGAGATTCATTTTTATACTTAAATTTACTAAGAAATACTTTTAAAATATTTGACTTAAAACTATTTGAAGTTTTAATTCTTACATCATCTATAAGTGAGGCCAAATCATATGCTGGATTACCCAAGACAGCATCTTGACTATCTATTAAAGCGATTTTATTTTTATAAAACATCATGTTTGAGACGTGAAAATCTCTATGCACGAACACTTTGTGTTTGATTTTTAAATTTAAATACAAATTATCTATTATTTTTTTGAGATTTTTTTTTAAATATCCTTTTTGAGTAATTAATTTATTTGCTGGTAAGTACCAGTCCAAAAAAAGGTATGACTCTTTAAGTATTTTAGCTTTTGAATAGTTTGATAAATTAAATTTTTCTTTAAGAAAATTTTGAGTTTTAAAATTTTTAATTTTTTGAATTTGATATAGTACTTTTAGTATTTTTTTATATTCATTTAATTTAATTTTTGAGGATTTAATTTTATCCAGCATATTTTTATTACCGAAATCCTCAATTTCTATAAAGTTTTTTTTATAATTTTGATTAATTAAACCTGGTGCTAATATTTTATTTTTAATCAATATTTTATTAACTGCATCATAATTTAATAGGTTTGATCGCTTTTGAATTTTGCTATAAACTAATACTGAATTATTTGTTCTATAAAATTGTCTAAATGATGCATCTCCTGATAATTTTTTAAATTTTTTCAAATTCATTAAAATCAAAATCAATATTATTAGATATAATTAAGTGCCTATTTTCAAGCTTTTCATCATATTCAAATTTTAATGTAAAACTACTTTCTATATTTTGACCCAAGATTTCAGGCCATTCAATTAATCTAGCATAATCTTCTGAGTTTTCATCAATTCCTAGGTTATTTAATTCTTTTTTATCTTTAATTCTGTAAAGATCAAAATGTCTAACAATCAAAGAATTAATCTCATATTCATTTATAATATTAAAAGTTGGACTAGGTATTTCTGTTTTTTCTAAACCATTTTTTGTTTGAAGATAATTAATTAGATACCTAATAAATGTAGTCTTACCAACTCCGATGTTTCCATAAAAAAGCAAAGTTGTATTTTTGCTAACTTTACTTGCAATTTTTTCAGCAATTTTTTGTGTGATAATTTCTTTTGAAATATCTATTTTGCTACTTTTAGTAGCGATAGGCATCTGGTTTATAAGGTCCTTCTGGTGTTACACTTATATATTTTGCTTGATCATCTGATAATTTGGTTAATTTAGCTCCAACTTTTTCTAAATGAAGTCTGGCCACTTTCTCATCTAAATGTTTAGGTAAGACATAAACTTTTTTCTCATATTTATCTGAGTTATTCCATAATTCTATCTGAGCTGTTACTTGATTTGTAAAAGAAGCACTCATTACAAAACTTGGGTGTCCTGTTGCACATCCAAGATTAACCAATCTACCTTCTGCTAATAAAATAATTCTTTTACCATCTGGCAATGTAATTTCGTGAACCTGTGGTTTTATTTCATCCCATTTATAATTTTTAAGAGCGTCTACTTGGATCTCATTATCAAAGTGACCGATATTGCATAGAATTGCTCTATCTTTCATTTCTCTCATATGATCAGCTGTCACAATATCTTTATTTCCTGTTGCAGTAACAACAATGTCGGCTTCTTTTATCATATCATCCATTAAGACTACTTCATAACCTTCCATTGCAGCTTGGAGAGCACAAATTGGATCTGTTTCTGTAACCATAACTCTTGCACCGCTTTGACGAAGAGAAGCAGCGCTTCCCTTTCCAACATCTCCAAATCCAGCTACAATAGCTACTTTACCTGACATCATCACGTCAGTAGCTCTTTTAATTCCATCAACTAAGCTTTCTCTGCAACCATATAAATTATCGAACTTAGATTTTGTTACTGAATCATTAACATTTATTGCTGGAACAAGTAAATTGCCTTCACTTTCCATTTTTTTTAATGCTAAAACTCCTGTAGTTGTCTCTTCTGATAAACCTTTAACATCATTTAATAATTCTTTATAATCTTTGTGCATCAATGCTGTGAGATCGCCACCATCATCAAGTATCATATTTGGTTTCCAGCCATCTTTTCCTTCAATTGTTTGCTTTACACACCACCAATATTCTTCCTCTGTTTCGCCTTTCCAAGCAAATACTGGAATGCCAGCTTTTGCAATTGCTGCTGCTGCATGGTCTTGTGTCGAAAAAATATTACATGAGGACCATCTTACTTCGGCTCCTAACTCAACTAAAGTTTCTATTAAGACAGCTGTTTGTATTGTCATGTGTAAACAACCAACAATCCGAGCTCCATTTAAAGGTTTTTTACCCTTGTATTCTTCTCTAAGAGCCATTAATCCTGGCATTTCAGTTTCAGCCAGTGAAATTTCTTTTCTTCCAAATTCCGCTTGGGATATATCTTTTACTTTAAAATCTTCCATAGAAAGAGGCTTTTAACAATTTCACTTAATATATCAACAAAGATTTATGCTTCTGGGAAAATTATTTCAATTCTTGCCCCTTTATCTTTATTATTAGATGCGTTGATTTCACCACCATGAATTTCAACTAAATTTTTGACAATATTTAACCCCAAACCCGAATGTTCTCCAAAGTTTTCAGGTCTATTACTATAAAATCTATTAAATATCTTATTTGTATCCTTTTCACTAAATCCAGATCCCTGATCAACGACAACTAATTTAATTTTGTCATTTTTATCTTTTGATATTTCAACGGTAATTTCTTGATTATTTTCACTAAACGAAATTGAGTTTTCTAATAAGTTTGCAATAATTTGTTCAATTCTATTTTCTATCCCTAAGATACTATAATTTTTAATTCCATTAGATTTCAATTTAATTCCAATCGATTTTTTTGTTTCATAGATACTGTTAAAATCGTCAACAACAGATTGAGCAATCTCTTTTAAATTTAATTTTTGCATTTTTTCCGAGGAAATTGCAGCCTCATCTCTTAGCATTTGAGAGTAATCAGTTATTAATCTTTCAATTCTCTCTACGTCATGTGATACTATATTAATTAATTTGTTTCTTTGAGATTTATCATTTGTTTCAGAAATTATCTCAGAGGCACTTTTTAGAGATGCTAAAGGATTTCTGATTTCATGCAAAAGATCTGTTGAATAATTTTCTGCTGTAGTAATTCTATTGTTTAATTCATTAGTCATTTCATCAAGAGAATTTGATAATTTTCCCAATTCGTCATTTCTTTTTTTTATATTTCCTATATTGGTCTTTTCCTTACTTTTGTTTTTTATAATATTTGTATATTGAACCAAATTTTTAATTGGTTTTAAGAAGTATCTATTTAATACATATGAAAAAATTAAAATTACTAATGCGACAAGCAAAGCAGTTCTGATTATAAAATTTCTTCTTTCATCTATTGCAACCTTTATTTCATTGGCATTTTCAGTAATAGCTAAATAGCCTATTGTTTTGTTTTCACTGACTACATTTTTAACAGTTACTAATAAAAATTGATCATAGTTTTCTTTAGAGTAAGTTAACGGTTTTCCATAATCTGATGAATATGAGTACTTTTTTAAATCTTCAAATATTTCTTTACTTTCAAAGCTTTTATTACTCTCTTCCAAATTCTTATTTTGAATACTTTGATTATTTAAGTCACTCATTTCAATTATGTTTAGACTTCTTGAGAAAGCATTTGGATCTAGGTCTAATGTATCGGTATCTCCTAATAGATTAAATTCACTATCAAATATCTGTACTCTATCTATACTTTGAAATAAAAATTTAGTGGAAAACAGAAACTCTCTAATATCTTCAGATGAGAAATTTATTTTTAAACGATCAATATTTTCTGTTGTATTATCAATAATTTTTATGTGCGAGGCAGTTTTATTTTTAATGAGCGTAGGTTTTACAGTGTTAAGGTAAAATAATGTTAATACACCTATCACTAAAAAAACAATAAAGTTGATTACTAAGAATTTTTTTAAAATGGATTGATTATTAGATTTTGAAGTAGCCATTATTTAACATTCCAACGATAACCACTACCATATCTGGTTTCTATCGCTGAAAAGTTATTATCTACTTTTTTAAACTTTTTTCTAATCCTTTTTACGTGACTATCTATTGTTCTATCTTCAATATCTGTGTCTTCTCTGTAAGCAACATCCATTAATTGAGATCTTTCTTTAATAATTCCAGGTCTTTTTGCTAATTCCTTTACAATTAAGAATTCTGTTGTTGTTAATTTATCTGGTAATTGCTTGCCATCCCATTCGCACTCTAGCTGTGAAGGGTCAAGTTTTAATTTTCCATGTGAAATTATATTTCTATTATCCTCTAAATTATTATCTTTTTTTCTAAGTTGGACACGAATTCTTTCAATAAGAACTTTGGTTGAAAAGCCACCTGATTTTTTTACAAAATCATCAGCCCCTAGTTTTAGTCCTAAGAGCTCATCCACCTCTTCATCTTTTGAAGTTAAAAAGATAACGGGCATAGATGTTTTTTTTCTCAATTTTTTTAACAATTCTTCTCCATCCATTCTTGGCATTTTAATATCTATAACTGCAAGGTCTGGAGGATTTCTTGACAAACCTATTAAGGCACTTTCTCCATCCAAATAAGTTTGAATATTAAAACCCTCTTTCTCTAGAGCAATACTTAAACTAGTTAATATATTTCTATCATCATCAACAAGAGCAATTGTTTGTTTCATGTTTAACTATAAAAATACTAAAATGTTTAAAATTGGGCAATTAAATGTTTATTAATGAAGTTCTCCCCAGTTATCACCTATGTTTACATCTACCGATAATGGTATTGAAAATGAATGCAAATCACTATCTTTCACACTTGTCATAATATCTTTAATCTTTTTAGAAGCAGATTTAGTTCCATTATCGATTACCTCAAAAATCAATTCATCGTGAATTTGAAGCAACATATTAAATTCATTTGTTTTTTTAGTATCAAGCTCATCGTTGATTCTAATCATAGCAAGTCGCATTATTTCTGATGCAGATCCTTGGATAGGTGCATTTATAGCTGCCCTTTCTTGAAAATTTCTAACATTAAAATTTTTGTCATTGATTCCTGGAATATGAGTTTTTCGACCAAAAATATTTCTTACATATCCACTTTTTCTACAGAATTTAATTGTATTATTCATGTATTCTTTAATTTCTGGAAATTTAATAAAATATGAATTTAGAAATTCTTCGGCTTCATTGTTTGATACACCAATTTGTTTGGCCAAACCATATTGAGATATTCCATAAATTATTCCAAAATTAATAGCTTTCGCTTTTCTCCTCATATCAGCATTAATTTTTTTTATGTCTGCACCAAAAACCTGGCTAGCGGTTAATGAGTGAATATCCTCATTATTTTTAAAAGCTTTTTTTAGTTCTTTTACATCAGCTAAATCAGCCAAAATTCTCATTTCGATCTGATTATAGTCTGCTGATATAAGTTTTTTATTTTTTTCTGATATGAAGGCTTTACGAATATCTTTGCCCTCCTCAGTTTTAATAGGAATATTTTGTAAATTTGGATCACTGGATGCAAGTCTACCTGTTGTAGTTGCTGCTAACAGAAAAGATGTATGCACTCTTTTTGTATTGGGATTTAAATGCTCTGGCAAAGAGTCTGAATATGTGTTTTTCAATTTACTAGATTGCCTCCATTCTAAAACCAATTTAGGAAATTCATTCCCTTTGTAAGCTAAATCCTCTAGAACTGCTGCGCCAGTTGCAAAACTCCCTTTTTTAGTCTTTTTTAGCGATGCAATTTTAAGGTCATTATACATTATTTCACCCAACTGTTTAGTCGATGCAATATTAAATTTTTTTTTTGAAATTTTAAAAATTTGTTTTTCTAAATCTTGAAGTTTTTTTTCAAACTTAACAGATAATTTTTTAAGAAAATTATTATCCAATTTTATGCCATTGATTTCCATTGATGCTAAAATTTTAATTAAAGGTTTTTCGAAAATTTCATAAATATTTAGTAATTTTTCTGATTTAAGCGATTTCAAAAATATTTTATATAAACGGTAAGTTATATCAGCATCTTCTGCCGCATAATCTTTTGCAATATTTAACTCTACCTGACTGAATTTAATTTCTTTTTTTCCAGATCCAACAAGGTCTTTATATTTAATTGTTTTGTGACCAAGATGAATATCTGAAAGGGTATCCATATTATGTCTATTTTTCCCAGCATCTAAAACGTATGACATCAACATTGTATCTTCCATGCTTTGAATATCTATATCCCTTTTACGAAATATTATGTAATCGAATTTAATATTTTGCCCAATTTTTTTTAAACTTTTATCCTCTAAATATGGTTTTAAAATTCTCAAAACATCTTTTTCATTTAAATTATTTTTATCAATATGACCTGTTGGAATGTAACAAGCTTTACCTATTTTGCTAGAAATTGAGATACCAACTAAATTTGCCTGATGTGGGTCAAGAGAATCTGTTTCGGTATCAATAGAAAATTCACCAGCTTCTTCAGCTTCTTGCATCCAATCTTTTATTTCAGATAAATTTTTTATCAAAACATATTTATCTTTTGATATTTTAGATGTTTCTTTTTTGACTTCTATTTCATCACTAAATTTGGATTGACCATACGTAGAAATTGCCGAACTCAATAACCTATTAAATTCCATTTCTCTCAAAAAATTGTATAACTTGTCTACGTCTACTTTTTTTAGAACAAAGTCAGTTAATTTGTCTTTCACCGGAACATCATTTTTTAATGTGACTAGTTTTTTACTTACCAGAGCCTTATCTTTATTTTCTAAAAGTGTTTCTCTTCTTTTATTCTGTTTTATTTTATTTGCGTTTTTGAGAAGATTTTCTAAATTTCCATATTCCTTAATTAATTCTGCTGCTGTTTTTACACCAATGCCTGGAACGCCAGGTACATTGTCTGTACTATCCCCTGCTAGTGATTGAACATCAATTACTTTATCCGGACCAACCCCAAATTTATTGATTACATCGTCATTAGATATAAATTTATTCTTCATTGGATCGTATATACGAACCTTTTTTTTGAATAGTTGCATTAAATCTTTGTCAGATGATACAATTGTAACCTTTGCACCTTCGTCTAATATTTGCTCTACATAGGTGGCTATCAAATCATCAGCCTCGTAATTTAACATTTCTATAGAGGGTAAATTGAATGCTAATACTGACTTTCTGATATAATCGAATTGTGGAATTAGATCATCGGGAGCATCAGACCTATTTCCTTTATAATCTGAATATATTTCGTTTCGAAAATTCTTTCTTGCAGAGTCAAAGATTACTGCAAAATGAGTTGGTTTTTCTAAATTTTCGCTAGATTTAGAGTCCTCTAATAATTTAAACAGCATGTTGCAAAATCCACTTACTGCTCCTACTGGCAAACCATCACTTTTTCGTGTTAATGGTGGCAATGCATAATAGGCTCTAAATATGTATCCGGACCCATCAATAAGATAGAAATGATCTGTTTTTTTAATTTTACCCATAATTTAATTTATAATAAATTGACGTATTATAGTAAGAATAAAACATCCTGTTAATAAATATTAGTGGATTAAACTTTATTAAAATAGTAATTTAAAGCTAATGGAATTAGTAAATTCAATTTCTAATAATAAAATTATTAAAATCATAATATTTGCATTAATAGGTTCCATTTTATTGACAATATCTGCAAAAATTAAAATACCTTTTTATCCAGTTCCTATGACTATGCAAACATTTATAGTTTTGTTTTTAGGAATTTCCTTTGGATATAAAGTCGGGGTACTTTCGGTAGTTTTTTATTTGATAGAAGGAATTATGGGATTACCGGTATTTTCTAACTCACCAGAGAAAGGTATAGGATTAGCTTATTTTGTTGGTCCCACAATGGGATATTTAATAGGTTTTATATTTGCATGTCTGATAGCAGGCATATTTACATATAATAAAAACCATATATTAAATTTTTTAAAAATAATAATTGCAACATCAGTAATATATATTTTGGGTATTTTGTGGCTTGGAAATTTAATCGGTTGGGATAAACCAATATTAGAATTTGGTGTTTACCCATTTCTTTATGCTGAATTATTTAAGATATTATTACTAACAGCTTTAGTTAATAAAATTATTAAACTTAGAAAGTATATTTAGAATTACCTTGGAGATCTTTTTGATAGAATTCTTTGAAGTGTTCTTCGGTGCATTTTAAGTCTTCTTGCTGTCTCAGATACATTTCTGTTACATAATTCAAAAACTCTGTGAATATGTTCCCATTTAACTCTATCAGCGGACATTGGATTTTCTGGTGGAGCGGCTTTTTTATTTGGATCAGCTAAAAGTGCTTTTTCTACGTCATCTGCATCTGCTGGTTTAGCTAAATAGTCTATTGCACCTTCTTTAATAGCTGCTACTGCAGTTGGTATATTTCCATAACCAGTTAGCATAACTATTCTGCTCTCTGAGTTATTTTTCTGGATTTCTTTTACAACTTCTAGTCCGTTTCCATCGTTTAGTCTCAAGTCAACAACTGCAAAAGCAGGTTTTTTAGATTTCACAGACTCTATTCCAATTTTTACACCCTCTGCTTGTGAAACAGAAAAGCCCTTTTTCTCCATTGCTCGAGCTAGTCTTTCTCTGAAAGGGTTATCATCATCTACTATAAGTAGAGATTTATCCTCATATTCTGTTATTTTTTTTAATACTTCTGCTTCTGGCATGGGCCTTATATGGAAACATTCTAAATTATTTCAAGGGTACATTTTTACTTTACATTGGCTCATTTTCTGCATAAATGCTCGTTTTATATAAACTTGCATAGCAGTTATGCCGGTTTTTTTTGTTAAATTTTTTTTGGAGCTTTAAATGCAAAAATTTAAATCAGTTGATAAATTAGTAAATCAACTGAAACCAACAGAACCTGTTTATTGTATTAGAAGAGATTCTATAAACATAGCTTCTAAATTTTTTCAGAATAAATTTCCTGGTAAAATCCTATATGCAGTTAAAACTAACCCGCATCCATTAGTATTAAAAACTATAGTGGAAAGCGGAATTAATGATTTTGATATCGCTTCAATTAAAGAAGTTGAGGCAATTAGAAGTGTTAGCCCAGATGCAAAATGCTCCTACATGCATACTGTAAAAAGCAAGGAAAGTATAAACGAAGCATATTTCAAATATAATATTAAGACTTTTTCAATAGATACAAAAGATGAATTAATAAAAATTCTTAATAGTACTAATCAAGCTAAGGATTTAGAGTTATTTGTGAGAGTTGCAGTTTCTAATGAACACGCAGAAATAGATTTATCTAAAAAATTTGGCGCACAAACTTCTGAAGCAATAGGGCTTTATAGATTAACAAAACAGTATGCAAAAAAAATAGGATTAAGTTTTCATGTGGGTTCGCAATGTATGCATCCAATATCCTATTCAAAAGGGATTAGCGAAATTAAATATATAATAAAAAAAACAAAAATAGTTCCAGATGTTATAAATATAGGTGGAGGATTTCCAACAATCTATCCTGACTTAGTTCCTCAATCATTAGACTCTTATTTTGAGGAAATAAAAAATTCATTAAATAAATTAAAATTAGAAAAAAAACCAGAAATTATATGTGAGCCAGGTCGAGCAATTGTTGCAGAAAGTGGTTCGACAATTGTGAGAGTAAACTTAAGAAAAAAACAAAAGCTATATATCAATGATGGAACATACGGAACTTTATTTGATGCAGGTGTGCCTAATATAGTTTATCCATCAAGGATAATTACAAGTGGAAGAATTATATCAAAAAAATTGACTTCATTTGATTTTTATGGACCAACATGTGATAGCATGGATTATATGAAGGGACCTTTTATTCTACCTAATAATATTAAAGAAGGTGATTACATTGAATTAGGTCAATTAGGAGCATACGGATTGACATTTAGAACTCAATTTAATGGATATTATTCTGATAGTATTTACGAAGTATGTGATGATCCAATAATGACGATGTATGACAAAGAAACAAATAAAGAGTTTCTTGTTGCATAATGTCAGATACAAAAAATCTTAATCATAACAGAAAGAAAGACTTTTTAAGTAAAGAGGTTGAACATATTGATATTACATCTTTTGACTCTAGAAAAATTATATCTTCTATGGAAAAAATGTCTTTTGTTTCAAGAGAAACTGCTAATGCATCCAAGATATATAATGAAATGCTTAAAGATAAAGATTGTACAATATTCTTAACTCTTGCAGGGTCTACTTCTGCCGCTGGATGTATGCATATTTATAGAGATATGGTTAAATACAACATGGTAGATGCAATTGTAGCAACTGGAGCATCTATAATAGATATGGATTTTTTTGAAGCGCTTGGATTTAAACATTACCAAGGATCACAATATCAAAATGATAATGAACTTAGAGACAATTATATAGATAGGATTTATGATACTTACATCGATGAAGAGGAGCTCCAGGTTTGTGATAAAACAATAGGAGAAATAGCAGACAAACTTGAGCCGAAGTCTTACACATCGAGAGAATTTATTAAAGAGATTGGCAAATATCTAAAAACTAATTCTAAAAAGAAAGGTTCTTTAATTGAAACAGCTTTTGATAACGATGTACCTATATTCTGTCCTGCATTTACAGACTCAAGTGCAGGTTTTGGATTAGTCATGCATCAAGAGAGAAATCCAAAAAATCATATTACAATAGACTCAATTAGAGAATTTAGAGAATTAACAGAAATTAAAATTAAATCTAAAGGGTCAGGATTATTTATGATTGGTGGTGGAGTTCCTAAAAACTTTATACAAGACACGGTAATTTGTGCTGAACTTTTGGGGAAAAATGTAGATATGCACAAATATGCAATACAAATTACTGTTGCTGACTCAAGAGATGGGGCTTGCAGTAGTTCAACATTAAAAGAAGCAAGTTCATGGGGTAAGGTTGATACTACCAAAGAACAAATGGTATTTGCTGAAGCTACCAGTGTTTTGCCATTAATAGCAAGTGACGCTTATCATACTGGAGAGTGGAAAAATAGAGACAGAAAAAACTTTTCCAAAATATTTTGATTGATGATCAAAAAAGTAAAAATTGGAATTATTCAAAGTAAAATTTCAGATAATATTCAAAAAAATATAAATTCAGCTATTAAAAATATAAAAAAAGCAGCATCAAAAAATGCTAAAATAATTTGTGTGCCAGAACTATTTTTATCAAATTATTTTTGTCAAACAGAAAGTCATTCCAACTTTAAGCTAGCAGAAAAAATACCTGGCAGAACTACAAAAATATTTTGTGAATTAGCCAAAGATTTACAAATAGTATTAATGATTTCATTATTTGAAAAAAAAACACATGGCTTCTATCATAATACTAGTATCGTTATTAGCGAGAAAGGTAAAATTTTATCGAAATATAGAAAAATGCATATACCAGATGATCCTGGTTATTATGAAAAATTTTATTTTACTCCTGGAGATTTAGGTTTTAAATCTGTTAAAACAAAATTTGGTAAAATTGGACCTTTAATTTGTTGGGATCAATGGTTTCCGGAAGCTGCAAGATTGACTGCACTTAAAGGTGCACAAATAATTTTTTACCCTACTGCTATTGGATGGCATCCTAAAGAGAAAAAAAAATTTGGAAAGTCGCAACTAGACTCTTGGATAACAATGCAAAAATCTCACGCAATCGCAAATGGTACTTATGTGGTTGCTATAAATAGAGTTGGAACAGAAAAAAAAGGTAAGAAGAAAATAGAATTCTGGGGAAACTCAATGATCATAGATCCTAGTGGGCAAATAATTGGAAAACTTGGGAATAAAAAAGAAGAAATTTTAATTCGTGAAATAAACTATAAAAAAATTGATTCAGCCAGAGAGCATTGGCCTTTTTTAAGAGATAGAAGAATCGATTTTTATAAAGGCATACTAAAAAATCCTGCAGATGAATGAAAACTTTAATGGATTTAGAATGCCGGCAGAATGGGAGCCTCAAAATTCAGTTTGGATTGCTTGGCCTTATAATAAAAATGATTGGCCTGGATTATATCAATGTATTCCTGAAGTAATTTTAAAGATTATAAAAAAAATTTCAAAAAATCAAAAAATTAACTTAATAGTTAGCAAAAATATAAAAAATATAAAAAAATTAATAAAACTTAATAAAATTAAAAATATTAACTTCCACCATATTAAAACTGATAGAATATGGTTAAGAGATTCTGGACCCATATTTATAACAAACAAGGTCGAAAAGAAAAAAGTAATACTAAATTTTGGTTTTAACGGATGGTCAAAGTATAAAAATTATAAAAATGACAATAAAATCAATAATAGTATTAGTAAAATTGCAAATTTTAAAAAGATTGATCCAATAATCAAAAAAAAAGGCAGAATTAGAAAAATAATCATGGAAGGAGGGGCATTTGATGTAAATGGCTCAGGTACAATTTTATTAACTGAAGAATGTTTGTTAAGCAAAATTCAAGAAAGAAATAAAAATTTTAAAAAAAAAGACTACGAAAAAATGTTTAATAAATACTTAAATATAAAAAACTTTATATGGCTTAAAAAAGGAATTGCAGGCGATGATACGCATGGACATGTTGATGATATATCAAGATTTGTTTCAAGAAATACGATTATGACTGCGGTTGAAAAAAATAAAAAAGATATAAATTACAAACACTTAAATAAGAATTTAAATATATTGAAAAAAAGTAAATGTGAGAAAGGAAAGAAATTCAAAATTATAAAAGTACCTATGCCTTCACCAATTTATATTGAGAATACACGAGTTCCTGCAAGTTATATGAATTTTTATATTTGTAATAAAAAAATAATTCTTCCAATATTCAAAGTAAAAGAAGACAATATTGTAATTAAAATTTTCAAAAATTACTTTAGAAATAGAAAAATCGAAACAGTTGACTGTAGCAAATTGATATGGGGATTTGGTGCAATACATTGCATGACCCAACAAGAACCTAAAATTTAGTTATGCTGCTTTTAGTGTGCCGAGTAATAATCTAAAAGGTATCAACATTACAAGAGCTACAAATATTTTTACCGCAAGATCTCCTAACGATAAAGTTACCCAAGGAATTCCCGTTCCATAGAATGAAATTGAGAAAAATAAAAAAGTATCAACAGTTGAACCTATCAAAGAAGATGTTAAAGGTGCTATAAACCACTTTTTTTGTCTTAATTGATCAAATATCTGAACATCTAAAAGTTGAGCAATTATAAAAGCTGTTCCTGAACCAATTGCTATTCTTATAGAAATAAGATCAGTAAAATTAGTTGAAAATATTAAAGTAAACAAAATTCCAATTGTGAAGCCTATATAGACAATTTTTCTAGCTACTAATTTTCCAAAGGATCTGTTGGCTAAATCTGTAATTAAAAATGCAATTGGATAACTAAAAGCACCATAAGTTAAAATTTCCTCTAAACCGTAATATTTTATGGGAAATTGAACTAAATAATTAGATGCTAGCACAACCAATCCCATTAAAAATGAGAGAGTAAGGAAAACTTTATTCATTATGCTGTTTTTGCGATTATTGATTTTTTAAGCTTTTTTAATCTTAACGATAAATCTCTTGATTTTGCAGATTTTAAGAAATTATCAAAGCTACCTTTTTTATCTACAGATCTAACACCTGCATTTGAAACTGTTAATCTCATAGATTTTTTTAAAAGTTCACTTTTAAATTTTACTTTCTTTAAATTTGGAAGAAATCTTCTCTTAGTTTTATTGTTAGCGTGACTAACATTATGGCCTTTTAGAGGGATTTTACCAGTAAGTTCGCATTTTTTAGACATAAATTTTCAAGATGTATATGGTCTTAAAGAATACCAGTCAAGATTAATTTTTTGTTCCAATAGCTTCAGAAATATTTTTAAAACCTTCTCTTTTTACAATTTCATCCAGATCTTTATTAATCTTTGAAGCAATAGTTGGTCCTTTATAAACCATACCTGTATACAATTGCACAAGAGTTGCACCGCTTACAATTTTATTAAAAACGCCACCGGCAGAGTCAACGCCTCCAACTCCAATTATTAAGATTTTTTTTCCAACTAATTTAAAAAATTTATTAATCAATTCATTAGAGATATTTTCAAGTGGTTTTCCAGACAAACCGCCTTTCTCTAATTTATTTATATTAGATATATTTTCTCTATTTCTATCTGTCGTATTTGAAACTATAACTATTTGAACATTGTATTTTAAAAAAAGTTCTGAGATTTCATGAATACTTTTTTCATCAATATCAGGAGATACTTTGACTGCTATTGGCACATTTGAATTTAAATTTTTCTTTTCTTCATTTATGCATTTTAAAAGATTATCTAACTCTTCATTTTTGTGAAAGTTTCTTAAATTTTCTGTGTTAGGAGAAGAGATATTAATTGTAATATAGTCTGCTAAATTATGAAATTTTCTGAAACAAATTAAATAATCTTCAACTCTGTTTTCAGTATCTTTATTAGGTCCTATATTAATACCAAGTAATCCATTAGGTGAATTATTTTCAATATTTTTTTTACTTTCTTCTGATCCAATATTGTTAAATCCAAGTCTATTAATTAAAGCCTCATCTTCCTCCAATCTGAACACTCTTGGCTTTGGATTTCCTATTTGTGGTTTAGGTGTAATTGTACCTACCTCAACAAAACCAAATCCTAGTTTGTATAGAGGATTGTAAACTTCTGCATTTTTATCAAATCCAGCAGCAACACCTAGAGGAGAATTTAAGGTTTTGTTTAAAAATTTAGTTTGGATAGTAACTCTGGTTGTTTTATCTATAGCTGGTATCTGATTTAACTTTAAAGCCTTTATTGCTAGCGAGTGTGCAACTTCAGGGCTAAATTTAAATATAAAAGGTCTTATAAGATTAAACATTTTCAACCTTTTTTCTTATCAATTCTTTGGTTTCATTTACTCCAAAAAAACTTATGAAGAAGCCCATTCTGGGTCCATTTTCATCACCAAATACAACTTCATAGATAAGCTTAAACCATTCTCTTAAATTTTCTTTATAACCATTTTCTTTTCCTACGGTAAAAATATTTGTCTGAATATCTTCAGGAGCCATTTTATCATTACAATTATCTAAAGACTTAATTAATGCTTTCAGTGCAACTTTCTCTTTTTCATTTGGAGTTTTGTAAATTTTTTTTGTTTTTATAACATCATTGAAATATTTTATTGCATATTCAATTAAATTATCAAAAATTGGATGATCCTTTTCATTAATTTCTGACTTGTATTTTTTTACAAATTTCCAAAGTAATTGTTTGCTGTCCGCATTACTTGTTTCAACTAAATTTAAAAGCATTGAAAAAGTCATAATTGTATTTTCCTCTGGCATTGATCCATTATGTACATGCCAAACTGGATTCATTAACTTCTGTAAATCATTTTGAGTTTTTCCTTTTTCTATAAAATCTAGATATTCATCAACAGCTTTTGGAACAACTTCTCTGTACAATTTTTTTGCTCTTTTTGGATTTTGATACATGTAAAGAGATAGACTTTGAGGAGATGCATAATTCAGCCATTCATCTATAGTTACTCCATTACCTTTTGATTTAGATATTTTTTCACCTTTTTCGTCCAAAAAAAGTTCATAAGCAAAACCAGATGGGTTAGATTTACCTAATGTTTTAATAATCTTAGTTGAAAGAATTGCACTCTCAATTAAATCCTTTCCATACATTTCAAAATCAACATCTAAAGCGTACCATCTCATTGCCCAATCAACTTTCCATTGCAATTTGCAGTTCCCGTCTAAAATACTTTTTTCCAATTTTGATCCATTATTATCAAATATGATTTTAGAAGATTTAGAATCAATTTCTAAAACAGGTATTTCAAGAACTTTTCCAGTTTCTGGGCATATTGGTAAAAAGGGCGAATAGGTTTTCTGTCTTTCTTTGCCTAAAGTTGGAAGAATTATTTCCATAATTTTTTCATAATTTTCTAGAACTAGTTTTAGGGTGTCATTAAAATAACCAGACTTGTAGAGTTCTGTGGAACTTTTAAATGAATATTTAAATTTAAAATTATCAAGAAATTGTTTCAACATATTATTATTATGTTCTCCAAAACTACTAAACTTTTCAAATGGATCAGGGACATCCGTTAAAGGTTTGTGAAGATTATTTTTGAGCTTTTCTTGATTTGGAACATTTTCAGGTACTTTTCTAAGACCATCCATATCATCAGAAAATGTAATAATTTCCTTTGGAATATTTGTTAAATGATCAAGAGCGTTGACAATCATTGTCGTCCTTGCAACTTCTCCAAATGTACCTATATGTGGTAGACCACTAGGACCATAACCAGTTTGTAAAACTATTTTATTTTTTTTCTCTATGTTCGATTTTCTCTCTCTTAATAGCTTTTTAGCCTCAACAAATGGCCATGCGTTTGTTTTGTCAAAATTTGTTTTGTCTATCACAACTACTTAAATATCCTTAATATCAGCCTTTTTAATAATTCATATAGAGTTGAAATTTATTTACCATAAAATAATGTCCATTCAAAATGTCCAATTATAAAACTGTCTTTTTTACATTAGGGGTTTTGCAAATTATTTTAGGTCTTTCAATGATTGTACCTATTTTGGTTCAATTAATATTTGATCAAATTGATGCAGGATTTATCGGATCAATGATTGTTACTATTGTTTTTGGATTTTTATTTTTCATTTCTAATTATGATCACGATAAAAAGATAAGTTTACCTCAAGCTTTTTTGCTCACAGCACTTTCATGGTTAAGTATTGCTATATTTGGTTCTTTGCCTTTAATTTTTTCTAGTACGGATTTGAGTTTTACAGATGCGTTTTTTGAGAGCATGTCTGGGATTACAACAACAGGATCTACAATTATCACGAATCTAAACGAAACCTCTAAAGCGATATTACTTTGGAGAGGAATGTTACAATGGTTTGGTGGTATTGGAATTATCGTAATGGCAATCACTTTAATGCCTTTAATGAATATAGGGGGTATGCAACTTTTCAATATTTCATCTAATGATACTTCTGAAAAAATTTTTCCTAAAACTAAAGAAGTTTCTCTGAGATTATTGTCTATATATTCATTATTAACTTTAACTTGTGCTTTTTTTTATTTTATATTTGGGATGAGTTTTTTTGATAGCATTGTACATGCTATGACAACAATAGCAACCGGAGGTTTTGCAAATTATAATGAATCCATAGGTTATTTTAACAGCTCATTAATAGAAATTAATGCAATAATATTTATTATTCTTGGAAGTATACCTTTTATTAGTTACATCAAATACTTAGCTGGAGATAAGAAAATATTTTTTAAAGACACGCAAATAAAAACTTTTATAATTTTGGTTATTATTTCAATTCTTTTAATGTTTTTTTATTTATCTGTTATAAATAAAAGCTTAACTGAGATAAGTTTTTTGTCTGTTAGCTTTAATATAATTTCTATTTTGACTGGAACAGGATATGCTACTGAAAATTTTAGTAACTGGGGTCAATTTCCATTAGTATATTTCATAATTTTAATGTTCATTGGGGGGTGTGCGGGCTCTACAACTTGCGGAATAAAGATTTTTAGAGTTCAAATTTTGTATCAATTTATATCAAACCAGCTGAAAAAAATAATTTACCCTCGAGGAATTTTCAAAATTAAATATCAAAATAATAATGTGGATGAAAAATTTATGGACTCAATTATTTCTTTTATATTTCTTTATATATTAATATTTTTTGTTGTGACTGCGCTTTTATCGCTTGATGGATTAAATTTTATTACAGCAATTTCAGCAGCTGCCACGTCAATTTCAAATGTTGGTCCAGGTTTAGGTGATATTATTGGTCCAAACGGAAGTTTTTCAAGCCTGTCTGATTTTTCTAAATGGGTTCTCAGTGCTGCAATGATACTTGGGAGGTTGGAATTATTTGCAATTCTAGTATTATTTATTCCATCATTTTGGAGAAAATATTAATGTTTGAAAAAAAACAAACCTGGTCGGAATCTATTTTAGTTTATAAGGATATTCGAATGCTAAGAATATTGCTTCTTGGTGCAATTAGTGGATTTCCTTGGGTTTTAATTGCCAGCAGTTTAAGCCTTTGGCTAAAAGAAGAAGGTCTAAGTAGATCGACTATTGGATGGGCAGGTTTAATATTTGGAGTGTACGCCTTTAATTATTTGTGGGCACCAATAATTGATAGAATACAAATTCCATTTTTAACAAAAAGATTAGGGCATCGACGAGGCTGGATTGTCCTTATGCAAATTATAATTTTATTTAGTTTAATTGTTTGGAGTTTTATTAACCCTACAGAAAATTTGGCGTTACTAATTAGTGTTGGATTAGTTATAGCAATTGCTTCAGCTACACAAGATATTACAGTTGATGCATTGAGAATCGAACAAATTAATGCTGATGAAGGAAAATCTATGGCAGCAGGTGCTGCTATGGCTGTAGTTGGATGGTGGACCGGGTATAAATTAGGTGGTGTTATAGCATTGTTTACTGCCGAATTTTTTCAAAACATTGGAATTGAAGATTACTGGCAAATTACTTTTTTAGTTCTTGGCGTTGTAGTAATCCTGATGAATATAGGTTTAATGTTTATACACGAGCCTATAACAACAGATAGGCAAAATAAACAAAAAGAAACAGACGAAATAATACAATCAAAACTTGGATCAAATAATATAATAACAAAATTTGTTGCTTATATTACTGGTACAATAGGAGGTCCAATAATTAGTTTCTTCAAAAAAAATGGTTTCTCGATTGCAGTCGGAATCCTTGGCTTTGTCTTTCTTTTTAAAATTGGAGAAGCCTTTCTTGGAAGAATGTCCATAGTTTTTTATAAAGAGGTTGGATTTTCAAAAGGTGAAATAGCAATTTACTCTAAAACTTTAGGCTGGATAACGACAGTTGTATTTACATTATTAGGTGGAATATTTGCTATGAGAGCTGGCACAATAAAAACAATGTTTGTTGCTGGTGGATTTATGGCAGCAACAAATTTATTATTTGCTGCTCTCGCGTGGTCAGGAAAATCTGAATGGTTGTTTGCTTTAGCGGTTATCGCTGATGATATATCTGCAGCATTTGCAACTGTTGCTTTCGTAGCCTTTATCTCTCTTTTAGTGGATAGGACTTATACCGCTACACAGTATGCACTTCTAGCTTCAATTGGAACTGCAGGAAGAACGACACTTGCTTCTTCATCCGGTGCTTTAGTTGATTGGCTAAATGGAGACTGGGGAACCTTTTTTATAATTACCACTTTAATGGTTATCCCATCCTTAATTTGTTTATGGTTTATAAGGAATAAAATTAAAATTGGTGCAAAATAGTTTTTTTTTAAAAGAGCCTTTTGTCGATATATTAGAGGAACCAAAGAAGAACTCTAATGTTAGCTCTCAACTTATCTACGGTGAGAGTTTTAAAATAATTAGTAAAAAAAATAATTATTTTAAAATAAAGACTTCATATGACAAATATTCAGGCTTTATAAAAAAAATTGATAGATACGAAAAATTCAATCCAACTCACAAAGTTGGAATTTTAAAAGCTAGAATTTATTTAGGTAATAAAAAAAAGAAATCAAAAAAGTTTTTACCATTTACGAGCAAAATACAAATTTTAAAAAAGGATCAAAATTTCATTATGTATAAAAAAGATAAATGGCTAAGATCAAAAGACATATTTCCAATCCAAAAAAAAAATTCTGATTTTGTAAAGATATTTAAAAGTTTTCTAAATTGTAAATATAAATGGGGTGGAAAAACATTCGAAGGAATTGATTGTTCAGCTCTATTGCAAATATATTATAAATTTAATAATAATTTTTTTCCAAGAGACACGATTGATCAAGTTAAATTAAAAAAAGGTGTGGGACACAAAAAAAAATTTAAAAAAGGTGATATTATTTTTTGGAAAGGACATGTTGCTATATGCATCAATACAAATGATCTTATCCACGCTTATGGTCCAAAAAAAAAAGTGATCATAATGCCAATTAAAAAAACGATAAAACTAATTAAAGAAACTGCGAAATTAGATGTAAAGAAAGTAACAAGGATCTGAATTACTCTCGACCAAAATCAGGTTTAGAAATATCTTGTTTTTGAGAAATTATTTGTTTTCTCACTACTTTCGAATTGATTAATTTTTTTATTATCTTTGAATTTTCTTTCTTACTTATATTCTTCTTAAAATCTTTTAAATTTTTCATAAAAAGATTTATTGCATCAATCATATTAGTTTTATTCTCGAAAAATATGTCTCTCCACATTATTTCGTTGGAAGCAGCAATTCTTGAGAAATCTCTTAATCCACCTGCACTAAATTTAATCAAATTTTTATTCTTTTTTTTCTGAAAATCCTGAGCAGTTTTTATTAAATTGTAAGCAATCAAGTGAGGTAGATGGCTAGTTACTGAAAAAATTTTATCATGATCATCGGGGTTCATAATAATTATTTTAGATCCTAAAGATTTCCAAAATCTCTCTACTTTTTTTTGTTTTAAAACATTTTTATCTTTTATTATTATGCACCACTTGTTTTTGAACAAATTAGCATTACCATATTTGGGCCCACTAACTTCGGATCCTGAGATAGGATGACTCATCACCCAATCAAGATTTTTTGATAATTTTTTTTTTTTTAAAGAAATTAGATTTTTTTTTGTTGAACCAACGTCAGTTAAAATTGAATTATGATTGAGATTTTTATTTAATGACGAAAAAAATTTAGGATATTCACTCATAGGAGTGCTTAAAATCACAAGATCAATTTTATTTAAATTTTTATCTAACCTTGTTAAAAATTTAATTTTTTTGTTAAATTTTTTAATAATAGATCTATATTTTTTAGACTTTTCAAATACAAAAAAATTTTTAGAAATTTTTTTTTGTATTGAAGCCTTTAATATTGATGAGCCTATTAATCCACAACCAATAATAAGAATATTATTAAACATTTTTAAAAATAGTATTCATTCTTTTAAGGAATATTTGGTTTTCTTTTGTGTTGCCAATTGTAAGTCTTAGACAATTTTTTATGCCATATGAATTCATTTCTCTTAGTATAATTCCATATTTCTGTAATTTTTTTAAAGTTGTATCTGCGGTAAATTTTGCTTTTTTGAAATCTAACAAAAAGAAATTGCCAGATATTTTGTTTGTACCAATATTATATTTTAACATCTCATTTTTAATTTTTTTGCACCATTTAAGATTATGTATTACTGACTTTTTAACAAATTTATCATCTTTAAGTGATTCAACAGCACAAATTTGAGCAAATTTATTTACGTTAAAAGGTGGTTTAATTTTATATAATTCTTTAATTATAGATTTATTACCGTATCCCCAGCCTATCCTTAATGAAGCTAGACCATAGATTTTTGAAAATGTTCTTAAAATAAATACATTTTTAGAGTTTTTAAATAACTCAATTCCAGATTTGTAATCTTTATTCTTCATATATTCAAAATATGCATCATCAACAACCAATAAAATATTTTTATTTAATCTTCTCCTTAAGTCTAATAGCTCGTTTTTTGTTAAATAAGTACCTGTTGGATTATTTGGATTTGCAATAAAAACAATTTTTGTTTTTTTTGATGTCTTTTTAAGAATTTCTTTAACTGAAACTTTAAAATTAATTTCTTTAGCTAATTTTACATTTGCCCCAACGATTTTGGAGTATATCCTATACATGAGGAAACTGTACTGAGGAACAACAACTTCATCATTTTCTCTAAGGAACAATTGACAAAGCATTTGAATTACTTCGTCAGAACCAGAGCCACAAATTATCTTGGATTTATCACAACCATACTTCTTTGATATTTTTTGTGTTAATTCCGAAAATTTACTGTCTGGATATTTTGATATATCAAATTTAGACTTAACAATTTTTTCGACATTTTTACTGACACCTAAAGCAGATTCATTTGCAGATAACTTAATAATATTTTTATTACCAGCCAATAAGGATTTTCCTGGTTTGTAACTCTGTAATTTTATGTTTTTAAATCTTAGCAATGTCATAGTAAATATTTCACTATAAATAGTCTTTTAACTAGATAAAACAATAATTAATTGAGCAATATTTGACATATAAATTCCTTTGAAGTAAAAGCTGCATGCGCTGATTTATACTGAATTGCGAGCGCTATAAAAAAACCGCTAAAATGTTTTTTTTCTCACAATTCAATCAGTACAATTATTATGAATAAGAATATTGATACAAAAAAAATAATTATATCAAATCCCCTTAAATTGGATTGTGGCAAGGAAATTAATAACTTTCCAATAGCATATGAGACATATGGGGAATTAAACAGTGAAAAAAGTAATGCAATATTAGTTTTCCATGCTTTGACTGGAGATCAATATGTTTCTGGAAAAAACCCAATAACTAATAAAGATGGTTGGTGGAGTTATGTTGTTGGAGAAAATAAGCCAATTGATACAAATAAATTTTTTGTGATTTGTGCAAACGTTATTGGAGGCTGCATGGGATCTTACGGACCTAGCACAATAAATGAGTCCACTGGTAAACAAATAGGAACTGATTTTCCAATTATAACTATTAACGACATGGTTAACGCTCAATATGAGCTAATTAAATATTTAGAAATTGAAAAACTTTTTGCTGTAGTAGGTGGTTCAATGGGTGGAATGCAAGTACTTCAATTTGTTGCCAATTTTCCAAACAAAGCAAAACTTGCAATACCGATTGCTTGCACATCTAGTCACTCGGCACAAAACATAGCGTTTAATGAATTAGGAAGACAAGCAATTATGGCTGACAGTAAGTGGGAAAATGGATTTTATAGTAATTACAAATTAAATCCTGACAAAGGGTTAGCGGTAGCAAGAATGGCAGCACATATTACTTATCTTTCTGAAAAAGGATTGCAGGAAAAATTTGGAAGAAAATTGCAAGATAGGGATAGCCTAAGATATGGATTTGAGGCAGATTTTCAAATTGAGAGTTATCTTAGATACCAAGGATCTGTGTTTGTTGATAGATTTGATGCTAATAGTTATTTATATATAACTCGTGCAATGGATTATTTTGACTTATCCAAACAGTACAAAGGAAACTTATCTGATGCATTCAAAAAAACTAAAACAAAATTTTTTGTAATATCATTTACATCAGATTGGTTGTATCCAACATCGGAGAATAGAGAAATAGTTATAGCACTAAATTCTATTGGTGCAGATGTCGGATTTGTAGAAATAGAATCTGATAAGGGGCATGACTCATTTTTGCTCGATGTTCCAAGTTTCCTAAAGACACTTGGCGATTATATTAATTCAACCTACAAAGTTATAAATGAAAGAAGAATTTAATATTATATCTAATTTGATAGAGGAAAATACTAGAGTTCTAGATGTCGGTTGTGGCAATGGAGACTTGATGAAATATTTACAAGAAAACAAAACTAAAGATATTCGTGGACTAGAAATCTCTAAAGAAAAAGTTCAAAATTGTTTATCAAAAGGATTAACTGTAATTGAGGGGAATGCTGAAAGCGATTTAAAACAATTTCCTAAATCGTCTTTTGATTACGTTATTTTAAGCCAAACATTACAAGCTTTTCTTAATCCTGAATTAGTAATTAATGAATTACTAAAAGTAGGAAAAAAAGTAATTGTTACTATACCTAATTTTGGTTACTGGAGGGTTAGACTACAATTATTGTTTAAAGGCACAATGCCTGTAACAGAAAATTTACCTCATGAATGGTACAATACGCCAAATTTACATATGTGTACAATTAAAGATTTTTATAATTTTTGCAGTAGTAAGAATATTAAAATATTTAAGTCTATTGCTTTAAAAAAAAGTCGAATTTCAGAAATAAATAAGTCAAATTTAAATTATAAAAATCTTGACTCTCATTTAGGTATATTTTTAATAGAAAGTTAAATGAAAGTAGAAATTATTAAGTGTCTGGAAGATAATTTTTCTTACATTTTAATTAATGAAGCTAATAGAAATTGTTGTGTTGTTGATCCTGGTGAAGCAGATCCAATTATAAATTATTTACAGAAAAATAAATTAAATTTAAAATATATATTAAATACACATCATCATCATGACCATGTTGACGGGAATGAAGAATTAAAAAAAAAATTTAATGCAGAAGTAATAGGTTATATTGGAGATAAAAATAGAATACCTCAAATTGATATTTGCTTAAGTGATGGTGAAATTTGGAAGAAGGATATTTTTGAAGCAAAAATATATCATGTCCCTGGCCATACAATAGGTCATATCTGTTTTCATTTTTTTAAAAATAAGTTAATTTTTACAGGAGATACTTTATTCTCTATGGGATGTGGAAGAATTTTTGAAGGGAGTTATGAGCAAATGTACAACTCACTACAAGTTTTAAAAAATTTAGATAAAGATACAAAAATTTATTGTGGACATGAATATACTTTAAAGAATTCTGAATTTTGTTTAGCACAAGATTCCGATAACAATGAATTACTAAACAAAATTAAAGAAATTAAAGAAAAAATTAAACAAGGTAAAACTAGTATGCCATCAACGATTGGTGAGGAACTTAATTGTAACATTTTTCTTAAGTCAAACGATCTAGAAAATTTCAAAAAATTGAGGGATTTAAAGGATAATTTCTAAGTTATTAACCTTGACTATGATGCAACCCAGACTATATTGCTGACTATAAAAATTAGGTCTAACTATGTCATTCGCAGTAATTCAAACAGGTGGTAAACAGTATAAAGTGAAAGCTGGAGAGATTCTCAAAGTTGAAAAGCTCGAAGATTCAAAAGAAAATTCAAAAATAGAGTTTAATGAAATACTAGCTTACGGAGATGATAAAAATTTAGAGTTAGGAGAGCCGACAATTAGTGGAGCTAAAGTTGAAGCTGAATTAATAAAAAATGGAAAAAATAGAACAGTTCTTATTTTTAAAAAAAGGAGAAGGCAAAATTCGAGAAGAAAAAATGGTCATAGACAAAAATTTACAATAGTAAGAATAAGTAAAATCTATTCAAAAGATGGTAAAGTTATTTCTGAAGCAGAAAAAAGAAAAGAAATAGCATCAAAAAAAACAGTTGAAACTAAGGAAGTAGCTAAATAAAAAGTAATTTATGGCAACGAAAAAAGCAGGTGGATCGTCAAGAAACGGAAGAGATAGTGCAGGTCGTAGACTTGGTGTGAAAAAATATGGTGGCGAGATAGTTGTGCCTGGCAACATTATTGTAAGACAAAGGGGAACTAAAATATTTCCTGGAGAAAATGTTGGCATGGGTAAAGACCATTCGATATTTTCAGTTGTTAAAGGTAAAGTAGAGTTTAAAAAATCAAAATCTGATAGAACTTACGTTTCTGTAAAGCCCAATTAATAAATACAACACTCACATAGTTGTTATATGAAATTTCTAGATCAAGTTAAGATATATGTAAAAGCTGGCAATGGAGGGTCGGGATCTCCAAGTTTTCGTAGGGAAAAATTTGTAGAGTTTGGTGGCCCTGATGGCGGCGATGGAGGGAAAGGAGGATCTGTAATTCTTATTAGTGAAAGAAATCTTAATACTTTGATTGATTACAGGTATCAACAACACTTCAAAGCTGAAAGAGGAAAGGATGGCAGCGGAAAAAACAAAACTGGGAAAGGTGGTGAAGATTTATATTTAAAAGTACCTTTAGGAACACAAGTATTTGAAGAAGATAATAAAACACTTATTTATGATTTTAAAAGTCAGAAAGAGGAATTTTTAGTAGCAAGCGGAGGTAAAGGAGGATTTGGAAATACAAGATTTAAGTCCTCAACCAATAGAGCCCCAAAGAAATTTACAAAAGGGGGTCAAGGAGAGGAATTTTGGATTTGGCTTCAACTAAAAACAATTGCTGATATCGGTATCATAGGGTTGCCCAATGCTGGGAAATCCAGCTTGCTTGCATCAATGACGAGTGCAAATCCAAAAATAGCAAATTATAAATTTACTACAATTAATCCAAATCTTGGTGTTGCTAGTTATGATGACAAAGAAGTTACTTTAGCAGATATACCAGGCTTAATTGAGGGTGCTCATACCGGAACTGGTCTTGGAATAAAGTTTTTAAAACATATAGAAAGGTGCAAAACTTTGCTGCATTTAATAGATATAACTGAAGATGATTTATTTATTTCTTACAATCAAGTCAGAAAAGAATTATCAAAATACAGTAAAGATTTAGTTAAAAAAAAAGAAATAGTAGTTTTAAATAAAACTGACTTAATTGATGAAGAAGAAAAAAAAGAGAAGATAAAAAAACTCAAGAATAAATTAAACAAAAATATCTTTTTAATGTCAACAATGGATAAAAAATCAGTATCAGATATAAAGTCAAAGTTGGTAAACTATGTATCTTAAGGACTCCAAAACTGTAGTAATAAAAATAGGTTCATCTTTATTAATAAATGACAATAACATTATTAGAGAAAAATGGCTTTTGGAATTTGCTAAAGATATTAAAGAGTTACAAAAACTTAAAAAGAACGTTGTTATAGTGAGTTCTGGAGCAATTGCTTTAGGGTGTAAAAAATTACAATTAAATAAAAAAACTTTAAAGCTTGATAAAAGTCAAGCTGTTGCATCAATTGGACAAATAGAATTAATGAATCTTTTTAAAAAAACATTTAGCTCAAATAAAATAAATATTTCTCAAATTCTAATTACTTTAGAAGATACTGAACAAAGAAGAAGAGCTATAAATGCTAAAAGAACTTTCGAAAACTTATTTGAGCTTAATTTTGTACCTGTTGTTAATGAAAATGATAGTATTGCAACTTCTGAAATTAAATACGGAGATAATGACAGATTAGCATCAAGAGTTGCACAAATATCAGGCGCAGATTGCTTAATATTATTGTCTGATGTTGATGGATTGTATTCTAAAAACCCAAAAATTCATAAAAATGCTAAATTGATTAAAGAAATAAAAAATATTGATTCTAAAATTGAAAATTTTTCAAGTAAAAGCACAAGTGAGTATGGTACTGGTGGAATGAAAACGAAAATTGATGCTGCAAAAGTATGTCAAGTCTCGGGTTGCTATATGGCTATTGCAAATGGTTTAATTAAAAGACCAATTAAAAATATACTAGAACATAATTCTGGGACATGGTTTTTGCCAAAAGTATCTAAATTAGATGCAAGAAAAAAATGGATAATTAGTTCTATATCTCCAAAAGGAGAAATTATTATAGATGATGGTGCTTTAAACGCTTTAAAAAATGGAAAAAGTTTATTAGCTGCAGGTATTAGAAAAGTTTCAGGAAAATTTGTTAAAGGTGATCATGTTAGAATTTTAGATAAAAATAACAAAGAATTTGCTAGAGGGTTGAGCAGTTTTACATCTGATGAGATATCTAAAATAAAAGGAGAACATTCTAACAAAATTAGTAATCTTTTAGGCTATGTTACAAAGTCTGAAGTTATACATAAAGATGATATGGTTAAAATTTAATGAGTAAACTACTTAAAAAAATTGGATTGAATTCTAGAAAAGCTTTGAATTCAAGTATTAGTCCAAAAAAAAAGAATAAAGTTTTAAAAGATTTTGTAAAATTAATTGAGATTAATAAGAATAAAATTATTAGCGAAAATAAGAAAGATATTTTTTATGCAAGAGGAAAAAAATTAAAAGAAAACTTAATTCAAAGACTCACTCTTAGTAATAATAAATTAAAAAGTATAATTGACTCTGTTAAAACTATTACTTCTTTTAAAGATCCTATAGATCAAGTAACTTCCAAATGGAAAAGGCCAAATGGACTTGAAATTAGAAGGGTTACAATACCAATAGGAGTTATAGGTGTAATATTTGAAAGTAGACCCAATGTTACTTCGGATGTATCAGCACTATGTTTTAAATCTGGAAATGCTGTTATATTAAGAGGTGGTTCCGAAGCCTACAATAGTAATAAAATTTTAGTAAATTTATTTAGGAAAGCTCTAAAAAAAAATAAAGTAAACGAAAATTATGTCCAGTTTATAAATAACAAGAGCAGAAAACTCGTCGATTATTTATTATCAAAAATGGAAAACTCCATTGATGTTGTAATACCACGTGGCGGAAAAAATTTAGTAAAAAAAGTTAAACAACTTTCAAAGGTTCCAGTTATTGGTCATTTGGAAGGAATTTGTCATACATATATTGATAAAGAGGCAGAAGATAATATGGCAAACAAAATAGTATTAAATGCTAAGTTGAGAAATACTAGTATATGTGGTGCAACTGAAACTCTCTTAATACATAAAAGTAAATCGAAATCAGTGAATTTAATTTTAAATTCACTAGCTAAAAGCGGTTGTAAAATTTTAGCTGATAAAAAAATAAGTAAATTATTTAAAGGCAAAACATATCCTGCAAATAATAATACTTGGTCAAAAGAACATCTTTCACCGATTATTTCAGTTAAATTAGTGAATAATGTCAAAGATGCAGTTGCCCATATCAATAAATATGGAACTATGCATACAGATGCAATAGTAACCAAAAATAAAAATACAGCAAAATTCTTTATTAAAAATGTAAAAAGCTCTATTGCTATTCAAAATTCATCAACACAATTTGCTGACGGAGGAGAATTTGGTTTTGGTGGAGAGGTTGGAATTTCAACAAACACCTTGCCACCAAGAGGTCCTGTCGGTCTAAATCAGTTAGTAAGTTATAAATATGAAGTTTATGGTACAGGGCAAATTAGAAAATAAAAAGATTGGTGTACTCGGTGGATCATTTGATCCAGCGCATGTTGGTCATGTAAGAATTTCTAAATTAGCAAAAAAAAATTATGATTTGAGCCAAGTTATATGGGCTATAACAAAACAAAATCCATTTAAAAAAAATAATCCAAATGATCTATATAAAAGAACAGCTTATGCAAAAAAAATTAATAAAAATAATAAATTTATAAAAGTTAAATGTTTTGAAGAAATAATAAAATCTAATCGTACAGTAGATTTAATTAAATATTTAAAAAAAAAATTTAAACATTCAGAAATATTTTTTTTAATGGGAGCCGATAACCTAATAAATTTTCATAAATGGAAAGGGTACAATTCAATAACTAAAATGTGCAAAATATTGGTATTTGATCGAAATGGATACAAATCAAAGGCTTTTAGATCTAAATCATTTAAGAAATATAATAAAAAAGCAGTTGAATTTATAAAGTTTAATAAAGTCAATATTTCATCTTCTCAATTAAGAAAAATTTGATACTCTTTATTTAATTAATGGAAAAAATATCAGCTCTTAAAGATGAAATAATCAAAACGCTTGATATTAATAAAGCCTTAGACATAGTTTCAATAGATCTCGAAGGAAAATCATCAGTTGCGGACTTCATGATTATAGCTAGTGGTACATCATCAAGACATATTCAAGCTTTATCTGAACAAGTTTTTGAAAAATTAAAAATTAATGGTGTGAATAATTGTAAGATTGAAGGAAAAGATAGCAATGATTGGAAGCTTGTAGATGGAATAGACTTAATAGTTCATATTTTTAATCCTGAAAAAAGAAAATTTTACGAATTAGAAAAAATGTGGTCGGAGTTAATTCCTAAAGAAAAACTGATCATATGAAAAAAATATACTTAATAGCTTCTTTATTTTTTTTCATATTTACTAACCCAATTTTTAGTAATGAAAATGATATTTACAAAAAAATCGATTTATTTAGCGAAGTCTTAGATAAAATTAATAAAGAATATGTTGATGAAGTAAATCAGAGTGAAGCAATGGATGCTGCTATAAACGGTGTTTTGCAATCTTTGGATCCCTATTCAGCATATATGTCTCCGGACTCGTTTAAAAATATGCAAACTGAGACTAGCGGAGAATTTGGAGGATTGGGCATTGAAGTCAGTATGGAGGCTGGTGTCGTAAAAGTAATTTCTCCAATTGATAACTCACCAGCCGAGGAGGTTGGCGTTAAAGCTGGAGATTATATTGTTAAAATTGATGATGTTCAAGTTCAAGGAAAAACTCTTTCTGAAGCTGTAGAATTAATGAGAGGCCCAGTTGGATCTGATATCGAAATTACTGTTAGAAGAAGGGGAGAAAGAAAAGCACTTATATTTACAATTACAAGAGAAATTATACAAGTTGCATCCGTAAAGTCTGAAATAAAAGATGATCAGACAGCATATATAAGATTAACATCATTCAATGAAAATAGTAGTAAGCAAATAAAAAATAAAATTAAAGAATTTAAGAAAAATAAGAAAATTAAAAATTACATATTAGATTTAAGAAATAATCCTGGTGGATTGTTATCTCAGGCAATAAAGATTTCAGATTATTTTTTAGAAAATGGAGAAATAGTTTCAACAAAAAGTAAAAGAAAGTATGAAAATAGAAAATGGTTTGCAAAAAAAGGAGATATTATTGATGGAGAAACAATGGTTATTTTGATTAATTATGGGTCTGCATCAGCATCTGAAATTGTTGCAGGAGCACTACAAGATCACAAAAGAGCAATATTAGTAGGAGAGAGTACATATGGAAAAGGGTCAGTTCAGTCAATTATTCCTTTAGAAAATGAAGGTGCCATAAGACTTACTGTTTCTAAATATTATCTCCCGTCAGGTAAATCGATTTCAAGAGTAGGTGTAAATCCAGATATAGTTATTGCTGAAGGTTCAGATGAATTTAGAATTAATACAGATACCGATAACCAGTTGGAATTTGCTCTTAAATTATTAAATGGTTAAGAATGAAAGAAAAATTTCAAAACCTCCCATTAAGAAATGGTGTTGGAATCGCAGTCTTAAATAAAGAAAATAAGATATTTGTGGCAAAAAGAATTGATAATCCTGCTGATTTTTGGCAGATGCCTCAGGGCGGTATTGACGAAGGTGAAAATTATTTTGATGCAGCATTAAGAGAACTTAAAGAGGAAACAAGCATAAAGTCAGTAGAACTAGTTAAAGAAATCAGCAAATACACAACTTACGATCTTCCTGATCGCCTTCTAGGAATAATTTGGAAAGGAAAATATAAAGGCCAAAAGCAAAAGTGGTTTATTGTAAAGTTTAATGGAGAGGAAAATGAGATTAACATTAAAACTAAACATCCTGAATTTTTAGATTGGAAATGGATAGATATTAAAGATTTAACAACTAAGGTTGTAGATTTTAAACTTCATGTTTACCAAGAAATTCAAAAAGAACTAGAAAAAGTAGTTAATTAATAGTTATAGATTTTAGAACTTCGACTTTGTGATTTAAAAGAAATCTTTTTTGATCATCGATATTATCTTTTGATAATTCTGCTTCAGCACTGCTTATCGACTCAGATACAAAATTTTTATCAGCATTTTTTAAATCAAAAATTGAACTAGTTAATACAGATAATGTATTATCTTTAAATTCGACAATACCATCTTCAACATAGAAACTTTGTTCCTCAGACTCAGAGAATACTCTAATTATACCTGGTTTTAAAAAAGAGATAATTGGAATATGGTCTTTAAGAATACCAATCTCTCCTTCTACAGCAGGTATTACAACCTCAAATACATTGTCCTTAGAAAGAAAAGATTGTTCTGGATTAACAATATCTATATTAAAAAGATTACTCATTAAGCAGCCGCATCTTTTGCCATTTTTTCAGCTTTTTCTATTGCTTCTTCTATTGTACCAACCATATAAAAAGCAGCTTCAGGCAGATGGTCATATTCACCTTTGCATATTGCGTCAAACCCTTTAATTGTTGACTCTAAATCTACTAGTTTACCTGGAGATCCTGTAAATACTTCAGCCACAAAGAAAGGTTGTGATAAAAATCTTTGAATTTTTCTAGCTCTAGCAACGGTAAGTTTATCATCCTCTGATAGCTCATCCATTCCTAGAATTGCAATAATATCTTGCAAAGATTTATATGTTTGTAAAATTTTCTGAACAGATCTTGCTACTCGATAGTGTTCATCACCAACAACTCTTGGATCTAAAATTCTAGAAGTAGAATCCAAAGGGTCAACAGCTGGGTAAATACCTAATTCAGCAATTTGTCTTGAAAGTACAGTCGTTGCATCTAAGTGTGAAAAAGAAGTTGCTGGAGCTGGATCTGTTAAATCATCTGCAGGTACATAAATTGCCTGAACAGATGTAATTGATCCTTTATTAGTAGTTGTAATTCTTTCTTGTAGGTTTCCCATATCTGTTGCAAGAGTAGGCTGATAACCAACCGCTGAGGGGATTCTTCCTAGAAGAGCTGATACTTCTGAACCTGCCTGAGTAAATCTAAAAATGTTATCAACAAAGAACAAAACATCTTGACCCTCTTGATCCCTAAAATACTCTGCCACAGTAAGACCAGTCAAAGCTACTCTAGCTCTAGCTCCTGGAGGCTCATTCATTTGTCCATAAACTAATGCTGCTTTAGATCCAGTTCCCTCTGGCTTGATAACTCCTGACTCGATCATTTCGTGATATAAATCGTTCCCTTCTCTAGTTCTCTCTCCCACTCCAGCGAATACTGAAAATCCACCGTGGGCCTTAGCTATATTATTTATAAGTTCCATTATAATTACAGTTTTTCCAACTCCTGCTCCACCGAACAATCCAATTTTTCCACCTTTGGCATAAGGTGCTAATAAGTCGATTACCTTTATTCCAGTTACTAAAATTTCTGTTTCTGTAGACTGATCATTAAAAGAAGGAGCTTGTCGGTGTATAGGCCAATTTTCTTTAGTTGAAATTTGTCCTTTCTCATCAATTGGTTCACCTATTACATTTACAATTCTTCCTAATGTTTCTGGACCTACTGGAACTTGAATTGGAGCACCTGTGTCTTTTACTTCATCACCCCTTTTGAGTCCTTCTGTACTGTCCATAGCAATGGTTCTAACACTTGACTCTCCAAGGTGCTGCGCGACTTCTAAAACTAATCTATTACCTGCATTATCACACTCTAAGGCTGTTAATATTTCTGGCAGTTCTCCATCAAATTTTACGTCAACGACTGCACCAATTACTTGTGTTATGTTTCCTTTTTTGCTCATAATTATAAACTTTCTGCTCCTGATATAATTTCAATTAACTCTTTTGTTATTGCTGCTTGACGGCTTCTATTATACTCAATTGTAAGCCTATCAACCAATTCGCCTGCGTTTCTGGTTGCATTATCCATTGCTGTCATCCTCGAACCTTGTTCGCTGGCAGAATTCTCTAACATTGCTTTAAATATTTGCGTTGAAATATTTTTCGGCAATAAATTACTTAAAATCTCATCTTCATCTGGTTCAAACTCATAGTCATTATCATTACCCGAGTCATCTTTATCATCTTTATCTTCATTAAGTGGAACTATTTGTTGTTCTTGTGGAATTTGCGTAATTACATTTTTAAATTTATTGTAAAATATTGCGCAAACATCAAATTCATTTTTTTCAAATTTTTCAATTATAATTTTTCCTACTTTATCTGCATCGAAGTAATTTATATTTTTTGACTCTTTGAAAGAAATATTTTCTACAATATAACTTTTATACTGTCTTTTAAGTTGATCATATCCTTTAGATCCAACAGTAATAATCTTTAAAGTTTTGTTTTCAGATATTATTTTTTCGAAATAACTTTTTGCTTTTTTAATAATGTTAGTATTAAAACCTCCACACAAACCTCTATCAGCAGTGAGGACAATGCATAAATGAACTTTCTCTTCACCTGTTCCAACCAATAACTTTGGGGCATTTTCTTTATCTGTTATACTTTTTGAAAGATTTAAAATTACATTATTCATTTTTTCAGAATAAGGTCTGCCTTTTTCAGCATTCTCTTGAGCTTTTCTCAACTTAGCTGCAGCCACCATTTTCATAGCTTTAGTTATTTTCTGAGTTGATTTAACACTCGTAATTCTTTTTCTGAGATCATCTAAACTTGGCATTTATACTTATTTAATTCCTTTAATTAATTCTACTAATTGTTTTTCAATGTTTTCCTCAATCTTTCCAGTTTTGGCTATGGATTCCATGATCTCAGGCTTATCAGATTTACACTTTTGCAGAACTTTATTTTCAAAGTCGGCTACATCTTTAAGTTCAATATCATCCAAATAACCTTTTACACCGCAGAAAATTGATATAACTTGTTCTGCAACTGTCATAGGAGAATACTGTCCTTGTTTTAAAAGTTCAGTTAACTTCGAACCTCTATTTAAAAGTTTCTGTGTAGATGCATCTAAATCAGATCCAAATTGAGCAAAAGCTGCCATTTCTCTGTATTGAGCTAACTCTAATTTAATTGATCCAGCCACAGATTTCATAGCTTTAGTTTGTGCAGCTGATCCAACTCTAGATACGGATAATCCAACGTTTACTGCTGGTCTAATTCCTTGATTGAATAGTTCAGTTTCTAAAAATATTTGCCCATCTGTAATAGATATTACATTTGTTGGAATATATGCAGAAACATCACCTGCTTGTGTTTCAATAATTGGTAGCGCAGTTAACGAACCTCCACCGTTTTCATCACTTAACTTAGCGGCCCTTTCTAATAATCTACTATGTAAATAAAACACATCTCCTGGGTATGCTTCACGTCCCGGTGGTCTTCTTAATAATAATGACATTTGTCTATATGCAACTGCTTGCTTGGATAAATCATCGTAAATAATTAAAGCATGCATTCCATTATCTCTAAAATATTCTCCCATAGTACATCCTGTATAAGGAGCTAAAAACTGAAGAGGCGCAGAGTCTGAGGCTGTTGCGGAAACTATAGTCGTATATTCCATTGCACCAGCATCTTCTAAAGTTTTTACAATCTGAGCAACCGTTGATCTTTTTTGTCCAATTGCAACATATATACAATAAAGTTTTTTACTTTCATCGTCTGACTCATTAATTTTCTTTTGATTTATAATTGTATCGATAGCTACTGCGGTTTTACCTGTTTGACGATCCCCAATTATAAGTTCCCTTTGCCCTCTTCCAACGGGAATTAAGCTATCAATTGCTTTTAAACCTGTTTGCATTGGTTCACCAACAGATTGTCGTGGAATAATTCCTGGCGCTTTAACTTCAACTCTTTTTCTCTCTAAACTTTTATCTAAAGGTCCTTTCCCATCAATTGGATTTCCTAATCCATCAACAACTCTTCCTAAAAGTTGTTTTCCAACTGGTACATCAACAATCGCACCGGTTCTTTTTACAGTATCTCCCTCTTTAATTTCTCTATCATCACCAAATATAACAACACCAACGTTGTCACTCTCTAAGTTTAATGCCATTCCTTTAGAGCCATCGGAAAACTCAACCATTTCTCCTGCTTGAACATTATCCAAGCCGTAAATTCTTGCAATTCCATCTCCAACAGACAATACTTGTCCGACCTCTGAAACTTCAGCTCTATCGCCAAGTTTTTTTATCTGTTCTTTTAGTATTTTTGTTACTTCTGAAGGATTTATTTCCATTTATGCCTCTATCATTTGTTTTTGAATTTGTTGCAGTTTATTTTTAATAGAATTATCTACCATTGTGCTTCCCACTTTTAATACCAAACCACCAATTAAACTTGGGTCAAATTTATAATTTAATTGTATCTTTGCTCCAAAGTTTTGAGATAACTCTTCTTTAATTTTAGAAATATCTGTTTCATTAAGTTCTTTAGCTGAAAAAAGCTCTGCTTTTATCTCGCCTCTAGCTTTCGAACATACCTCTATAAAATCACTTAAAATTTTTTCTAAATAAAAAAATCTTCTTTTTTGTATTAAAAAAACCAGAAATCTTTTTAAAAGATTATCAAAACTGTTTTTTTCGGAAATTGTTTCAATAACTGTAGTTAAATCCTCAATGCTTGTCGTGGGGTTTTTAATTAAATATCTAAATTCTTCACTCTCACTTATGAGTCTAATTATTGCAACAACTTGTTCCTCTACTTTTGCTAGAGATTTATCTTCATTAGCCAGCTCAAATAATGCTTGCGCGTAACTGTTATTAGAAGTTATTGATATTTTGTTCTCGCTCAATTTATACTCTCAATTGTGAAGATGTTTAAAATTTTGCTTAGATAACATACGAATTATCAGTCTTCAAGGCTCAGATTGTGAAAAATGGCAAGATTTAATGGGCTAATTGAAGCTGATAGGGTCAACATCAACTGAAAGTTTCATTCCTTTGGAGAGTTGAAATTCTTTCAATACATCTTTCAATTTTTTCTGAATACTAGAAGTTTTTTTTGCCCTTATTAATAGTCTATTTCTGAATTTTTGATTAATTCTATATATTGGGGCGTTTACGGGTCCTAAAATTTTTGCATCTATAGACTTTGATAAAATATTTTTAAGTTTTGCGGCACCTATATCTAATTTTTTTTCATTTGATGAAGATAAAATTAAAGCGATAAATCTTTCGTAGGGAGGTAAATTATTCTTTTTTCTTAAATTTAATTCATTTTCTAAAAATTTAAAAGGATCTTCATTTGTAATTTGATTTATAACCTCAGGTTTTAAGTTATATGTTTGGAAATAAATATTTGCTGGCTTGCCAGTTCTGCCCGCTCTTCCTGATAATTGGTGGTAAAGTTGTAAATTTTTTTCAGTGCTCCTAAGATCGTGTCCTTGAGAGGTTAAATCAATATCTAATACAACAATACAATTCAATTTTGGAAAGTGAAATCCTTTTGATATTAATTGAGTGCCTACAAGAATATCTATTTCACCAGATATAATTTTATCCAATTTATCTTTACCAGATGCTTTATTCATTGTGTCGCTGGAAAAAATTATTGTTTTTTTATTAGGAAATAAAATTTTAACTTCTTCCGCAATTTTTTCTACTCCAGGTCCACTAAATACAAACTCACAAACATCTCCTTTTTTACAATCTCTATTTAATTTTGATTTATATCCACAGTAATGACACAAAAGAATTTTTTTATTTTTGTGAAATACTAAATTTATAGAACACCTAGGGCATGTAAAAACATTTAAACATTTTTTACATAAAACGTAGGGCGCAAAACCTCTTCTATTTATAAAGAAGAGAATTTGATCTTTTTTATTTAAATGTTCTTTTACTTTTTCAATAGTTTTGAGAGATATAGAACTTTTGGTCGCTAGTTGATTTTGATAAAGATCTATAACATGGTGTTTAGGTAAATTCGCACCTTTATATCGATTAAGCAATCTTGAGTAATTATATTTTTTAATTTTAATATTTTCATATGTTTCGATTGATGGAACTGCAGTTACTAAATTTATTGGAATATTTTCATGTTTAGCTCTTGATATTGCCATATCTCTAGCATTATAGATAATTCCTTCGTCTTGTTTATAAGATTGATCGTGCTCTTCATCTACAGTTATCAAACCTAATTTTTTGAATGGCAGAAATAAGGATGATCTTGCTCCGAGTACTACTTTAATTTTTCCTGCTGATAATCCATTCCATATAATTTTTCTATTTTTTGGGCTGACTTTTGAATGCCAAACTGCAGCTTCAAATCCAAAATAAGATTTAAATTTTTTTTCAAATTCATTTGTTAGTCCTATTTCTGGTAATAAAATTAGAGCCTGTGATCCCATATTTATAATTTTTTCAATAGCTTTAAAATAAACTATTGTTTTTCCTGAACCAGTTGTACCTTGAAGTAAATGAACTCTAAAACTGCTATCATTTTTAGATAGCTCTTTATAAGCCTTTTCTTGCTCCTCAGAAAGTTGATAACTTTCTTTTTCGCTTGATGAATCATATTTTAATAGATCGATGTCATTTTTTATTTTTAAATTTTCATCATTAATCAAATGAAGTTTTAAACACATTCCTAGGGGTACAAGATTGTAGTTAGAAAACCACTTTAGAAAATTAATTGTATTTTTACTTAGTGGTTCAATTTCAATTTTTTCATTTATAGATTTTAATTTAAATTCTTTATTATTCTTTTCTTCAAAAATATCCCAAATTACACCAATGATATTTTTCTTACCAAAAGGTACTTTTACATAATCTCCTGGTTTTAATTTAATATTACTTAGATATGTAAATGGATGATCAAATATATTAGGCAATAGAACCGGATATTTCATAAATTAATTATGATATATATTATGAATGTATCTGTCTTTTATCTACTGATAATGCCGCTTCTTTTATAGCTTCTGAAAATGTTGGGTGTGCGTGGCATGTTCTTGCGATATCCTCTGAACTGGCCCCAAACTCCATTGCAACGGACATTTCTGCTATCATTTCTCCTGCATGTGGACCAATTATATGTACACCAAGTACTTTATCAGTTGATTGATCTGCCAAAATTTTTACAAAACCCTCTGGTTCATCAATTGCTTTGGCTCTCGAATTTGCCATAAAAGGGAATTTACCAATTTTATAACCAATGTTTTCTTTTTTTAATTGCTCCTCAGTTTTACCAACATAAGCTACCTCTGGAGATGTATAAACAACTCCAGGAATAATATCATAATTCACATGACCTGATTGGCCTGCTATAAGTTCTGCAACGGCAATCCCCTCTTCTTCAGCTTTATGGGCTAACATAGGACCATCAATAACATCTCCTATTGCGTATATATTTTTAATATTTGTCTCAAAATTTTTATTTACTTTAACTCTTCCTTTTTCGTCTAACTTTACACCAACTTTATCTAAATTTAAGTTTTTAGTATAAGGTCTTCGTCCAACAGATATTAAAACAACATCAACATCATGTTTAACTTTTGGGCCATCATTTTGTGAAGTCTCAACCATTACACCATTAGAGTTTTTAGTTATTTTATCAACTTTAGTATTAAGGTTGAATTTTATACCTTGCTTCTTTAATATTTTCATAAATTCATTTGAAATATCTCGATCCATTCCAGGCGTGATGTGGTCTAAAAATTCAACGACTGTGACTTCAGTGCCAAGTCTTGACCAAACTGATCCCATTTCCAATCCTATATATCCACCGCCAACAACAATCATTTTATTTGGGAGTTTGGGAATAGATAGTGCTCCAGTTGAAGAAAGAATTCTCTCTTCATCAAAATCTACTCCAGGCAATGAAACTGGCTCTGATCCTGTACTGATTATTGTTTTATCAGTTTGAATTATTTTAATGCCTTCAGAGCCTTCAATTTTTATTGAATTCTCGTTCTCAAACGAACCTTTGCCTTTAAAATAAGTGACTTTGTTTTTTTTGAATAAAAATTCAACTCCTTTAGTCAAAACTGTTACAGCTTTGTCTTTATTTTTCATCATTTTATCTAAATTGAGTTTTATTTCTCCAGTCTCGATTCCAATTTTTTCAAAATTTTTAGCACTGTGAAATTTTTCAGATAAATTAAGTAAACTTTTTGATGGGATACATCCAATATTTAAACATGTCCCTCCTAGAGATCCTCTAGACTCTATACATGCTGTTTTAAGTCCAAGTTGAGACAATCTAATTGCACAAACATAACCGCCAGGACCACCACCAATTACTGTAACATCAAATTTTTCTGACATATTATAAATTTAAAAATAACCTTCTTGGATCTTCTAAGTTTTCTTTAACAGTTTTTAAAAAACTCACAGATTCTTTTCCATCAATTATTCTATGATCATAAGACAATGCTAAAAACATTACAGGTCTAGCTTTTATCTCACCATCAACAACAACAGGTCTTTCAACAATATTATGCATTCCAAGAACTGCTGATTGTGGAGGGTTTAAAATAGGAGTAGATAACATTGATCCATACACACCTCCATTGCTAATTGTAAACGTTCCCCCTTGAAGATCCTCTATGGTAAGACTACCATTTTTTGCTTTGTCTGACAGATCTTTTATGTTTTTTTCAATGTCAGCAAAAGACATTTCATCAGCATTTTTTAATACTGGAACTACTAATCCTTTTTCAGTTCCTACTGCAAAGCTCACATTATAATAATTTTTGTAAACCATTTCATCATTTTCAACTTCAGCATTTATTGCAGGAAATAACTTTAATCCTACTATACAAGCTTTCACAAAAAAGGACATGAAGCCAAGTTTAATTCCATAACTATTTTGGAAATCTTCCTGGTTATCTTTTCTCATCGAGATTATATTTGACATATCAACCTCATTAAACGTTGTGAGCATAGCTGCATTATTTTGAGCCTCTTTTAAACGTTTAGCAATCGTTTGTCTTAGTCTTGACATTTTAATTCGTTCTTCTTCACCGTATTGAATTTTTCTTTCGTTAGGTTGAGGGTTAGCTCCCATTAAACTTATTAAATCACCTTTTAAAATTCTACCATCTTTACCTGTCCCTTTTACTTCATCTAAATTAATTTTATTTTCAACAACCATTTTTCTTACAGCAGGAGAAAGTGTTTTATTTTGTTTAATAGGCTTGGTTTCTTCAACTTCATCAGTTAATACCAATGGTTCTTCATCAAGCAATAAAGGTTCTTGAGTTTTTTTTGTATCGTTTTTCTTTTCGATTTCTAAATTTATTACATTATTTTTTTCAACGTTTCCTTTAACAGGCTCAGTTTCCTTTTCTTCTTTAAGAGCACCACCTTCTGAAATCATTCCTAATACAGTTCCAACTTCAACTGTATCACCATCTTTTGAGTTGATCTCTGATATAACACCACTCGCAGGTGCAGGAACTTCTAAGTTTACTTTGTCAGTTTCTAATTCTACTACAGCTTCATCAGCAACTACGTTATCACCCTTTTTCTTTAACCATTTCGTGACCGTAGCCTCTGTAATACTTTCTCCCAAAACTGGAACTAATATTTTTTCACTCATTTATTCAAATACTTTATTTATAATTTCTTGTTGTTCAGAATTATGTCTTCTTGCATAACCTGTAGCAGGTGAAGCATCTGGGCTTCTTCCAATGTAAGAAATTGCATTGTTTTTAGCCTTAATAGTCTCTAATGTCCATTGTATATAATCTCTAACAGCAAACCAAGCACCCATATTTTTGGGCTCCTCTTGGCACCAATAAAATTTTGAATTTTTTGCAAATGGTTTTAGCTCTTTAACCAAACTTTTTGCAGGGAAAGGATATAGTTGTTCAATTCTATACAAAATCACATCATTGATCTTTAGTTTCTCTCTTGCCGCGAGAAGATCAAAATAAATTTTTCCAGAGCATAATATTACTTTTCTAATTTTTTTATCTTCTTTTAACTTAATAAAACCTTTTTGCTTAGTATCTCTAGCATGATCCCATAGCACTCTATGAAAAGAATTTTTTTTACTAAAATCTTCTAAATTTGATACACAATATTTATTTCTTAAAAGTGACTTAGGTGTCATTATAATTAAAGGTTTTCTAAAATCACGGTGCATCTGTCTTCTTAAAGCATGAAAATAATTTGCAGGTGTAGTACAATTCATAACTTGTAAATTATCATTTGCACATAATTGTAAAAATCTCTCTAATCTCGCAGATGAGTGCTCTGGACCTTGTCCTTCATAACCATGGGGTAATAACATAACCAGTCCTGATGCTCTTTTCCACTTTCTTTCACCAGATGATATAAATTGATCAATAATTACTTGTGCACCATTTGCAAAATCTCCAAATTGAGCTTCCCAAATTGTCAATGTATTCGGTTCTACTAAACTATATCCATATTCAAATCCTAAAACTGCAAGTTCAGATAAAAAACTATCTACAATTTCAAAATTTTTTTGGTTACTAGATATATTGTTTAAAGGTATGTACCTTGAGTTATCAATTTGATTTCTTAAAACTGAGTGTCTTTGACTAAAGGTACCTCTACCTGAGTCCTGACCTACTAACCTTACTGGATAACCTTCAACTAATAATGAACCAAATGCTAAAGACTCAGCTGTTGCCCAATCAATTCCTGAGCCTTCATTAATAGTTTTTTTTCTATTTTCCATAATTTTTGTTATGGTTTTGTGAATATTTTTATCAGTTGGAAAAACATGTATTCTGTTAGAAATATTATTTAAAATTTTCAAATCTGATCCAGTTACACCTCTTTTATCTTTACCTCTTTCGGGTTTATATCTCGACCAAGTTCCCTCAAACCACCTAATTTTAGGTTTATAATCTTTCGCATTTTTAAATTGATCATCTAATAAATTTTTAAAATCAATAATTTGTTGATCTAAATCTTGTTTCGTAAAAAGTCCTTCATTTACTAGCTTTTCACCATAAATTTTAATTGTAGATGGATGAGATCTAATTTTTTTGTACATAAGTGGTTGGGTGAAAGATGGCTCATCTCCCTCATTATGTCCAAATCTTCTGTAACATATTAAATCAATTACAACATCTCTATTAAATTTTAATCTAAACTCAGTTGCTATTCTAGTTGCGTAAACAACTGCCTCAGGATCATCTCCATTAACATGAATGATTGGTGCATCAACCATTTTACCTACGTCAGAAGGATAAGGGGAAGATCGCGCAAATCTAGGACTTGTTGTAAATCCAATTTGGTTGTTAACAATAATATGGATTGTCCCTCCAGTGTTATGACCAGGAAGTCCGGACATCGCAAAACACTCTGCTACTATTCCTTGCCCTGCAAATGCAGCATCGCCGTGAATTAATATTGGTATAACTTTATTTCTTTCTTTGTCTTTGTGAAAAAATTGTTTAGCTCTAGTTTGGCCAAGAACAACAGGATTAACAGCCTCTAAATGTGAAGGATTATCTGTTAAACTAACGTGTACAGGATTTCCATCAAATTCTCTATCAGATGAGGCTCCTAAATGGTATTTGACATCTCCAGCACCATCTTCTGAACCATCCATTTCACCAGCAAATTCGTTAAAAATTCTTTTATAAGACTTTTGTAAAACGTTTGCTAAGACATTTAGTCTTCCTCTATGTGACATTCCTATTTTAACTTCTTTTATTTTGGATTGTCCTCCGATTTTTATAATTTGCTCAAGAGCAGGTATTAAACTTTCTCCACCATCTAAACCAAATCTTTTAGTACCAACATATTTTGTGTTTAAAAATTTTTCAAATCCCTCTGCTTGTATTAATTTATTTAAAATTGCTTGCTTTCCATTTTTTGTAAACTTGAGTGCATTCTCGTCTTTTTCAACTCTATCTCTAAACCACATTCTCTCAGTTGGATTTGAAATATGCATGTATTCATAGCCTATGGGACCACAATAAGTTTTTTTTAAAAACTTAAGTATTTCTCTAATATTTGCACTTTTTTTATTTATTATTCCGTTTAGAAAAATTTCTTTGTCATAATCTTCTTTTTTAAAACCATAATACTCAGGATGTAATTCGTCTAAATATTCTGACTTCATCAATTCTAAAGGATCTAATTTTGATAGTAGATGTCCCCTTAAGCGATAAGCTCTTATCAAGGCTACGGCACTTATTGAATTTTTATTTGAATTTGCAATTACTTGGAAATTAAACTTGCTAGAATTATCTTTGTTTTTTTCATTTTCTTTAGCTGTTTTCTCAACATCTTCTATATTAATTTTTTTTGAGAAAGGTTTCCACGATGGTCCATTTATCTCATCGACTAATATCTTCATATCCTCATCTACACCTGAGAAATATTCAATCCAACTTTCAGATAGAGATGGGTCTTTATTTATAAATTTTACATACATTTCCTCAATAAATGCACTATTCGCTTTATTTAGAAATGATGTTTTTTTATATTCCAGATTTTTAGGAGAGCTCATTTTATTTTAATATAATACTAAATTTTGTTTTCAATTGGACAATTTATTTAACAATGTTTTTCCAATTTCTGAAGGGGATGTGGCAACTTCTATACCACAATCTTCCATTTTTTTGATCTTATCTTTGGCGCCGCCTTTGCCACCTGATATTATGGCGCCCGCATGTCCCATTCTTCTACCCGGTGGTGCTGTAACACCTGCAATAAAACCAACCATGGGTTTTTTTATTTCATGATTTTTTACAAATTCAGCTGCTTCTTCTTCAGCTGATCCACCTATTTCACCAATCATTAAAATTGATTTAGTTTCCTCGTCTTTTAAAAATAAATCTAAGCAATCAATAAAATTTGTGCCATTGATTGGATCACCACCTATACCTATACATGTTGATTGCCCCAAATCATTTTCTGTAGTTTGTGCGACAGCCTCGTAGGTCAAAGTTCCGGATCTTGATACAATACCAACAGAACCCTTTTTATGTATATTTCCTGGCATTATCCCGATCTTGCATTCATCGGGAGTGATTATCCCTGGACAATTGGGGCCGATTAATCTTGATTTTGAATTAAGTAACTTTTTTTTGACCTTGATCATATCAAGAACTGGTATTCCCTCAGTGATACAAACAATTAATTCTAAGTTAGCTTCAATGGCCTCTATGATTGCTGCGGATGCAAATTTCGCAGGAACATAAATCATAGTTGCGTTGGCACCAGTTTCATCGACTGCTTCCTTTACTGTATTAAATACTGGTCTATCTAGATGAGTTTGACCACCTTTTTTTGGTGTAACTCCTCCGACTAAATTTGTTCCATATTTAATTGCTTGCTCCGAATGAAAGGTTCCATGACTACCCGTAAAACCTTGGCAAATTAACTTTGTGTTTTTATTAACTAAAACTGACATTTATTTAATAGCCTCTACTATTTTTTTAGCAGCATCTGATAAATCAGAAGCAGAAATTAACTCAAGACCTGAATTATCAAGTATTTTTTTTCCCTCTTCAAAATTTGTTCCGGCCAATCTTACAACTAAAGGAACATTCATTTTTATTTCTTTTGCTGCATCCACAACACCTTGGGCAAGAACATCACATCTCATTATTCCCCCAAAAATATTAATCAATATTCCTTTAACATTTTTATCTGATAAAATTATTTTAAAAGCAGCTGCCACTTTTTCTTTAGAAGCCCCACCACCAACATCTAAAAAATTTGCTGGTTCCTTTCCATATAATTTAATTATGTCCATAGTTGCCATTGCAAGCCCAGCTCCATTAACCATGCATCCAATTGTTCCATCAAGTTTAATATATGCTAAATCATGTTTGCTAGCTTCTATCTCTGTTTCTTCTTCTTCATTGAGGTCTCTCAACTCAATTAGCTCTGGATGTCTGAATAAAGCATTTCCATCAAAATTCATTTTTGCATCTAAACAAATCAACTCTTTTTCTTTTGTTAAAATTAAAGGATTAATTTCGATTAAATTAGCATCGGTTTCTATAAATAATTTGTATATGGACTTGATTAGACTAATTCCTTGTTCTTTTGTTTCTTCATCTAGATTAAAAATACTTATTATTTTATTACAATTTTCATCAGATATTTCGTTATCTAAATCTACTTTTGTTGTTAAAATTTTCTCAGGAGATTTGATTGCGACTTCTTCTATATCCATACCCCCTTGATCACTTGAGATAAAAGCTATCTTTGAGCTCGCACGATCTACAACACAAGACAAATAAAATTCTTTATCAATGTTAGATGAAACTTCGACATATAATCTTTTAACAATTCTTCCGCTAGGTCCTGTCTGATGAGTGATTAATTTTTTTCCAAGCAAGGATTTTGCCTCTGTTTCAAGACTTTTTAAATCATTTACTATTTTAACTCCACCAGCTTTACCTCTGCCTCCAGCATGAATTTGTGCTTTCAACACATATTTATCAGTTTTAAGATTTTTAGCTTTTTCCAATAATTCATATACATCTAGAGCATAAACTCCATCCGGAACTTTAGCTCCATATTTTCTAAGTATATTCTTTGCTTGGTGTTCGTGAATATTCATTAACTAGTTATTTAAACTAGGATCAATTTTGGATGCAGCTTCCCATAATTTTTTTACAGCATCTACTGAGTTATTAAACTCAGATTTTTCATTTTCATCTAGCTCAATTTCTTCGATTTTTTCTATACCGTTCTTTCCAATAATTACTGGCACTCCAGCATAAATATTGCTTATTCCGTATTGTCCATTTAAATGTGCAGCACAAGGGAGCATTTTTTTGCTATCTTTTAAGTATGCTTCTGCCATTTCAATACCTGAAGCTGCTGGTGCATAAAATGCTGAACCTTTTTCTAAATATTTAACAATTTCAGCACCTCCATCTCTAGTTCTTTGATTTATACTTTCTAATTTATCTTTTGATATTTTTCCTTCTTTGACTAAATCTAATAATGGTTTTCCTGAAACTTTTGTAAATCTTGGTAGAGGAACCATAGTATCTCCATGTCCTCCCATTACCATTGCCTCAATTTCTCTAACAGGCACATTTAACTCTAAAGATAAAAACAGTTTAAATCTCGATGTGTCTAATATTCCGGCCATTCCAACAACTTTGTTAGGCGATAGTCCAGAAAATTTTTGAAAAGCCATAACCATTACATCTAATGGATTTGTAATACATATAACAAAGGCATTTGGTGCATGCTGCTTTATACCTTCAGCAACCTGTTTTATAATTTTTAAATTTATTCCTAATAAATCATCTCTACTCATTCCTGGTTTTCTTGGAACACCAGCTGTAATAATGATTACATCTGAATTTTTTATATCTTCATAATTATCAGTACCAGAAAATTTTACATTAAATCCATCAACGGATGAAGACTGTGCAATATCTAATGCTTTACCTTTTGCAATTCCACTTGCTACATCAAATAATACTACTTCATCAACAAGCTCCTTTAGTCCAATTAAATGTGCCAAAGTTCCACCTATTTGTCCAGCTCCTATTAATGATATTTTTGACATTTTACTATTTCATTGTTGGCATTATAAATTCAGGATCTGATCTAACACCTGAAGGCCATCTTGAAGTAATTGTTTTTAATTTAGTATAAAATCTAACTCCTTCTGGCCCGTGCATATGTTGATCTCCAAATAATGATCTCTTCCATCCACCAAAACTATGAAAAGCAACTGGCACAGGGATAGGGATATTAATTCCAACCATTCCTACTTTAATTTGATTTGCAAATGTTCTTCCTGCATCTCCATCTCTTGTATAAATACTTGTTCCATTACCAAACTCATGATCATTAATTAAATTTAATGCTTCGTTAAAATCTTTAGCTCTGACAACAGATAATACAGGTCCAAATATCTCTTCTTTATAAATTCTCATATCTTTTTTAACATTATCGAATAAGCAACCACCAATATAATAACCGTCTTCATAACCTTGAAGTTTGATATCTCTTCCATCAACCACAAGGTCTGCCCCTTCTTTAATACCTAAATCTACATAACCTCTTACTCTTTCAAGATGCTCTTTTGTTACTAAAGGACCCATTTCAGAATTCTTATCCATGCCTGGTCCAATTTTTAAAGCTTCCACTTTTTTAGATAATTCATCGACTAGTTTGTCACCTACATTACCAACAGCAACAGCAACAGATTGAGCCATACATCTTTCTCCTGCAGACCCGTATGCTGCACCCATTAGACCGTTTACTGCTTGATCTAAATCACAATCTGGCATGACAACACAATGATTTTTAGCTCCTCCAAGAGCTTGAACACGTTTTTCATTTTTGGCTGCATTTTCATAAATGTATTTAGCAATAGGTGTTGATCCAACAAAACTTACTGCGGATATATCTTTATGTTCCAAAATTGCATCTACAACTTCTTTATCTCCATTAACAACATTCAAAACCCCATCTGGTAAACCAGCTTCACTAAAAAGCTCTGCAAGTTTTAATGGGCAAGATGGATCTTTTTCAGAAGGTTTTAATACAAATGTATTTCCGCAAGCTATTGCCATTGGAAACATCCACATTGGAACCATTGCAGGAAAATTAAATGGTGTAATACCTGCACATACACCTAATGGCTGTCTCACTGACCAGCTATCAATGTTTGTACCTACATTTTCTGTAAAGTCACCTTTTAGCATTTGTGGAATTCCACATGCAAATTCAACTACCTCTAATCCTCTTGTGAGAGAACCTTTAGCATCTTCATAAACTTTTCCATGCTCTGATACAATCATCTTGGCTAGCAGGTCAGAATTTTTTTCAATTATTTCTTTGTATTTAAATATAATTCTAGCTCTTTGTATTGGAGTTACATTTGACCATGTTTCAAATGCTTTTTTTGCTTTTTGTACTGCTAAATCAAGATCTTGTTTTGTGCCAAGTCTAACCTCAGACTCTTGTTTGCCTATAGCAGGATTAAATACTTTTCCTTTTCTATCAGATGTACCTGAAACAATTTTACCATCGATAAAATGCTCAATTAAATTCATGGATGTATTTAAATAAGTAATTATGTGGTTGCAAGCATTTTCTTTATCTCAGCAATAGCTTTTGCTGGATTTAATCCTTTTGGACATGCGTTAGTGCAGTTCAAAATCGTATGGCATCTATAAAGCTTAAGTTCGTCTGCAACCTTTTGAAGTCTTTCCTTTCTATCTTCGTCTCTGCTATCCATTATCCATCTATAAGCTTGTAATAAAACTGCAGGACCTAAATACTTATCACCGTTCCACCAATAACTAGGACATGAAGTAGAACAACAAGCACACATTATACATTCATAAGCTCCATCAAGTTTAGCTCTATCTTCTGGAGATTGATGAATTTCTGTTGTTTCACTTTTTGAATTATTTTTTAACCAAGGTTCAATGGATTGGTATTGTTTATATAATCCACTTAAGTCTCCTATTAAATCTTTTTTTACTTTTAGGTGAGGCAAAGGGTATATATCTATATCTCCCTTAATTTCTGCATGTGGCTTAGTACATGCAAGACCATTTTTTCCACCCATATTCATTGCACAAGAACCACAAACTCCATGCGCACAAGATCTTCTATATGCAAGTGTTGGATCAATTTCGTTTTTAATTTTATTTAGTATGTCTAAAACTTTAGATGGACAATTATCCATGTCTACTTCATATGTGTCTATTCTTGGGTTCTCTCCAGTTGATGGATCCCATCTGTAAACATTTACTTTTCTGATATTCTTTGAACCGGTTTTGTCTTTAAAATATTTACCTTTATTAACTTTTGAGTTTTGTGGTAAATTTAATTGAACCATTAATACACTCTTTCTTGTGGAGGAAAATATTGGACTTCATTTGTTAATGTTGAAGTATGTACATCTCTGTATTCAATTTTAGTATTTTTTCCATCACACCAAGATAATGTATGTTTCATAAATTTTTCATCATTTCTTTTCGGATAATCTTCACGAGCATGAGCTCCTCTGCTTTCTTTTCTGTGATATGCAGAATCTACAGTTGTTATCGCTTGTCTAATTAAATTATCAAATTCTAAAGTCTCAACTAAATCAGTATTGAATACCAACGATTTATCTTTAACAGAAATCGATTCCATGCCATCATATGTTTTTCTGATCTCATCTACACCCTCTTTAAGATTCTTTTCAGTTCTAAATACAGCACATTTAGACTGCATTGTTTTTTGCATCGCCAGTCTTAGTTCAGCAGTTCCATTATCTCCCTCTGCATACCTTAGTTTATCAAATCTATTTAGACATTTTTCAGTTTCGCTTTCACTAACTTCTTCGTGAGGCGTTCCAGGTTTTACCAATTCCGCTGCTCTCTTTGCTGCTGCTCTTCCAAAAACAACCAAGTCAATAAGTGAATTTGAACCTAATCTATTTGCTCCATGAACTGATACGCACGCAGCCTCACCAATCGCCATCAAACCTGGGACTGTTTTTTGAGATCCATTTACTGTTAAAACTTCAGCTTTATAATTTGTTGGTATACCACCCATATTATAATGAACTGTTGGAACAACTGGTATCGGTTCTTTGGTTACATCTACATTTGCAAATAATCTTGCTGCCTCAGTAATGCCTGGCAATCTATCTTCAATAACTTTTTTATCTAAATGACTTAAATATAAATGAACATGGTCTTGATCTTTACCAACACCTCTTCCCTCATTGATTTCAATAGACATTGATCTGCTAACTACATCTCTCGAAGCAAGATCTTTAGCGTTGGGAGCATATCTCTCCATAAATCTTTCACCTTTAGAGTTTACCAAATATCCACCTTCACCTCTTACACCTTCAGAAATAAGTGTTCCGTGTCCATATATTCCTGTTGGGTGAAATTGTACAAACTCCATATCTTGAAGAGGTAATCCAGCTCTTAATACCATTGCATTACCATCACCAGTACAAGTATGTGCAGATGTTGCTGAGTAATACACCTTCCCATATCCCCCTGTGGCTATAATTGTTATGTGAGATCTAAAACGATGAATTGTTCCATCATTTAAATTCCAAGCAATTAAACCTTTGCATTGTCCATCTTTCATAATTAAGTCTAATGCAAAATATTCAATAAAAAATTCTGTATTATGTTTAAGTGCTTGACCATATAATGTATGGAGAATTGCATGACCAGTTCTGTCTGCTGCAGCACAAGTTCTTTGTACAATTCCATTTCCATAATTTTTTGTCATTCCACCAAATGGTCTTTGATAAATTTTTCCATCTTCTGTTCTACTAAAAGGAACACCATACTTTTCTAATTCTAGTACTGCTTTTGGAGCTTCCTTACACAAATATTCAATACTATCTTGATCGCCTAACCAATCTGCTCCTTTTACAGTATCGTACATATGCCAACGCCAATCGTCTTCTCCCATGTTTCCAAGGGCTGCTGAAATTCCACCTTGGGCAGCTGATGTATGACTTCTGGTTGGAAAGACTTTAGAAATGCATGCAGTTTTTAATCCAGCTTCACTTAAGCCAACCGCAGCTCTTAGGCCAGAACCTCCAGCGCCAAGGACAACGACATCGTATTCATGGTCTATAATATTATAAGATTTCATATAGTTATTTTAAATACTGCAAATATTGTAATTAAAGGAATTGTTATAGCAAAAAAATTTAAAGCTTTGTTTGCGGCATTTTTGATTTTTTCATCTTTAATATAGTCTTCAAAAACCTCGCTGATGCTTAATGCCGAGAAAAAGTAAGCAAAAATAAGAAAAAGACTAAATATAAACTTTGAAGGTTGAGAAGTTAGAAAAGTTAATATCTCTAAGTAGCTTTTGTCATAAATACTAACCAAGTTTAAAGCAAACCATAACATCAAAGGTACTAATATGAGAGAACTCACTTTTAAAAATACCCATTTTTTTGTTACTGCTCTCATTAAAATAAATTTCGTCCTATTAAATAAATTGAAACGGTTAATATAAAAGATCCAAATATTACAATTAAGCCAGTAATTTTTGTGGTTTTTAACTCAAATCCATAACCAAAATCCATAATTAAATGTCTTATCTCACTTAAGATTTGAAAACTAAAAGACCATGTAATACCCAAGATGAAAAATTTCCCAATAAAAGATTGGAGGAATAATTTTATTAATTCATGACTTCCTTCGCTAAATGAAAAAAAAATAAAAAAGATACAAATTAAAGTTATTGCTAATATATTTATTATTCCTGTAATTCTATGAGATATTGAAACTAAAGATGATACATGCCATCTATAAATTTGAATATGAGGAGATAAAGGATTATTTTCCATTTTGATTTGCTTTCATTATTGTTTCTGCAATTTCAACGGAATTTAATGCGGCGCCTCTTAATAGGTTATCTGAAACGATCCACAAATTAATTGAATTCTCTTTTGTTTTATCATCTCTAATTCTTGAGATAAATGTTTCATCACAACCAGTTGCTTCTATTGGTGTACTATATCCTCCATTTTCTCTTTTATCTATAACGCTACAACCATCAGCATTATTTAATGCTTCTCTGATTTGTTCTAGAGAATAAGGATTTTCAAACTCTATATTTACTGATTCTGAATGTGATACAAGAACAGGAATTCTAACGCACGTAGCTGTTAGCTCTATATTATTGTCCAGTATTTTTTTTGTTTCATTACTCATTTTCAATTCTTCTTTTGTGTATCCATCATCCGAAAAAACATCAATGTGAGGAATTATATTGAAAGCTATTTGTTTAGTAAAATTTTTAGATTCAACAGAATTTCCATCAAGATAAGATTTAGTTTGTTCAATCAATTCATCCATTGGTGCTTTTCCGCCTCCAGAAACAGATTGATAGGTGGAAACTATTACTCTTTTTATTTTATATAAATCATGTAATGGTTTAAGAGCTAATACTAACTGAGCTGTTGAGCAGTTAGGATTTGCCACAATATTTTTTTTCATTTCATTAATTTTTTCTGCATTCACTTGAGGTACAATAAGTGGAACGTCAGGATCCATTCTAAAAAAACTAGAATTATCAATTACAGTTGTTAATTTTGCTGCACTTTCTGCATACTGTTCTGCAATTTTACCACCTGCTGCAAAAAAAGTTATATTTGCATTTGAAAAATCGTATTTTTCAAGATCATGGACTTCATAATCTTTGCCCTTAAAACTTATTTTTTTTCCAGCACTATTAGAAGAAGCTACTAAAAAAAGGTTATTAAATTTAATATCCTTTTTTTCTATAACTTCTAGTGTCTTTCTTCCAACATTACCGGTTGCACCGATGATAGCTATATTAGTCATTTTAAAGATTTATACTAAATGAAAGGTAAATCGCAAACTGTTCCGTTAAAACTATTACCATTTATATCAATTTTGAATGTTTGCTTTGCTTCAAAATATGGTTTTTTTATCATAGCTATACCAATTACCTGTTTAAAAGTTGGATTGTAACAACCTGATCGTAGTTCTCCGATTATATTTTTTTTTTCATCTGTTAAATTCATTGAACCAGTTACGCTTATCTTATCAGTATCAATTTTAACTCCCATTAGTTTTCTTTTAATTCCTTCAGACTTTATTTTTTTTAATTGCTCTTTTCCTAAAAATTCAACATCACTATCAATATTAATATATTTATCAAAGCCACATTCGTATGGGTTGTCTCCATTGTCCATATCGTTTCCTTGAGAAAGTAATCCACTTTCGATACGTTCAATTAAATTAGGACATCCTGCTCTAATATTAAACTCATCTCCAATTTCAAATAAATGATCGTATAGTTTTAAACCCGCCTCATTATTCTCTACATAAATTTCATATCCACCTTGTTTAGACCATCCTGATTGAGCAATTAAATGTTTGGCTCCTGCAAAATCAAAATAATCAAAACCAAAAAATTTTAATTTTGTTATCTTTTCTCCAAAAACTTTTTCCATCAATTTAAAAGATTTAGGCCCTTGCACAGCCATAATGTCAACTTCGGGTTCGATAATATTTACATCAAATTTATTTCCAATTGCCAATCCTTTTGCAAATAAAATTACATCCGTATCTGCAATAGAAACCCACCATTTATTCTCATTAAATCTTAGAACAACTGGATCATTAATTAATCCAGCATTATCATCTATGATTGGACAATAATAACATCTCCCATCTTTTGATTTCGAAATATCTCTACAAGTCATAAGTTGAACCAATTTTGCAGCATCTTTTCCAGTAATCTCTACTTGTCTTTCAGCAGCCACATCCCAAACTTGAACATGCTCTTTTAAATGATGATATGAGTCTTCTAAAGAACCAAATGCAGCAGGAAGCAACATATGATTGTATATTGTGTAAGCTGTAACACCTTGTTTTTCAATTCTTGATGTATAAGGCGTACCTCTAAGTCTTCTTGATTTTGCAATAGAAAAGTTTTTCATTTTTTAGCTTAGTGTCATCTTTTTATCTATTTGTAAAGAAAGTAAGTTGTTTATTTGAAAGAAATCTAAGTAAGTTCCTTAGCTCTTTTTCTTAATTCAAATTTTTGGATTTTACCTGTTGATGTTTTTGGAAGTTCACAGAAGTCTATTTTTTTTGGAATTTTGAACCCTGCTAGAGTTTCTCTACAAAAATCGATTAATTCTTTTTCATTTGTCTCTTTATCTGCCACTTTCTCTATAAATGCGCATGGAACTTCTCCCCATTTCTCATCTGGTTTTGCTACTACAGCAACAATTGAAACAGCTGGGTGCTTAGAAAGTGTGTTTTCGATTTCGATAGAAGAAATATTCTCTCCACCTGAAATAATAATATCTTTCGACCTATCTTTAACCTTGATGTATCCATCTGGATAAATAACTGCCAAATCACCAGAGTGAAACCATCCATCTTTCATAGCCTTTTCAGTGGCCTCTTTGTCTTTAAAATACCCTTTCATAACAACATTACCTTTGATCATTATCTCGCCAATGGTTTCTCCATCCATAGGCACGGGTTTCATAGTTTCTGGATCTAAAACAACCACTCCTTCTGTGTTTGGAAATCTCACACCTTGTCTTGCTTTAATTTCATTAATTTTGTCTTCTTCAAAACCATTCCATTCATCATTCCAAGCACATTGTAAAACATGTCCATATGTTTCTGTTAAACCATAGACATGCATTACCTCAAATCCTAATGCTTTCATTTTTTTGAAAATAATACTTGGAGGTGGTGCTCCAGCAGTTAAAACATAAACTTTGTTTTTTAATTCTTTGATATCATTTTGTGATGCACCTGTTATCATATTAAGTACAATAGGTGCCCCTCCAAAATGGGTAATGTCGTGCTTTTCAATTAATTCAAATATTTTTTTTACATCAATAGCTCTTAAACAAACTGTTTTTCCATTTAACATTGGTATTGTCCACGGGTACCCCCATCCATTACAGTGGAACATTGGTACAACTGTTAAAAAATTTAATCTATTTGGCATATTCCAAGCAACAGCACTACCTGTTGACATTAAATAAGAACCTCTATGATGATAAACAACACCTTTTGGATTTCCGGTTGTTCCAGACGTATAACTTAAAGAAATTGCTTGCCATTCATCCTTTGGTTTTTTCCAAATATAATTTTCATCACCAGTGCTTAAAAATTCCTCATATTCTCTATCTCCAATTTTTTTTAACAAGGATTGGTCAGCAAAATCATCTTGAACATCAATTACGATTGGTTTTTCTTTTAAAGTTGATAAAGCCTTTTCTGCAACTGCATGCAATTGTCTATCTATTATTAATACTTTTGCTTCACTGTGTTCTAAAATATAAGCAACAGTTTTTGCATCAAGTCTTGAATTAATTGTATTTAAAACGGCTCCCGTCATAGGAACAGAATAATGTGCTTCAAAAATCTCTGGAGTATTAAAGGTCATAACTGAAACTGTGTCTCCTTCAACAATACCAATTTTCTCTAGTGCACTTGCAAATTTGGTGCACCTGTTAAATACTTCAGTCCATGTGAAAGATTTTGTTTCATATACTAAAGCCTCATAATTTGGATAAATGTCTTTTGCTCTATCTAGAAAGCTAAGCGGTGTTAACGGGACATAATTTGAAGGATTTTTATCTAAGTTCTGATTATATTTATTCATCAGTTAAATTTTGCGCTCATAGTATATTTACTACCAGAAATAGCAGATTTATAATGGCTCTCAGCTCTAGGCAAAATTTTGTCAAAATAATAATTTCCTGTATTTAATTTATCTTCATAAAACTCTTTATTGTTTTCCAAATTTTCATAGCTTTTTCTCATTGTTTTTAGCCATATAAATGAAAGACAAAAATAACCAAAAAATCTTAAATAATCGTTACATGATGCACTTATATCGTCTTTTGGCGTATTGCCATTAGGAGATATCCAGTCCGTGAAATCTGACAATATATTTTTTAATTCAGATATTTTTTTTACATGTTCATTTAAATTGTCTACTTTTGAACAATTTTGAATTTCTGTATCTACATATTTCATAAAATTTTCAAAAACTTTTTTCTGACTAATTTTTCTAAATACAAAATCAATTGCCTGCACAGAATTAGTTCCTTCGTAAATAGGTGTAATTCTATTATCTCTAAATAATTGTTCTATCCCTTGGTCTTTGGTATAACCATAGCCACCAAAAACCTGAATTGCTTCATTGGTTATTTCCATACCCATATCTGTAAAAAATGACTTAATTACTGGGGTCATAAGACCTACAATATCCGATGCATCTTTTTTTACTTCCTCTGAACTATGACTTAAGCTTACATCTACCTGCTGAGCCATCCAAAAAGATAAGGATCTTTCTCCCTCAATTATAGACTTCATATTTAATAAACTTCTTCGAATATCTGCGTGCTTAATAATTAAATCTGTTTCTCCATTAGAATTATTATTTGATTTACCTTGTTTTCTCTCTTTAGAATAACTTAAAGCAGTTTGATAAGCTGTTTCAGATAGACCTAATCCTTGTATACCGACAACGATTCTTTCTAAGTTCATCATTGTAAACATAGAATTTAAGCCTTTGTTCTCTGATCCGATCATATACCCTTTGGCATCATCAAAACTTAATACACATGCGGGTGAACCTTTAATACCCATTTTTGATTCAATTGAAACAGTATTGACGCCGTTTCTTGGACCAATTGATCCATCATCATTAATTTCATATTTTGGTACTAAAAATAAACTTATTCCCTTCGTTCCTTTTGGTGCGTCCTGCGTTCTTGCTAAAACAAGGTGTATAATATTTTCAGTTAAATCGTGGTCACCAGAAGTAATAAAGATTTTTTGTCCACTTATATTATAAGTACCATTTTCATTTTTAATTGCCTTTGTTTTTATTAATCCTAAATCTGTTCCACATTGAGGCTCTGTTAAACACATTGTCCCACTCCATTTACCCTCAACAATTTTAGGAAGATATGTGTTTTTGATTTCTTCAGTTGCATGACTCAAAATACAATTGTATGCACCTATACTTAATTCACTATATAATTTAAAAGATAAACTTGATGATGAAAGCATTTCATCAAAAAAAGCACTTACAGTTTTTGGCATTCCTTGACCACCATATTTTGGATCACAAGTTAAAGATACCCATCCATCTTCTATAAATTTTGAATATGCCTCTTTATAACCTGGAGGAGTTCTAACTACTCCATTTTCATAGACACAAGGATTTTCGTCTCCAGCTTTTGCTAAAGGAAGAAGCATTTCTTCATTAATTTTTGCAGCTTCCTCTAAGATATCTTTTACTAAATCAGAAGTGACTTCTTTATATTTTTCAATTTCGTTATAATTTTTATTATCTTTTAGATGTTCAAATAAGAACATCATATCTTTCACAGGTGCGGAATAAACAGTCATAAATTTAATAGTATCAAATTAAGTTAATTTTTTTATTTTTGCAAATATGCAATAATCGCATCTCCCATACCAGAAGTTGAAATTTCTTTTGTTCCTTTTGACATAATATCTCTAGTTCTTAACCCATCATCTAGTACATTTTGCACTGCTTTTTCTAAGTCATCAGCCTCTTTATCTAAGTCAAGGGAGTACCTCAGGGCCATTGCAAAACTCAAGATGGTTGCAATTGGATTTGCAATTCCTTTTCCAGCAATATCTGGAGCAGATCCATGAACAGGCTCATACATTGCTCTCATTTCACCATCTTTATTTTTTGCACCCAAAGAAGCTGAGGGTAATAAACCTAAAGATCCCGTCAGCATAGATGCTTCATCTGACAACATATCACCAAACAAATTATCTGTCACAATTACATCAAATTGCTTTGGATTTCTCAAAAGTTGCATTGCACAATTATCTGCAAGCATATGATTTAACTCAACATCTTTAAATTCTTTATCGTGAAGATTTTGAACTTCCTCTTTCCATAATTGACCTGCTTCCATAACATTCGATTTTTCACAGGAAGTAACTTTATTGTTTCTCTTCTTTGCTAGATCAAATGCAACTCTAGCAACTCTTTTAATTTCTGATGAAGTATAAGTATGAGTGTTTATTCCTTTACGTTCACCATTATCAATTGGCTTAATGCCTCTCGGCTCACCAAAATAAATGCCACCTGTCAATTCTCTAACAATCATGATGTCTAGACCTGATACGATTTCAGGTTTTAGGGTAGATGCCTCAACTAATTGTTTAAAACAAATTGCAGGCCTCAAATTTGCAAATAATTTTAATTCTTTTCTTAGCTTAAGAAGAGCTCTCTCAGGTCTTTTGGAAAAATCTAAATTATCATATTTTGGTCCACCCACAGCTCCTAAAATGACTGCTTCACATTCTAATGATTTATAAAATACTTCATCTGTAATCGGTGTTCCGTGCTTGTCGTAAGATGCTCCTCCAACTAAGGCCTCTTCCATATCAAAATCAAGAGATTTATTTACATTAAACCAAGTTATAATTTTTTTAACTTCACCAATAACCTCGGGACCAATACCATCACCTGGTAATAATAAGAATTTTCTTTTTTTGACTTTAATCATTAAATATCCAAGGCTTTGTGGATTTTAATTTTTCTTCAAATGAAATTATTTTATTAGACTTTTCCAAAGACAGTGCAATATCATCTAGTCCCTCAATTAAACATTTTTTTTTAAATTCATCTAATTCAAATTTGATTTCTTTATTCCCAAAAATTATTTTTTGATCTGGTAAATTTATTGCAATTTCTTCTTGTCTCTTAGAATATTCAGAAAGTTCTTTTATCTGTTCATCATTAACTTTAATAGGCAATATTCCATTTTTAAAACAATTATTATAAAATATATCTGCGTAACTAGTACTTATAACGCAAGTGATACCAAAGTCTAAAAGTGCCCATGGCGCATGTTCTCTAGATGATCCACATCCAAAATTATTCCCTGCAATTAAAATCTTAGAATTATCATATGGAGATTTATTTAAGATAAAGTCATCTATTACTTTACCTTCTTCGTCATATCTCATTTCATAAAATAAATTTTTTCCAAGTCCTGTTCTTTTTATTGTTTTTAAAAATTGCTTTGGAATAATCATATCTGTATCGATATTTACAATTGGTAAATATGCAGGAATACTTTTTAATGTTGAGAATTTGTTCATTTAACTATTGTATTTTCTTACATCATCTAAATTTCCAGATATAGCAGCTGCAGCAGCCATAGCTGGACTAACTAAATGAGTTCTTCCACCTCGTCCTTGTCTTCCTTCGAAATTTCTATTTGATGTTGATGCACATCTTTCTTCTGGCTTCAACTTATCTGCATTCATAGCTAAACACATTGAGCAACCTGGCTCACGCCATTCAAATCCAGAATTTTTAAATATTACATCTAAACCTTCTTGCTCTGCTTGTTGTTTTACTAATCCTGAACCAGGAACTATCATTGCATTTACATGAGAAGCAATTTTTTTATCTTTTAATATTTTTGCAGCTTCTCTTAAATCTTCAATTCTTCCATTTGTGCAACTTCCAATAAAAACTTTATCAATTCTAATATCTTTTATTTTAGTTTTCGGCTTTAAACCCATATATTTTAGTGACCTGTTAATAGAATTTTTTCTGTCTTCGTTTTGCTCATTTTCAGGATCGGGAACAATTCCATCAATATCTACTACATCCTGAGGCGAAGTTCCCCAAGTTACCATTGGTTTAATATCTTTGCCCTCAAGACTGATTTCTTTGTCAAATACTGCATCACCATCAGACTTTAATTTACTCCAATATTCTAATGCTTTATCCCAATTTGAATTCTTTGGAGACATTGGTTTACCTTTTAAATAATTAAAAACTTTTTCATCTGGTTCTATAAGTCCAGCCCTTGCTCCACCTTCAATTGTCATATTGCAAATAGTCATTCTTTGTTCGACACTTAAATTCGAAATTAAGTTTCCAGCATATTCAATTACATAACCAGTTCCACCAGCTGTACCAATTTTTCCGATTATTTGTAATATTACATCCTTAGATGTTACTCCAACAGGAAGAGATCCATTAACGTTTATTCTAAAATTTTTTGATTTTTTTTGAACTAAAGTCTGTGTTGCCAAGACATGTTCCACTTCCGAGGTTCCAATTCCGAATGCTAATGCACCAAATGCTCCGTGCGTAGCAGTGTGACTATCACCACAAACAATAATCGTTCCTGGTTGTGTAAATCCCTGCTCTGGACCAATAATATGAACTATTCCTTGTCTTTTATCGTTCATTCCAAAAAGATTTATTCCAAATTCTGCACAGTTTTTTTCTAGTGTCTCAATTTGTATTTTTGAATCTTCGTCAGTAATAGGCACTGATCTATCCGTTGTTGGAACATTATGATCTGCTACTGCTAAAGTTAAAGAAGGTTGTCTAACTTTTCTATTAGAATTTCTTAAACCTTCAAATGCTTGTGGACTAGTAACTTCATGAATTAAATGTCTATCAACAAATAAAAGTGAAGTCCCATCCTCTTGTTGATGAACAAGATGATCATTCCATATTTTATCGTATATAGTTTGAGGCATTGTAAAAAATTATTTTTTTACTTCAGGATTTTCTTTTTTTTCATCAGTTTTTTTTTCCACTGATGGGGTTTCTTCTTTAGTTTCTTTTTTTTCTTCTGGTTTTTTTGCTTCTACTTTTGGAGCATCTTTATTGGAATCTTGTTGGCTATCTGCTGTTTTTTGTTCTGTATCAGGCATAACATTTTCTTCTGTTACTTCGTGAATCTTAGTTTCAACATCTATACCTATTTTCTTTTTAATTTTTTCTGCAATTCTTGCAGATTTACCTGTTCTATCTCTCAAATAATATAACTTGGCTCTTCTAACTTTTCCTGACCTTACAACTTTAATTGTATCTACAATCGGACTATATAAAGCAAATGTTCTTTCCACACCCTCACCAAAAGAAATTTTTCTTACAGTAAAAGAAGAATTGATATCTCTATTTTTTTTTGCAATACACACACCTTCAAAATATTGAATACGATCTCTTTTTCCCTCGGTTATTCTAACTCCAACTTTAACAATGTCCCCTGGGAAAAATTCTGGATGCTTTCTCTCAGAAATAATTTTTTTTACTTTAGATTGATTAATTTCTTCAATTGTCTTCATTTTAATTCTCTTTAGTCTTTTTATATAATTGCCACAAATCTGGTCTTCGGTCGCGTGTTATAGCCTCAGATTGAGATAAACGCCAGTCTTTAATTTTGGCGTGATCGCCTGATAATAGCACATCTGGAACACTTTTTTCCTCCCATATTTGAGGTTTTGTAAATTGAGGATACTCTAAAAGTCCGTTTTCAAAACTTTCTTCTTTAGCTGAATTTGTATTGCCAAGAATACCAGGAATAAATCTTAAAATTGCATCAAGAATTACAAATGAAGCTCCTTCACCTCCAGATAAAACAAAATCTCCTATACTTAATTCCTCAATATTTCTTGTTTTTAATAATCTTTCATCAACTCCTTCAAAGTGTCCACAAATTATATTTATTGTTTTTTCTTGAGATAGTTGTTTTGCTAATTGATGATTGAACAACTTACCCTTCGGACTTAGATAAATAATCTTTTCGCCATCTTTAACATTCATATCTATTGATTTTGCTAATACATCTGCTTTCATTAACATACCTTCACCTCCTCCATAGGGAGTGTCATCAACAGTTTTATGTTTATCAAATGCATACTCTCTTATATCCACAGTATCTATTTTCCATTTATTCTCTGATAGTGCTTTACCAAAAATACCTTGACCTAAATAACCTGGAAAAAAATCTGGATAGAGTGTGAATATACGAGCTTCTAACATTATTTTTTTTCTTCTTCCTTAGGTGCATCTGCTGGCTTAGCTTCTTCCTTAGGTGCTTCTGCTGGCTTAGCTTCTTCCTTAGGTGCTTCTGCTGGTTTAGATGCATCTCCTTCTGGTTTCGCTTCTCCACCTTCGTCAGCTTTTTTTCTATCTTTTTTAGGAATTGCTTTTTGAGGATTGTTTCCTTTTTCAGGCATTGGCATTATATCGTTTTCTCCCAATAACCTTGCAACTCTTGTTGTTGGCTGAGCTCCTTGACCTAACCAATATTTAATTCGTTCGGAATCTAAGCCAATTCTTTCCTTTTTATCCTTCGGTAATAACGGATTATAAAAACCTAATTTTTCTATAAACCTTCCGTCTCTTGGAAATCTACTATCAGCCACAACAATTTTATATACTGGCCTTTTTTTAGTACCTCCCATTGATAGTCTCATTTTTAACATTACTTATATCTCCTTTATTTTAATTGATTAAATAGTTCAGGCGGGATCCCTTTATCCGCCATTCCTTTCATGTTTCCTTTAGACATTTTTTTCATCATTTCTGACATCATCTTAAATTGTTTTAACAACTTATTGATAGTGGCAATGTCTGTACCTGAGCCATTAGCAATTCTTTTTTTTCTTGATCCATTTATAATTTTAGGATTTTCTCTTTCTTGCTTTGTCATTGATAAAATAACAGCTTCATTTTGAGTTATAATTTTTTCATCTATTCCTGATTGGTCCATTTGTGATTTAATTTTTGAAACTCCAGGGAGAAATGACATTATGCCTTCAATTCCACCCATCTTTTTCATTTGACGTAATTGAGAAAGATAATCTTCCATCGAGAATTGACCTTTTTTAAGTTTCTCTTCTGTTTTCTTTAAATTTTCTTGATCTAAATCTTCTGAAGCTTTTTCAACTAAGGAAACGATATCTCCCATTCCCAAAATTCTATTTGCAATTCGATCAGGATGGAAAACTTCAAAATTCTCAATTTTTTCTCCAACACCAAGAAACTTTATGGGGACCTCAGCAACATATTTCATACTCAATGCAGCTCCACCTCTTCCATCTCCATCTGCTCTTGTAAGTATAATGCCGCTCAAATTTACTGTATTTTTAAATTCCTTTGCTACATTAGCAGCAACTTGACCTGTTAGAGAATCTGCTACCAGTATAGTTTCTGCAGGATTAATAATAGTTTCAATTTGTTTGATTTCATTCATCATTTGAAAATCTATTTGTGTTCTTCCAGCAGTATCAAATAAAACTACTTCACAACCATTTAAATTTGCAGCACTTAAAGCTCTTCTACAAATATCAGCAGGAAGCTGGCCTTCTATAATTGGCAAAGTTTCAATATTATTTTGTTCACCCAAAAGTCTCAATTGCTCTTGCGCGGCAGGTCTGTAAACGTCCAAACTAGCCATCATAACTTTTTTCTTGTTATTTTTTTCTAAAAATTTCGCTAATTTTGAGGTTGTTGTAGTTTTTCCTGAACCTTGCAACCCAACTAGCATGATTGGAACTGGAGGGACAGCATTAAGGGAGATTTCAGAATTCTTATCACCTAAAAAAGATACTATTTCGTCATAAACGATTTTTACAACCATATCCCCGGGAGAAGTTGATCTTATAATTTCTTGACCTAGCGCTTTAGGCTTAACTCTACTAATAAACTCCTTAACTACGTCTAAAGAAACATCGGCTTCTAATAAAGCCAACCTTATACCTTTTAAACCCTCATCAACTTGCTTTTCATCAAGAGAAGGAGCTTTTTTTAATGAAGAAAAAATTTCTTCAAATTTATTAGTTAAATTTTCAAACATAATTTCGCACAGCAAGTATCGCACCAGTGGGCGAACCCTCGCTGACTGGTGTCGATCTCTTTGTTTCCAAAGACACCGCAAATTGCTGTATTTTGCGGAAGTGAGCGTAAATTATATTAGAGGTTCAAAAAGTCAATAAATAAGTTAAGTATTATTTATATGGAATTTGAAGCATTTAAAATGGATGGATTAGGTAACGACTTTGTTATTATTGATCAGAGAATAAATAGTTTAAACTTATCAAATGACCAAATCTTAAAAATTTGTGACAGAGATTTCATAGGGTGCGATCAGTTGATCTACATAAACAAAAGTCAAAAAGCTGATGCTGATGTTGCTTTTTTTAACTCAGATGGAAGCCACTCAGATGCATGTGGAAACGGAACTAGATGTGTTGCTTATTTACTAAGTATTGAAAAAAATAAAAAAGAAATTGAAATTACGGTATCCTCAAAAATATTAAAATCTAAAGTTCTTAATGATAAAGATGTTGAAACGATAATTGGAACTCCAAATTTAGAGTGGAACAAAATTCCTTTAAGTAAAAATCTTGATACTAAAAATCTATCACTTGGTATGATTGATATTGACGGAAATAAAATGAATGGTGGTATTGCAGTAAATGTTGGAAACCCTCATGTCGTATATTTTTGCGAGGATATAGAAAAAATAAATTTAAAAAAATATGGACCATTAATAGAAAATCATGAAGTTTTCCCTGAGAAATGCAATGTCACAATAGCTCAGAAAATTAGTGAACAACATTACAAAATTAAAGTTTGGGAGAGGGGTGCAGGTTTAACAAAAGCTTGCGGGACTGCAGCATGTGCAACAGCAGTCGCAGCTAATTTAAATCAACTACAAAACAGTAATTCAAAAATAGAATTTTCAACAGGAATTTTAAATATTCAAATTGATAATGAATTAAATATAAAAATGAGAGGTCCTGTATCTGAAATTGAAAAGATTAATATCAAAATATAATGGGTATTTTTGAAAAATTTAAAATCGGATTTAAGAGAAGTGCAAGCAATATAGCATCAGGCCTTAAAGAAATAATAGTTAAGAAAGAAATTGACGATGCAACTCTTGATAAAATAGAAGAATTCTTGATCGGCTCAGATGTGGGCATAGATGCAGCATCAGAGATAAAATCTATAATTGCTCAAAAAAAGATTGATCCTAAAAATGATCCAATCAAGGAAGTTTTCGAAATACTTAATAATTATATTTTAGAACTAATGACACCCCTAGAAAAGAAAGATTTTTTTTTAAAAAAAGAAAAGACAAATATAATATTAGTTTCAGGTGTTAATGGAGTTGGTAAGACAACTACTATTGGAAAATTAGGAAAAATATTTATACAAAATAATAATAAAGTTCTTTTTTCAGCATGCGATACATTTAGAGCAGCTGCTATTGATCAATTAGAAGAATGGGCTAACAGGGTTGATGCTAAAATTGTGAAATCAGATCCTGGTTCAGATCCAGCTTCAGTTGCTTTCAAAGCAATGGAAATAGCTAAAAGTCAAAATATAGATCAAGTAATAATAGACACGGCAGGAAGATTGCAAAATAAAAAGAATTTAATGGATGAATTAAAAAAAATAGGAAATGTAATTAAAAAAAGTGATGAAACAGCACCTCACGAAGTTATTTTAGTTTTAGATGCAACGTCGGGACAAAACATAATTAATCAACTCGAAGAATTTAATAAATTACTTCCAATTACAGGCATCATAATGACAAAACTTGATGGAACTGCAAAAGGCGGAATATTGATTGCGATTTCAAAGAAATATAAAGTACCTATTGTTGGTCTCGGACTTGGAGAAAAAGAGGATGACTTACAAATATTTGAAGCTGAGAAGTTTGCAAATGCTTTTACCCAAGTTAATTAAGCAAATTTTTAGAAATTAAAGGTTTATAGATATTGCACTCAAAATTATTTTTTAGAGATTTATAACCACAGTTTTCAGCATAAGAAGAGATTATAAAATTTAATTTTCCAGAAGTCTTAGCAATTTCTAGCTTATTATTTTTTATGTCATATTTTAAATTTTCATTAAAATTTTTTTTTGCACTTATCAAAATTAAAGTGTTGTTGTCATTTAATAAATAGTAAGCAAAATCCTCTGGGAAAAGTGGGTAATTATATTTTTTTGATATTTTTTTAACTTTTTTTGGAAACCAGTCATATGAAATTAAAGGGTAATCTTTATTCAAATTTTTATCATATAAGTATAAGTCCTGTGGAAAATCATTAATATAATTAGAAAATTCTCCCTTTGCAAAAATAGCTTTCTTCCGTGTTTTAAAATAAAGAGTGAACTCACTATTGTAAGAGTTCATTTTTCCAATATGAAAATAATTGTTATCATAGTACTCATTATTTATTTCTGAACTAAGTTTTGTTGGCAATATTAATAAAAAAAGTAATAAAGGGAATTTAAACATATCTAAAATTAGAATTTAAAAGTGATGTGGATTTGTTTAAATTATGTCTTAATTTAAACTTTTTATAAAATTGTCGATTGATTGAATTAAATTTTTATTAAATTCCATCATATGGTCGTCGTTGTCATTAAAATAATTTGACTTAACACCACCATATTTATTAAATATTTCTTCACCCATATAGAATGGTACAATATTATCCTTTTTTCCATGCATCACATGCATGGGAAACTTTATTTTGTTAATTTTTTCAATAGATTTGTATTTATCTTTTAAAATAATTTTTGCAGGAAGATATGGGTAATATTTTTGCGCCAGAATCTCCATGGATGTAAAAGGGGACTCCAATATTATACCTGCAAATAAATTGTTACTTGCGGTCTCTATTGCTACAGCAGTGCCAAGAGATTCTCCATAGAGAACAATATCTTTATCTTCTATATTGTTTTGATTAAGCCATTCTTTGGCTTTAATTGCATCTTTATAAAGTCCAATTTCAGTTGGTTTGCCTTTGTTTCCACTAAAGCCTCTATATGCAAAAATTAAATAGTTTAAATCTAAATCTGCAAACTCATTTAGTTTATAAATTCTATTATCTAATTTTCCAGCATTTCCGTGAAAAAAAAGTAAGGTTTTAAAGTTATTATTTTTTTTGTAATACCATCCAACTAGATCATTATCAGATTGAATACTTACTTTTTCGATTTTGTGAGATAGAGGTCCTTCATCTAAATAATTATTTTCACCAGGATGGTATAATAATTTTCTTTGATAAAAATAAACTATTAGAGAAACTCCAAAGTAAATAATAAAAATATAAAACAGAATTTTTGCAAATAACATTTTAGGCTTTAATTTCATTTTTACTTTTTCTTCTTACCAAATAAATACCAAAAAATACAAATATGGTACCTATTAAATGATAATTCTCTAAAATCTCTGAAAAAAATATTATTCCATAAAAAGCTCCATAAATTGTATAGAGGTATAGCGTGAAACCAGTTGTTGATGGTCCTAAATATTTAATAGTTAATGTGTATAGTGAGAAAGCGATTATACCTGGAGAAATTGCTGCAAACAAAATCCAATAATAAAATTCTTCATTGAATAAAGTTTTTTCAAAATAAAAATGCTCTATAAAATAAAAAGGCAAAATGGATAAAAAACCAAAGAAAGATATAATTGTTAGTCTTGGAAAAAATTTAAGTTCTGAATTCCATTGAAAAAGCATAACTGTATAAATTGCCCAGCCTAATGCTGCTCCTAACATCCAAAAATCTCCAGAAGCAAATTTTAATTCAAGAAGTAAATTGATATCGCCCTTTAAAATTACAGCAAACACTCCAAATAGACAAAAAAGTAAGCCAATAAATTGGAAAATATTTATCTTATCTTTAAAAAGAAAATATGAGATTAAAATTATAAATATTGGTGAAGAAGTATAAAGAATTCCCATATTAACAATGGTTGTAGATGAACCAGCCATATATGGAAATATTCCACAAACACCACATCCCATCAAACCTAGAAAAAAACTTCTTTTACTCTCTTTTTTAATAGTCTGAAAATTATCAACTAAATACTTATAATTTAGGACGAATAAAATAATGAAAAAAATAAACCATCTCCAAAAAGATAAAGATATGGGAGGAACATCATCAACACCACCTCTTGCTACAATTAAATTACTAGCCATAAAAAGTGGCTGAAACAATAATAGAAAATATCCGATAAAATTTTTATTCATTTTTATTTAATATTAAAAAAAATAAGTAACTTAAAATGCATAAAAATAAAAAAATTGAAAAAGAAATTTGATAGCTCATTGTAATAGTAGCACCTAAATTTCTGGAAAAATCTATTATTAAACCAATTATCCATTGTACAAAAAAAGTACCAGAAAATAAAAATACATTGAATGAAGTTAAAGATTTTCCTGCTAGTTTAGTAGGAAAATTTAATGCTATTGCTGGTTGGGTTAAAGAAATTACTATTGATGATAAAATATAAAGAGTAAACATGGTTGCACCAGCCTTGTCTCCCATTATGACTATTAAAAATAAAATTATATAACTTACAGGAAGTGTAAATTTTACAATTCTCATACTGTCAATTCCCTTGGAAGATAGTTTTGGCAAAAAATATCCCCATATTAAAAAAGAAAAAAGCATAGTTACATTTATCCAAAATAAACCTGTCGCACTTTGTATTGCATCATAACCCGTCACATTTAGCATCCATGGGCCAGCCCACAATGTTTGTATTGCTTGAACACCTCCATAATTAAAAAATGCAAGCGGTACTAAGCTAATGAAGAATTTATTTTTCCATATGTGGGAAAGATTTTGAAGATTATTATTTTGGTCTTCATCCCTCTTAGTTTCCCACGAAGGTATTAAAATTGATATTAATATTATGCTTATCAAAATTAAAAAGGCTATAATTAAAAAAATAGATCGCCAACCAATTATTGGTAATAAAATTTGAACTGGTAGAGTTGATGCAACAAATCCAAAATTTGCAACCATCAACATCCATGAATTTGCACGTTGTTGATATTTTTCTTCAAACCATACTCTGTAACCAGTTAAAGGACCCATTAAACAAGCAGCAACACCTACACCAATGAAAATTCTAGAAATTAATAAACCTGCAAAACTTTTAGCAAAAGCAAATGAAATAGTTCCAATAAGAGCAATGATTAATAAATATCCGATAACTTTTTTTGGACCGAATCTATCTAATAACATACCGGTAGGAATTTGCATGAGCGAAAACCCTAAAAAATATCCTCCGGCTAAAAGTCCAAGATTTGCGGCACTTAAATTGAATTCAGTTGAAAGAGCAGGTGTTAATGTTGCGGTAATTGATCTCAGTAAATTTGATATAAAAAAGCCAAAGGCAAATACAGAAAAAATTAGAATACTTTTATTTATTTTATTGATCATTTATATTTTTTATGAAATTACAGTTCTATTATGAATAATCATTCAACAAAAGATAAAGATGCCATTTCTTCAAATGGTATGGCCGCAACATCACATCCAATAGCTACAGAAGAAGCTCTTAGAATATTGCAAAAAGGTGGAAATGCAGTGGATGCAGCTATTGCAGCTTCTGTTGTTCTCTCTGTTGCAGAGCCTAATGCCACAAGTATAGGTGGAGATTGTTTTGCAATAATAAAAATGAATGGCAAAGACCCTGTTTCATATAATGGATCAGGTATTGCTCCAGTAAAAGCAAATTTTGATTATTTCAAGGAAAAGAATATAGATAAAATCGGTTTAACAAGTCCTCACGCAGTAACTATTCCTGGTGCATTAGATGCTTGGAATTCAATTCATAATGATTTTGGAAAACTCGATTTTGAGGAGTTGTTTCACAAAGGTATAGATATTGCAAAGAATGGTTTTAAAGTGACTAAAGTTGTTGCTAACGCCTGGAGCAACGTATTTAATAAATTAAACGATAACCCATATTCTAGAAAACATATGCTAAATAATGGTAAAAGTTATCAATTTAATGAGGTAAATAAAAATCCTGCACTTGGAGAGACTCTCGAAAAAATTTCAAAAAATGGAGTTAAAGAATTTTATGAAGGATCAATTGCTGAAGATTTAGTTAAAACTTTAAAAGAGTTTGGGGGCTTACATACAATAGAAGATTTCCATAAGCAAAAAACTATTAAATCAGACACTTTATCAGATAGTTATAGAGATATTATTATACATCAATGTCCTCCGAGTGGACCTGGAATAACAGTTTTAGTAATGATGAAATTATTAGAAAAGTTAGGTATTGAAAAATATGCTGTGAATTCATTTGAAAGATTCCATCTTGAAGCAGAAGTTACAAAGCAGGCTTATAAACTTAAGGAAGAAAATATTGGTGATCCAGAATTTGTAGATTTAGATTTGAAAAAAATATTAAGTGAACAAAACATAGATAATATTTCAAAAAATATATCTATTAATGGCTGTGCAGATGTAGGAGATCTAAATATTCCAAACCATCCTGAAACAGTTTATTTAAGCGTGGTAGACAGAGATTTAAATGTAGTTTCAATTATAAATTCTGTTTGCTATGCTTTTGGATCTGGAATAACAGGTGATAAATCTGGAGTGGTTCTTCACAATAGAGGAACTAATTTTAGAGTTGAGGAAGGTCATCCTAATTGTATTCAAGGATTAAAAAGACCGCTACATACCATAATTCCTGGAATAGTCATGAACAACAAAAGAGAATGTGAATTATCTTATGGAGTAATGGGAGGACAATATCAACCTGTAGGTCAAGTTCATGTTTTAAATAGCATTATTGATTATAACTTAACTCCTCAACAAGCCATTTCATTTCCTAGAGCCTTCCATTTCAATAACATTTATAAATTAGAGAAAAGTATTGATGAAAAAATTTTTAATAATTTAAAAGAAGTCGGTCATAATGTTGAGTATATAGATGGTAATCATGGAGGTGGACAAGCAATTCAAATAGATAGAGAAAAAGGAAATTTAGTTGGCGGTTCAGATCCAAGAAAAGATGGATACGCAAAAGGTTATTAATTTAAATGAACTCTAGAATTGTTAGGAATATTATAGAATCACAAAATGATAATCGAATTGCAATAACATCTGAAAGTAGTTCTCCACTAAAATTTCTTGATTTAAAATCATTAATAGAAAGAATTTCAAAACAATTATCAGGTAATGGTATTAATAATAAAGATCGTGCAGCAATAGTTTTGCCAAACGGTCCTTACATGGCAACTAGTTTTTTGGCGATTTCAAGCTACATGTCTGCTGCACCTTTAAACCCTAACTATAAGTCTGAAGAATTCGAATTTTACTTAGAGGATTTAAAGCCAAAGATAGTGATTGTAGAGAAAAATTCTAAAAATCCAGTAGTAGAAGTCGCAAATAAACTAAAAATTCCTGTTTGCGAAATAAAATCAGACGGAAATAATTTAAGTGGAGATTTTAATCTTTTTGAAAAAAGCAGTGATTATGTTTTGCCAGGCGAAGATCATGAAGCTCTTGTACTGCATACTTCGGGTACTACATCAAGACCTAAGATTGTTCCATTAACAAATAAAAATATTTTTTCTTCGGCAGATAATATCTCCAAAAGTCTTAATTTAACTGATAAAGATCATTGTCTAAATATTATGCCATTATTTCACATACATGGGTTAATTGCAGTTCTTGCAGCATCTATGAAGGTGGGGGCATCTGTATGTGCAAGTAGTGGATTTAATGCATTAAAATTTTTAGATAATGCAAAAAGAGAGAAAATAACTTGGTATTCTGGAGTACCAACAATGCATCAAGCAATATTAATGAGAGCAGATAAAAATCTAGAAACTGCTAAACAATTAAATCTTAGATTTTTAAGATCATCATCAGCATCTCTACCTCCAGCTGTATTTGAAAAACTAAATGAGGTATTTAATTGTCCAGTAATAGAAGCATATGGGATGACGGAAGCTACTCATCAAATGACCTCAAATCCTTTACCGCCTAAGTCCCAAAAACCTGGCTTTGTAGGAATTCCTGCTGGGCCAGAAGTTTGTATTATGGATACTAATAACAAGATTTTAAATCTAGGAGAAGAGGGAGAAGTTTGTATTAGAGGTGAAAATGTTACATCTGGATATGAAAATAATCCAGATGCAAATAAAAATAGCTTTTCAAATGGTTGGTTTAGAACAGGAGATCAGGGATATTTTGATAAAGATGGTTATCTAAAAATCTCTGGAAGATTAAAGGAAATAATAAATAAAGGTGGTGAAAAGATTTCACCTTTAGAAGTCGATAACATTCTTATGGATCATCCAAATATTGAGCAAGCTGTTTGCTTTGGATATGAAGATAAAATGCTTGGGGAAGATATAGCTACCGCAATAATCATAAAAGAGGGCATGAAGTGTACTGAAGATGATATAAAAATGTATGCAAATGAAAAACTTGCAAAATTTAAAATTCCAAAGAAAATATTTTTTGTAAATGAAATTCCTAAAGGTGCAACAGGTAAACTACAAAGAAATACTTTAGCTAAAAAGTTTGGATTAGTGAACTAATGACTAAAATTTGTATATTTGGAGCTGGGTCTATTGGTGGATTTATTGCTACAAGTTTAAAAAAAACAAACGCACAAGTCTCTTTAATTGCTAGAGGAGAACATAAAAAAGCAATAGAGCAAAATGGATTAACTTTTATAAGAGATGATAATAAAGTTAATTTTAAATTTGATGTAACAGACAATCCTAAAGATTTGGATGAACAAGATTTCATAATTATTTCTGTAAAAGCTAACGCTATTAGTAAAATTTCAGAAAGCTTAAAACCAATTATGGGTAAAAAAACTTCAATTATATGCGCCATTAATGGATTGCCTTGGTGGTACTTTCATAAAGCTAATACGGGTACCAAATTAGACAATCAAATAGTTGAAAGTGTGGATCCAGGTGGAAAAATATGGCAAACTCTAGGACCTGAAAGAGCAATTGGTTGTGTAGTTTATCCAGCTTGTCAGATATTAGAGCCAGGTGTTATTAAACATAATGGTAATGGTGAACGATTTTCTTTAGGTGAACCAGATGGAACCAGATCAGAAAGACTAAAAATAATTTCAAGTTTATTCATAGAAGGCGGTTTAAAAGCTCCTCAGAAGAAAAATTTAAGAGACGAAATTTGGGTGAAACTATGGGGGAATTGTTCATTCAACCCAGTAAGTGCTCTAACAAATAAAACTATGGATGAAATGGGTAATGATCCTGAAACTTACAATTTAATAAAAGTTTTAATGCAGGAGTGCCAACAAGTTGGAGAAAAAATCGGAGTTAAATTCAATATATCAATTGAGGATCGAATTAAGGGTGGAGTCTCAATTATAGGACATAGACCTTCGACCGCTCAAGATTTAAATGCTGGCAAACCACTAGAAATAGATCCAATAATTGGTTCAATTATAGAAATTGCAAATAAGCTTGATTTAAATGTTCCAAAATTAAAAGAGATTAATGAAAAATTAAAGTCCAAGGCAGAAGACTTGGGTCTTTATACAAGATCAGAATTAATTGATAAATTAACAGTTTAAAAATTTAGTGAAATATCTCTATGTATTGAATTACATTTAGATACATAGATAGCTTGCTCTTTTGTTAGTTTAGACTGCAACCTTAGTCCAATTGTTTCTTTGATTGCATTATTATATTCCTCAAGTTTTGGCATTAAGTTTTCTTTAGCATTTGCTCTCCAGCTAACTTCTTTATTGAATAACTCAACAACTTCTTTTGATTTTGTTCTAATCGCCATTGGATCAAGTTCGTCTGAGTCTACCATTGATAATAAATCATCTACACTATTTAAAAATTCATCCATTCCAGAGATCTCACTCAACTTGTCAAACAATCCATCCATAATTGTAACTGATCTTTCATATACTTTTGTATTGCTTTCCATAGCTATAAAATAATCTAACTGTTTAATATCTTTTGATACTTCTTGAAGTTTTACTCCATCGTTTATGAACATTGCGAACTGATCAAGTAGATCGTAGGCTTCATCTACATTCTTTCTATATCTTTTTGTTGTTGTATTTTTAGCTTTATTTATTTTGTCGAATTCTGAATTCTTAGCTTGCCAAGTATCTGGAATTGAGTTTTGAATTTCCTCAATTTCAAGTTTTACATCCTCAATTCTTAATTCTATTTTGTTTTTCTCATCTAATTCATCATCATCTAAATTTCTAATCTCTGCTTTATATTTTTCTATTTTTTTATTTAATTTAAGTATTTTCTTTTGCTTCTTTCTAACAGTGAAATGCAGATCCCTATAATCAACAGCATATGCATTGTATTCGACCTCAACTTTTTTTAATTTATCGACTAGAGCAAAAGTTCCTAGTGCACTATCAAAATGATCTTCTAAAATTTCCATTTTATCATCTGGCAGATTAGTTGGAGTCTCAGATTGGAATTTTAATATTGCATTTTTAATTGTCTCACCGTTTGAATCAAATCTTGCAAATTTGTACTCTTGCAAACAGTACTGTAATTTAGGATTCATTGGTGGAGGAGCAACATTCGAAGTTAAATATACTCTATTTGGTAGATAATTTACTAAGCTAGGGTATGCACCGACTATTCCCAATCCTATAAGCTGAAGAATTATAAAAGGCACAACACCTTTCCAAATATCAAGTGTTTTAACAATTTTAGGAGCTACACCTTTCAAATAAAAGAGTGCAAATCCAAATGGCGGCGTTAAGAAGGAAGTCTGCAAGTTAACACCAATCATAACTCCCAACCAAACGGCTGTGACGTTAGCCCCTGTTTCAGCTAATAATATTGGTGCAATTATTGGAACAACAACAACTGCAATTTCAATAAAGTCTAAGAAAAATCCTAGCAAGAAAATTACAATCATCACAACAACAAATTGTGTCCAAAAACCACCCGGTAAATCTTGTAAAAAGTCTCTTACTAATTCTTCTCCCCCAAAAGCTCTAAATCCTGAAGTAAGCATTGCTGCTCCTAAAAGGATAATAAATACCATTGAAGTAGTCACACAAGTTTCTGTTACAACTTCTTTTAAAACATTTTCTGTTTTAAAAGTTCTCCAAAAACTCCAACCTATTCCGTATACAAGTATGACCACAAAGAAAGCGGTTATAAAGATTGCACTTAAATCTCTTTCCTCCAAATTTTTTACATTTAATTCATAATTTGATGCAAAGAATGTAATTGGAATTAGAGATCCAATAATTAAAATTAAAGGATAGAAAGCACTTTTCTTTCCTTCATATAATCTATAACCAGCCATCAAAGTGGCACCAATTGCTCCAATTGAACCTGCTTGGTTTACAGTAGCAATACCCATTAAAATTGAACCTAATACAGCGAATATTAATGCAAGTGGTGGTATGATAATTACAACTACTCTTAACCAAAATTTTAAATCAAAATTTCCTTTAAATGGAACTGGTGGTGCAACACCTTTCTTTATTCTAGCAAAAATAAACACATAGATCATATAAAGAGCAACTAAAACAAGACCTGGTAAAAGTGCTCCTAAGAACATATCACCTGCACTTGATGAACCTACTCTAAATTCACCTGGCATGTTAAATTCACCAGTTAAGGCTTTATAATCATTTTGTCTTAAGTTGTTTGCAACATCAGATGCACTTGCCAACTGGTCAGCAATAATAATTAAAACAATTGATGGAGGAATAATTTGACCTAATGTTCCTGATGAACAAACTATTCCACTAGCAAGTTGTCTGTCATACTTGTTATTTAACATTGTTGGTAACGAAATTAGTCCCATCGCAATTACAGTTGCTCCAACGATACCAGTCGTTGCTGCTAATAGAGCTCCAACAAATATAACTGAAATTCCTAAACCACCAGGAATTGGTCCAAATAATTGGCCCATTGTTATTAATAAGTCTTCAGCAATTTTTGATTTTTGAAGCATAATTCCCATGAATATAAATAAAGGAATTGCTATCAATGTATCTGTCTCTACATCCCAGTAATTACTCCTAAAATTTGTAATACCAGCAACGAGCCATTCTATGGGTCCATCTACAGCAAAAAAGGCACTGGAGTCTCCCTCGAAGATGTAGCCAAAAAATGCAGCTAAACCAATTGCAATTATAGCTGAACCAGGAAGTGCAAAAGCAACCGGGTAACCCGATGCAAGAGCAACAATCATTATCACAACTAGAACAGCTAAAAAGAATGTTTCCATAATTTAATTTTTGACACCTTTTAAAATTTTGTGACTACTTTCCATAAAATAACTAGTAAATTGAATTAACATCGTAACAGCAAAAACAGCTAGATAAACAGCCATCAAATATAAAAGATAAAGACCATTAGATCCTTGTTGCGTAACTTCAAAAGCTACAACAGGACCATTTATTATGCTGGCTTTTCCGTTAAGACCTAAAAATATAACTATTAATGTAAGTGGTACTCCTAGAACTGCCGATCCAACCATATTTGTCCATGCCTTCTTTTTTTCACTAAAAGAAGAATAGAGTACATCAACTCTTACGTGCCCTTCATGAATTAAGGCGTATGCACTAGCAAACAAATAAAGTGCAGCATACCAAAATCTAACTAGATCCCCTTGAAATGCTTGTTCGTATGAAAATATAAATCTTGATAATACGATTACGAATTCACTTACTACAACCAATACTGCTAGCCAAATAAAGCCAACTGATTTCGTAAAATATCCAATCACGAAAGAAATTAATATTATTGGAAAGTGAATATAAGTAATTCTGACTGGGGCTTTAACCATCAATGCTTTTACTTCAGGACTGAAGATTGCTTCCCATAATCTTTCAACAACCATAAAAGATATAACAAAGTCAGCTACGCCAACTAAAAATACTGCCCAAAATGATGATCTAACAAGATATGCTGAAAATCTTGATAAAATTTTTGAATCTTGCTCCAAAGTTTGGCTATATGTTTTAAAAACATAAAAAACGACTGCAGCAATACAAATCAAATACAATCCAATTTGCATATAACCATAATTTAAATCAGATCCCTCTAGAGCTTTTTTCTTATATCCAAACATCTCATGATGCGAAAAAATTTTTTTTATTCCTGGCCAATCACTCCAAACTGTTAAAACATTATTAATAAGAAATGCTAAAGTAAAAGCTAAAACTGAATAACTGATTATTCTAAGATATAGAGAAAGATTTGAATTTTTTGTCACCATAGTATTTTAAAATACCTAAGTAATACTCGTTTTTGTTTAAAAAAAAAGGGCCCAATTAAGGGCCCTTTAATAACTAAATTTAGTTAGATTACATTCCTAATGCTCTGTTTCTTTGAGAAATGTAAGGTGAGTCAGACAAGTTGGTCCAAGAACCAATGTCTTTTCTAGCCTGTAAGAAACTAGAGTGGATTCTCTCAGCGAGACCACTGCTTGCTCTTGTTTCCTCAAATACTTCATTAGCAGCTTTAGCAAAACCATCATAAACTTTGTCGCTAAACTTCTCTAGTTTAACACCATGATCGTTTATTAATCTTGCAAGCGCAGCACCATTTTTAGCGTTGTACTCTGACATCATAACGTCATTTTCCATCGCAGCTGCAGCTTCAATTAATAGCTGATCTGATTTTGATAAGCTTGTAAACCAAGATTTGTTAGTACCACATGCTAACATAGATCCTGGCTCGTGCATTCCAGGATAGTAGTAGTATTTAGCAGCTTCTTGGAATTTCATAGCTTCATCATTCCATGGACCTACCCACTCTGTTGCATCAATTGCACCAGAAACAAGGTTTTCGTAAATTTGTCCACCAGGAAGTGAAACTGGAGATCCTCCAAGTTTACCGATAACTTGTCCACCTAATCCAGGCATACGCATTTTAAGACCTTTGAAGTCATTAGGGCTTCTAATTTTCTTGTTAAACCATCCACCCATTTGAACTCCTGTGCTTCCACACATAAAGTTTTTTAGACCGAATTTGTCTGATAGTTCATCCCATAATTGTTGACCACCAGCAAATCTAATCCATGCGTTCATTTCAGTGTAAGTGAAACCGAAAGGTACAGCTGTAAAGTAACCCCAAGCTGGATCTTTTTTAACCCAGTAGTAGTCAGCAGCGTGATACATTTGCGAGTTACCTGAAGCAACTTCATCAAATGAGTCAAACGCTTTAACCCTCTCGTTTGCTGCATAGTAAGTGACTTGAATTCTTCCATCACTCATGTCTGTAATTCTTTGAGCAAATCTTTGCGCACCAGTTCCTAAACCTGGGAAATCTCTTCCCCATGTAGCTACCATAGAAGCTTCAATTCTTTCTTTGGCAACGGCTGGAGCAGCTAAAGATGATGCAGCTACAGCAGCAACACCAGTCGCAGCAGCAGCCTTAAAGAATTTACGTCTTGAAGGAGTTTTACCCTTCAATAGTTTTTTTTCTTTAATCATTATTTCTCCTCTTTAAGTTAATTAACTGACGCATTTAAAGCATATATGTTTCTTAGAGTCATTTTAAAAAAGTGAGGATTTTTCACTTAATTACAATCTATGATTGTAAATATTTATGAATTATCTTTAATTATTGAATATTTTGGCATGGTTTAACATGCTTAGATCTTCAAATTGTTTGCCTATAATTTGAACTCCTAAAGGCAAATTTTTTTCGCCTTTTAAAATTGGCAGTGAAATGCAGGGCACATGTGCAAGAGACCAAATCTTATTAAATTCTGGACTCCCAGTTGTCTTAAATCCTTTGTCAGCAATTCCACAACTACTTGGCGTTATAATTGCATCAAACCTTTCAAATATACTATCTAAGTTTTTTGAGTATGTTCTCATCGCATCTAAAGCTAAAGCATAATCTTTTGCCGAATGTTTTAGTCCGTTATTAATTGCTCTCTTAATTTCTATAGAAAGTTTTCCTTTTGAAGTTTTGTAATAATGATGGAAATTTTGAGCCATCTCTGTCTCATATATAATTGTATGACAATCAATCATATCTTCAAAATATTTAGGAGCAGTTTCAACCTTTACTATTTTTTTATTATTTAAAATAAATTTGTTAAATGATTTTTTTGAAATACTGTCAACATTTCTCCAGCGTTTGGTTTTATAAAAAACAAATTTTGATTTTTTTATTTTAATTTTTTTATTAAGAAAATTAATATTTGTTGTTGTTTCATCTGCATCGTCTCTAGCAAACAAAACTTTCGATAATAGTGCTACATCACTAATTGTTTTTCCAAATACTCCGACTTGATCTAAATTATATGATGTTTGCAAAATACCATTTCTAGAAATTAATCCATAGGTAGGTTTATAACCAACAACTCCACAATAAGAGGCTGGCCTGATTACAGATCCACCCGTTTGAGTTCCAATTGATAATGGTGCCATATCAGATGCAATAACAGCTGCAGAACCACTAGATGAACCTCCTGGTGTTCTTGAATAATCATGTGGATTTTTGGTTTTTGATGGCGATAAGAAAGCTAATTCACAAGTTACAGTTTTGCCCATAATTATTGCTCCAGCCTTTTTTAAGAGCTCAACAATTTTAGCATCTGAATTATTCTTTTTTTTTAAATTTATTCTTGCACCATATTTTGTTGGCATTTCAGATGTTGAGATAATATCTTTAAGTGCTACTGGTAGACCATGCAAAACCCCTAAAGATTTTAATTTTTTTCTCTGATTATCAGATTTTTTTGCATCACTTAGGAGTTTTTTTTCATTAAAATATTCCCAAGCTTGAATATTCTTATCATATTTTTTTTTTTGATTGATATATGCTTTACAAAGTTCAACGGAAGTTAATTGTTTATTTTTAAGTTTTTTTAAAAGTTGTTGTGCTGATAAATTTAGGAGTTTCATTTATCTCTTAAACTAATTTTTCGTCAGAATAAACGCAACATTTCTCTGGTGGAAAATATAAATTTAATTCTCCATCTGGAATGGGTTTTTCTCTTTCTACTTTTGACTTAATCACTAAATCACCCATTTTTCCTGTAAGGAGCTTAAAATTACCAAAGTCCTCAACTCTTGTAAGTTTAATTTTAACTGTATTACTTTTTTCTTTTTCAGCCAATTCTATGAACTCGGATCTAATACCCAGTTTAACATTTTTATCTTTTAAATTTCCTAAATTTGAATTTGTCTTAATTGTAGTATCATTAATTTTTACTTCATGATCAGAAGAAACAGTTGAATGAAAGATATTCATTGCAGGGGAGCCAATAAAATAACCTACAAAAGTTGTTTTAGGTTTTTCAAATAAATCTTTTGGCAATCCAACTTGTACGATTTCACCTTGATCCATAACAATTATATTTTCTGCAAAAGTCATAGCTTCGTTTTGATCATGAGTTACATAAACCAATGTTGTTTTATATTGTTCATTGATTTCTTTTAAGTTTCTTCGAAGTCTAAATTTTAAATCTGGGTCTATAACCGTAAGAGGTTCGTCCATTAAAACAGCTGCAACGTCTTCTCGAACCAACCCTCTACCTAAAGAGATAAGTTGTTTTTGATCAGCCGTTAATTTTCTTGCTGGTGAGTTTAAAAATGAAGATAAATTTAAAGTATCTGAAACTGCTTTTACTCTTTCTTCAATTTTTTCTTTTGTAAATTCCCTGCATCTTAGTGGAAACGCTAAATTATCATAAACAGTCATTGTATTGTAAATTACTGGGAACTGGAAAACCTGGGCAATATTTCTATCTTCTGTTTTTAAATCAGTCACAGGTGTTTCATCGAATAATATTTCACCTTTGGATGGCCTCACTAATCCAGAAACAATGTTTAACATCGTGGTTTTTCCACACCCAGAAGGTCCCAAAATTGCATACCGCTTGCCATTTTCCCAAGTCATTGAAAACGGATTAAGAGCATATGTTGGTTTTGGATCTAGAGGATTATAAGTATGAGAGATATTTGATAAATCAATTTTAGCCATTTGTTCCTCCATATGGCGACGAAACTAATTTTTCATCTTCTCCAAAAGCATAAAACTTATTTGCATTAAAATTTATTTTTACTTTCTCATGAATTTTAAAATTCATTACTTCCTCGATTAAAGCAATTAATTTTGAATTTCCTCTTTTTAAGTGAAGCAATGTTTCTGAACCACTAATCTCTGCCAATTCTATTTCGAATTCTTCACCATTTTCATCAAGTTTTATCTCTGAAGCTCTAATTCCAAAATTATAATCTTTATCTTCTAAATTCTTAAAATGATTTGGAATTTCTAGAGAAATATTCTCAAAGTTCAGATTTTTTGAATTTTTTGAACCCTTCAGAACATTCATTGGTGGATCATTTGATATTTCTGCAACTTTTAAATTAGATGGATTTTCAAAAATCTCTTTGGCAGGCCCTTTTTGTAATACCCTCCCTTCATCTAAAACAATTACTTCTCCATTTAGTTCCATTACTTCTTGAGGATCTGTTGTTGAGTAAATTAAAATTGTATCTTGGGAAAGTCCTTCTGAGAAAATTCTTTTAAATTCTTCTCTTAATTGCTCTCTAAGTTTATAATCTAAATTAACTAACGGTTCGTCCAGCAATAAAATTTTTGCTTTTTTTGCAAGTGATCTTGCAAGTGCAACTCTTTGTTGCTGTCCGCCAGATAATTCCTGAATTTTTCTATTTTCAAATCCAACTAATCCAACAGTTTTTAGAGCTTCATCTACATCTTTTTTTATTTGCTCAGGACTTAATTTTCTTTGTTCTAATGGAAAAGTTATGTTTTCATAGACATTTAAATGAGGGTAATTAATAAATTGTTGATAGACCATAGCAACATTTCTTTCCCAAACTGGTATTTTAATAAAGTCTTTTTCCTCAAAAGAAATTGAGCCTTGATCTGGATTTAATAATCCTGCAATTGTTTTTAAAAGAGTCGTTTTGCCAGATAAAGTTCTGCCTAAAATGGTATACAAATTACCTTTTTTAAAATTAAACGAGACATCGTTTAAATGAAATTGCTCATCAGGTTTATAAGAAATTTTCTCTCCAATTAAATTCATTATTTTAATGCTCCTGATAAATTTCCTTTTGATAGATATCTCTCAACTATAAATGCAACGATTATTAATGGTGCAACTGAGACTAAAGCTGATGCCGAAAGGCTCCACCATGGTGTTATTGATGAATTAAGTGCAACAACTTTTACAGGTAACAATTGTACTTCAGTAAATGTCAAAATAAATGCAAAAAAGAAATCTATCCATCCAAAAATAATACAAAACATTCCCGCAACAATTAATCCAGGTATTGAATTTGGTAAAACAACTTTATAGAAAGCTTGATAGGGATTACACCCGTCAATTAATGCAGTCTCATCTAATTCTTTTGGAACTCTATTAAAAAAATCTACCATAATCCAAACAGCAATTGGCATCAATAAAACAATATATACGACCACTAGACCTAATAAACTATCAAGCAATCCTATTGTGCTTAGAAAAATAAAGAAAGGAATTGATAATACAATTGGAGGCATGATTCTTTGTGAAATGAAGAAAAAAGTAATATCGTTGTTTCTTACAAATCCAGCTTTAAAGGTAAATCTTGATAGTGCATAGGCAGCAAGAGTACCAAGAACAATACTTATTAAACTAGCAGTACAGGTTACAAAAATACTATTAAAATAAGGCTCAACAATATCTACTCCACCTTTAGCAGGAGACTTAATTAAAACTCTCCAACCCTCCAGTGTTGGTTCGAAATCTAACCAAGGTATATAAGTTACTTTACTATTTACAGATTGGAAGTCTTTAAAAGATGTTGATACAGCCCACAGAAATGGTGCAACGACAAATACAGTCCAAAATGTAATAAAGAAATATTTAAGAAAAGTGTAAAGTTTGCTCATAGAGTTATTCTTTGATCATTAATTTGGTTAAAACTTTAGCTATTATCGTTAAACTGATAATCATTATGACAAGATAAGTAAAAGATAAGGTTGCTGCATAACCCATCTGAAATTCTCTTAATCCTTTAATATAAATATAAAAACTTGACGTCTCAGTTGCAGTACCTGGCCCTCCTGAAGTCAAAACAAATACTGTATCCATTATTTTTGATGCCTCGATAAGTCTTATTATTATTGCTCCAATTGATATTGGAGCCATCAAAGGAAAAGTTACATAAACAAATTTTCTAAATGGACTTGCTCCATCTATAGCGGCTGCTAAGAAGGGTTCTTTTGGAAGTGACAAAAGTCCAGCTAGTAATAGCAAAAACATAAACGGTGTCCATTGCCAAACCTCAACAATTATAACAGTAAACTTCGCAATAACTGGATCACTCAACCATAAAATAGGTTTTACTCCTAATCCACCTAACAAATCATTTACAGGACCGAGGGACTCATGAAAAAATGTTCTCCAAATAACTGTCATTATTACTGGAGTTGTCATCATGGGTACTAGAAAAATTACTCTAAAAAATCTTTTAAATTTTATTTCTCTCCAAACCATCATCGCTAGAGCAAATCCGATAACATATTGAAGAATAACTGTGGTAACAGATAAAAAACTTAACCTAAAAAAGGACTCCCAAAACCTCGGGTCATCAGTAAATAACCTTATATAATTCGTAATACCTATGAAGTTCATTTCTGGGGTATAACTATTCCATCCAGAAAGACTTAATCTAATAGTAAAAATAATTGGAAAGATTAGAATCCCAATAAGTACAAACAATCCTGGGAATAAAAAAACAAACTTGTGTTTAAAATTCATAATTTTTTTTTGGATTATTTTAAAATGTGGCCGTTAAAAAACGGCCACAAGTTTTACAAAATTATTGCTTATTATCTTCCATTGCTACACCAACAGCATAGGCTTTTCTTACGTTATCTTTTCCTACTCTGTTAAGTATATCTTCCCACTGTTTAGCAGCTTCGTCTAAAGCAGCTTGTGGAGATAATTGACCAGCTAATGCTTTTGCAGCAGCAGTAGCCAATGCAGCATTAAACTCAAAAGTTCCAGGAACTCTTAATGGAAATACTCTATTTTTACTTTGTTCCATTTGTGCAAGAGTATCAACATATGATTGAGCAATATCTTTATCCCAACCAATTTGTGTCCATACATCAACTTTAAAGTCATCATTTCTAAATGGGTTTACACCAAATCTACCAATTCCAATATCTGCTTGGTGGTTAGCTTCGTTAGCAAAGAAACATAGGTAATCGAAAGCCATTTCTTTCTCTTTACTTTTCTTAGCTACTCCAACTGCCCATCCCCATACGAAGAAAGGAGCTTGGTTAAAGCCTTCATCCCAAGAGTTAGTTTTTCTATTCCAAACTTTCATTGCTCCTGGTAACTGTGCAGCACCAACTTTATTGTTTATTGGACTATCTGGTTGCATAGCAGCAACAAATGCATCATCCCATGAAAAACTAAACAAAGTTTGTCCTCCACCAAATGATCCAATTTCATCACCTAAACCAAAATTTATTCCTCCTGGAGGAACATATTTAGTTGCCTCAACCCAGTCAGTTAAAGCTTCAACAAAACCTGGATTGTTAATTAGTGGTTTCATAGTTTCTAAATCAAAGAAAAAACCACCTGGTGTTTTTGGATTTTTAGAGTAAGCAGCAGATCTTGAATAGAAAGCAGCATACATTAGGTCATCTTTTTTCATAACTTCTGCTGATCCATATTCTTTCTCGCCATCACCATCCCAATCCCATCCATTGAAATAAGCGGCCATTTCTCCATATTCTTTCCAAGTTGTTGGTACCTTTAGCTCTTTACCAGTAGCTTCCTTATATTGTTTTTGGTACTCAGGATTATCAATTACATCTTTTCTATATTTTAGATAATGTCTGTCTCCATCAACCGGAAACTGATACATAACACCATCCCAAGATGCTACACCGATGTGAGACGGAGTAACGTCTTTCATTTGTTTCATCTCAACGTATTTCTTTGGAACTGGCTCTAAGTATCTTCTCCAATCGTTAATGAAGTTTGAAAATCCAAAAACGATGTCATATGGAGCTTGTCCAGCTTGAAATGGTACCATTGCTTTCGCATATAAGTCACCTGCTGGTGTATGAGTAACATCAACTTTTGCTCCAGTAAGTTTAGCGAACTGCTCAGCATGTAGAGCTGTTGGCTCTCCCATGACTGGTACAGCATGTGTATTAATCTTAAGCGTCTTGCCTTTATAGTTTTTCTTAGACATAGACTCGTAAGAACAATCACCAGGAATATCCCCAGTTGCTTTGATATGTGGAAACTGATCACTCCACTTATCAGCATACGCAACAGGACTAAATACCAACAAAGCTGATATTAGAGCGGTTACGCAAGTTTTTATTGTCTTCATCTTTTTTCCTCTCTTTGTTGTTAATTATGGAACTAACACTGCACGACCTTTAATCTTACCATCATTTAAATCATGTAGTGCTTTATTAGCTTCTTCAAGTTTGTATTCTTTCATTGAAAGTTTTACTAAACCTTTATCTGCTAGTTCCATTAATTCATATAATTCAGCCCATGTACCTACTAAGCTTCCAACTATACTTTTTTCTTGATCGATCATATCAATCGCCAAAACTCTTATTTCTTCTCCATAACCTACAATATAGAAAGTCCCAGTTGCTTTGGTCATTTTAATTCCCATTGGCGTAGAACCTTTTTCACCAACAAAATCTATAACAGCCTCTGCACCTTTTCCTTTCGTAAGTTCTTTTACTTTTTCAATTTCATTACCATCTATTAAAACCCCATGGTCAGCTCCTAGTTCCATTGCATGTTCTAAAGGTGCTTTTGCTTTTTCAACAACAATAATATTTGCAGCACACATTGCTTTCATACATTGAATTGCTATATGTCCTAATCCACCAGCACCTATGATTACACAATTTTCACCTGGCAGAAGGTGTCTAGTAGCTTTTTTTACAACTCTGTAAGCAGTCAAACCTGCGTCTGAAAATGGCGCAACGTCTATTGGACCTAAAACTTTTGGAATTTTTATTAGATTTCTTACGCTAGTTTGAAGTAATTCTGAATATCCCCCGTGTTTTACATTCAAACCTGCAAAAATTGGATCTTCAGCATGCATATCGTTTCCTCTTCTACAATCTAAGCATGTTCCTCCTGTGCCAGAAACTTTAGGGTGTAAAATAACTGCATCACCTTTTTTAAATCCTGTAACATCTTTACCAACTTCCTCTATCCATCCAGCGTTCTCATGTCCCATTACCATCGGCAACAGATCGTTATTTTGATCTGTAATGTGCTTCCAAACTCCTTCAATTATATGCAAATCAGTTCTACAAACACCTGCAGCTCCAATTTTAACAATCACATCGCTTGCTTTCTCAATTTTAGGATTTGGTAACTCTTCACCTGTGACCCAAACATCTGCTTTCATTTCTGGGTCATACTTATGTAAAACCTGTGCTTTCATTATTTCCTCTCTAAATTTATTTTTTATAAATAAATTTTAAATTGAAATAAAAAATATGTCTAGAAAGTTAGAATAATTTTAATTACCAATTACAACTTCAGATTGTTAATTTACTTTGTTTTTGCAGTCTCCTGTTTTGAAAAACTCATCCATATTATCTATGGCCAGATTGGCCATTGCAGTTCTAGTTTCTTTAGTTGCACTACCTAAATGAGGAAGAATAAAAGCACTTTTGTGTTTAAGATATCCTGGATTTAAATTTGGTTCATTTTTGTATACATCTAGCCCGACTGCATAAACTTTTCTTCTTTCCAAAGCATCTATTAAAGCTTCATCTTCAATAATATCTCCTCTTGCAACATTGGTCACGACTGCACCTTTTGGTAATAGTTCTAGTGTATCTTTATTGATTAAATTTATTGTCTCTTTAGATGCAGGACAACATACCGAAAGGACATCAGAGACTTTCATCAAATCATTTAAGTTATCGTGGTAAGTTGCACCTTGTTCTTTTTCTTCGCTTAATTTTGAACGATTGTGATAATGAATTATCATACCTAAAGATTTAGCTATTTTAGCTATTTTTTGACCAATTCTACCCATGCCAAGTATTCCAAGTCTAGTGCCTGTTAATTGTTTACCAATCAACATATCTGCTGACCAAACCCAGCCGCCTTCTCTAGCTTTTTCAATTCCTTCAGATGCTCTTCTGCATGCACCTAATATCAACAAAACCCCAATTTCTGCAGTGGCGTCAGTTAAAACATCTGGTGTATTTGTAACTGCAATGCCTCTTTTCTTTGCAGCCTCTAAATCTATATTTCCAAAACCTACAGCAAAATTTGATATAATTTTAACACTATCAGGTAATTGATTAATTGTTTCTGCATCAAGCTTATCTGTTAGAGCAGATAAAATACCATCGCAGCCTGCACTCATCTCTATTAGCTTCTTTTGAGAGTAGAGTTCATCATTTAAATTAAAGTTAGCATCAAATAATTCTTTAGCTTTATCCTCACAAGATCTTAAAAGCCTTCTTGTGATTAAAATTTTTTTCATTTTGTTTTGGATTAATTTAGATCAAAAACCTTACCAGGATTCATGATATTGTTTACATCAATACTTCTTTTAATAGCTTTCATCACTGGCAAATTATCTGGATGCTCTCTTAATAGGTAATGTTTCTTTTGAAGACCAATTCCATGTTCTCCTGTAATTGTTCCCTCTAACTCTAAAGCTTTGTTAATTAGATCATCGCTGTATTGTCTAATTTTTTTTTGTTTTTCTTCATCATCAGGATCATACAATATTATGGAGTGAAAATTTCCATCTCCAACATGACCAACCATTGGTGCAGTTAGACCTAATTTTTTTACTTCTTTTTCCGCCCATGAAATGCACTCTACTAACTTTGAAATTGGTACACAAACATCTGTAGAATACACTTTCATGTCATGACCTAAAGCTTTTACTGAATAGTAAACATCATGCCTTGCTTTCCATAATATTTTTTGTTCTTCAGGAGAAGATGCCCATTGAAAATCACTTCCACCATTATTTTTTGATAATTCCTCAACAATTTTTATAGACTCGTTATTTGATAGTTCACTACCATGGAATTCAAAGAATAAAGTTGGTGATGCTTTGATGTTTTCTAGCTTTGAATATTTAATGCTAATTTCCATTTGGTCTTTGTTTAACATTTCAATTCTTGCAATTGGAACACCGTACTGAATAACTTCTTGCGCTGTCTTTACTGCTGAGTCTAAATCTGGAAAATAGCAAACTGCACTCATTATGCTTTCAGGTATTGGTGATAGTCTTAATTGAACTTCTGTAATAATTCCTAATGTTCCCTCAGATCCAATAAACAAATTAGTTAAGTTATATCCCGCAGAAGTTTTTTTAGTTCTTGCACCAGTTTTAATTATGTCTCCATTTGGTAAAACAACTGTTAAGCCAGAAATAACTGTTCTCATTGTTCCATATTTCACTGCCATTGTTCCTGAAGCTGAAGTAGATGCCATTCCACCGAGTGCAGCATCTGCACCAGGATCTATCGGAAAAAATACTCCATCTTCTCTTAAATATTCATTTAATTGCTTTCTTGTTACATTTGCTTGCACCCTGCAGTCAAAATCCTCAGCATTTACACTTAAAACTTTATTCATTTTTTCTAAAGAAATCGTAATACCATTTTGATTTCCAACAACATGGCCTTCAAGAGATGTGCCGGTTCCAAATGGAACCACTGGAATTTTATGCTCGTTACAAATTTTTAGAATTTTTGAAACTTCTTCATTAGTTTCTGGAAATACAACTGCCTTTGATAATATTGGGTTATAGGTATCTTCCCCTCTTGCATAATTTGCACGAGTAGATTCTGAGGTAGAAAATCTTCCGTTAAATATCTTTTTTAATTCTGCTTGGACGGTTTCGTTCATTCTTTAATAATACAAAAATATTGATTAAAAATACAGTTTATTTAGAAAGCATCTTGCCTATATTTTCTAAGGCTTGCATTATATTATCTCTAGATGCGGCAAAACTAAATCTAACGTAATCATTACAAGTTTTACCAAACGCAGTGCCAGGAACAATCGCAACTCCAGCTTCATGCATAGCTTTTTTGCAAAACTCAGATCCATTCATGCCAGTCCCTTTTATATTCGGAAAAGCATAAAAAGCTCCTCCCGGCAAACTACACTCAACTCCTGGTAAATCATTTAATCCTTTGTGAATTAAATTTCTTCTTAATGTAAATTTGTCTAACATATCTTTAATAGAATCTTCTGGACCATCTAATGCGGCTATACCAGCATATTGGGCTGCTGCATTTACACATGATACACTATTAATCAAAAGTTTGTTTACATGTTCAACCAAATGCTCTGGCCAGTAACTCCAACCAAGTCTCCATCCAGTCATAGAATATGCTTTACTCCAACCCTCAAGAACAATTAATCTGTCTCTTAAATTAGGATAGTTAAAGAAAGTTGGCATTTCCTTATAGTCAAAAATTTGTCTACTATAAATTTCATCACTTAAAATTGTGACCTGCGGATGTTTTTCTAATTCTTTTGCTAAGTAGTCAATTGCAGGTTTTTCAACAAAGCTTCCAGTTGGGTTGTTTGGATTTATTAGAATTAAAAGTCTAGTTTTGTCAGTTATTAAAGACAGAATTTTGTCTGGATCAAATTTTAAATCTTTATCCTCAGTTAAATCATATGGAACAGCTTTTGCTCCAGAATAATTAATCATTGACTCATAAATTGGAAAAGCTGGAGTTGGATGAATTATTTCAACACCTGGTTCACCATAACAAGTAATTGCATAATACATTGTAGGTTTACCACCTGGCATTATTAAAACTCTATTTGGATCAATATCAGCATTGTAAAGTCTCTTGACCCATCTTGCGACAGCTTCTCGACATTCTGGAATTCCATTTGATAAAACATAACCATGATGACCGTCATCTAGAGCTTTTTTTGCAGCTTCAACAACATGTTTTGGAGTTTTAAAGTCAGGTTGTCCTAGACCTAAATGGATCATAGGTTTGCCTTGTGCTTCTAATTTTTTTGCTTCTGCTAGAACAGAAAATGCACTCTCAGTTCCTAAACGATCTAATGCTTTTGCTAATTCAATCATAATTTTTCGTCGACAAACTAACTGAAAAGCAACTTCATGTCTATTTATTTAAAGTGAAAATAATAATAAAAATTATTTATAAAAAATATTTAATTTCGGTAAATTATCTTTGATCTATCTAACTCTTTTACACTTTTGCAGCCCATAAGGATCATATTTCTTCTAATTTCATCGTGCATATTTTGAAGCAGCCTCTCTACTCCTTGTTGACCACCTGCTCCTAAACTGAACAAAAAAGCTTTACCAAAACTACAAGCAGTAGCACCTGCAGCTAAAGCCTTGAGAACGTGAGTTCCCCGTCTAACACCTCCATCTAAAATTATCTCAAGTTTATCACCCACAGCATCTGAAATAGCCTTTAGTTGATCAAAAGGAGTTCTAGATCCATCAAGTTGTCTTCCTCCATGATTTGATATTATTATTGCTGTACAACCAATATCAACTGCTCTCTTTGCATCCTCTACAGACATTACACCCTTCAAGGCAAAAGGTCCGTCCCACTTTTTTATACAGTATTCTGCATCTTCCCAATTCATTTGTGGATCATACTGTTCATTAACATAATCTATTACGGATTTTGTAATGTTAGTTCCCTTGTCAGTTTTGTGTTTAATATTTGCAAGTTCAAATTTCTTGTTCGTAAAATATCTGAATAACCATCCTGGTCTCATCGCGAAATTCATTATACTTTCTAATGTGAATTTAGGAGGAGTTGTAAAACCAGTTCTGTGATCTCTTTCTCTATTTCCTGCAACCAAAGTATCAACAGTTAAGCATAAACCGTCAAAGTTTGCTCTTTTACACCTATCAATCAAATCATCAGTAAATGATTTATCTTTATGGATATAAAGTTGAAATAATTTTGGTCCACTTGATATGTTGGCAATTTCTTCAATCGAAAATGAAGCCATTGTCGACATGCTATACATGGTACCAAATTTTTCTGCAGCTCTAGCTGAAGCTTTATCTCCATCAGGATGATATAAACTTTGCATAGCAGTAGGTGATAAAAAAATTGGCATATCTATTTTTCTACCAAAAACTGTGGTTGATAAATCTGGTTCTCCTACGCTTCTAAGAATATTAGGGATTAAGTCACAATCATCAAATGAATTTGTATTTCTTTTTAAAGTGGTTTCATCATCTGCACCACCATCAATGTAATGAAAAATTGGAGCTGGAAGTTTTTTTTTGGCTAGCTTTCTAAAATCTTCAAAATTATAACAATTCTTTAAGCTCATGCATTTCGGAATCTTAAATTATTTCGATTAAGATCACTGATCTTTGTGCAGCCCATTAATTTCATGTCTCTTACTAATTCAGTTTTATATAAGTTAAGTGCTCTCTCAACACCTTCTTGACCTGCTGCAGCTAAAGCATAAAGATATAATCTTCCACCAGCACATGCTTTTGCACCCATAGATAAAGCTTTTAACATATGAGTACCTCTTTGAAATCCACCTTCACAAATAACATCTAACTTATCACCAACTGCATCAACAATTTCAGCTAATTGATCGAATGGTGATCTAGATCCATCAAGTTGTCTTCCTCCATGATTTGATACCATTATACCAGTGCATCCGATATCAACTGCTCTTTTAGCATCTTCAACACTCATTACTCCCTTAAGCGCAAAGTGGCCACCCCACTGAGAGCACAATTTTTCAGCATCATCCCAATTCATAGATTGATCCAACATAGTAGAAAAATAATTACCAATTGAAGTATTTGTGTCAGTTCCTTCTTTAACAAAATCTTGAAGATGTGGTAGTTCAAATTTTCCTTTGGTTAAATAATTTATTCCCCACATTGGTTTTGTGGCAAAACTAAACAAACTCGAAAGTGTTAATTTTGGAGGTGATGTAAATCCAGTTCTTAAATCTCTTTCACGATTTCCCCCTGTTATCGTATCAACAGTTAAAGCCATCACATCAAATTTTGCTGCTTTTGCTCGTTCTAAACAAGAGTCATTTAATCCTCTGTCTTTATGGAAATAAAATTGAAACATTTTTGGTGTGTCTATTAAAGATGAAATTTCCTCAACACTAACTGTAGCCAATGCCGAAACACCAAACATCGTATTAAACTTCTTTGCAGCTTTTCCAACCGCTCTTTCTCCTTCGTAATGGAATAACCTTTGCAGAGCTGTTGGAGAACAATAAAAAGGCAAATCTAATTTTTTTCCAAAAATAGTTGTCGACAAATCCACATTTTCAACACCTCTTAAGACATTTGGAACTAAGTCAACATCATTAAATGCACTACTATTTCTTGCATAAGTTATTTCATCGTCAGCTGCACCATCAATGTAATGAAATATTGGGGATGGCAACTTTTGCTTAGCAAGTTTTCTGAAATCGTAAAAATTATGACAATCTTTGAGTCTCATCTTATAATTATAATATTTTTAATTTGTTTTGTATCTGAATCCAATTAAAATTGAGTCAGAACCTGGATTTGTACTACCTATATCAGCATTTGAAATGTGGTTATAAGTAACACCAAATATAAAATTATTTTTTGTTTCGAAATTAAATTCTATTTCACTCTTAAACTCAATTGGAAAACCCATATCCTTTCCTTTATTAAATTCGTTGTAAAGACCAATGCTAAAACTAGGCACAATATAAAATCTTTCAGATGGACTGAATTTTTTTTGATATCCAGAAGAAAGATATATCGCATATTCCTCACGATTTTTTATGTTTTTATCGTTATCATGCGTAAAAGATTCATTCACATCTCCAAGAATCATTAAGTCATATATTTGAGTCAAATCACCCAAATATTTCAAACTAAAAGTATTATCGGTGACCTTTTTTTTATTAATTGCTAACATATCTGTCTGATGAGCGTAATCAAAAACTCCAATTTTATAATAAGTTTCTTCTTTAATTTCCGCGTTGGCAAATGAGCAGAAAAATATTATTGAAAATATAGTGACAGATAGAGTTTTCATATTAATTCTACTTTATAGATACTTTTCTAATAATTAAAAGACCACCAAAAACAAACAAAATCAAAGGTATTGACCAAAGTAAAAATGTATTTTGGTTTAATTCTGGTTCATATACAATCCATTCTCCATATTTATTTTTTAAATAATCATATATTTCTTCTTCTTCTTTACCTTCATCAATCTTATTTTTTACAACAAGTTTCATACTAATAGCAAAATCAGACTGAGAGTCGTAAACAGATTGACCTTGGCATATCAAACACCTTAAATTTTTTGTAATTTGATCTACTTTGGTATTTATTTCATTAGCATAGGAAAAATTAAAACTAAAATATAGCAGCAATATTAATTTTAAAATTTTAAGCATTTTTTTTTAATAAATTTTTTATTTCTATTAAATTTTCGCTTGTCAATGGACCAATATACTTTTTTATTATCTCATTTGTTTTACCGCTTATAATAAAAGTTTCAGGAACACCAATAGCTCCGAATTCTATTGATTTTGTTCCATCATTATCGGTAATAATTTCTGAATAAGGATTTCCAAGTGAGCTTAAAAAACTTTTCGCATTTTTTGGACTGTCTTTATAATTAATTCCAATTATATTTATGTTCATATCTTTTAATTTCATTAAAAACTGATGCTCTTCTCTACATGGTGCACACCAAGATGCCCAAATATTTACTACTGAAGGACTATTTTTATCAAATAAGTCTGAAATATTAATTATTTCATCAGAAAATAGTTTTTTTGCATTAAGTGAAAAATCTATTTTACTTTTTAATTTCTCGTTAGAGTAATCTTTCGATACGTTCAATCCCTTGAGCAAGATTATAAAAATTATTATTAATGTTAGTAGTAATCCTAAAAATTTAATATTTTTGCTCATTTTTTCTAATGACACTTAATAAACCACCAAAACCAATAAATATAGTTGAGATCCATATCCAAATCATTAAGGGTTTATATTGATATCTTACATTATAATAACCATCGTCTTTTAGAATATTAAATACTAAAAAATTATCTGAAAATAATGTTGTCTTAATATCTGCTTCACTCGTAATAGTTAAAGGTTGCTGGTAAATCCTAACTTCTGGGTATAAAGAAAAAGAGGAATTTTTATTTGTTACTTCAAAACTAGCTTTAAGAGATTTATAATTGTCCACATCTGTAACATTAACTTCTTTTAATTTTACAATCTTTTCATTGAATACTCTTTCATCTCCTACTTTCATATTTGAATTGAATTCATTAGAAAAAAGGCCATTCAATAAGATACTTGTAATTAATAAACTAAAACCAAAATGTGAAATTTTTTGACTAATCGAGGATTTACTAACAAAAAAATCCTTAATTGTTATTAATAAAAGATAGATGCTCAAAACTATCAGAGGAATAGATAACAAAAATGAATTTTCTGTTTTTGTTAAAATGACATACGAAATAAGTAGTGAAACAAAAAAAATAATTAAAATATTATAATTAAACTTTTTTAATTTATCTTTAATCCATTTCAAACTTGGGCCAAAGCTCATGAATATTAAAAAAGGAATTAAGAAAGGTATTAAAAGATTATGATAAAAAGGTGGACCAACAGAAATTTTTGAACCATTTAAAACTTCAAGAAAAATTGGATAAATTGTACCAACAAGAACAACAGATAAAAAAAACATCATAAACCAGTTATTCACTAATATTGCAGTCTCTTTACTTAAAATAAAATTTTCTTTTGCTGTGTTTGATATTTTGTTCTGATTTAAAAAGAAAATTAATATAGACATCATTATTAAGATAAAAAGAAAACTTAATATATATAACCCCCTTGATGGATCGTTTGCAAAAGTGTGAATTGAATTTAAAATTCCAGACCTAACAAGAAAAGTGCCACTCATACTCAGTGAGAAAGTTGTAATTGACAAAATAATAGTCCACTCTTTAAACGAATTTCTTTTCTGTAATACAATTACAGTATGCAGGAGTGCTGTTAAGCAAAACCATGGCATTAATGAAACATTTTCTACAGGATCCCAAAACCAAAAACCTCCCCAGCCCAGCTCATAATATGCCCATATAGATCCAAGCAAAATACCAATTGTTAAAAATACCCAAGATACCAAAACCCATTTTTTAATGTGCCTTGCCCACTTATCTCCAATATTTCCGCTAATCATTGAGGCAAGTGAAGCTGAAAAGATAATAGATGTTCCAACATAACCTAAATATAAAATTGGAGGGTGAATAGCTAAAGCAGGATCTTGTAAAATAGGGTTCAAACCTAATCCTTCGCTAGGAATTGGGTAAAGCGTTTTGAAAGGGTTGGAAGTTAATAAAATAAAAACTAGAAAACCTGAAATAATAATTTGTTGAAATAGTATCGTTAAAAGTTTGTATTTAGTATCTTGTGATCTTGAATTTAATAAAAAAATAAATAGAAAAATTGAAAGGACTAATAACCACAATAATAAACTTCCCTCGTGATTTCCCCATGTGCCTGAAACTTTATAAAATAAAGGTTTTAAAGTATGAGAATTGTTGAAAACAGTTTCATTACTAAAATCTGAAATTACAAAAGCTGCAACTAGACTAAAAAAACTTACCGTAATCATTATAGTTTGTATTGAAGTAATTAAAATAAAGTTTTTATCTAAATATTTATTTTCTGAATTTGCATCTAAATATGACTTAAAAATTAAATAAACAGATGCAATTAAAGCAATATATAAAGAATAATTTCCTAAATAATTAGACATACAAATTAATTGTTTTTCATAGCTTCACTGACTTCAGGAGGCATATAATTTTCATCATGTTTTGCTAAAATCTTGTCAGCATTTAGAAAACTTTTATCCTTTAAGAAACCTTCGGCAACTACACCCTTACCTTCTTCAAACAAATTAGGTACAGATCCATTAAAGTTGACTAATAATTCATTTTTGAAATCCGTAATTACGAAAAAAATTTCTTTATCGTTTATTTTAATAGAATTTTTTTTCACCATTCCACCAACTCTAATTTTTTGAGCATTTCTGATTTCATTAAGGTTTTTAATGTCTGTTGGAGACTTAAAATATACTACGTTTTCTTCAAGAGATTTAACCACCAAAAAAATTGTAAGAACTAATGAAATAAAAATTAAAAAAATAAAAAAGGCTCTAAATTTAACTTTTTTTCCGTACATGTGAATTTTAGTTAAACTTTAGATGTAGAAGTGTTTGCTAATATCTCTCTGTACGTTTTTTGCTTAGCTACTGATGCAAGTTTCTTTTCATCTAGTGATTTATAATTTTGCTCAAATTTCTTTTTCTCTTTAATTAGGTTTAATTTTACTACCACAAACAAGAAACTAAAAGAAAGTAGAGTGAATATAAATGACGACCAAACATATACACCGTATCCATTCATATTAAGTATTTCACTAATCATAATCTATTAAGGCCTTTATTTTTAATCTTTAACAGTTCTGTATTATATTTCATTAAAAATATCAAAAGTGAAAATAGAGCAAATGCCGCAGTCATTATAGCTAATGGTGTCAACATTGAAGAATGAATTGTTGTTTCTTCCAAAATTTTTACTGACGCAGGTTGGTGTAATGTATTCCACCATTCTACTGAGAATTTTATAACTGGAATATTTATAAGACCAATAATTGCTATTATTGAGCTAATTTTTTCTGCTTTACTAGTATCTGTCGTAATCTTCCAAGAAGTAATGAACAGTAAATAAAAAATTGAAAGTAAGAGCATTGAAGTTATTCTTGCATCCCAAGCCCACCAAGTTCCCCAGGTTGGTTTTCCCCAAATTGATCCTGTAACTAAAGCTATTATACTAAAAACAAAACCAGAAGGTGCTAAACTTTTTGTTATTAAAGAGAAATTTTTATTTTTAAAAACAAAAACTCCAAAAGAAAGAATGGAAATAAATGAAAATATTCCGAGTGATATCCAAGCTGATGGTACATGGACATACATAATCCTAACTGAGTCACTCTGCTTATAATCCTCGGGAGAAAGAACTAAAGCTTCAACTAATCCAAGTAACAATACAATTATAAATAGCGCAAATACAAACTTTTGTATTTTATTAATTATCTTTAAAGTATTATTTGGATTGAAATAATTAATCATAATTTTTTATAACACATAAATCTTAGATTAAAATTGTTCAAAATTTTCTGACCAAGAATACAGAGGGAGATAGAGGAAAAACAGTACTCTTGATCAGAATTAAATATTTTATAACAAACAGATATGACGGAGATTTGGGACAATTGTGTTTAAATATTGGCTATTATTTAATTTGAAGGCTTGAAGTAGCTTGATCCACGCTTACCTGAAAAAATTTCATTAATTAGAGGGTGTTTTATAGGCTCTTCGGAGTCATCAAATAATAGATTTTGCTCAGACACATAAGCCTCGTAAGTAATTTCGTCATTCTCTGCTAGTAAATGATAAAATGGCTGATCCTTTCTAGGTCTCACGTTTTTTGGAATCGATTGATACCACTCCTCTGAGTTATTAAATTCAAAGTCAACATCGTAAATCACACCTCTAAAATCGAAGTGTCTATGTTTTACAACGTCTCCAATTGAAAATTTAGCTTTTTGAGTACTCACGATATTAAATATGGATATTTGATGAAAAAAATCAATAAAAAAAATATAAATGTTTTATTAATCTGTTAATATGTAGCAGTGAATAAATCACTTCTAAAATTCATTACAGACGTTGGGCCTTTAGCTATTTTTTTCTTCTTTTATTATAACAGTGATAAAAATTTAAAAGTTGCAATACCACCTCTAATTGTCGCAACAATAATTTCTGTTCTCTTGGTTTGGATACTGGAAAAAAAAGTTCCGATGGTTCCTTTGTTAGGAGGAATTTTAATTACTCTATTTGGAGGTTTAACAATTTATTTTGATAATCCAATTTTTATTTATATGAAACCAACTATTATAAATATTTTATTTGCCTTAGCTTTATTCTTTGGAAAATACTTCACCAATGAGCCAGTTTTAAAATTAATACTTGGAAAAACACTACCAATGTCTGATGAAGGTTGGAAAATATTGAATAACAGATGGACTTATTTTTTTATTTTTTTAGCTATATTAAATGAAATTGTTTGGAGAACTCAAACAGAAGAATTTTGGGTTAACTTTAAAGTTTGGGGAATGCTACCAATTACATTCATCTTTACGGCATCACAAGTTGGGTTGATTAATAAACACAAATTAAATGAGTAATTTAAAATTAGTAATAAATAATTCAAATAAAGAACAAAACCAAAGGTATTTTTTTGAAAAAAAAGAACTAAAAATTATATTAGACCTATATGCTAAAATGGTATCTGAAGGATCTTGGAAAGACTATGGCCTCTCCATATCAAGTAAAAGAGTAAGTTTTAGTATTTTTAAAAATGCAGCAGAAAAAGCTATCTACAACATTAGTAAAAATTTTAAACCTTCTAATAAGAATTTGAAATATTTAATAACTGATAGAAATGGTAAAATTTTAAATAATGCTTATGATTTAGAAATACTTCTAAAAAAAACAAATTGGAAAAAACTATAGTTTTTGATTATCTTCTTTGACCAAACAATCTTAAAAGCATTATAAATAAATTTATAAAATCTAAGTATAATGTTAAGGCTCCCATAACAGCTTTCTTGCCAATTACTTCACCTGAATCTGATGCTGCGTACATATTCTTAATTTTTTGTGTATCGTATGCAGTTAATCCAACAAATATAAGAACTCCAATGATTGAAATAGCAAAGTACATCATTGAAGATTTTAAAAAAATATTTACTAAAGATGCGATTATAATACCGATTAAACCCATCATTAAGAATGATCCAAATTTTGTGAGATCTCTTTTAGTTGTGTAACCATATATACTCATAGCTCCAAATGTTGCTGAAGATATGAAAAATACTCTCGTCACACTAAGTCCTGTGTAAACTAATAAAATTGATGATAGTGATAATCCCATTAAGGCTGCAAAAATCCAAAAAGTAGTTTGAGCTTTTGAAGAACTCATTTTATTTATTCCAAAGCTCATGTAAAAAACAATTCCGAGCGGAGCTAACATAACCACCCATTTCAATCCTGATAGATAAATTGCATTTCCGAACTCAGTTAAAGCAACTATTGATCCACTTGCATCTGTAACTACTGACATTTTAAAAGATAGCAATGCAATGATTCCCGTTAGCAAAACTCCAGTTGCCATGTAGTTGTAAACTTTAAGCATGTAGGCTCTAAGGCCTTCATCCATCACAACAGCTTTTTTTGCTGTCGTTGATCTATTTAGAATATTGTCTCTATTGAATTCCATAATTAAATATATAGTAATAAATTTTAAATTTTTCAAGCAGTCAAAATATAGGTAACAAATACTTAAAATTTAATGAATTATAAAAAATTAGGAACAACTGATATAGATATTAGTACAATTTGTCTCGGCACCATGACTTGGGGTGAACAAAATAGCCAAGAGGAAGCCTTTGAACAAATGGATTTCTCACTAGAAAACGGTGTTAATTTTTGGGATACAGCAGAACTTTATGCAGTACCTCCAAAAGCTGAAACATTTGGTCATACAGAGACGATCATTGGAAATTGGTTTGAAAAAACGAAAAAAAGAAAAGATGTAATACTTGCAACTAAAGTATGCGGTCCTGCTAGAGATTATATTAGAAATGGTGAAAATAGTTTTGTTGGAAAGAATCTCGAAACAGCACTTCATGATAGTCTTAAAAGACTTAAAACTGATTATATAGATTTATATCAGCTTCACTGGCCAGAAAGAAACGTAAACAATTTTGGAAGATTGGGTTATGAACATAAAGAAAATGAATGGAATAAATTCGAAGACGTGTTGGTTGAATTACAAAAATATATTAAGCAAGGTAAAATTAGACATATAGGTTTATCTAACGAAACTCCTTGGGGTGTTATGAATTTTCTCAAAGTCTCAAAGGATAAAAGCTTGCCAAGAATGATGTCTATACAAAATCCCTACAGTTTATTGAATAGGTCATATGAGGTTGGATTAGCGGAAGTGTCTATAAGAGAAAATATTGGCTGCTTATCTTATTCTCCATTAGCCAGTGGTTTTTTAAGTGGCAAATATAGAAATAAGCAATTTCCAAAAGGATCTAGGATGGAAAGAGATTGGGATTTTTGGACAAGATATCGAAAACCAAATACTAACGAAGCTGTTGAAGAATATTTTAATATTAGTGAAAAGTACAACATTGATATGAGTCAAATGTGTATAAAATTTTGTGAGATACAGGATTTTATGTCTAGTGTTATTATTGGTGCAACAACAATGGAGCAGTTGAAAACAAATATAGAAAGTGTAAAAGTGAAACTAGATAAAGAAATAATTAATGAAATTAATGAAATTCAAAAAAAGTATCCTAACCCATGTCCATAATTCTTAGATCAATTATTTTTGTTATTTTATTAAGCTCAACTTCTTATTCAGATGAATTAAATAAAATTGGGACTTTCAAAGATTGGGATGCAATTATAGTAACTAATGATGGAAACAAAGTATGCTTTGCACAATCTAAACCTGTACTGCAATCTCCAAAAAAAAATGACAGAGATGCAAGATTATTTGTAACATTCAGACCATCTGAAAAAATAACTGATGAAGTTAGCACAACATCGGGCTATGAGTATAACTCTCAAAATTCTATCACAGCTTCCTCTGGTAAAACAAAATATAAGTTTGATATAGCTCAAGATAACTTTGCATGGATTTCTAACAATAAAATTGAAAAAAAAGTAGTAAAAAAAATGAAGAAAGCTTCAAGATTGATGGTTACTGGATATAATAAATCTGGATCTCAAACAATTGATCACTACTCTTTAATGGGTTTCACAAAAGCATACAACGCTGCAAAAAAAAGTTGTAGTTAAATCTTTAAAAAAATGAATAAGAATCAAATCTATAGTCTTTGGCCAATATATATCGGAGAATTTTATAACCCTGAACATCAGGAAATTAAAGATGACTTAATAAATTTTTTTTCAGAATACGAGAAAAAAAATCCTCAAGGTAGAGAGGGTATTAATAAAGAAAATATTAATCTTTATGAAAGTAAATACGACTTACATCATGAAAAAAGTGAGAGTTTATCAAAATTATTTAATTTTTTTGCAAAATGCTTTTTGGGAATGTCAAATAGTACCAACAAGAAATTAATTTCCGAAATGAAAGAACCAAAACCCAATTTTGATGTAAAAATTAATAATTCTTGGTTTATAAAATATAATACAAATGGTTCAGTTCTTCCTCATGATCATGGAAGGTGTAGTTGGTGTTGTGTTTACTATGTTCAAATAGGTGAGGATGCTACAAACGAAAATGGGTCAACTTATTTTTTAAGACCGTATCAAAGGAGATCACCTGAAGATTTTGGTGGAAAATTTTATTCTTCTGGCGGAAATGCAACATTCAAAGCCGTAGAAGGTAAAATGCTCATATGGCCAAATTTTATATTACATGGATCCAATCCATATAAAGGTGAAAAAAATAGAATAATTGTATCAGCAAATGCCTCGGTTGATATAAGAAACTAATCTAAAAATGAAAAAAAAAATTGTTTTAGCTTATTCAGGCGGTTTGGATACATCAATCATATTAAAATGGTTACAAGAAAATTATGATGCAGAAGTAATTTGTTATACTGCAGACATTGGTCAAGAAATAGATAGAAATAAAATTTTAAGAAACGCAAAAAAACTTGGCGTAAAAAATATTATTATTCAAGATCTAAAAGATATTTTTGTAAAAAATTATGTTTATCCAATGATTAGAGGCCATGCAATATATGAAGGTGTTTATTTGCTTGGAACCTCAATTGCTAGACCTTTAATAGCCAAAGATCAAATTAGAATTGCTAAAAAATTTAAGGCCTATGCTGTGTCTCATGGATCAACAGGAAAAGGTAATGATCAAGTAAGATTTGAGTTAGGTTATCATTATTTTGGTCCTAAAATAAAAGTTATTGCGCCTTGGAGAATTTGGAAGCTGAAATCTAGATCAGATCTAATTAATTATGCAAAAAAAAATAAAATTGAAATACCTAAAGACAAGAAAGGAGCGCCACCTTTTTCAGTAGACGATAATATTTTTCATACATCAACAGAAGGAAAGTTGTTAGAAAATCCAAAAAACTCTGCACCTGACTTTATCTTTCAAAGAACGGTATCTCCAGAAAAAGCACCTAATAAATCTTCAATTGTAAAAATAGACTTTAAAAGTGGAGATCCGATTGCAGTGAATGGGAAAAAACTATCTCCATCTAAATTGCTTGGAAAATTAAACGACATAGCTGGAAAAAATGCTGTTGGAAGAGTTGATCTAGTAGAAAATAGATTTATCGGTATAAAATCAAGAGGTGTATACGAAACACCAGGTGGAACTTTATTAATGCACGCTCATAGAGCTATAGAGTCTGTTACACTTGATAAAGATACAATGCATAAGAAAGAAAAAATTATGCCTAGATATGCGGAACTGATTTACAATGGATATTGGTTTTCTAAAGAAAGATTTAAATTACAAAGAATTGTAGATCTTAAGAGAAATAAAGTAAATGGATCAGTTAAATTGAGGTTATATAAAGGGAATGTTATTATTCATTCAAGAATAACTAAAAGTTCAGCTTATTCTATGAAAAAAGTTTCATTTGAGGAAAATAAAACTTTTAATAAATCAAATGTTGAAAGATTTATTAATTTTCACAAGAAAAAATTAAAATAAAATATCATGAATTTTGAACCAAGTCGGGCGCAAGCCATCAATAAACTAGATAATTTTGTTGAAAATAATCTTTCTGAATATTCAAGATTGAGAAATTTTGATTTTGGTCCAGATAAAAGATCAAATATATCTTGTATTTCTCCATATATATCTCATGGAATATTAAATGAGTTAGAAGTTATAGATAAAGCCTTAAAGAAATTTTCATTTTCTAAAAATGAAAAATTTATTCAGGAGGTTTTGTGGCGTACTTATTGGAAAGGATGGTTAGAATTAAGACCTAATGTATGGACAGATTACCTAATAGAATTAAAAATTATAAGAGAAGAATACAAAGATAATAAAGATTACTTAGATGCCATTGATGGAAATACAAATATAGAATGTTTTAATGAATGGGTTAAAGAATTAAAAGAATTTAATTACCTTCATAATCATACAAGAATGTGGTTTGCCAGTATCTGGATTTTTACTTTAAATTTACCTTGGCAATTAGGAGCTGAATTTTTTATGAAGCATCTCTATGATGGAGATGCAGCATCTAATACATTAGGATGGAGATGGGTTGCAGGAATACAAACACAAGGTAAGCATTATTTGGCAAGTGAATGGAATATAAAAAAATTTACTAATAACAGATTTAATAACATTAATTTAAACGAAAATGCACCTCCTAAAGTTAGCGAGAAATTATACAAGGCTGTCTTAAAAGATTTTAGTAATCCAATAAGCTTAGATCAGCAAAATTTAATTATTTTTGAAAATAATCTTTCTTTTGAGTTCACTGATTTCAAAGACCATAAATTTAAAAAGATTTATTTAGTAAATAATAAAAACGACAGTAGAAATATTAAACTTAGTGAAAAAACAGTGAAATTTAAGACTAATTTAATTCAGGACCAAAAAAGAAGGTTGGATGAAAAATCTTTGGATTGTGAAATTATTGATATTGGTAAGCTTAAAACAATTGAGAATAGTTATTTTTTATATCCTTGTGTTGGAGAAAACTTAGATTTTTTAACTTCTCAAGGAATAAATAATATAAAATTTCTTTATCGTAATTTAGACCAAAGTTCTTGGAAATATTGCAATAAAGGTTTTTTTAATTTCAAAAAGTATATACCAAGTATAATTAAAGAATTTTTTTAAAGAACTATTGTAAATTATCAAAATTATGAGATAACAATAATATGAATAACCCGCAAGTTCTTGAAATTATTGAAAATCTTAAAGGCAGAAGGAATTACGAAGAAAAGAAAGCTTCAAAATTAGGTTTCAACTCTCTTTACGCATATATTGAAAATAAAATACTAAAAGAGAAAGAAGCTGAAGCAGCAAAAACTCTTGAACAATCAGCCCCTAAAGAAGAAGTGCTTGAAGTAAAAAAACCAGAGAAAAAGAAAAGCTGCTCTTGTTGTTAATTAGTTATTTTTTGAACATTTCTTAGAACAATATTTCACTTTATCCCAGTTCAATTTCCATTTTTTTCTCCAAGTAAAAGGTCTCTTACATACAGGGCAAATTTTTGTGGGTAAATTTTCTTTTCTCACTATGCAGTATTTTGTTTAATAAATTTTTCTGCCTCAGCTAAAATTAATTTTTTTCTATCAGGTTTCATTTTATCGAAAATTCTAACCATCATAGATAATCTAGGATTTTTTAAAAAGAAGGCTCTATTTCTATTTATGAATCTCCAATAAAGACCATCCATGGTATTGCACCATTCTCCTTTTTTAAAATCCATCATTTTCATGAAATAAGTGGATCCGCAAATATATGGTTTTGTTGCAAATATTCCTCCATCACTGAAAAGCCCCATTCCATAAACATTCGGTACCATTACCCAGTCAGAGGAATCCACAAACATTTCCATAAACCATTTGTAAACATACGTTGGCTTAACTTCACATAAATTCATTATGTTTGATAAAATCATTAACCTTTCAATATGATGTGACCAACCATAATTCACTGCATTTTTAATAGCATAATCTAGAGGTGGTAACCCTGTTGTTCCTTCGTACCATGAGTTTTTCATTTTTCTATTTTGTTTAAAAAAATTTCTAGTTTCCATTTCTTTTGAATAGCTTTGATATATTCCCCTCATAAATTCTCTCCACCCGATTACTTGACGAATATAACCCTCTAAGGAATTTAATCTTATTTTATTTTTGTTGTGAAAATCTAAAACTTTTTTAATTATAAATTCTGGAGTGATAAGACCTAAATTGATGTAAGGACTTAAAGCACTATGAAATAATATATTATCTTTCTGATCAACTGCATCTTCATAATCCCCAAATAAATTTGATTTCTCTTTAATAAAAAAATTTAATAATTTAATTACATCATCATATTCCGTAGCAAACCAAAAATCTTTCGTATTACCTGGGTGACTTTTAAAATTTTTATCAATTAAAATTTTTAGTTTTTTCGTATGAACAGTCTCAGTAATTTTAGGGAATTTGGGTATAGATATATTCTTTGGAAGTTTATTTCGATTTTCTTCGTCAAAACTCCATTTGCCTCCTTCTGGATTACCATCTTTTTTCATAAGTATATCCAAATCTCTTCTAGTCTCTTTATAAAAAACTGCCATAAAAGGTTTTTTTGATTTTGATAAATAGTTTTTAAATTTTTCTCTAGAATTTAAAAACATTGGTGTTTGAATAATATTCCATTTAATTTTTTCCTTTTTTAAAAAATTTGTAATTTTATTTTCAAAAAACTTATCCTCAATTTCGAAACTTGAAATTTCTTTAATTTTTTTTGCTTTAATTATTTTTTTTAATTTTTCTGTGTAATCCAGCTTGAAAGATTTATCCTCGATCGAAGAATATTCTAATTTAAATTTATTTTTTTTCAGTCTGTCTGCGTGAGATCGCATGCAAGATAAGAACAATAATATCTTTTGTTTATGATGCTTTTCGTACGTACAAAGCTGATAATCTTCAGCCATAAAGAAAAAGTGGTCTTTTCTGTACTTTTCTAGATATTTCTCTGAGAAAAGCTGATTTCCAAGTAGAAAAAATAATTTCATTAACTATATATAACTCTTTAAAAATTTATGTCAGAAAAATATTTAGTAGTAGGTGCGACAGGATCTATCGGATCTAATTTAGCCGAACAGTTATACGCAGCCGGCAAAGAAGTACATTTAATTGGTAGGGATGAAGAGAGAACAAAATCTTTGTCTGAAAAACTAAATTGTAAATATACAGTCTCTGATGTTTTAGAAAATGGTTTTGTTGAAAAGATTAAGTCCGAAATAGATGATATCAAAGGTATAGCTTATTGTGTTGGTTCAATTGATTTAAAACCTTTGAGAATGGTTTCAGAACAAGATTTTACAAAATGTATGAAACTAAATTTATATTCTGCAGTAGATTTAATTAAAGGTTATCAAGAAAGCTTAAAAAAAAATAAAGGATCGATTGTTTTGTTTTCAACTGTTGCTGCTCAAAGGGGTTTTACAAATCATGCAATTATAGCTTCAACCAAAGCAGCTGTTGAAGGATTAACTGTTTCTTTAGCAGCAGAATTTGCTCCTAATATAAGAGTAAACTGCATTGCTCCAAGTTTAACTAATTCAAAAATTGCAGAGCCAATGCTTAAAAATAAAGTTTTAGCTGATGGTATAGCAAAAGCCCATCCATTAAAAAGACTTGGAGAAGGTAAAGACTCAGCTTCGCTTGCAAAATTTCTAATAACTGAAGACAGTTCTTGGGTTACAGGACAAATTATTGCTGTCGATGGTGGTAGATCAAAACTTTCATAGAGTGAAGAAATTATTATTTCTTTTATCATTAATACTATTCTCAACTAATTCATTTAGTAAAAATTTTAATTTTAATAAAATTATTGAATTAGAAGCACCTTGGGGTTCGTCGTTTGTTAATGAAAATGAAATGATTGTTACCGAGAAAGGTGGCAAAATAAAATTTGTAAACATTTCTACAAAAGAGATAAATGAAATTGATCATAACTTAAATTTTGTAGAATATGGACAGGGAGGATTATTAGATATTCTGTATCATGAAGATTACATTTACATCTCATACACAGAAAATAGAAATAATTGGAAGACTAGTACTTCAATTGCACGTGCAAAATTTAATAAAAACAAATTAAATTTTAAAAATATTTTTCAAGCCAATCCACCAATTGACTCGCCCTATCATTTTGGTTCAAGACTTGCGATTAAAGGCAACTATTTATTTGCTTCTGCAGGTGAAAGAGGCGGGGGAATGATTGCTCAAGATGGAAATAAACATCCAGGAAGTATAATTAGAATTTATCTAGATGGTAGCATTCCAAAAGACAATCCTCGTTTTGAGGGGAAATCAGACTGGCTACCTGAAATATATCAAATTGGTGTAAGAAATCCTCAAGGTTTAGCTTTATCACCTTTTGATGGAAAAATTTATATGAGCAATCATGGTGCAAAAGGAGGTGATTGGTTTGGTGAAGCAAAGAAAGGTGAAAATTATGGTTGGAAAATTCTTGGATGGGGTGGCACAAATTATTCAGGTATACCAATAGGGCCAAAATGGAAACCTGGCTTTACAAAAGCCATTCAATATTGGGTTCCATCTATAGCCACAAGTGCAATCACAATTTATAAAGGCAATGAATTTAAAGAATGGAATGGTCATGCATTAATTACTTCTCTTAAAGATAAGTCTTTAAGAAAATTAGAGTTTAATGATTTATCAAAAGTAAAAGAGGAAATAATATTTAAAGATAAAATTGGAAGAATCAGAGACATACAAATTCATCCTATAAATGGTAAACTATATTTTTTAAATCAAGATGGATTGTGGTTTATGGAAAATTCTAGTTAGTATCAAAAAGCTCTTTAAATAATTTAAATTCACCAATTTTAAAAATAATTGCATCATCTTTTTTAAATCCAAATTTTTCTGCATTTTGCTTAAACCTTAAAGGGGGCTCTAATATTGGTTCAAGTGATAAGACAAAAGTTCCCCAATGCATTCCAATTACTTTTTTACTTTTTAAATCTTTAGCAAGTCCAAGGGCTTCTTCAGGGTTAGTGTGGTAAGCAGAAGAATCTTTAATTGAAGACATAGGATAAAAATTATATGCGCCAATGTTAATAAATGTTAAATCAATAGGACCATACTTATCTCCCAATTCTTTATATATTTTTCCAACACCAGTATCACATGAAAATAATATTTTTTTTCCTTTGTATTCAATCAAATAGCTACCCCATAAAGTTTTGTTAGTATCCGTTAAACTCCTTTTTGACCAGTGGACTGATGGCAAAAAAGTAATATTTAAATTCTGATTTATTCTTATTTGATCATACCAATCCATTTCATTTACATCTTTAAATCTATTAATTTTAAAATATTTTTTTAGCCCTAAAGGTGCCAGGACTTTAGATTCTTTATAAGGAAATCTCATTATTGTTTTCATGTCTTGATGATCGTAGTGATTGTGAGTTAGTAGAAAAATATCTGTTCTTGGTATCTCATTAAGATTTAATGCTGGTTCGGTAAATCTCTTCGGCCCAAAAAATAAAGGTCCTGCATTTTTTGAAAAAACTGGATCTGTTATTATTGTTATTTCCCCTAATTTCAATAAAAATGTTGCATGACCTATCCACGCTACATATTCTTCGTTTTGGAAATTATTTAAATCCAATAAAACTTTTTCTTTTTTAATGACATTACTTTCAGGAAAAGTCATATCTAATTTTTTTTTTTCTTGGTTAAAGACCTTAAACGACCAATTGAAATTCATATCAATCACCTTTGAACCTTCAGGATTACGAAATGTGCCATTTGCTAAATGATGATATTTTTTTTTCATATCCGATTAATAATTTTTTGAAATAATATCTTGAATTGTATTACTTATAACTATTGTTCCAGCTTTGTTAGGATGTATGCCATCTTGTTGATTTAGATTTGGATCAAGAGCAACACCCTCTAGCAAAAATGGAATTAAAGGTAAATTATATTTTTTTGACAATTTAGGATAAATAGCATCAAAATTTTTTTTATATTTAGTTCCATGAGTTGTTGGCGCAACCATCCCAGCTATTATAATTTTTATTTTTTTACTGTTAGCGATTTTAATTATTTCTTCTAAATTTCTCTCGGTTTCATCTGGTTGAATTCCTCTAAGCATATCATTTGCCCCAAGACCAAGGATGATTAGATCAATACCGGGTTCTGATAAGCTCCATTCTGCTCTATTCAATCCACCAGAAGAAGTACTTCCTGACACACTTCCATTTATTACCTTAATATTTAAACCACTCCTAACGAGATTACTTTCTAAAACCAAAGATAAGTGTTGCTCTTTAGGTAGACCATAACCCGCCATTAAACTATCGCCGAATAATATAACCTTTTCTATTGCACTTGCATTTATGTGCACTAGAAAGAATAACAATATTTTTATAAATAAACTTTTATTCATGAACACACTTCTTAAATTAAAAAAAATAAATCTCAAATACCAAACTGGGAAGGACAATATCAATGTTTTAAAAAATATTGATTTAACTATAAAAAAAAAAGAAACTGTATCTGTGGTTGGAGAAAGTGGGTCAGGAAAAACAAGCTTGATTATGCTTATTGGTGGACTAGAACGTCCAACCTCAGGGAAAATTATATTTCAAGACAGGGAAATAACAAATCTTAATGAAGACGAAGTATCTGAAATTAGAAAGCAAAATATAGGAATTATATTTCAATCTTTCTATTTAATTCCAAATTATACAGCTGTTGAAAATGTAGCTTTAACACTTGAACTTAATGAATTTAAAAATCCAGAGAAAGAAGCAAAAAGTTTATTAGATCGATTTGGTCTAAAACATAGATTCAATAATCTTCCAAGTCAATTATCTGGCGGAGAGCAACAACGTGTGGCGATTGCAAGAGCTATTGCAATGAAACCAGATTTGATTTTAGCTGATGAACCAACTGGTAATCTAGATACCGAAAACTCAATAATGATCTCTGAAATTTTATTTAAATACGTCAAAGAAGAAGGGTCTTCTTTAATAATGGTCACACATGATCCAAAATTAGCAGACAAAGCAAAACGAAAAATTAAAATCAAAGATGGAAAAATTAAATAATCCTTTGGAGTTAAGTTTGATATTCAAATATGCTTTAAAGGATTTAAGCAGAAATTATAAAAAAATTTCAAGCATTATTGTAACGCTGTTTATCAGTCTTTTTATTTTAAGTGCCATCTTTACAATCGAAGATAGTTTAAAAAAAGAGCTTAATGATAATGCAAAAGTTCTTTTGGGTGGAGATCTCGAAATCGATTATAACCGTAATCAGGGGGATCTTAATTTAGTCAATAAAGTAAAGGAATTTTCAACTGTCTCACAAATGATAGAGTTCAGTACAATGCTTTCTACGACAGGCAGAGAAAAAAATAAATCATTATTTACAAGGATTAAAACAGTTGATGAAAAATATCCACTTTACGGTGAAGTTGTTTATGAGCCAGAAGATGCTTATGAAAGAATGCAAAAGGAACCCAAAACAATTTTGATTAATGAAAGTTTATCAAAAACTTTAAAGATAAAAATAAATGACAAAGTTAAGGTACAAGATCAAAATTTTACAGTAGTTGGAATTATAAAATCTGTACCTGATGTTAGTGGATTTGTAGCATTTGGAGATTGGGCATTAGCAGGAAAACAAACTTTGGAGATACTAAAACTAAATGGAATAGGTAGTTTTTTAAATTATGAATATAAAGTAAAGTTTAAACCAAGTGATGATCCAAAAAAAATAGAAAGTAAGATCAAAGATATTTTTAAAGATGACCAAAATGTAAAGCTTAGATTTCCAGAAAATTCTGCTAGTGGCTTAAAAAGGATAATTAATAATTTTTCCCAATTTCTCTCTTTAGTTTCAATTAGTGCAATGTTAATTGCTGGAATAGGTATCGCAAATACATTGCTGTCTTTTATAAACCAGAACAATATGTCTATAGCTGTCAGAAAAGCTGTAGGTTTTTATTCAGGTAATATTAAAACACTATATTATCTTCAATTATTAATATTATTATTTATTATTACTGTAATTTCTTATGGCTCAAGTTTTTTAATTGTACCAATCGCCGACAAATATTTATCTGATGGATTAGGATTAAATGTTTATCCAAAATTCTCTTTAATTAATTTTATAAAAATTTTTATTGTAGGTTTGTTGGTTCTTATAATTTTTTCTATACCTACAATAAGTTCAATTGATCAAGTTAAAGCATCAAACCTATTTAGAAATGTATTCCAAAACCTACAATTTTATTACTCAAAAAAGTCAGTTATTTTAAGTTTTATCTTGTTATCATTTTTAGTTTTATTGTTTACGCTGGGATCTGAAAGACCTTCTTATAGCTTGGGTTATTTTCTGGCTTTTTTTATATGTCTAATTGTATTTTTTTTACTTTCAAAGATTATAATTTTGTTACTGAAAAAATTTAATTTTCGCTCAAATATCTCTTTAAAAGTATCAATAAAAAATATCACCCAAACAAAAAGTATTACTCCTATTACAATTATGTCTTTAGGTTTAGGAGTAACTTTATTATTAACATTAGCCTTAGTTGGTACAAATTTTAAAAGAGAAATTGCAAGATCTATTCCAGATATTGCACCTGATTATTTTTTTGTTGGAATTCAAAAAGGTGAGAAGGAAAAATTTGAACAAGGTGTTTATAAGATGAGTCCTGATGCGAACATTGAAATAGTACCTATGGTTTCTTCCGGAATAGTAAAAATTAATGGTGTGAATCCAAATAGTTATATTAAACCAGATAATGATAGTTATTGGGTAATTGGAAGTGAAAGAAGATCTTCTTGGGTTGAAGATATACCTAAAGATAACCCAATTTTAAAAGGTGAATGGTGGGACTTATCCAAACCTAACCAACTTCAGATATCATTAGATTCTAAAGTGGCTAAAGATTTTAATATTAATTTGGGAGATATTTTTACTTTAAACATTTATGGTCGAGAAATCGATGGTGAAATAGTCAATTTTAGAGAAGTTGATTATCGAGATCTAAGTATTAATTTTGCCATGTTATTTAATCCACAATTTGCAAAAAATATTCCACATGAATATTTGGCAACCGCCAAATTTAAAAATCCAGATAATTTTGACGAAACCAAAATGTTAGAAGTATTACCTAGTTTATCTATGATAAAAATTGCCGATTACCTGAATAAAGTAACATCAGTTTTAAATAAAGTTTTCATAGCTGTAACCCTAATTTCTGGTGTAACAATTGTCATTGGATTGATTGTTATCTCAAGTGCTATAATGGTCCAAGGAAAAGTAAAAGAGTACCAAAATCTTGTATTTAAAATTTTAGGTTTTTCAAAAAAAGAAATTATATTTTCGTCTTTGATAGAATTTATAATTATTTTTATGTCGGTAATATTAATTGCAATTTTTTTTGCAGTAATTGGATCAAAGTTTATTATGGAGAATATTTTTGAATTAGTTTGGCAATTTGATTTTAAAGTTTTAATTTACCTTGGCGCCTCTATAGGAACTGTGACCTTGATTTTAATTATGCTAACTAATCTTAAATACTTAAGTCCTAAAGTTTATCCACTAATAAGAAATCAATAGTAAATTTTATTTATTCGCTCTTTTAAAACATTCGATTGTATTTTTAAGTAAACATGCAATAGTCATAGGTCCGACTCCACCTGGAACTGGTGTTAAAGCTTTTGCAACTTTTGATACTTCATCAAATGCCACATCGCCAACTAGGCCGTTTTCAGTTTTATTAATACCAACGTCAATCACAATTGCATCTTTTTTTACCCAATCACCTTTTACAAGCTCGGGGATCCCAACAGCAGCGACTATAATGTCTCCTTTTAAACATTCTCCTTTAAGATCATTTGTTTTTGAATGAGTAATTGTAACTGTACAATTTTCTTTCAACAACAACTGTGTCATTGGCTTACCATTTAAATTTGATCTTCCAACAATTACAGCCTTTTTTCCATTAAGGTTTGGTTCAATTTTTTTTATTAATAAATAACAACCTAAAGGCGTGCATGGAATAGAACTTTCATAACCTGACGACAGATTACCAACATTCATGGGATGAAATCCATCTACATCCTTCTCTGGCATAATTGCCTCTATAACTTTTTGTTTATCAATATGTTTAGGAAGTGGGAGCTGAACTAAAATTCCTGAAACAGAATCGTCATTATTAAGTTCATCGATTTTTTTTAAAACTTCACTTTCTTCAACATTGTCAGGATATCTAATCACCTCTGATTTAAGGCCTACTTCATTTGCAGATTTCTCTTTATTTCTAACATAAATTTGACTAGGTGCTAAATCACCAATCAATATGACTGTTAAACCTGGTACTTTATTATGCTTATCTTTTAAAGATAAGACTTCTTTCTTGAGCTCTTCTCTTAAATCAGCAGCAGCTTTTTTTCCATCAATTAAAATCATTTATTAAAATATTAGTGGTGCAATGTAGAGTTTCATACACATTTCTATGAACCATATCAACAAAAGAAGTAAGATAGGAGAAATATCAAAAGCACCAAGGTTAGGTAAAAATCTTCTAATTCTGATTAAAATCGGTTCAGTCATTTTATAAGTGAAATCTAATATTAAATATACAAATCGATTACTTGTATTTAATACGTTAAAAGCAACTAACCAACTTATAACGACATTAGCAATTACAACATATGAGTAAAGTTTTAAAATTTGAAGCGCTAAATAAAATATAGCAATCATTTTTTTTCAACATAGATAGACTGACTTGGAAATGCAAATGCAGCTCCCTTACCTTCAACAATTTTTTTTATTTCAAGAGCCAAATTTTCTTTTACTTGTAAATAATTAGTCCAACTATTTGTTTTTGTAAAACATCTAACATACATATCAATCGAGCTATCTGAAAACTTATCTATTCTTACAGCTACTCCCACAGATTGATCGTAATCGTCGCCTTTATTGATGTGATCTTCAATTTCGTCTCTTATTGTTTTTAATTGTTCAATTGAAGTGTCGTATTGAAGAGTTATTACCCAGCTAATAGCCCAGTTTGTCTTTCTGGTATTATTAATCACAGCATTCTCAGCAAATTGGAAGTTAGGAATAATTGCCAATGACTTATCAAATTTTCTTATAACCGTTGATCTAAATCCTATGTTTTCAACTACGCCTTCAATAACTCCATCGACTTTAATCCAATCACCAATTCTAAATCTTTTTTCAACTAATACTAAGATTCCAGAGATTAAATTTTTAAATAAATCTTGCGCACCTAATGCTACAGCTACACCAAATAAACCTAATCCTGCAATTATTGGACCAATTTTAATTCCCCATAACTCAAGAACAGCAGCTGCACCTAAAATAAAAATTAAAATTTTAAGAGACTTTATAATCCAACCTATTAATTCTTTTGTAAGGACTTTATCTAATCCACTTAAAATATATGATATTGGTTCTATTATTTGATGGATTATCCAAAAAATTAAAATTGTTATTAAAGTTCTATTAATGTTATCTATGAAACTTCTAGTCTCATTATCAAATGACATATAGTAACTAGCAAAAAAGACGCCAAGAACAATTGGAAGAAACCTAGCAGGACCTTCCATAGATTTTACAAAGGTATCATCTAATTTATTTGTTGTTCTTTTTGATATTAACTCTAACTTTTTTATAACAAGTTTGCTAATTAGACCTCTAAATATTAAAAATAGAACAAATATTCCAAGACCAATTATTATCTGCAAAAAATCTACCCCAAGAATTCCCTGTTTCCATACAGATAAAAACAACTCATTCAGTTTATTTAAAACGTCCATATTTAAATTTTATATAGCAAAAACTCTTCTTCACCAGAGTTAAATAGAAAAATTTTTTTCCATTTAATATCATTTAATGCCGAGGATGCTTTTTCACCCATACACATAAGATTGGTTTCCATCCAAATGCTATCCAAGTTATATTTTTTTATGATTTTATAGAAAGTTCTTGCACTGTTTTCAGAATATATAAATACAACATCTGGCACTGAAGATTTTATATTAAGTAAAAAATTATCATTCAGATTTTCATTTGGTATTACTGTATAATTTTTGATTCTCTTAACTATATAATTTTCTGAAATTAAATCTTTATCAAGATCATAAGATACTATTTCACCGCTAACATATAGCATTGATCCAGTTTTTGGATTAAAATTTTGCAAAATTAGTTCTTTAAGATTATTAACATTTCCTTCAGCACAAATAACATTTTGAAAACCTAGTTCTTTTGCTTTTCTCTCTGTTGCATTACCAACACAAAAACAGATTATATTTTTATCAATTTTTGATGTATCTAAATTTTTCAATGCATTTGCGCTTGTAAATATAATTGCTTTAAATTGTTCAAATATTGGATCTTCTATTTCTTTTTTTTTAATTTGTAACAGAGGTAAATGTGAAACTTTATGTTTCATAGAACTAAATTTTAAAATTAGCTCTTTGCTATCTTCCAGTGGTCTAGTTAATAAAATATGCATACTAATTTTTGTATGAACCCTTTGATTGTATTTTTAGCTTTTCTCCAATAGATCTACTTGCAATTTTTATTTTATCTTTTTCTATATTTTCTTTAATGAAGTATCTTTGTTTTCCATCAATAGAAAAAAGTTCAGTTGTAATTTCAACTTTTTCTTTACCTAACTTTGCATATACACCCACTGCAGTATCACAATCTCCATCCAGAACTTTTAAAACTTCTCTCTCTGCATTTGCAATTATTCTGGTGTCTTTGTTATTAATATTTTCAAGTAGTTTTTTTATTTTACTATCTTCAGCTCTACACTGCATTGCTATAATTCCTTGTCCAGCACACGGAATAAGTTCACTAACACTAAATTCTTGTGAAATTTTATGTTCTAAATTTAAAGCTTCAATTCCAGCTTTTGAAAGAAGTATTGCATCGTAATCACCTTTTTCCAATTTTTGAATTCGGGTGTCAACATTTCCTCTAATTAATTTGTATTTTAAGTTTGTTCTTTTTTTTTTAAGTTGATATTCTCTTCTATATGAAGAAGTCCCAATAACAGAGCCTGGCTCTAAATCGCTAAATTTAATATTATTTTTACTTATTAAAACTTCATTCGGTGAATTTCTTTTCAAATAATAATTTGTTAACAATTTTTCTGTCTCAACTGTCGGCATGTCTTTTAGGGCATGGACAGCAATATCAATTTTTTTATTAATTAATTCACTTTCAATTTGACTTGAAAATAATCCTTTGCCGCCTATATCTGATAACCTCTGGTTCTGCTTTTGATCTCCGACAGTGAGGATTTTTTTCAATTTTATTTCGTTTGAGCAAAACATCTTTAATTCTTGAATTACTTTCTCCGCATAAATTAAAGCTAACTTGCTTCCTCGAGAACCTACCGTTAATGAAGTTTTTTTCATATAATTATTTTTATTACATTCTTATAGTTTAATTGTGTAATAATAAAAAATATATGTCAGAAAAACCAATAATACTGGGAATTGAGACTAGTTGTGACGAAACAGCAGTTTCATTAATACAAGGTGACACTAGTGGAGTTCCGAAAATTTTATCAAATATAATATCAAGTCAAGTTGATGTTCATAAAGAGTTTGGCGGAGTAGTTCCAGAGTTAGCAGCTAGATCTCATTTAGAAAAAATTCATTTAATTGCAAATAAAGCTCTAGTTAAAAGTAAAATAAGAATAGATAAGATTTCTGCGGTTGCTGCTACAGCTGGTCCTGGCCTTATTGTTTGTCTTACTGTTGGATTAAATTTTGGTAAAGCTTTAGCGGCATCTTTGAATGTTCCATTTATAGGGGTTAATCATTTAGAGGGTCATGCTTTAAGCACTAAACTTCAAAAAAAAATAGAGTATCCTTACTTACTTCTGCTTATTTCTGGAGGACATAGTCAGTTCTTGAGCGTTAATGGATTGGGTAAGTATAACAGATTGGGTACAACTATTGATGATGCTCTGGGTGAAGCATATGACAAAACAGCAAAACTTCTAGGAATAGAATTTCCAGGTGGGCCAAAATTAGAAAGTTTTGCAGAGAAAGGTGATCCAAATAAGTTTGAACTTCCAAAGCCAATAATAAACAAAGGTGGGTGCAATATGTCATTCGCTGGACTAAAAACTGCAGTTCTAAGGATAACTAAAAACATAAATTCAGTTCAAGAAAAGTTTGACCTAGCAGCGTCTTTTCAAAAAACAATAGAGAAAATTTTGTATATAAAATCAAAAATAGCGATAGAGGAATTTTGTAAAATTAATTCTGTAAAAAATGGTTCTTTTGTAATAGCCGGTGGTGTTGCTGCAAATAGAGGTATAAGAAAGAGGTTAATTGAAATAAGTCAAAAAAAGAAATTTAACCCAATATTTCCTGACATTAATCTATGCGGAGACAATGCTGCAATGATTGCGATGGTTGGTTTAGAAAAATATAAAGTAAAAAATTTTGATAATCTAGATTTGAATGCAAATCCAAGATTAGCTTTAGACAAGAATGCAAAATTTTTAAAAGGTGCTGGAGTAAAACTTTAGTGAAAATTTATAAAGAAAATAAATTAGATGGAGAAGGCTTCCTAATAGTAAGTTTTTTTACTCAAAATTATAAGGATAAGGCTGACAGATTAATAAATTCACTTAGTAAATTTAATCTTAATTACAAGATATTTGAAGTTCCTACAATTCATTATTCGAAAAGTGAAAAAGGATCAAATGATATAAAATATTGTATGCCCGAACTAGTGATAAACATGGTAAAAAAATTTAAAATACCGATTGTTTTTTTAGATTGTGATTTAGTTTTGGTTAAAAAACCAAAATTATTTTACGAACTGAGAAAAAAAAATATAGATTTTGCTATATATAATTGGTTAGAAGATTCTGAGAATGATGGATATTTGCCAATAAAACTCAAAGTAAATTCTGTAGATGGCGAAATAGAAAAGACCTACTATGTAAATAGTATAAATGTAAAACTTTTAAATAATCCGATTAAAGAAAAGCAACTTTTCTCAAGTGGAGGTGTGGCATATTTCTCAGACAGCATTGCGTCTATCAATCTTTTAAATGAATGGTTAGAAAATATAGTTAAATACCCTAAAGCTCCAGATGATCAATTACTAGATTTTACTTTTAATTATTCATCTACTGCAAGAAAAAATTTAAAAGTTGAATGGCTAGATAAGAGTTATTGTAGAGTATTCTGGTGGATTTTTTCAGAACCAATTATTAATCATCCTGGAAATATGACTCATAGATCAAATGATAATTTTTTTAAAATAACTGGAAAAGAAAGATTTAAAATTGAAAATACAGTTAAGAGAAATAATAGTAAAGTTTCAAAAGAGTTTATAATAGACGCTGAAAATAAAAAAATATTAAAAATAGAAAAAGGAAAAATATTTATTGTAAGAAGCTTTACAGAAAGCATGTATGTTTAATTTAAAAATATGAACTATTGGTTAATGAAATCAGAACCAAATGTTTGGTCTATTGATCAACAAATTAAAGCTGGGAATAAAGGTGCTGACTGGGATGGAGTAAGAAATTATCAAGCAGCAAATAATTTAAAAAAAATGGAGAAGGGCGATCTCTGTTTTTTCTATCATTCAAACATTGGTAAAGAAATCGTTGGAATTGTTGAAGTAATTAAAACAGCATTTATCGACCCAACAGATAAAGAGAAGCGATTTGTAGCAGTAAAAGTTAAGTATAAAAGCAAACTAAAAACACCAGTTTCTCTCGAAAATATTAAAAAAAATAAAGATTTAAAAGATATTGCGCTAATAAAACAAAGCAGACTATCTGTCATGCCAATAGACACTAAATGCTGGAAAATTATTTTGAAGATGAGTAGTATCTAGGAAATTTATAATACATGCCAAAAAAAAAAAGAAAAAAAAAAATAATCACAAAAAAAAAAACTAAGTCTAAGTCGTTAGCTCCAAAGCAAGAAAAAGAACTTATATATAGAACAAAGAAAGACTGGATTAGCAAAGCTCTAGTAAATAAATCTCAGTATGAAAAAAAATATAAAGCTTCAATAAAAGATAATGATGGATTCTGGAAAAAAGAAGGAAAAAGAATTAATTGGATAAAACCATATACTAAAATTAAAGATGTTAAATATAGTAAATCAGATGTTAAGATAAAATGGTTTTATGATGGTACTCTTAATGCATCGGCAAATTGTATTGATAGACACTTAAAGAAGAATAAAGACAAAACTGCAATTATATGGGTTGGAGATGATCCAAAAGTTCAAAAGAAAATTTCTTACAAAGAATTACACAAAGAAGTTTCTAAAGCTGCAAATGGTCTTAAAGAATTAGGGGTTAAAAAAGGCGATAGAGTAACAATTTATTTAACTATGATACCAGAACTTGCATATACTATGTTAGCTTGCGCAAGAATAGGAGCAGTGCATTCGATAATTTTTGGAGGCTTTTCTCCCGATAGTATTTCTGGACGAATAAACGATTGCAAGTCTGATTATCTAATTACAGCTGATGAAGGTGTAAGAGGTGGAAAAATAATACCTTTAAAATCAATAGCTGACGAAGCTTTAGTAAATTGTCCAAATGTAAAAAAATGTGTAGTTGTCAAAAGAACAGGTAATAGAATTAATTGGGATGAACGAAGAGACGTTTGGTATCACGAGTTAACAAAAAAAGTTTCGAATAAATGTGAACCTGAAGAAATGAATGCAGAAGATCCCTTATTTATTTTATATACGTCAGGATCAACTGGTAAACCAAAAGGTGTAATGCACACGACGGGTGGTTACATGGTTTATGCTTCAATGACCCACCAATATATATTTAATTATAAACCTAAAGATATTTATTGGTGTACAGCTGATATTGGTTGGGTAACTGGTCATAGCTATATTATTTATGGACCATTATCAAATGGGGCAACAACAATAATGTTTGAGGGAATTCCAACTTATCCTGATAGTTCAAGATGGTGGCAAATCGTTGATAAGTATAAAGTGAATATTTTTTATACTGCCCCAACAGCAATAAGAGCTTTAATGAGAGAAGGTGATAAACCCGTTAAGAAAACATCAAGAAAATCACTGAAATTGTTAGGAACCGTAGGTGAGCCAATCAATCCAGAAGCCTGGGAGTGGTATTATAAAACTGTTGGAGATTCTAATTGTCCAATTGTTGATACTTGGTGGCAAACTGAAACGGGTGGAATATTAATTAGTCCTCAAACAGGTGCTATAAATTTAAAACCAGGTTCAGCAACAAAACCATTTTATGGAATTAAACCAGTAATAGTTAGTAAAGATGGAAAAGTTTTAAAAGGAGAAGCTGAAGGTCGATTATGTATTGCACAATCTTGGCCTGGTCAAATGCGGACGGTTTACGGAGATCATCAAAGGTTTATTGATACTTATTTTTCACAATTTGATGGAAAATACTTTACAGGAGATGGATGTAGAAGAGATAAAGATGGATACTATTGGATAACAGGAAGAGTAGATGATGTGATAATAGTATCAGGACATAATCTTGGAACTGCAGAGATAGAAAGTGCTTTCGTTGCTCATCCAAAAGTTGCTGAGGCTGCTGTTGTTGGATATCCTCATGATATTAAAGGTAATGGTTTGTATTGTTATGTAACTTTAAATGTAGGAGAAAAATCAACTTTAGATTTAGAGAGGGATTTAAAGCTTTGGGTAAGAAAACAAATTGGTCCGATAGCTACACCAGATCTAATTCAATTTTCACCTGGACTTCCAAAAACTAGATCGGGCAAAATTATGAGAAGAATTCTCAGAAAAATTGCAGCAAATGAACATGATCAATTAGGTGATACAACCACCTTGGCAGATCCAAGTGTAGTAAAAAGCTTAGTTGAAAATAGAAAAAATACTTAAAAATTTATTAATTCAATAAATTCTTTTTTAACATTATCCCATTTTAAGATCATAGAATTCAAAACTATTTTTTTGTCTAAAGATTTTAATTCTTCAGCGATAGGAGACCATTCATATAAAGATAAAGCACTTGTATTAAAGGGTAATGACTCATGGTATTCATTCCAATTAATTTTTTCATACCTCTCAAGAAATTTTTTTTTCGCATTTTCATAAATTTCCTTTGGCATTTCATTTTTCTGAAGTTCATTATCCAAAATTTCAAAATAAATTTCATTTGCTTTTTCAGTATCATGTTGATTTCTGATATTTTTTAAAAAAGAGATTGTATAAAAAGTTAAATCCTGTAAAGCAGTTGAATAAATATTCCATTTAGCTTTGTTAATTGAACCTAAAAATATCTCATCTTCGAACATCAATACATATTTTGCTCCCATTCTTGTTTTAAGATATCCGTATAAAGTGACTTGGCTTACCCATGCAGATTTTTTTTGAATGAATTCTTTTAAATCGGAATAATTTTCGATTTTTTTTGTTTTTTTGAAATATTTTAAGAATGGAATGAAATATTCCTTTAAATACTCAAATTTCAAATCTCTGAGCTTTAATTTGTATTTGATGCCCATTTAGAACCGATATTACAACTTTTACTATAAATATATGCCATTTTTTACCCTTTAAATATCACTTTAAATGAGTATGAATTATATCTTTAACCTATAGGGAGGATTAAAATAATGTCAAACAAAGAAAAGCACTGGGAAAAAACCAAAGGATTAATGATAATTACATTAATTATTTGGTTTGTTTTCGGTTATCTGATCTTCATGTTTGGTTCTGACCTAAACACTTCAAGTTTTATGGGATATCCATTAGCGTATTACATGTGTGCGCAAGGTTCCATCATTGCATTTGTGGTCCTAATTTTTTGGTTTGCAAATAGACAGGAAAAAATCGATGAAGAGTTTGGTTTTACCGAAAAGGAGGATGATTAATGTTTAAAGGCAATTTTATTGACAACCTACCAAAAATTTACGGAACATATACTGGGGGCTTCATTGTATTCATCATTTTGATGGCAATAGCAGAGCAAGCAGGTATGACCGCAAAAACAATTGGTATTTTGTTTGTCGCCTTTACAGTTTGTATATATGCCTTGATTGGGTATTTATCTCGAACTGTTCAGGTTGATGCTTATTATGTTGCTGGAAGACAGGTACCAACAGTATTTAACGGAATGGCAACTGCAGCTGACTGGATGTCAGGTGCATCATTCGTTGCAATGGCTGGTGGTATTTACTTTGGTGGTTATACTTATATGGCTTTCTTAGTCGGATGGACTGGGGGATACGTTTTAGTATCATCACTTTTAGCACCATACTTAAGAAAATTTGGATGTTATACTGTGCCAGATTTCATTGGAACAAGATACGGCGGAAACTTTGCAAGATTCTGTGCTGTAGTTGTTTTAACATTGGCATCTTTCACTTATGTAACAGCACAAATTAACGCAACAGGAACAATCGCATCAAGAGCACTAAGTATTCCATTTGAATTAGGAGTTTGGGTTGGACTAGTAAGTATTTTACTTTGTTCAATGCTAGGCGGAATGAGAGCGGTAACTTGGACACAGGTTGCCCAATACATAGTATTGATTATTGCTTATCTAATTCCAGTATTCTGGATTAGTAACAAATCTGGTTTTGGTTTCTTTCCACACTTTATGTTAGGTGAGGAGGTAGCTAGATTAGGTGCACTTGAATCGCAATTTGGATTAGTTAAAAATGCTGCTGCAGATATTAAAGCTGCAGGTGTACCAGGTGGTCTAAAATCTATCGCTGTGTCACACGCAGGTGTGCCAGAAGGTGGAATGGCTGCATGGAAGTTTATTTCATTAGCACTATGTATGATGGTAGGAACAGCTTCTTTACCGCACATTTTAATGAGATACTTCACTACTCCAAGTGTTAAAGCTGCAAGAAAATCAGTGGCATGGTCACTATTCTTTATTGCATTGCTTTATACTTCAGCGCCAATGCTTGCAACATTATCCAAAATCTCACTAATAGATCCAAACTTACCAACAGGTATTATTGGAAAACCAATTGCTGAGATTATGCAAATTGAGTGGGTAAATGCTTGGATTAATGTAAAACAAGCCTTCATAGCAGACTTTAACGGAGATGGTATTCTTCAGTTAAATGAATGGTTTATGAGAGGTGACGTAGTTGTACTAGCAACTCCTGAAGTTGCTGGATTACCATACGTAATCTCTGGACTAGTTGCTGCAGGAGGAATGGCTGCTGCGATGTCAACTGCTGATGGTCTAATTCTTGCTATCGCAAACGCTTTATCACATGATATCTATTACAAAATCATTGATCCAAAAGCGGATGTAAGAAAAAGATTGTTAGTAGCTAGAGCACTTCTAATTGTTATTGGTGCCGCTGGAGCATACATTGCATCGATGAGGATCACTAGTATCCTTGGTGCAGTTGCTTGGGCATTTGACTTTGCAATGTCAGGATTGTTCTTCCCATTAATACTTGGTGTATGGTGGAAGAGAGCAACAAGACAAGGAGCAATAGCAGGTATGATAGCAGGTCTTGCATCAGGAACAGCTTATCTAATTTATGTGTATCCTAAGTTTATGGGTAATGCACCTTGGTTAGGTATTGACCATTTACGTTTCGGTATAATCGGAGCGTCGGTCTGTTTAGTTGTAATGGTTGTAGTAAGTTTAATGACTGAAGAACCAGATAAAGCTACACAGCAAATGGTAGACGAAGTTCGTGTTCCATCAGGTAAGACGATACTTGGTAAGCAACACTAAATTAAACTTTTTGGGGGCGATATTCGCCCCCATTTTTTCAAATAAATGCCATTATATATTTTAATAATAGACTACATTTTAGGTATCATCATGTGGACTTTGATTGGAAGATCCGCAATGAATATTTTTCAAAAAGAAGATTCTGAATTCTTTTTTATGAAAGTTTTTGTAAGATATACAAACCCAATTATAAGAGTTTTCAAATTTATAACACCCAGTTTCATCATAGGGCCGCTAGTCCCACTTTATGTTGCATGGTTTTTTTACATGTTTAGATTTTATTTAATGCCTTATTTAATGGGTTATTCTGTTATGGGAATGTTATCGTTTCCATTAGAAAGTGAAATAGCTGCAGAAATTTATAAAATATTTGGTAAATAATAATTCAAATATATTCAAAAATTGATAGTACTAGTTTTTATTTATTAATGAAAAATATAAAAATTTCGCCTTCAATACTCTCTGCTGATTTTAGCCAATTAGGTAAAGAAATAAAAAGATTAGAAGATGGTGGTGCAGACTTAATTCATGTTGATGTAATGGATGGACATTTTGTTCCCAATATAACAATTGGGCCCCCAGTTATAAAAACGCTAAGAAATTATACCAAATTACCTTTTGATGTACATTTAATGATCTCACCAGTACATAAATATATTAAAAATTTTGCTGAAGCTGGATCTGATATAATAACAATTCACCCCGAGGCCACTGGTAATTTGATCGAGTCAATTCGTCTGATAAAACAATTAAAGAAAAAAGTAGGTATATCTTTAAATCCAAACACAGAAATAGATGTTATAGAAAAAACTTTAAAAGATATTGATTTAGTTTTAATAATGAGCGTATACCCAGGATTTGGTGGTCAAAAATTTATACCAGAAGTTATTGAAAAAATTAAAAAGCTACATCAAATAAAAAAGAGTAATAACTTAAAATTTGATATTGAGGTTGATGGTGGAATAAATTTTTCCAATTCAAAAGAGGTTATATCAGCAGGAGCAAACATATTGGTTTCTGGAACAACCATATTTAAAGAAAACGACGGCGATATTAAAAAAAATATAGAAACTCTAAGATCAATGTAGAATGCTTATAAAAAATTCTTTAATTTCAATAAATGAATTTTTTTACTCTTCTAAAAATCAAATAAAAAAATTATACCTAAAATCAAATCTATATAATAATAAAATTTCAAAAATTGAAATAAATAACATTTCCTACAGACCCAGTCTAAGTATTCTTGGTTGCTTGGTTAAATATAACAAAAAAAAAATTAAAATTGAGGAATTAAATAGAGAGAATATTTGGGGAAATAAATTATTAAGTGGAAATTATTTAAATAAACTAAATAATTTTTATTGGTTGTTTAGCATTGATTTAAAGTCTTCTCCAAATATCACTCAGTCAATAATTATTAAATGGATTGAAAAAAACCAAAAATATAATTCATTAACATGGCAGATTGATATTTTATCAAAAAGAATAATATCTTGGTTGTCAAACTCTAAATTAACGTATGATAAGAGCGACGATGAATATAAAAAAAGATTTAATTTTTCTATAAACAAACAAGTGAATCATTTAATAAATGAAATTACTAAATCTCAATCTGTTGATGACAAATTATTAGGCTGTACTGCAATCATAATAACAGGACTATCATATGAAAATGAGAAATTTTTAAATTATGGCTTAGAATTATTAAGAAAAATCATTATTAACTCTTTTGATGACGAATATTTTCCAAAAACAAGGAGTATTAGACAATTAAATTTTTATTTAAAATATTTTGTTCTTGTTAGGGAATTATTAAAGGAATCTTTTAATAATATTCCTGAGTACCTTGATGAAATAATTTTCTATCTTGGAAAATCTTACGTGATTTTCTCAAAACCTGAACAAAGTTTACTTTTTAATGGGAATCATCAAAATGACTTAAAAGAATTTAATAAATATCTATCACTATATAAATATAAATTCGAAAATTCGAATAATGAAGTTGGTGGATACGCAATTTTAAAAAATAAAAGCTGCATTCTTGCAATGGATGTTGGAAATTCTCCCCAAAAAAGATTTTCGCATAATTATCAAAGTGGAGCGCTTTCATTTGAATTTTTTTACAAAGATAAAAAACTAATTTCAAATTCTGGGTATTTTCAGGATTATAAAAACAAGCTAAATCTAATTTCAAAATCTACTGCTGCCCATTCAACCCTTATTATAGATAATTATTCAAGTTGTTCTTTCAGAAATAGCAGAGGCTATAAGACATTAGAAAATGGTTTAAAAATTAGTGACAAAAATATTGTTAATGAAAAAAACTATTGGTTAATTAAAGCATCCCATAATGGTTATTTAAAAAAATTGGGAATTTTACATGAAAGATCTTTAGAATATTTTTCAGAAAAATATAAATTGATAGGAACAGATAAAATAATCTCAAAAAATAAGTCGGAACCAAAAAAATATGATATCAGGTTCCATATGGAGCCGGGTGTTAAATTAACAAAAACTTTAGATAATAAAACTATACTAATTGAAATTGAAAATTCTGGGTGGAAATTTTCAAGTAACTGCGAGAATATTAATATTGAATCAGGTATATATTTCGGTAATAAAAATTTATCTAGTGAAAATCAAAATATATGTTTATCAGGCAAAACAAAGGATGTAAGTTTGGACATTAAATGGGTATTCGAAAAAATACAGTAAAAATCAAGACTGCTCTAATTTCATTGTCAGATAAATCTAATTTAAAACCATTATTAAGTTTATTAAAAAAGTATAATATTAAAATAGTAAGCTCAGGTGGAACATACAAAAAAATTAAAGCTTTAGGTTTTAAATGCTTGGAGGTATCCAAATTTACAAATTCAAAAGAGTTATTAGATGGAAGAGTAAAAACTTTACATCCAAAAATTCATTCTGGGATTTTAAATATTAGGCAGAACCAAAAACATCAAAAAGAAATGAAAATTAATAATTATGAAAATATAGACTTAGTAGTTATAAATTTTTATCCATTTGAAAAGGTTTTATTAAATAATTCAGGTCACAAAAATATAATCGAAAATATAGATATTGGAGGACCGACAATGGTTAGATCAGCTGCAAAAAATTATAATGATGTAGTAGTTCTAAGTAACTCAAAACAGTATGAGGATTTAGCTATTGAATTAAATAAAAATAAAGGATCGACAAATATAAATTTTAGAGAAAAATTAGCTGAGGAAGCATTTATGGAAACTGCATATTATGAATCAAAAATTTTTAATTATTTCAATCAGAAGTCTGAAAACCTTTTCCCAATCAAGAATGTATTTTCCGGAAAATTAGTTGAGAAAACAAGATATGGAGAAAACCCTCATCAAAGGGCGGCAATATATTCACAAAATAACAAACAGGAAATTATTCAAATCAGCGGAAAACAACTAAGTTACAACAACTATAACGATCTTTATTCAGCTCTAAGTATATCTAAAAATTTGCCAAAAAATAACGGTGTAGCAATAATTAAACATGCTAATCCCTGTGGAGTTTCCATTAATCCAAACAAAATTAAATCTTTTAAAGAGGCTTTAGAAAGTGACCCAATTAGTGCCTATGGTGGTATTCTATCATGTAACTTTAAATTAAATATTAGCTTAGCTAAAGAGATTAATAAAATATTTTTTGAGGTAATAGTTGCAAATGGATTTGATGAAAAATCAGTCAAACTTCTGAAAAAGAAAAAAAACCTAAGACTAATTGATTCTAGTAATGTAGAAAAAAATTTTAAATTTAATTTCATAAATAAATTTAATTCTATTTTAGTGCAAGATCCAGATACACAACATTTTTCTAAGAAAGATTTTAAAATTGTATCAAAAATAAAACCTACGAATAAAACTTTAAACAAACTTATTTTTGCATTTAATATATGCAGAAGTGTAAAATCGAATGCAATAGTCATTACAAAAGATTACAAGACAATAGGCATAGGTTCTGGTCAACCAAGTAGGTTAGATAGTTGCAAAATAGCAATTAATAAAATGAAAAAGTTTCAGAAAATACGCGATAGTGATGAAATTTTAGCAGCATCAGATGCTTTTTTCCCGTTTGTGGATGGTATAGAAAAATTAGTACAAGCAGGAATTTCAGCAGTCATTCAACCTTCTGGTTCAAAAAACGATAAAAAAATTATTCAATTTGCCAACCAAACAAAAACTATATTAGTGTTTTCTAAAACTAGACATTTTAATCACTAATCAATTTATCTTATCTATTTTAGCAGCTAAAATAAAATCACTTTCAGCAAGACCCTTAATTGCATGTGTAAATATTTTAATTCTTGCATAACCCCATCCAAACCATAAATCAGGATGATGTCCCTCTGTTTCGGCAATCTCACCAACTTTATTCACAAATTCTTGACTTTGTAAAAAGTCATCAAATTTAAAATTTTTTATCAGATGAAATCCATCAATTTTATCTTCAATTACTTCCCATCCATCAACTTGTTTTAAGTACTTATGAATTTCTTCTGTGCTGAAAGGTGGGATATTTCCTTCACATGGTATACATTTCTTACTTGCTAGATCACTCATAATAAAATTCCTATATTGGAGCGGGCAATGGGACTTGAACCCACGACCTTCTCGTTGGCAACGAGACGCTCTACCACTGAGCTATGCCCGCATATTCTTATATAATAAAATTAAAAGCTTTTTTTAAATTTATCAAGTGATTAAATAATTAAATGCGACTATCAAATCAATTCTGTCTAGTTGTAACTTTAAAAAGAATTATTATAATTGTATTATGAAACTTGAAGAACTACCAAAAACTATACCAATTTTTCCTTTGTCAAATTTTATAATGTTTCCTGGAACAACTGTTCCCCTAAACATTTTTGAGCCTCGATATTTACAAATGGTGAATGATAGTATGAAAAAGCATAGAATGATTGGGATGATACAGCCAAAAAAAACTGGGTCTTTGAAAAAACCTGATTTATATGAAATAGGGTGTATTGGAAAAATCACAAGTTTTAATGAAACGGACGACGGTAGAATACTTATTATTTTAAATGGGATTTGCAGATACAAAATTAACTCAGAATTAAATTCTGACAAAATGTACCGTGAGTGCAACGTTCAATACGATAATTTTTCTAAAGATATAATGCAAAAAAGTAATGAAGTTAACTTTTCTGACTTAAGCTTAATTATGGAGAACATGAAAAAATTTTTTAAAAAACAAGGATATGTTGTAAACCTAAAAGATTTAGAAAAGAAAGACATGAGCCAAACTCTTAATGATTTATCAATGGCTTCACCATTCTCATTAGAAGAAAAACAAATATTATTAGAAAGTCTTGATATAAATATTAGAAAAGAAAAAATGGAGCAAATTTTAAATAATTATATTAAAGACGACTTTGAAAATACTACACTTCAGTAATTTATAAATTTAATCCTTTATCAGATAAAATATTAGAATACTTTTTAAAAAAAGAATTTTTGTTTAAAATTTTAAATACTGGTTTTGAAATTGAATTATTGACTTTGCTATCAAATTTAAAAAATTCATATATTCCATCAATTGCTTTTCCGTAAAGGTAATTTAGATGTCTAGTTGAGTCCTGAAAATCTTGGGCAACAGAAGAATCAATAGGAAGACCTAAAGATATTTTATCATTAACTATTTTTGAAACTATTTTAATATCTCTGATCGTCATATTAAATCCTTGTCCAGCAAGAGGATGGATACGATGTATTAAATCACCAAAAGCAAGTATATTGTCGTGAGTATAATTTCTAAGCATCTCAAAACTTAGATCAAATTTTTCTATTTTACTTATCTTTTTCAATGAATAGAAAGAATTATATTCTTTAAATATATTATAAATTTTTTTGTCATTTATTTTCATTCCTTTGTAAGAAAAAACTATTGAAGTTTTTGTGCTAGATAATGGCAAAAATGCTAAAGGTCCATATTTTGTAAATACTTGAATAGCTGTATCATTATTTTTACTTCTGTGATTTATTAAAAAAGTATATGCTCTACTTCTATAATTTTTTCTAATTTTATTTGTAAAAAATTTCCCCGAGATAAAATTTTTATTTTCACTGTTGATTACTAAGTCATAATCTTTAATTTTTTTTAAAATTACTGAGCTAGAGGTATCTGTATAAAGAAATTTTATAAACTTTGATTTTCTTGTTTCATTCAAAAAAAATTCATTTAATTTAGAATAGGGCATTAAATTAAAAACTTCTTTTTTTTTGTTATTAAAATTAATTATCTCTTTAGATTTAGAATCCTCTGTAAAAATTTTAATTTCTTTATTTTTCCATGGTATGACACTCAATTTTGTAAAAAACCTTACATAATCGAAATTCTCGCTAGATAAAGCTATAGTTCTATTTGTTTTTGATTTTTGAATTTTTTTATTTAGGTATATGTCAACATTGAGTCTTTTTTCCTCTAAGACCTTAGCAAGAATCAAATTGGTTAAATTTAGGCCTATAAGACAAATTTTCATAACAAAATAATTTTAACAATAAAAATTAAATGATACAAAGTGACAAAAGCAGTTTTGATTCATGATAATTAAAAATTATATCAGTAAAATCAGTGATTTTATTATAAAGAGAATAGCAGAAGTTGTTGGTATATTTCTGATCGTAATCTCTGTGTTGCTTTTTATATCTCTAATTAGCTATTCACCAGAAGATCCGAATTTTATATTTCCAGAAAATCAGGGCATAAATAATTTCCTTGGTTTCAGAGGAAGTTTCGTTGCTGATCTATTTTTTCAATCAATTGGTATTATTTCACTTTTAATTCCATTTTCATTACTATTCACTGGTTTATCAATAACAATTAATAAAAGATTGGTATTTATAATCGAAAATATTTTTTTCATAATTCTTTACATAATTACCGCAACTTTTTTCTTCGGTATTTTCCATAAGGAAACACATTGGTTAATAATAAATGGAAATAATGGTTTTGTAGGAGATTTAATGTCTGAGACTATAATTGCAGACTTTTTACAAATTAATAAAATGTTAAGTTATTATTTATTGATATTTTTAATTTTATTATTTTTTTTGCTAAGTAGTAATTTTAAAATTTCTCACATTTTAAATTTTTTTACTTTAATTAAAAAAATCTTAGTTTCAAAAAAAAATAATTCTACTAATCAAGAAAGTACCTTTAAAGAAAGTGCTATTGTTGAAGAGGTTAAAGAAACTCCTATTCAAGAAGATTTATTTGCAATTAACAAGTCAAATTTAAATGATGTTAAAATTAAATTACCTTTAATTGATTTTTTAAAAAAACCAGAAAAGAGTTCAAACAAAAATGAGGATATTAAAATAGACGCTGAAGGATTAGAAAAAATACTTCTTGATTTTGGTGTTGAGGGAAAAATAAAAAAAATAAGTCATGGACCTGTTGTTTCTTTAAATGAATTTGAGCCTGCAGCAGGAGTAAAGGTTTCCAAAATTATTAATTTAGCTGAGGATATTGCTAGAAATACAAGTTCAGAGTCTGCAAGAATAGCAACAATCCCTGGAAGTAATACTGTTGGTATTGAACTACCTAAAATATCCAGAGAAAATGTTTTTTTAAGGGAAATTATTTCAGATAAAAATTTTAAAAATAGAGAAATAAAATTACCAATTGCTCTAGGTAAAAGTATATCTGGCGATCCCATAACTAGTGACTTAGGATCAATGCCTCATTTATTAATTGCAGGGACCACTGGTTCAGGAAAATCAGTATGCATAAATACAATTATCCTGTCACTCATTTATAAACATACGCCTGAAATATGTAAGTTCATTTTAATAGATCCAAAAATGTTAGAACTTTCAACTTATGAAGGGATACCTCATTTATTGTGTCCGGTTATTACTGAAGCTAAAAAAGCTGCGTCTGTTTTAGGTTGGGTAGTAAAAGAAATGGAAAGCAGGTACAGGTTAATGACAAAAGTGGGTGTTAGGAATATTGACGGATATAATGAAAAACACAAAGTTAAAATGCCTTACATTGTAGTAATTGTTGATGAAATGTCCGATCTTATGTTGGTAGCTGGTAAAGAAATTGAAAATTATATTCAAAAATTATCGCAAATGGCGAGGGCGGCAGGTATTCATATAATAATGGCAACTCAGAGGCCAAGTGTTGACGTTATAACTGGAACTATAAAGGCTAACTTTCCTACTCGTATTTCATTCCAAGTAACTTCTAAAATTGATAGTAGAACAATTTTGGGTGAACAAGGTGCCGAGCAACTTTTAGGTAAAGGAGATATGTTATACATGTCTTCTGCAAATAGAATTACGAGAATACATGCTCCTTATGTATCAGAAATAGAGATAGATAAAGTAAATAACTTTTTAAGAAATCAAGCGGAGCCAGATTATGTTGATGAAATTTTGAATTTTGCTGACGAAAAGGAAATTGGTGAAAAAATGAAAGATAATTCTGATACCGATGAATTGTACAATGAAGCATTGGAAATAATTAAATCAGAAAGAAAAGCATCTACCTCATTTTTGCAAAGAAAATTGCAAATTGGATACAACAGAGCTGCAAGAATTATTGATCAAATGGAAACAAATGGTGAGGTTAGTAAAGCTAACCATGTTGGAAAAAGAGAAGTTTTAAAATAGTGAAATATATAATTTTTATTTTAATATTCTTTTACCCATTAAATATTTTAGCATCATCAAAGCAGCTAATAAAAAACAAATTAGAAGAGACAGATAATATATCTTTTAAATTTATTCAAAAAATCGGAAAAAAAACTGAGGAAGGAGAATGTATAATTTCTTACTCGAAAAAAATTTTATGTAAATATAACGATATTCATAATAAAATTTTGGTATCTAATGGAAGATCACTCGTGATAAACAGTAAAAAAATTAAAAATTATTTAAGATACCAACTTAAAGACACTCCTCTTGATTTAATTTTAGATAAAAAATTTCTAATAGATAAACTAGATAAGGTAGAAACAATTGAAGAGAATGATGAAACTTTCTATTTTAAAATTGTACATAACAATAATTTATTAAATATTTTTTTTGATAAAATTAGTTATGAAATTAAGGGATGGACCACAACTGACATTTATCTTAACAAAGTTGAAACCAAGTTATCTAATGTAGAAACAAATATAATGATTGATGAAAGAATATTTAGAGTTCAAAATTATATCAACTAATATCTAAATTAATACTTTCAGATTTAAAAATTTTCATACCTCTTCCTAAATAATTTTTTAAAGCATGTTTGTGATCTAAAGAACAAGTATGCAACCAAACTTTTTTAGTATTTTTTCTAAATCCTAACTTTAATGCTTCAGACAGAAGATATGCACCATATTTTTTTCCAATAAATTGATCGAGAATACCGAAATAAGCTACTTCACATTTACTTGTCTCTGGATGAAACAAAAGTTCAAAAAAACCAATTAAATCATCATTTTCAGTAAGTATATAAGTCTCTAAATTTGAATTGTTAGTATAATCCATCCACTTAGCGTCATTCCATATTAATCTATCGATCCAACGATAACTTTTGCCTATCTGCTTATAAAAAAATTTATTGATTTGAAAATCTGGTGGATTTTTTTTTTCTACTTTACAATTACTTTTTGGTTTTTTAGATAAATTAATTTCATCAATTGAATTAATTTCTAAGTATTTTCTGTCAACTTTAATGATCACGAGACCATTTTTCCAACTTTTTCACCACCAAATAAATGAAAATGCAGATGCGGTACTTCTTGACCACCATAATCACTAATATTGGCGAGAGCTCTATATCCTTTACCATCAATGGATGAGATGCCTAATTTTTTTGCAACGGTAGTAACACCTTTCATCAATCCAATTATTTCTTCGTTGGATGCATTTACACTGAAATCATCTAAGTCAACATATTTTCCTTTTGGAATAACTAGAGCATGAATTTTTTTTTGTGGGTTAATATCATAAAAAGATAAAACAAATTTATCTTCGTATATTTTGTTGCAAGGAATTTCACCTCTTAAAATTTTAGCAAATATATTATTTTCATCATATTTCATAGACTATCACTTATCTCCCAAGGGTCTTCCAGTTATATCTGTTGTAAAGTATTGATAAAACATGACAGATATAACTTCAATATTTTGCATCATTCTTATCATATCAAAACTTAAACAGTTTTTTTACAATTAAGTTCTCTAAAATAATATACTCTCGTATTTCCCAATGAAATATCAATCTCTTTACTCAATTCCTCAATTATATTACTTTTTTTTTTAATAACATAATTATAACTGCATACATTAGCAGTAGCCCAAGTAAGTATACTAAATATTATTGCAGCAATAATTAAAGATAACTTTAACATTTATTAAACATTTAATTTATCTAAAATCGCAAAAATTAATTTCTTCAGATATAAAATCATCTGATCCATTTCCATCGATATCACCTAAATTTACTTTAAGGCAAGACATATTGCCAGCCATTCCACATGTATTATTTTTGTGTGCATATCCCATAACTATTTGACCTTGAGCAACACTCTGTGGTGGACAAGTTCCATTACTCCAATTAATTCCAAGTTGAGAGCTATTAATAGGGTTTTTCATACCAAAATTTTCTAAGTACAATTTATATGTAATTGAATCAGCGTTTAACATATTACTAGAAAAGCCAGGAGTATTGCATGTATGAGTATTTGGTGATCTCCCATCTTGATATGGGCCAAATTTTATTTCAATTCCACTAAAACAACCTGTTGCCGCTAATTTGATTTTTTTTTCAATATTTGCAAAATTTGATTTTAATACATTTTGCTTTGCGCCTTTAGTATATCCACTGTATGCAACAACACCAACTGCTGCCAAGATACCAATTATTGCTACTACAACTAAAAGTTCAATGAGTGTAAAACCTTTTTGGTTCATATTAAAAATACATTTTAGTTAATTTTTTAAATTTTTGCATTGTTAAAATATATGCAACTAATAAGATCAATTTTTAAAAAAAGAGAGGAAAAATGAATAAATTTAAATCAATTTATAAAGCTATTATTAGCTTAACATTTATTTTTTCATTTGTTCTTACTTCAACAGCTGCTTTTTCAGAGATAGTTGGACGTTTATCTGTTCACTGGAGCCCGAAGCACCATAGTGCTAAACATGCACAAATTTTTGCAGATGAAGTTAATAAAAGAGCAAAAGGAAAATTAAAAATAGAAGTTTATCCATCTAAACAATTATTTGGAATTAGAGAAGTAATGGGTGCAGTAACTTCTGGTGCAGTTGAACTTGGGGGAATTGTTGGAGTAGTAAGTTTTCCACCAATCAATAAAAACTTTAATGTTGCTTCATTTCCAGGGCTATTTAATTCATGGGAACAACAAAGAGGTTTTTTCCAAAACTCACCAAAAGGAAAAGAAATTTGGGGTGAATTGACAAAAAAAACTAATTCAACATTAGTAATGTATAACCCAGTTGGACCTGTAATGACTTTTTCAAGTGCTAAGGAATTGACAGGTATAGATGCTATGAAAGGTTTAAAAGCTAGAAGACTTTTAAAAAGTGAGGAGCCTATGTGGGATGCTTTAGGAGCAAATAGGGTATCTTTACCAACTGGTGAAGTTTATACTTCATTACAGACTGGTATGATTGATACAATTAATAGTCCTCCAGGAAGTATTGAGGCATATAGCTGGTGGGAATTTTTGAAATACGCTCAGAAGCCTTATCAATATTATGCTGATGCATATATTATGGCAAACTCAACTTGGTTTAATAGTCTGTCTCCAGACTTACAAAAAATCATAATGGATGTTGGTAAAGAAATAGGAAAAAGATCAACTGACTTAATTATGGATACTGGAGAAAGCACTCTTAAAAAATTCCAAGAAAGAGGTGGGGTTGTTACTACGCTTTCAGGAGCTGAAAAAGCTAAGTTTGATAAGCTTATGAAAGATGAAGTAATGCCAGCAATGGCTAAAATGATTGATGCTGACGCTTTAGAAGCAGCACAAGCATATGCTAAAAGTAATTAGAAGAAGTTAAGCTTTTTCTATAAAGATTATGAGGGCATTGCGAGCTATTAATAATTTGCTAGCAAAAGCTGCAATTTCGCTCGCAATGTTCATCGTCTTTTTAATGGTGGCAGCTTTAGCTTTAAGCGCCACAACAAGATTTATTACAGGTACAGGATTTGCATGGTTTATTGAATTACCACCTGTAATGGTTAGTTGGTTAGTATTTCCATTACTAGGTCCTTTATTAAAACAAGGACAACATATTAAAGTAGATTTTCTAAGTCACTATTTGTCAGAAAAATCAAAAAATATCATTGGCACAATTGTAAATTTAATAGCTTTAATTTCCGCATGCGTTTTCTTTAAGGCAGGAATTGATGCAACAACAATGTATTACAATTTAGGACAAATGATGGAATTAGAAATTAACATTCCTATCTGGTGGATGTTTTTAGCATTTCCAGTTGGATTTTTAATTTTAGCCTTAACTTCTTTAGAACTTATTTTAGATAATTTAAAAAAACTTTTAGGGAAAGAATAAATGTTTGGACTAGCTTTTATTATTTCTCTTGTAACATTAGTTATTTCTGTACCAATATTTTTAGTTTTTGGCTTAGGGAGTTCATTAGCTGCAATTGCTGGATTAAATTTACCGTGGTCAGTTTTGATTCAAGTTTCGTTTGGTGCGTTAACTAAACATGTTCTTATTGCAGTTCCATTATTCATATTTACTGGAATGGCAATGTTAAAAGGTGGGGCAGCATCAAGATTAGTAAAGTTTACAACAACACTAGTTGGTCATTGGCCAGGTGGATTAGGTGTTGCTATGGTTATCGCGATGGGTTTCTTTGCAGCTTTTTGTGGTTCCATACTTGCTGCAATCACTGCAGTTGGAACAATTATGATGCCAAAGATGATTGAACAAGGTTATCCGACACCATTTGTAGTCGTCCTAGCTGCTTCTGCTGCACTTTTAGAGGCATTAATACCTCCTTCCAATGCAGCAATACTATTTAGTGCTCTAACTAATGTTCCAGTCTCTAAAACTTTTGCTGCTGGAGTTATTCCAGGCCTAGTTCTGCTTGTTTTGATGGTCCTTCTAGTTTTGTTTAAATGCAGGCATATTAGAACAGATGAGAAGGCATCATTGAAAGAAAGAGTAAGTTCTTTCATCGCTGCGTTACCAGCATTGATCACTCCAGTTATAATTTTAGGCGGAATTTATGCAGGGATACTGACCCCATCTGAATCAGCCGCTGTTGCAGGAGTATATGCAGTTTTAATTGGATTTTTAATTTACCGTGAACTTACTTTTTCATCTTTGATGAGCTGTTTAAGGGAAACTGCAATCATAACAGCTGTAATTTTTGCAATTATAGCAACTGCAACATTCTTAAGTGTGGTTTTAACTTACACTCAAGCTCCTCAAAAAATTATAACATTTTTCACTGACAAAGGTGTTAGCGTAAATCTATTTTGGATAATGCTTGGAACAATTTGTTTAATACTTGGAACTTTTATTGAAATAGTACCTGTGTTTTATTTAACGGTTCCAATTTTTGCAGCAATTACATTATCGTTCAATCAAAGCTTACTTCATCTTTATGTAGTATTTGTTGCATTTGCAGGTATTGGAATGATAACGCCCCCCGTATGTGTTGGTATTTATACAGCTGCAGGAGTGATCAAAGAAAATCCAGCCAAAGCTTTCAAAGAAGTTCCTCTATTTACAATCGTTGGGATAATTTATGGAATACTAATGATACTATTTCCAATATTCTCAACCTGGTTACCTGGTAAATTATAAATTTATTTTTTTGTTGAGCATTTTTCAGGACCATTTTGTCCAAATATTTGTGTCGAACTAAGATTATTATCTTTTTTACTTTCTAAAATTAAAAATTTAAATCCATCAATGCATACTGTGTATAATGAAAATGGTAAAAATTCTCTATCTATCTCTCTTATTTCTTTATTCTTTCCCAAAAAATATTTTTCAAGAACTCTAATTTCTGCAGATACTAAACAAGTAGTTAGAAAAAAAACAAAAAAAATACTTGTAATTTTTTTCATAAATTAATTTCTCTAAACAAAACTATTCTAAAATTAATCTCATATTTTTATTTTTTTCTTCTGTCTAGTTCTTCCATTACTTCTTCAATTTTTATACCACTTTTTTCAAGGTACATAATGAGGTGATATAAAACATCTGCAGCTTCATGGATTTTATTTGAGTCTTGCTCTACAGCTTCTATGAGTTCATTAATTTCTTCTAGGACTTTTTCTTTCGCTAAAGTTTTATCCTCTAAAAGCTTATTAGTGTACGAGCCTTCAACAGAGTTACTTTTTCGCTCTCTTGCAAGGATTACGAGATCTTCTAATATCTTTAACATACTAAATCCTAACAGGTATATCTTTCGAAGCCAAATATTGCTTAGCTTCATTTACTGAATAAGTTCCATAATGGAATATAGATGCTGCTAAAACAGCACTAGCACCTGATTTTATTCCATCAACTAAGTGATCTAAAGTTCCAACCCCACCTGATGCAATAACTGGAATATTTACCATAGAAGATATCTTTTGCATCAATTCAATATCATATCCTGACTGAGTTCCATCTTTATCCATGGATGTTACAAGAAGCTCCCCCGCGCCACATTTTTCCATTTTAGATGCAAATTCTAAAGCATTTATGCCTGTTGGATTTCTTCCCCCATGAGTAAAGATTTCCCATCCATCGTCTTTTCTCTTTGCATCAATTGCAACAACAATGCACTGTGATCCAAATTTTCTAGAACTATCTTCAACAACTTTTGCATTTTGTACAGCTGCTGTATTGATTGATACTTTATCAGCCCCACAATTAAGTAATTTATTAATGTCATCAATACTTCTAACACCTCCACCTACAGTTAGTGGTACGAAACATTCTTTAGAAGTTTTCTCTACCACTTCATAAATGGTATCTCTATTTTCATTTGAAGCAGTAATATCTAGAAAACAAATCTCATCAGCTCCTCCATCGCTATAAATTTTTGCTTGTTCAACAGGATCTCCTGCATCTTTAAGATCAACAAAGTTTATACCTTTTACAACACGACCATTTTTGACATCTAAACAGGGTATAATTCTATTTTTAAGCATCTATTTCTTTTGCAAGTTCATCTAACTTTATATCTCCATCGTATATAGCTTTTCCGACTATAACACCTTCAATATTATTTAAATTTTTAGCTATTTTAATATCATTAATTGATGAAACACCACCCGATATAACTACAGGACAGTTTGAAATCTCAGCTACCTTTTGAGTTTCTTCAAAGTTAGGACTCTGCTTAGTTCCATCTCTATTTATATCAGTGTAAATAATTCTACTCACGCCATAATCATTAACTTTTTTTAAATACTCGGTTGTTAATTTATCAGAGTCCTCTGTCCATCCTGAAATTGCAAGATGACCATCTTTTGCATCTAAACCTAATGCAATTTGATTTGAAAATTTTTTACAAGCTTCTTCTAAAAATCTTCTATTTTTAATGGCAGCACTTCCCAAGATTACTTTTTCAACACCGGCATCAATATATTTTTGAATGGTTTCAAAATCTCTAACACCTCCTCCTATTTCTATTTTAAGGTCAAATTTACCAATAATATCTTCAATAATATCAATATTAATCGGCACCCCAGTTAATGCACCATCCAAATCGACTATATGTAAATTTTTAAATCCACTGTCTTTATATTTTCCAGCTTGCTCCACAGGAGATATTTCATATTCGGTTTTATTTTCAAAATCTCCTTTGATTAATCTAACACACTTTTTGTCTTTGATATCTATTGCAGGAAAAATTTTCATTTTAATTTTACCTTAGCTTCACTAGACATATTCATATTGTTTAAATTATCTTTCTTATTTTTTTTTAAATTATTTGGGTTCTGGCATGCAAATAACAGAAAGAATATTATTAATAAGTAATTTTTCATTTTACAAATTTATAAAATTATTAATTATTTTAAGTCCTAACTTATCACTTTTTTCTGGGTGAAATTGAGTTCCAAATATATTTTCTTTTTCTACTGCACAAACTATATTTGATGCATAATCTGTTGTTGCAGCAGTGACTGAATTATCATTAGGAACGAATTCGTAACTGTGCACAAAATACATATGAGAATTGTTTTCTATATCTTTAAAAATTTTACTATCTTTAACAATTTTTATTTGATTCCAGCCGATATGAGGAAGTTTAAATTTTCCGTTTTGATTGTCAATTTTAGATACTTTACCAGAAATCCAACCCAATCCTTTTGTTTCAACTTCTTCATAACCAATATCTGCAAACATTTGAAGCCCTACGCAAATTCCCAACAGAGGTTTTTTACTATATAACGCAAAATCGCTTAGAGTGTCTATTAAGCCATTTATGCCATTTAAACCGTCTATACAGCTCTTAAAGGATCCCTGCCCTGGCAAAACTACTTTGTCACTAGATTTAATTTTATTTAAATCTGAAGTTACTTCGATATTAACTTTATCTTTAGCAACTTCCTTAAAGGAGTTAATTACAGAGCTAATATTACCCGACTTATAGTCAACAATAGTGACGTCCATTAATCTTATAAAGAGCCTTTAGTAGAAGGAATTGTACTTTTATTCCTTGGATCTAATTCCAATGCAGCTCTTAAAGTCCTTGCCAGGCCTTTATAGCAAGACTCTATGATGTGGTGACTATTGTCACCGTAAATATTTTCAACGTGCAATGTAATTCCTGCAGCTTGCGAGAATGCTTGGAACCATTCTTTAAATAATTCTGTGTCCATCTCTCCAAGTTTTTCAACTTTTAATTTAACATTCCAAATCAAATAAGGTCTGTTAGAAACATCTATTGCAACTCTTGTTAATGTTTCATCCATTGGTAACAGAATGTGAGCATATCTTTTAATACCTACAAATTTTTTTGATGCTTTCTTTAAGCATTCTCCAATAGCAATTCCTGTGTCTTCAGTTGTGTGGTGAAGGTCAATGTGTGTGTCACCTTTAGCTTTAACAGTTAAATCCATAGATGAGTGTTTAGATAACTGCTCGAGCATGTGATCTAAGAAACCTATTCCTGTGTCAACTTTGTACTTACCTTTGCCATCAATATTAAGGTCAACACTGATATTGGTTTCTTTTGTTTTTCTAGCTATTTTTGCTTTTCTTTTCATAATTTTAATTAGGTATATAGGTATTTTTGATTATATCAATAATACTAAACCCGGGCTTGAACTATTTAAATTCATATCCATTTATAGTCCATGACAACAATTGTACTTGTAAGAAAAAATAATGACGTAGTTGTGGCCAGTGACGGTCAAGTTAGTATGGGTAATACTGTAATTAAGAAAACTGCAAACAAAGTTCGTAAAATTGAGAAAAGAAATGTGATCGCAGGTTTTGCAGGATCAACAGCAGATGCACTTACTTTGTTTGAGAGACTAGAGTCAAAGCTTGAAAAGCATGCGGGGAACCTAACAAGAGCTGCTGTAGAATTAGCAAAAGATTGGCGTACAGATAAATATTTAAGAAGATTAGAGGCCTTAATGGCAATAGGTGATAAAGAAAAAAGTTTTATAATTTCTGGAACAGGTGATGTTCTTGAACCTGAGGGAGATGTTATTGGGATTGGTTCAGGTGGAAATTATGCTTTAGCAGCCGCAAAGGTATTAATGGATACTGATATGTCTGCAGAAGATATTGCTAAAAAATCTATTAAAGTTGCTTCAGATATTTGTGTCTTTACTAACGACAATTTGAGTATGGAGAAAATATAATGGAAAAATCAAATGTTACATCATTTCCAAAAGGCAAAGTTTCAAAAGAGAAGACTACAATTGCAAATTCATTATCACCAAGAGAAATTGTTTCAGAATTAGACAGATTTGTTGTTGGGCAAAATAAAGCTAAAAGAGCTGTTGCCATCGCTCTTAGAAATAGATGGAGACGTCAGGCCTTAGAAGATGATATGAAAGACGAGGTTCTACCAAAAAATATTCTAATGATTGGACCAACTGGTGTTGGAAAAACTGAGATTTCTAGAAGACTTTCAAAACTAGCAGAAGCGCCGTTTGTAAAAGTTGAAGCAACAAGGTTCACCGAAGTAGGATATGTGGGACGTGATGTAGAGCAAATTGTAAGAGACCTATTAGAAATTGCAATTGCTATGGAGAAAGTAAAAAAAAGAAAAGAAGTGCATGCTCAAGCACAAAAACTAGCTGAAGACAGAGTTTTAGATGCACTGGTAGGTAATAAAGCAAGTGTTGCAACAAGAGAAAGTTTTAGAAAAAGACTTAGAGATGGAGATTTAGATGATAATGAAATTGAAATAGCAGTTAGTGAATCTAATCAGATGCCATCATTTGAGATACCTGGAATGCCAGGGGCAAATGTCGGAATGATAAATATTTCTGACATGCTTGGGAAATCCATGGGTCAAAAGCCTAAGAAAAAGAAAATGTCAGTCAAAGAATCTCACGAAATTTTAATAAATGAAGAATCAGATAAACTTATCGAACAAGACAAAATTATAAAATCAGCAAAAGATTCAACAGAAAATAATGGGATCGTATTTTTAGATGAAATTGATAAAATTTCTGCAAGAACAGATAGAGTTGGAGGTGATGTTTCAAGAGAGGGTGTTCAAAGAGATTTATTACCATTAATAGAAGGAACAACAGTTAGTACAAAATATGGACCTGTTAAAACAGATCATATTTTATTTATTGCCTCAGGGGCTTTTCAATTAGCAAAACCTTCGGATCTTTTACCTGAGTTGCAAGGTAGACTACCAATAAGAGTTGAGCTAGACGCGCTAAATAGCCAAGATTTTATAAGAATATTAAAAGAACCAGATAATAGCTTAATAAAACAATACAAAGCACTTTTGAAAACAGAAAATGTGGATTTAGAATTTACAGAAGATGGAATTAATACTATTGCTAATATAGCGAGTGAAGTCAATTCCTCTGTTGAAAACATAGGTGCAAGAAGGTTACATACGATTATAGAAAGAGTTTTAGATGAAATTAGTTTTACAGCAACAGATAGGGCTGGAGAAAAAATTACTGTAGACAGTAAATATATAAAAGATAATATTGGCGAATTGGTAAAAGATACTGATCTTTCAAAGTTTATTTTATAGTTTTCAAAAATATATCAAAATTTCCTTTTGAAGGGCTATCAACTGATTCAAAGTCAATTTTAATTATTTTACTCATTAATTCAGAATTATTTTTGATATATTCAGGTACTGAATATTTTAATATACTTAAGTCTTTAGATTGATAAGGATCTTCCAAATTTTTTGACCTCATACCCTTACCAGTAATAACATTTACTTTCTTTACTTTATTTGCGTAGCAATTCTCAATAAATTCTGAAATTTGTTTATTAGCTTCTTCCAAAGTATATCCGTGAAGATCAATTGATCTCTCTGAAATTATTTGATTTTTTAATTGATCTACATCTTTACTTTTGAGCTTTTCAGAACTATCTAAAAAATCTTGCCAGTCTTTTTTATCTTTATCTGATAGCTTATTTGTCAAGCTTGAGTATCAATTAGAAGCCAATTAGGATTTGAAGATCGACTATCTTTAGAAAACTTCCAAGTATCTAGAACTTTTTTAATTTTTTCAGGATCGCCTGAAACAACTTTGTTATCTTTATCTTTAACACATGAAATAATTTCACTTACGAATTCTACTGTAACTTCTAACATATTTTTATTTTGTTGATGTTCTTTGACTTCAGCTGAGTTTATTCCAATAAATGTTGTTTCTGAAGAAAATTTTTTTTCATCTCTATCTTTAATTGCTTGTTCAAATTGTAGATAAACACTTTTATCAAGTAATGATTTTATTTCTTTTAGCTTTCCGCTAGCAAAATTAGTGATTATTGTTTCATAAGCAATCTTAGCACCTTTAACAAACTCTTTTTTAGCGTTTTCATCGAACGTGTTTGCATTTAAATCTACAGTAGGTTTAGATGGCGGGGCTTCATGAGCAAAACTTGAGTCTATATCTTCTTCAAATCCGGTTTTTTTGCCTAAAATTCCTCTTAATCTCAGAAAAATAAAGCCTGCAATCATTGCAAGTAATATAATATCGATGTATTCAAAGCTATAACTCATATGAGTATAATATTTACTATGTTGATAATTTCAACCTGCTAATTAAATTATAGACAAATGAACACAGTATTATTTTTGATTATCGGTATTCCTCTTATTGAAATTTACTTATTCATCAAAATTGGTTCTCAAATAGGAGCATTTAACACCGTTTTACTCATATTAATTACTGCAGTGGCAGGAGTTGCTTATGCTAGATATGAGGGATTTAACACTCTGAGATCAGGAATGGGTCAGCTACTTAAAAATGAGCTACCTATTTACGAAATAATATCAGGTGCAACTCTTGCTTTTGCAGCCGTGCTATTAATCTTACCAGGATTTGCAACAGATTTTGTTGGAATACTACTTATTATTCCATTTACTCGAAATTTAATATTAAACAGATTTGTAAAAAAAAGGAAAAAATATAATGAGAATAAAAATTATATTGATGGTGACTATGAGGATTTAAGTGATGATGACAACAAAAAAATATGAAATTGTTTTAAAATACGTAAAAGACCTTTCAGTTGAAATACCTAACCCTGATACTTTTATATTTAGCAGAGAATATATAACTAAATATTCTTTGGGAATAAATATAACAACCAATCCACTTAAAAATGAAATGATAGAGATAATTACAAAGCTTACTTATAAAGATCCAAGTGAAAATAAAAAAAAATCTTTTTTTGAAATTTTATTTTCAACTGTAATTAAGATAAATGACAAGTCTTTAAAAAAAGAAGAACTTGAAAGAGTTATACTGTGTGATGTACAAAATGAGATTTATCCTGAACTAGAAAGAATTTTTTTAGGAATAATAAGAGATTCGGGCTTTCCAGATCTTAAGTTAGAAAAAAAAATTAATTTTGAACAATTGTATCAACAAAGGTTAAATTAATAATAATTTTTTTTTAGCTCAGACTTTAAAAACTTTTCATGATTTTCTAATTCTTCTTTAGAAATATTTACAATTTTTTTTGAATATCCTTTGATTTTATTTAAATTAACATCTTTCTTTTCTATTTTGCTGTTAAATTGAAAAATTGGCTCTCTTTGCTCGAGAAGATTTATATATACTTTTGCTAGAAGTTCACAGTCTAATATAGCATTATGCTTTTCTCTTTTTTTATTATCCACTCTAAATTTTTTACAAAGTGCATCTAAACTAATAGCTGAACCAGGGAACTTATTTCTAGCAATCTCAAGTGTATCTACAACGTTATCTTTTGATATTGTGTCTCTATTAATTAAAGAAAGCTCGTTGTTAAGATGACCAATATCAAATTCTGCATTATGAATTACAATCTTTTTATTATGGATAAATTTTAAAAATTCATCAGCTATATCTAAAAATTTTTTTTTATCAGACAAAAATTCATCAGTATATCCATGAACTTTCAGGGCAGACTCAGAAACTTTTCTCTCGGGATTTAAATAACAATGGAATTTTTTTTTTGTAGGAATTAAGTTATCTAACTCTATACAACCAATTTCAACGATTCTATGGCCATCTTTGACTGATAGCCCAGTGGTTTCAGTATCAAGAACTACTTCTTTCATAAAAGATTTTTTTTTTTAATATTTTTATTTTTTTCTTCATTATATTAGCTGAATAATTATTATCGATTGTATATTTTGCCAATTTCCTTTTTTTCAACAACTTAGATTGGTTTTGTTTTAATACCTCTATAATTTTCAAATTATAATTTTTTCTTTTCTTTAATCTCTTTAAAATTTTTGACTTTTTTGATCTTACGAATACTAAGATATCTCCTTTTTTATTAAGTTTGTTTTCAATTAAAAGAGGAATATCTAATACAACCATTTGAGAGTTTTTATTTTTACTCAAAAATTTACCCATTCTTTTTCTCACTATGGGATGGACAATCGAAGATATTATTTTAATATTTTTACGATTTGAGGAAACAGCTTCAATTAGTTCAGACTTTTTAATTGGGAATGATTTAATAAATTTTGGTAATCTTCTTTTGAGTTGGTTGTAACAGTTCTTATTTTCTCTATAAACATTGTTTACCTCTTGGTCTGCATTAAAGACTGGATATTTGAATAGTTTAGCAATAAATGATTTACCAGAACCTATCCCACCCATCATACCTACTCTAATCATGGTTATTTATATGCACCTTCCTCCATCCACCTCTAAAATTGTCCCTGTTATCATGCTTGCCTCGTCTGAACATAAAAAACATGCTGCGTTTCCCATATCTTGAGGAGTAGAGAATCTACCGATTGGAATTGTTGACAAAAATGCTTTTTTTTTTTGGGGGGTATCTCCACCCATAAAAGATTTTAATAATGGCGTAATTCCGGCAACGGGTGCAATTGCATTAACTCTTACATTAAAAGGGGCAAGTTCTATAGCCATGGCTTTTGTTGCTGTAATCATCCATCCTTTGCTAGCATTGTACCAATTTAATTTAGGCCTAGGCGATAAACCTGCCGTTGATGCTACATTTAAAATTACTCCTCCTCTTAACTTCTTCATTCTAGGCACAAAATATTTTGCACTTAGATAAACAGATTTAGCATTTACATTAAATACTTTATCAAATTCCTTTCCTGTTACGGCTTCCATATTTTTTGGTTTGTGAGTAATTCCAGCATTATTTACAATTATATCTACTGTCTTATATTTTTTGAGAGTATATTTTAATAAGGATTTAAAATCTGGTTCTTTTGATACGTCTGCAACAAAGTGATCTTGGGATAATGATTTTGAAACTTTTTTTAATAACTTTGAATTAATATCAACTAGTATCAATTTTGCTCCTTCATCAGAAAATTTTTTAGCTATTCCTTTACCAAAACCTGACGCTGATCCTGTTATTATTGCAACTTTATTTTTTAACCTCATAATTCAATTTTTTAATAAATTTATAGTTTCTTCATCAATATCTGGTTGAATATTATGCCAAATATTAAAAGCTTTTTGGGCCTGGTAAAGGAACATATTTAATCCATTTTCAAAGTTATTACCTTTCTGATTTCCTATGTTAAAAAATTTTGTCTCATATGAATCATAAATTACATCATAGAAAAATTTATTTTTTCCGAATTGGCTAAAATCATGCTCAAACTCATCTTCTTTTTTTAGGCCTATACTGGTTGCATTAATTATCATATCAAAATCAACTAGATCGCCCCAATCCAATACCATTATGTCGTTAAATGAATCTTTTAGTTCATCAGCCTTGCTTTTCGTCCTGTTACTCACAATTATTTTTGAAGCATTCATTCTTTTTAACGCATATATTATTGATGGAACTACACCACCAGCACCTAGAATAATTATGGTTTTGTTGGTTACATTATAATTTAATTTTTTTATACTGAGTTCAAAACCGTCGATATCGGTGTTGTGGCCTATTAAATTTCCACTTTCAACAGAAATCGTATTTATGGATTTTGTTCTCAAAGCATGGCCACTTAAAACATTAATGTAGGGAATAATTTCCTTTTTAAAAGGTACAGTAACATTAAGACCATTCAAGTGACCTTGTTTTAAGTTTTCACATAATTCAGCTAGGTCACTTTTGTGCGTCTCCAATTTTCCATAAATCGCATCTAAACTGTATTTTTTTATCCAAAAATTATGCAACTTTGGAGATAGTGAATGATCTATTGGATTTCCAATAACTAAAAATTTTTTCATTTATAATTACCTAGATATTTTTTAATATCAATTATAGGTAATCCCATAATAGTATTTTCATCTCCATCAATAGATATAAATAAATTTCTACCCTCTCCTTCTATTTGATAAACATTATATGCATACAGAGCTTCGTCTGTTATTTTTTCTAAATATTCTTTTATTTCTTTGTCTGAAAAATTTTTCATTGTGAGGTACGCTTTATCTGTATAATTCCAAGTCATTGATCCGTTTTTAGATATACAAACTGAGCTTATCAATGAATGTTTTTTTCCATTTAATTTTTTTAAAATGTTAAACGCTTCTATCCTATTTTCAGGTTTTGAGATTAATTCTCCGTTTAAATCTATTACACTATCCGCACCAAGGACTAAAACATCATAATTTTTTTGGCTAACCTTATTTGCTTTTAGTTCGGCCAGATTTTTTGAAATTATTTCTGGAGATGCGCCTTCATTTAACAAACTTTCTTTTACAGGATCCTCATCAATATTCGAAGGAAATACTTCACATTGAATTCCATTTTTAATTAAAATTTCTTTTCTAACCTTACTTTTTGAAGCTAAAATAATTTTAACCATTTTTATTTTGTATTTCAAATATTTTAATTATTGATGCTGCAGTTTCTTCAACAGATTTTCTAGTTACGTCTATTGTTGGCCATCTATTTTTTTTAAATATTTTCTTAGATTGTTCCACTTCAAGTCTAATTTTTTCTAGATTTATGTAATCTGATGTTTCATTTTCTTTCAGTGAATTTAATCTATTTCTTCTTATGTCATAAAGTCTTTCGGCTTCTGTAGTTAATCCGATAACACATATTGTTTTTGATTTCATAATATCATTTGGAATGCTCATATCATTTACAAGTGGAATATTTGAAGTTTTTAATCCTTTATTTGCAAGATATATGGAAGTCGGTGTCTTGCTCGTTCTGCTAACACCAACTAAGATGATATCTGATTCTAAAATATTTTCGGTATTATTACCATCGTCATGATTCATGGTAAATTGTATTGCTTCAATTCTTTTATAATAATCTTCGTCTAAAACGTGTTGACCACTGGGCTGGTGTGTTGCTTTTTCGTTCAAAATTTTTGAGAAGTTGAGTATTAAGTCGCCGAGAACGCCAAAACATGGAATGTTTTTCTTATTAGCTTCTTCTGCAAGAAACTTTGCTAATTTACTATTAACAACAGTATATAAAATTATTGGACTCTCTTGTTTTTTAGCATCATTTAGTATCGTAGAAATTTGATTTTCGGTTCTTGTAAATGAAAATTGATTCAGATCATAATTAAAGTTGTTAAATTGTGCTTTAAGAGCCATGAATATTCTATCAAGTGTCTCTCCCGTTGAGTCTGATATTAAATAAACTTGGTGTGTATTCATCATGTATAAATTGTTTATAAATTAACTATAGAATAAGAAAAACTTTTGATTTAGCAACCACATCTAACTTTAGTATAATTCTTATTGTTTAATTAACATTTTTATAAATATGAATAAGTTATTAACAATTTTCATATATATAAAAGTGATTAAATAATCCCCGTTTTAAAGGTTTTTTTTTTTATGATAATGAATAAAAAGTGGATAAAGTGTTGAAATTGAGTAATTTACGTTATCAACAATTCATACTAATAATAAATCTAAATATAATTATCTTATTATAAATGACACCAATAAAAGAATGTTTAATAAATAATAAAACAGATCTCATTCCTATTTGGCTAATGAGACAAGCAGGTAGATACTTACCTGAATTTAGAGAAATAAGAAAAAATAACCCAAATTTTATAAATCTTTGTTTAAACTCAAAATTATCAAAAGAAATAACTCTTCAACCAATAAAAAGGTTTGGTTTTGATGCTGCAATTATCTTCTCTGACATTTTAATGATACCCTATGGACTTAGTCAAAAAGTTGAGTTCAAGAAAAACTTTGGTCCTAATCTTGAAGATGTGGAGATGGATAAATTACTAGAAATTGATGAGGCAAAATTTACAAAAAATTTATCTCCAATATATCAACTTTTAGCTGATTTAAAAAAAAACGAGGATTTAAAAAAAAAAGATGTAATTGGTTTTGTAGGAGCTCCATGGACTTTGCTTGTATATATGATAAATAAGGTCTCTCCAAAAAATGGTTTAATAAACAATTTTTTCTCAGACATAGATTTAATTAATAATTTGTTAAAAATTTTAGATAAATTTATTAAAATCCATATAAAAAACCAAGTAAACGCTGGCGCCACTTTAATCCAAATATTTGATAGCTGGTCTGGTCTGATTGAATCAGATTTTGAAAAATATTTATACAATCCAACTTTATCTTTAGTTAACTATACTAAAAGCTTAGGTGTACCAGTAATTTGTTTTCCAAGAGGAATAACAGACTATAGCCAATTTTGTAAAATTGTGAAACCAAGCATGATTAATATAGATTATGACGTTGATCCAAAAAATTTACTTAAAAATGTAGATATACCCATACAAGGTGGATTGCACCCTGAGGTACTATTAACAAATAAAGACCACTTAAAAAAAGAAGTAAATAAATATTTGGAAATATTTAGAGATCATCCTTACGTGTTTAATCTTGGACATGGTATTCTTCCGGAAACAAAAATTGAGATGGTAGAAGAATTAGTAAAAATAGTTAGAGACTTCAAATGATGAAAGATCACCCTAAAATTAAATTTGGTAAAACTGGAGTTTTAATCGTCAACTTGGGTACCCCCGATTCAACAAAATGGTTAGATATAAGACGCTACTTGAAAGAATTTTTGTCCGATAGAAGAGTTATAGAGGTTAATCCAATATTATGGCAACTAATATTAAATCTAATAATTTTAAATTTAAGACCATCTAAAACAGCAAAAGCTTATAAAGAAATTTGGATGAAGGATATAAACATGTCCCCACTAATGTATTATACAAAGAAGCAAGCTGAAAAAGTCTCAAATTTAATATCGAATGAGGAAATATTAGTGGACTTTGCAATGAGATATGGAAATCCGAGTATTAAAAGTAAAATAAAGAAGTTACATGATAATGGTTGTGAAAATCTTGTAATTTTACCTCTATATCCACAGTACGCTGCAGCAACCACGGCTACGGTATGTGATGAAGTGTATAGAACATTAATGTCTATGAGATGGCAGCCCTCACTTAAAATTATTCCCCATTATGAGTCTGATCCTTTGTATATTGATGCTTTGGTGAATTCTATTAACTATAAAATAGAAAACATAAATTGGAAACCAGATTTAATATTAGCTTCTTATCATGGAATACCAAAAAAATATTTTGATAAAGGAGACCCATATCATTGTTATTGTCATAAAACTACGAGACTTATTTCTGAAAAGTTTAAAGAAATTGAAATTAAAACTACCTTTCAATCAAGGTTTGGACCCGAGGAATGGTTACAACCTTATACTGACAAAACTTTAGAACGTTTACCAAAAGAGGGAGTAAAAAATGTTCTAGCAATTTGTCCAGGATTTTCTTCAGATTGTGTTGAAACATTAGAAGAAATATTAATTCAAGGAAAAGAAAGTTTTATGGAAGCTGGTGGAGAAAATTTTGATATGATTCCGTGTCTAAACGATAATGATGATCATATAAAATTACTTAATAATTTGATTAAAAGAAATATTTAATTGATGAATTACTATCTTCTTTTTAAATCTTTGCATTTGATCTCAGTTATTTCATGGATGGCTGGTTTATTGTATCTACCAAGAATTTTCGTATATCATGCTGAAAATAGTGATGATAGAAAAATATCTGATGTATTTAAGGTCATGGAAAAAAAATTGTATTTTTACATTATGACACCAGCCATGATTCTGTCATGGATATTTGGTTTGATATTAATTCACAGCATAGGATTTCAGCAACTAGGCCAAACATGGATGGTATTAAAAATAATATTTGTGATATTACTTACTTTGTATCATTTCTATCTTGGGAAAACCTTAAATCATTTTAAATTCGATCAAAATACTCATTCTCATAAATTTTACAGATTAATTAATGAAATTCCTACAATATTGCTTATTTTGATAGTTTTTGTTGTAATTTTTAAGCCTTTATAGGCTTGAAATTTTTCAAACAGATTATTATATTAGATTTATCTAAACAAACTCCCCTAAATTATGAATATTCAAGAATTAAAAGAAAAAAGCTCAGAAAAGCTCATTACGGAAGCTGAAAATTTAGGAATTGAAAATGCGAGTACTCTAAGAAGACAAGAAATCTATTTTGCTATATTAAAAAAATTAGCAGAAAAAGGTGAAGAGATTACTGGCGGTGGAGTACTTCAATTACTTCAAGATGGATTTGGTTTCTTAAGAGCAATAGAGTCAAATTATCTTCCAGGTGCTGATGATATTTATGTGAGTCCTAATCAAATAAGAAGATTTGGTCTACGAACGGGTGATACTGTTGAAGGACCAATCAGGGCACCTAAAGAAGGCGAGAGATATTTTGCTTTACTACAAGTGAGTAAAATTAATTTTGAAGAGACTGATAAATTCAAACATAAAATTGCTTTTGATAATTTAACTCCTTTATATCCAAATAAACAGTTAGTAATGGAAGTTGAAGCAACTAAGATTGAAAAAAAAATTGATTTAACTCCGAGATTAATTGATTTGGTTAGCCCAATTGGGAAAGGACAAAGATCACTAATTATTTCGCCTCCAAAAGCTGGTAAAACTATGATCTTACAAAGTATTGCAAATTCAATTACAGCAAATCATCCAGAATGTTACTTAATGGTGCTTTTAATTGATGAAAGACCAGAAGAGGTAACAGATATGCAAAGGACTGTAAAAGGAGAAGTTATTAGTTCTACATTTGATGAGCCAGCACAAAGACACGTTGCAGTAGCTGAAATGGTTATAGAAAAAGCAAAAAGATTAACCGAACATAAGAAAGATGTTGTTATACTTTTGGATTCAATAACAAGACTTGGTCGAGCATACAATGCTGTGGTCCCCAGTTCAGGAAAAGTTTTAACTGGCGGTGTTGATGCTAATGCGTTGCAGAGACCAAAAAGATTTTTTGGGGCTGCAAGAAATATTGAGGAAGGTGGGTCACTAACTATTATTGCTACAGCGCTAATTGATACTGGTAGCAGAATGGATGAAGTTATTTTTGAAGAATTCAAAGGTACTGGTAACAGTGAAACAATTCTTGACAGAAAAATTTCGGAAAAAAGAATATTTCCTGCTATTGATATAACAAAATCTGGTACTAGAAGAGAGGAATTAATTTTTGAGAAAAATGATCTTCAAAAAATGAATGTTTTAAGGAGAATCATTGCCCCAATGGGATCAATGGATGCTATAGAATTTATTAATTCAAAGTTAAAAGATACTAAAAATAATTCTGATTTTTTTAATTCAATGAATAAGCCATCTTAGTCTAACTTTTAAAAAAACTTTCGTAAATTTTTTCTAAGTTTGCAGTATATTTTTTAGAATCAAATAACTTTAAAACTTTTTCTTTTTCCAATTTTTTGTTAATTTCTTTAAACCTTCTATTATCATTACGCAATTCAATTGCAGTTTTTACATAATCATCTAGGTTTTTTGTTATTAATTGATTTAAACCAATTGAATTTAATATACTTCCAGCAACCCTTGAAGCAAAAGATTCACCAATTAATGTAAGAGTTGGAACTTTTCTTCTTATTGCCTCGATTACAGTGGTATGACCATTGTAAGGAAAGGTATCTAAAAAAAGATCCATTATTTCAAATCTTTTTAAATGTTCATCGTAAATAAGTTTGTCCGCAAAAATAATTCTTTCAGTATCTACATCAAACTTTCTACATTCTTTTTTTAAGTTTTTTGATGCAATTTCATTATTATTTAGCAACCATAAAACACTATTATTAGTTTTTTTTAATATATTCATCCATGCTTCAAAAATTATTGGTGTGATTTTATAGCTATTGTTAAAACTTCCAAATACGAAACTCTCATCAGGAATTCCCAAGTTTTTTTTACTAAATTTTTTTTTAGAAATTTGAATATTTGTTGGATTTGGAAAGAAACTGTCTGGTAATCTTAAAATTTTCTCAGTGTAAAATTTCTCAAAATTATTTGGGATAAGAAAGTCGTCACCTATTATATAATTCATAAATGTGGTTCCCATTGTTCCTGAATACCCAAGATAGCTTATTTGTACTGGTGCAACTTTTTTTAAATATATCTCATTTCTTGAATCTGAGGTGTATCCGGTCAAATTTATAGCTATATTTAAACCAATTTTATGAGCAAGACTTACAATTTCACCATCTGATTTTTTTGTTACATCATAAAATTTAGTAAAATATTTTTGGACTTCATAGTGTAATTTATCTTTAACAGGTCCATGAAAAAAACCATAAATTTCAAACTTAGAATGATCATGGTTTTTAAATATATCTTTAGTTAATTGTAAAACTGGATGATTATAAAATTCTGCTCCAAAATAACCAATTTTAATTTTATTAAGCTTCTTTAAATTTTCACTATTATAATTTTTATCTTTTTGAAATGCCACATTGCTGTAAAGAATAGAATTTTTTTTTTGTAGAGACATGTCATCGATTAATGAGAGTAAAGGAAATGGCTCTATAATTTTCTCATCATTCTCAATAGAATTTTTTAATAATTTTAAATTTGATTTAAAATTATCCCAATCACAAATATGCATTTTTGAATGAAAGTACTTACCAAATAAATATGGAAATTTAGGGTTTGCATTTAATGCATTATGAAATTCTCCTATAGCCTCAACAAATTTTTTCTTCGATAGAAATATTTCAGCTTTATTATTATAGGCTTCAGCGTTATCTTTATTCAATTTTATGGACTTATCGTAAGATTTAATTGCTTCATCAGATCTACCCACATCTCTAAGAAGATTACCAATATTATTATAAATTTTATAATTATTAGGAGATAATTTAAGAGAATAATTAAAATATTTTATGGCCTCATTAAAATTAAGCAATTTTCTATAAGCAATTCCAATATTAATGTTTGCATCAAGAAAATTTGGATTTAGTTTTAGAGCTTTTTTATAATTTGTTATTGCACTTTCACTATTATTCAATTGACTTAAAGCAATACCGATATTGTTATAGTAACTTTCTGTGTCTTTTTTTAATGTAATAGCTTTCGATAGGTAGAAAACACATTTTTTATAATCTTTTATTTGTAAAAAAGCAGTTCCAATTAAAAAATAAACTTGTGCTTCATTTTTAAAGTCATTAATTATTTTTAAATATTCCTTTATTGCTTGGTCTATCTTACCTATTTTGTGTAATTTTTTTGCTTCTTCTAATATGTTAAATTTATTTTTCATTGTAACAAGTAGAAACTTATGATCTTAAAAGTAAATTACAGAAAATATTAATCAAAGACATAAATTTCTTAATTTAATATTAGATAAAATTTAAATTATCATAGAAAAATTTATATATTTAAATTCAATACTAGCTATAATTGTTTTAATGACAATATATGCTCTATCTTCTGGACCTGGAATAGCCGGTGTCTCTGTTATCAGAGTTTCTGGTAGAGAGACACAAAAAGTAATAAAGGAGCTGACCCAAAGAGATTTACCTAATCCTAGAGAGGCTACTAGAAGAAATTTCAATAAAATCAGCAATAATGAGCTTATTGATGAGGGAATTTTAATATGGTTTCCTGCTCCAAATAGCTACACTGGTGAAGATATGGCTGAATTCCATGTACATGGTAGCAAAGCGGTTGTTAAAGAAATGCATACAACTATTTCAGAGATAGATGGTTGCCGGTTGGCTGAGCCTGGTGAATTTACTAAAATAGCTTTTCAAAATGGTAAAATAAATTTACTAAAAGCAGAGAGTATATCTGACTTAATTTCATCAGAAACAGAAATCCAAAGACAACAGGCTATTAAAATTATGTCTGGTAAAAGTTCTGACAAATTTAATTCTTTAAGAGATAGAATTTTAAAAATTTTATCTAATATAGAAGCTAAAATAGATTTCCCTGAAGACGACCTACCAGATGATATTTTAAAAAATATTCACTTAGAGACCAGAGGTATAAAAACAGAAATAGAAAAAATATTAAACGATCAGAAAGTAGGAGAAAGAATTAGAGAGGGTTTTAAAATAGCAATTATAGGTCCTACTAATGCTGGTAAATCTTCACTACTAAATTATCTATCTAAAAGAGATGTAGCAATAGTTTCAGAAGTAGCTGGAACAACCCGGGATGTAATAGAAGCACACTTAAATATAGATGGATACCCTGTGGTAATATCTGATACAGCTGGAATTAGAAATTCAGAAGATGAAATCGAAAAAAAAGGTATCAATTTAGCTTTGAAAAAGGCTGAAAACTCTGATTTAAACTTAATTGTGATAGAGCCAAAAAATGTTGATTTTTCAAGCTTTTTTAAAGATATTACATCAAAAAACTCAATATTAGTCGTAAATAAAATGGAGCAAGGAGTCGATAATCTTAGTCAAGAAATAAAAAAACATAATCCTGTTTTTATATCAATTAAGGAAGAAAAAAATTTAGATAAATTAATAAACATGATTAAAAATAAATTAAAAAATAATTTTATTTCCAATGAAGATATTTTTATAACTAGGCAAAGACACAGAAAAAGTCTTGAGTTATGTTTAGATAGTTTAATAAATTTCGAGGCGAAAAAATCTTTAGATGATATTGATAAAGCAGCTGAAGATTTAAGGCTAGCTACCAGACACCTGGGTTTTATTGTTGGAAAAGTTGATGTGGAAGAAATACTTGGATCAATATTTAGTGATTTTTGTATAGGTAAATAATCGTTGCTAATACTTATTTTTTGCACTTTTTAAAGTGTTTTCTTGTAAAATTTAGGATCGATAATAAATTACAATTATGAAAAATGAGTTAACATTTGATGTAGTTGTTATTGGAGGGGGTCATGCAGGTTGTGAGGCAGCGACAGCATCTGCCAGACTAGGAGTTAACACCGCCCTTTTTACACATAAATTTGATACTATTGGAGAGATGTCATGTAACCCAGCAATCGGGGGATTGGGTAAAGGACATTTAGTTAGAGAGATTGATGCACTAGATGGTGTCATGGGTGAAGTAGCAGATAAGTCGGGCATTCAATTTAGATTATTAAACAAAAGTAGAGGACCGGCAGTAAGAGGACCAAGAACTCAAAGTGACAGATCGCTTTATAAAAAATTTATGCAAGAAAAACTTGTAAAGTATTGTAATTTAAGCATATTTTCTGATCCTGTAATAATGTTTAATTTTAGTAATAATGATATAAAGAGTTTAACAACACAATCTGGTAAAGAAATTAAATCATCAAAGATAATTTTAACAACTGGTACTTTTTTAAATGGATTAATACATATAGGTGAAGAAAAGACACCAGCAGGAAGATTTAACGAGAAACCCTCTACAGGTTTAAGTGAACAATTAGAAAAGTTCGATTTTAAAATTGGTAGATTAAAAACTGGTACTCCACCAAGGTTGGATGCTAGAACAATAAACTTTGAAAATTTAGAGGAGCAACATGCTGATCATGATCCCTATTTTTTTTCATTTTTAACAAAAAAAAATTTCAATAAACAAATTTCATGTCGAATGACATATACAAATGAAACTGTTCATAAAATTATTTCAAAAAATATTAAAAAAAGCGCGATGTATTCTGGAAGTATAAAAGGAGTCGGTCCAAGATATTGTCCATCTATAGAAGATAAAATAAAAAAATTTGCAGATAAACACAGACATCAAATTTTTTTAGAACCTGAGGGTTTAAATGATCATACAATTTATCCAAATGGAATTTCAACATCTCTACCAGCGGATGTGCAGCAAGAAATATGTAATAATATCAATGGTTTAGAACAAGTAAAAATTTTGAGGCCTGGATATGCAATTGAATACGATTTTGTTGATCCAAGAGAACTTTTTTTAACGTTAGAGACAAAAAAAATAAATAATTTATACCTTGCCGGTCAAATTAATGGGACTACTGGATATGAAGAAGCTGCTGCTCAGGGATTAATCGCTGGAGCAAATGCTGCACTTTCTTTTAAAGGTCAAGAACCATTCATTTTAAACAGATCGGAAGCATATATTGGTGTTATGATAGATGATCTTGTTACCAAAGGTGTTGCCGAACCTTATAGAATGTTCACTTCAAGAGCCGAATATAGATTATCGCTGAGATCAGATAATGCAGATGTTAGATTAACTCAAAAAGGAATAGATTTGGGATTAGTTTTAAATAAAAGAGCAAAAATATTTAAGGAAAAATACAACGCATTATCAATAATCCAATCTAAAATGGATAAATTGATGATTACACCAACAAAAGCTAATGATTTTGGTGTAAAAATAGCAAAAGATGGAATTAGTAGATCTGCAAATCAAGTTTTAGGGCAAAAATCAGTAAATATGAGTAAAATAAGGGAAATTTGGCCTGATATTAAGTATATTTCACGTGAAATAGATGAGCAGTTAGAAATTAATTCTCATTATAAAGGTTATCTAAAGAAGCAAAAAGCAGATATAATTGCTTTTAAAAGAGATGAAAACTTAATAATACCTGAAAATATTAATTATGATGATTTTTCAGGTTTATCAAACGAGGTAAAGTCAAAATTTAAGAAAATTAAGCCTAAAACAATGGGGCAAGCACTAAGGATTGACGGTATAACGCCAGCTGCTGTATATATTTTGTTGTCTCACCTTAAAAGAAAGTCTATTAAGCATATAGCTTGATCGATTCGAATATTATAAAAACAAACAAAATATTATATAAAAATGTTTCACGTGAAACATATTTGGAGTTAGAGAACTATTCAAAAGCAATAATTTCAAAAAATAAACAGATAAACTTAATAAGCAAGAGTACAGAAAAATTAATAAAACAAAGGCATATTGAAGATAGTTCACAAACTATTGATTTTATTGATAAAAATGATATTACAACATGTACTGATCTTGGTTCAGGAGCAGGTTTACCTGGAATAGTTTTGGGTATTTTGATGAAATCAAAAAAACCACTGTTTAAAGTAATTTTTTATGAAAAGAGCTACCATAAAAGCAACTTTTTGAAAGAAATGACAAAAAAATTCAATCTCAATTCAGAAATACATCAAAAAAATATATTTGATGAAAAAAATTTAACAACTGATGTAATTATTTCACGTGCCTTTAAACCTTTACCTATAATTTTTAAAATTGCAGAAACAAATTTTAAAAATTTTAAGTATATTATTTTATTTTTAGGCAAAAGTGGAAAAATTCATTTAGATGATGCACGTAAATTTTGGAATTTTGATTATGAAAAAAAAAAAAGTCTTACAAATAAAGATTCTATGATTATTAAAATTTCTAATTTAAGAAAAAAGAAAAAAAAATAAAAAAGATTTGGATTAAAAAAATAAATAAAAAAAAAAATATTAAAAATAATGAGTAAAAAAATTATTTCTGTAATAAACCAAAAAGGAGGAGTAGGAAAGACAACAACTGTCATAAATTTGGCAGCTGGTCTATCAATGAAGGGAAAAAAAGTTTTAGTAATAGACTTAGATCCCCAGGGTAATGCAACAACAGGCCTCGGCTTATCTAATACAACAAGTTCAGACAAAACAATTTACAGCGTACTCAATGGAAATAATAAAATTTTAGAGGTTATACAACAGACCAAGTTCACAAATCTGAATTTAATCACTTCAAATGTTGATTTGTCAGGTCTTGAAGTCGAAACTGCAGGTGATAGTCGAAGAGCATTTAAATTAAAGGATGAATTAAGCTTGATTTTAAACGATTCTAGAGCATCATATGATTATATATTAATTGATTGTCCACCTTCACTGAGCTTACTAACAATAATGGCTCTAGTTGCCTCTGATGCTTTAGTAGTGCCACTTCAGACAGAATTTTTTGCTTTAGAGGGACTTACACAACTCATGAAAACTATCGAGAGAATAAAATTTAATTTAAATCCAGATTTACAGATTAGGGGGATACTTCTTACGATGTTTGATAAAAGAAATAAACTTTCAGGACAGGTTGAATTAGAGGCTAGAAACTATTTTAAAGAAAAAGTTTACTCAACAGCTGTTCCTAGGAATGTAAGATTATCAGAAGCACCCTCGCATGGAATACCAGTTCTTATATATGATAAGATCTGTCCAGGTAGTAAAGCTTACTTTAAGTTTACAGAGGAATTTTTAGAACAAGATAAACCAGTGGAAAGTGCAGCATGATAAATCCATTTAAAAACAAGAAAGGTCTAGGAAGGGGACTATCATCCTTGATTGGTGATAGCGGAATTAAAACTTCAAATGATAAAATCTCAATTAGTTCAATTGTACCAAATAAGAATCAGCCAAGAAAGATTTTTGAAAAAGAAGCTTTAAAAGAATTGTCATTCTCAATTAAAGAAAGAGGAATAATTCAGCCTTTAATTGTAAGAAAATCTGAAGACCATAATGATATGTTTGAATTAATTGCTGGAGAAAGAAGGTTGCAAGCTGCACAGTCCGCCGGTCTTCATGAAGTGCCGGTTGTAATTATTGAGGCTGACAATCTTAAATCTTTAGAACTAGCCATTATAGAGAATGTTCAAAGAAAGGATCTGAATTCTATTGAAGAAGCCGAAAGTTATAAAAATTTGATTGAAAACTTTGGATATGACCAAGAAAAAGTCGCTCAGTTTATAGGCAAGAGTAGATCGCACATTTCGAATTCATTACGCTTGTTATCATTACCTGAAAAGATTATTGAAATGGTAAGGTTAAACACAATTTCACAAGGTCATGCCAAAATTCTGGTTGGTTTAGAGAACGCTATACTTTTGGCTGAAAAAATAGTCAAAAAAAAACTCTCTGTTAGACAAACAGAAAATCTTGTTAAGTATGTAAAAAATGCTAGTAAAAATATTGTTAAATCAAAAGATACAAATACTATTGAAACAGAAAATCAACTAACTGAAAAAATTGGTATGAGAGTATATTTAAATAATAAAAAAAATAATTCAGGAACTCTTGTATTTGAATACAAAGGTTTAGATCAATTAGATAGGCTTATTAATATTATAAAAAAAAATTATTAATAGTTATTAATAAAATCAGACACCAAATTTAGTGAGTTTTTAGTGTTACTTTTAACTAAAGTTTCAATATCGTTTATTTGATAAATTTTGTTTTTAAGATCACCTAATTTCCAAGTATTTGCTTGCTTTTTTACTATTTCTTTATCCTTCCAAAATATTGGTGGCTTTGTTTCAGAAATAACTTTTTCGATATTATTATTTGTTTGATATCTTTCAATAATATCAATTAATCGTTTAGATTTACTCAAAATAGTTCTAAGTATTAATATACAATCATCGTCTGAATAATTATTTTCATTTAAAATCTTTGATATGTTTTTCCTATTTTTTGAAAGGTAATTGTCTGCTAATTCATTAACTCCATAGTTTTCAACTAAATTAGTTAATTTTTTTACAATTTCATAATCGATTGAATTATTTGAGTATGAAAAATTTAGTATTTTTTCTAACTCGTTTTGAAGATTTTCTCTGTTCCCTCCTGCTCTACTAACTAGTAAATTAATAGATTCTCTAGATAATTTGATTTTATGTTTATTAATAAATTCTAAAATAATTAAAGTTAGTGATTTAGAATCGTCTTCATAAAACGGAATTGTTACCAACTTTTTGTTTTTTTCAAAAAAGTTTCTAATTTTTGATTTTTTTTCGAGTACACCAGTTTTTAATATGATTTTAATACCATCTAAATTTATTTCTAATAGCTCCTCAATAAATTTCGTAACTTTATCACTAATTCTTGATATAATAATTATTTTCTCGTTTTCGAAAAGTCCTTTTGTTAATATTCCATTTAAAATAGAATCGTAATTATTTATAAATTCTTCTTCCTCATATTTATTTATTGAGCCATTCGCTATATTTGTAAATTTTTTTTTTATAACTTCATTTTGAAAACCTTCATTTTTTCCATAAAATAGAAATATTTCGAACTTATTAAAGTTAAATTTATTTAATTCATATGACTTTACTATCACGAGCCAACTGCCATTACAGAGGTTAGAATCTCCTGAATAATTTCTTCAGTAATATTATTTATAACGTTCGCTTCAAATTGAGATAACTCAAACTTATCATTAATATTGTTATAGGATGTATGTTTTCGAATAGACTTGTTAATCAGAATTTCTTCATTTCTTATTATTTGGTATTCAAATTGAATTTCTAGCTTGTATTTTTCTGGATCACCCTTAGCATTCGATGAAATTATTTCTTTAATTTTTTTAGTTTCAAAAAATATATCAAAATTTTCTTTCCCACTTCCACTTTGAATTAAATTTTGTTTAACAATTTCATTAACTTTTTTATCACCTTCGAATTTAATATTAACAAACCTAAAATCATATTTTTTATTTGCTAACATAGGTTTAAAAGAGCAACTGACTAATACTACTAAAAACAAAAGGATTGATATAATTTTACTCATTTACCAAAATATTCATAAGTCTGTTTTGAACAAATATAATTTTGTTTATTTTTTTTTCTTTTAAATGTTTATTGGTAACCTTATCTTTTTTTACGATTTCTAAAAGGTTTGTCTGATCAATATCTTTTTTAACATTTAAAATAGCTCTTTTTTTACCATTTATTTGTATAACAAAACTTACCTCTTCTTTTTCTAGTAAAGTCTCATCGTATTCTGGCCACTTTAAATTTTGTATTTCAGTAAACTCACTTAAACATTCGCTTGCAAAGTGTGGAATTATAGGGGAGAAACAAATTAATATTTTCTTATAATTATCTTTTAAATTTGATGCATTTGCATTTTGCCTAATATATTTAATGAGAAAATTGTATGTTTCATACATGTTTGCAATTATGACATTATAATTAAATTTCTCTAAATTGGTTGTTATTTTAGAAATTACTTCATTAGTAAATTTATCAATTTCTTTATTACTTCCACCATTGATGTCCTCAGCTAATTTTTTTTTTATCTCAATATGAAGTGTCCACAACTTTTGAATAAATTTATATGAAGAAACCATTCCTTGCTCTGACCATTGAACATCTTTTTCAGGTGGGCTGTCAGATAAAATAAATAATCTTACTGCATCTGCTCCATAGTTTTTAATTATGAATTCAGGGTCAATTACATTTTTCTTGGATTTCGACATGGACTCAGATGGTCCTACCGTTACAATCTCATTTTGATTATTCTTTTTAACATACTTGTTATTAATTTTTTCAACTTCATCTGGTGATAACCAATTATTGTTCCGGTCTTTGTATGTTTCATGACATACCATACCTTGTGTGAATAAACTTTTAAAAGGCTCAAAAATGTTGAAATTCTTGTTTTCATAATTAAGAGCTCTCATAAAAAATCTTGAATATAATAAGTGCAAAATTGCATGTTCTACACCACCTATATATTGATCTACAGGCATCCAATAGTCTATATCCTCTTTTGTATATCCATATGATTGCTCTTTAGGTGAACAAAATCTAACATAATACCAAGATGAGCATACAAATGTATCTAATGTATCTGTTTCTCTTGTTAATTTCTTTCCATCTATAATAATTTCTTTCCACTCTTTTAATTGATCTAAAGGATTTCCTTTAACATTTAAATTTATGTTTTCTGGAAGTTTTACTGGTAGCATTGATTTAGGTATCGGGTAAACCTCACCCTTTTTATCATATGCCACTGGTATGGGACATCCCCAATATCTCTGTCTTGATACACCCCAATCTTTTAATCTATAATTTATTTGTTTTTTTCCCAGATTTTTTTCTTCTAATATTTTGATTGTTTCCTCAATAGAATTTTTTGGAGCTTCAAAGCCATCTAAAAATTTGGAGTTAATAATTATACCAGGTCCAGCATATGCTTCGTTTTTTACTTTGTAATCATTGCTTTCACTGTGCGGTTTTACAACTGTATTAATTTCTAAATCATATTTTTTCGCAAAATCAAAATCTCTTTGGTCATGAGCCGGGCAACCAAATACTGCCCCAAACCCATAATCCATTAAAACAAAATTAGCAAAATAAACTGGAACTTTTTGATCTGGATTTAGAGGATTTATTGCTAGTAAATTTGTTTTGAAACCAATTTTTTCACCTACAGCAATTGCTTCCTCGGTTGTACCAGTTTTTGAACAATCTTCTTTGAATTTTAAAAAAGCTTCATCTTTCTCAAAGAATTTCGATATTTCATGATCAACTGAGAGAGCTAAAAATGAAAATCCAAAAAGTGTATCTGGTCTTGTTGTAAAACATTTTATACTTTTTACAGGTAAATTCCCTTCAATTTTAAAATCAATCTCACATCCAAATGATTTACCAATCCAATTTTTTTGCATTATTTTAACTTTATTTGGCCAATTATTTAATTGTTCTAAACCGTCCAATAAATCTTGTGAAAATTTTGAAATTTTAAAAAACCATTGATTCAATTTTTTCCTTTCAACAACTGCTCCAGATCTCCAACCGCGCCCATCTATAACTTGTTCATTTGCTAAAACTGTTTGATCAACTGGATCCCAGTTAACATAGTTTTCTTTACGATAGACAAGTTTCTTTTCAAGTAATTCTAGAAAAAAGGTTTGTTGATGTTTATAATAATCTTCCGAGCAAGTTGATATCTCTCTATTCCAATCTATAGATAAACCCAAACTTTTAAGCTGATTTTTCATCATATTTATATTTGAATTTGTCCAATCCTTTGGGTCTAAATTATTTTCTTTAGCTGCATTTTCTGCTGGCATTCCGAATGCATCCCACCCCATAGGGTGCAAGACATTGAAGCCTTGTAAAGTTTTATACCTTGAAAGCACGTCTCCTATTGTATAATTTCTTACATGTCCCATATGAATTTTACCTGAAGGATAAGGAAACATTTCTAAGCAATAATATTTCTTTTTTTTGGGTAAGATATTACACTTAAAAGATTCATTCTCATCCCAATGATTTTGCCATTTTTTTTCTATCAATTTAAAATTATATCTCGACACTATGCTTTATCTTTTGGTATTATTTCTTTTCTGGATCACTTCTTATGTAAGGTTCATTTTTCCCAACGTTTTGTTTTTCATAGACAGCAGCTTGAGTTAAAATTTTCCTTGATAATTCACTAGCAAGTTCGCCAGATCTGTCAGAAATTTTACAATCTGTTGACATGCTACAATTTTTGTAAAAAACTTTTATGGACAAAGCATCTGATCTTATTTCATTTGATAAAAACCGTATTGAAATTTTAATCGACTCATCTGCTGAACTACCGTCACTGTACCAGTCTGTAACTATTATGCCCCCACTATAATTTGCCAATGCCAATGGCATGAAGTCCAAAGTATCTAAAGATGCTCTCCAAAGCTCGTTTGAACTTGCAAAGTCAAATGTACCACCTTTAGTTTTACCAAAATTCGAAAGTCTAAAACCTCTTCCTTCTTCGATATTTTTTGCAACTCTTTCTTTAGGATCGTATGAAACTTTTCTTGCATCTGCTCCTGGCAGTTTTCCTCCCTTACAAGAACTAAGGAAAAAAATAAATAATATTATAGCTAGAGAATTAGATTGAATTTTTTTTAGTTTCATATTTGAAATATTTAAATCATTTAGCTTATTTTTAAAATATTGTACGAATAATCAAAAAAAATGCTTAATTTTTAACGATTTTATTGATGTATTTATGCAACACTTTATTAAAAATATCTAAATATAATGTTATTTTCAGAGTATTTAAAGGCCTTTTTGGTAAATAAGTCATGTTTAATATTAATATTAATAAATACAAAGGAGTATTTAATATGAACAAATATACAAAAATAGGGTTAACAGCATTAGCTGGTTCTCTAGTTGCAGGTTCAGTATCAGCTGCTACTTTAAGCGCATCTGGTGGAGCTGCAATGTACTACAGTGGTGGTGACGACAAAGCTAACACTGGTAACGGTTGGACAATGTCTGACTCAGTTACATTTTCTGCTTCAGGAGATGTAAATGATATCGGTGTTACACTATCAATTGAATTAGATGGTGACGCTGCTTCAGGAAAAACTAACTCAGGTACTTCGTACTCTTCAACAACTTCAATGAACGTTGTTGACAGTCACTCTATCTCTTTCGATTTTGGTGATGCAGGTAGTTTAACATTCGCTGGACACGGTGGTGACGGTGCTATGAGTGCTAAAGACGACGTAATGCCAAATGCTTACGAAGAAGCTTGGGACGTTGTAAGTGGTGCTGACGCTGGAATCATTAATGGTCACAGTGGTAACAACATGTTTACTTACAAATACAGTCATGATTCAGGTGTAAGCTTAACACTTGCTTATATCAATGCATCTGACGCAGTAACTGATGTATCTTACTCAGATATGGGTATTGAATATACAGGTGTTGACGGTTTAACAATTGGTTATGCACAAGGTGATGTTGAGGCTGTAACAAATACTAAGAGTGATGAGCACACAATGTATGCTAAGTATGCAATGGGTCCAATCACAGTTGGTGTACAAACATCTGAAAAAGATGTTGATGGTGGATCAGCAAGTGATACAGAGTCAACTAGTATTGGTTTAACTTACCAAGTAAGTGATGACTTAACAGTTGGTTTTGGAAATCACACATTAGAGTACAACTCTGGTGAAGACCAAGAATCTACTGGTGTTAGTGCATCATATACTATGGGATCACTAACTATTGGTGGTGCATATAACACAGTTGATAACATTGCTAATACTAACACAAATGACAGAACAGCTTACGAGCTAGGTTTAACATTTGCGTTCTAATTAGTTTAAATAATTATAAAAAGGGCCCCTTTTTGGGGCCTTTTTTTTTACTCAAAAAAAGAAATTCCTGCAAAACCTGAACAATTTAGAAGTTTAATTATATTCACATTTGATTTAGAAATACCACCTAATGCAATAACCTTTTTATTTGTAAGTTTTTTTAGTTTAATAAAATTATAAATACCTAGATAATTTTTATTTTTTTTGAATACTGATGAAATAAAAATAACGCTAACTTGTTGTTTCTCTTTGTTTCTA
>CACAIK010000002.1 GCA_902532525.1 uncultured Pelagibacteraceae bacterium
AAACCAAAATAGAATAAAATTAAGAAGAATAATAAACTGACTAAGGAAGTAAAAATTTTAAGTCTTAAAATATTTTTTTTTGATAAAAAATCATAAATCCACTCCATGCTGACATGAGCTTTTTCACTTAAAACATATGCACTTCCTATAAATGTTGAAGCAACTAGAAGCATTGTAACTAGCTCTGTTTGCCACGTTATTGCTCTTTGAAAAAAGTATCTTTCAAAAACTAATTCAACAATAACAAGAATTGATAAGAGTAAAGCTAAAACAGCAAAAGCTCCGCAAGCTCTTGCAACATAATCACAGAATTTTAAGTATTTTTCTTTCATAAAAAAACCCCTACTTATAGAGAATAAATAGGGGTTATTTATATATTATTTTATTTAACTGCTAAAGCCATTTCCATTAGCTTATCGCCACCTGGAACTTTTTCAGCAAAAGCTTTGTGAGATGATTTTATTGCAATATCAACCCATGCAGCATGATCATCAGCATCCATATACACTAATTTAACACCTGCAGCTTTGTATGCTTCCTCAAACTTTTTATCTAAGTTTTCTACTTGAGCTGTCATATATTTCTCAGCAACTTTTCCTGCTTTCATTAAAGCCACTTGCTGGCTTGAATTTAATGCATTGTAGCTTTTCTTAGACATTAAAATTGGCTCATACATGAACCATAAACCAAATTTCCCTGGAGGAGTTGCACATTTTACTTGTTCGTAAATTTTGTAACTTACAAAACTTCCTGAACTTGTATTTGCACCTGTTAATACACCAGTTTGTAATCCAGTATAAATTTCAGATGATGGCATACTTTGAATACCTGCACCAGCAGCTTCTAACATTTGGTTGAAAGCTTTTCCTGCAGCTCTCATCACTTGTCCTTTAGCATCACTTGGATTCTTGATACATTTAGTTTTTGATGCGAAACCACCACCTAACCATGCATCAGATAGTACTACAACACCAGCATCACTGATTATTTTTTTAATTTCAGTCATCATTGGACCTTTATTAAATCTCAATGCATGTTCATGATTTTTTACAGTTCCTGGCATTAATGTAGCATCAAACTCTGGATGGAATTTTGATGCATAAGCTAATGGGAAAGCAGAAATATCTAATTGACCTGTAGTCATAGGTTTCCACTGTTCTTTTGGCTTATAAAGTGACTTAGCTGGATAAATTCTAATTTCTAAATCAACGTTTGCTTTTTTTACTTCATCAGCAATAATTTGTACCATTTCATGACGTGGGTCAAAAGAGCCATCAGCTCTTGGAGTTCCTGGCCATTGGTGACTTGCTTTTAATGTAACTGCATATGCAGATCCTACTATTGAAAAAGCCACAATTATTGAAGACAAATATAATGTTATTTTTCTTAACATAGTTTTCCCCTTTTTATTTATAATGATGATATTAAATTGAACTTGAACAGAAGAGTCAATATAAGGAAATGACATACTTATTATGGATGGTCCTTTAAAAAATTTATTAGTTGTTGATCTTACTAGGGTTTTAGTGGGTCCATATTGTACTATGATCTTATCTGATCTCGGTGCACGTGTAATTAAAGTAGAAGCACCGGAAATTGGTGACGATTCAAGAAAGTTTGGACCTTTTGTAAAAGACTATTCGGCATATTTTATGTCACTGAATAGAGGAAAAGAAAGTATTGCGCTTAATTTAAAAAATGAAGATGATAAAAAAATCTTTGATAAAATTTTAGCAAAAGCAGATATTTTAGTAGAAAATTTTAAACCAGGTACTTTGGAAAAATGGGGATATGGTTGGAAAGATGTAAGCAAAAAATATCCAAAATTAATATATGCATCTGCATCTGGTTTCGGTCAGACTGGCCCTTTAAAAGAATTACCCGCTTATGACATGGTCGTTCAAGGAATGGGTGGACTGATGAGTGTTACAGGTCATCCAAATAGTGAACCAACAAGAGTTGGAACATCAATTGGTGATATTACAGCAGGCCTTTTTACTGCAATCGGAATTAATGCAGCTTTGTATGATAGACAAAAAACAGGTAAGGGAATGTTTATAGACGTTTCAATGTTAGACTGCCAAATTGCGATTTTAGAAAATGCAATTGCAAGATATTTATCTAAAAATGAAATTCCTAAACCTATGGGATCTAGGCATCCTTCAATCGCTCCGTTTGAGGCATTTAAAACAAAGGATAGTTATATAATTATTGCTGCAGGTAACGATAAATTATATGAAAAACTTTGTGAAGTATTAGGAATACCTGAGATGGTGAATGATAAAAGATTTAATACCAATTCACTCAGATGTGAAAATATGAATGAACTAAAATCAATTTTTGAAGATAAACTTACTTCAAAAAATACTTCTGAATGGGTAAGTGAAATGGAAAAATTAAAGATACCTTGTGGGCCGATATTTAATATTAAAGAAGCGGTAGAAAATCCTCAAGTTGAAGCAAGAAACATGATTGTTAAAGCCTATCATAAAGTAGTTGGTGATTTTAGATTAGCAGGCAATCCCATAAAAATGTCTTCATACGAAGACAAAAGTACTAGAGGGGACATTCCTGATCTTGATGAACACAGGGAAAAAATACTAAAAGAGTTTTCTTAATTAAGAATTATTTTCTTCGTCGCTTACGTTATCTGAAGCTTGTTCTTCTGCTTCTGTAACTTGATCTAGTGAGACGTCATCATTTTCTTCAGCCTCACTTGGGGCTTCTACATTAACATCAGGTTGAGCTGATGGTGATAATTCAGCAAGATCTTCTTTTGAAACTTGAATTTTTTCAGGGATTTTTCTAGCTCTTTTAGAAGGAAGAATTGGTACACCACTTTTTGAGATTTCACCTTTGTATAAATTCTCGAAATCATCACCAATATCTTCATCTTCTTCAGCAGTATCATCAATTTGTTCTACATGTTTTCTTAGTTTGTAAACTGCAGCTTCAGTTAAATCTGGAACTTTAATTGTCTCTTCAGCTATTTCTCTTAGAGCAATAACTGTGTGCTTGTCGTTATCTCTATCTAAAGTAGGTTCAATTCCTGAATTAAGTTGAGTAGCTCTTTCTTTAGCAACCAAAACTAATTCATATGGGCTATCTACTTTATCTATGCAGTCTTCAACGGTAACTCTTGCCATGGGCGATTAAATATACTCCAAGATCAACAAAATCAAGTATTTTTATACTAAAATTGGATTTAATTTTTTTCTAACTAAAAAAAGAAGAACAAAAGAAATAAGTATATAAAGCGCAGATATTATAGCAATTTTCTCAATTGAAAATCCAATATCAATTAAAATTCCAAAAAGAGCAGTTCCGAAAGCTGTTGAAAAAACCATAAGAGCAGTAGTTAAAGCTTTAATAGATCCAATATGCTTTACGCCATAAACTTCAGCCCAAGTAGAAGATCCCAAAACATTCGCCAAACCATTTGATATTCCAATTAAACCTAAAAATATAAATGCAGTAAATTGTGCATCAAAATAAACAATTACAAAAGTCGATAGAAATAAAGGAATATTCATAAAAATTAAAAGTTTTCGACTTGTGAATTTATCAATTAGAAAACCAGATATTAAAAGTGTAATTACTGAAAATACTGAATAAGACATAAAAGACTGCGCAATTACAAATGGTCCCCAGTTTTTTGATTCAGTAATAAATGATTGATAAACAAATACACCAGTTGCAATCCAAGGCATAGCAAGCATATTCATGCTTACGATATAAAATTTATAATCTTTTATTACTTCAATTCTTTTCCATTGCTTAATATTTTCCTCTTTAAATTCTTCACCTCCAGTGCTTTCTCTCGTATCAAGATTAACAGTTCGAACTAAAAAGAATGATGCAATCGGTAAAAATATTAAAATTAATAAAGCAATTACTGTCCAAATATTTTGCCAAGTTGTTAATGACAACAAAAATACCATTAAAACAGGTAAAATAAATTCAGCACTAGATAAACCAAACCAGCAAATACTTAATGCCCTACCCCTAGATTTTGTAAAATATCTTGAAACTGTTGTTGTTGCAGTATGAGACATCATTCCTTGTCCTGAAAACCTCATTAAGAAAATTGCAATGAATAAAAAAACTATTGATGAAATTTTTGAAAAGAAAAAACAAGAAAAAGATAAAAGTAATGTTACATAGATTGCAAATCGGAAAATATTTATATCATCAATTTTCTTTCCAACCCATATTAGTAGTAAACTACTGCACAATGTTGCAGATGCATATATTGAGCCAAATTGTCCATGAGTTATCGATAGTGTCTCTCTAATACTTGTATTGAATATTCCAAGAAAAAAACTCTGTCCAAAGCTTGAAAAAAATGTAAATATAAATCCAAATACAATTACTTTTAAACTTAAATTTTTAAACATAAAAAAATATGACTTCTAAAGTTGCTTTCATAGGTCTTGGTGTAATGGGTTATCCAATGGCAGGATATATATCAAAAGCAGGACATAATGTAACTGTTTTTAACAGAACAAAATCAAAAGCAGAAAAATGGATTGGTGAATACAAAGGTAATATGGCTGATACACCATCTGAAGCTGCTAAAGATGCTGATTTTATTTTTACGTGTGTTGGAAATGACGATGATTTAAGACAAGTCTCTTTAGGCGATAATGGATTATTTCATAATGCTAAAGAAGGATGCGTATACATAGATAATTCAACAGTGTCTGCTGAAATTTCTAGAGAACTTTATAAAGCCGCAAAAGATAAAGGATTTGGTTTTTTAGATGCTCCTATATCTGGAGGGCAATCAGGTGCTGAAGGTGGAATTTTAACTGTCATGGTTGGTGGCGATGACAGTGATTTTAAAAAAGCAGAGCCAATAATTGATTGTTATAGTAAAAAAGTAACTTTAATCGGACCATCAGGCAGTGGACAATTAACTAAGATGGTTAATCAAATGTGTATTGGTGGTTTAGTTCAAGGTTTATCTGAAGCAGTAAATTTTGGAATTAATGCAGGTTTAGATATGGATAAAGTGATGGAAACTATTTCAAAAGGTGCAGCTCAGTCATGGCAAATGGAAAATAGATATAAAACTATGGTAGCTGATAAATTTGATTACGGATTTGCTGTAGATTGGATGAGAAAAGATTTAAAAATTTGTATTGAAGAAGCAAAAAGAAATGGTTCACCTGTACCAGTAACTGAAATTGTTGATGGTTATTATGCTGAAGTTCAAAAAATGGGTGGAAACCGTTGGGATAGCTCAAGTTTAATAGCTAGATTAAAAAAGAAAAAATAATTGTGACTACCACTGTTCCCTACTACGAGGATTTTTCCGAAATAAAAAAGAAAATTTGGTTAATGCTAACTGATGCGGTTACTAATAGATCGTCTCCTTTTAGAATACCTGTATTTTCATGTGGGAGTGAAGATAATATTGAAAGTAGAATTGTTGTTCTAAGAAAATCAGATGAACAAAAAAATATAGTTCAATTCCACAGTGATATTAGATCTGATAAAATTAAAATATTAGAAAAAAACCCGAATTCGTCGATGTTATTTTATGATAAAGATGAAAAAATACAGGTTAGATTAAAAGTTGAAGCAATTATCAATCACAATAATGATATAACCAAACAATCTTGGGAAAAAACCCAACATATAAGTCGAAAATGTTACTTAGTAGATAATGGACCAGGTACAGAGTCAGATATTCCAACATCTGGTTTAAAACCTGAATTAGATAATTTTGATTATACAAAAGAACAAAGCGAAGAAGGATATAAAAACTTTACTGTTATACAGTGTAAAATTAAATCTATAGAATGGTTGTATTTAGCTGCAAAAGGTCATCGAAGAGCTAGATTTGACATTGATAATAGTAAAGATACTTGGTTGGTGCCATAATGAAAAAGTATGAAGCTATGGTCTTGTCGTGTATGGATCCAAGGTTTCAACCAAAAGTTTTTAATTATTTAAAGAAAAAAAAATTAACTGGAAAATATAGCTCATTTACTATTGCAGGAGCTGCCATCGGAGTAACTTCTAAAAAATTTAAAAAATGGCAATCAACCTTTTTGGATAATTTATCAACTTCAATAAAGTTACATAATATAAGTAAATTAATAGTAATTAATCACGAAGATTGTGGTGCAGCTAAAATAGTTAATGGAAAGAAAGAATTTAATTCAACTATAGAAAAGAAAATTCACAAGGATTCATTTAAAAAAATTAAATTAATTATAGATAGAAAATTCCCAGAGTTGAAAATAAATTTTAAAATTTTGTCGCTAAAAGATTAATCTTTTAAAGTCCTTTAATTATTATGTTTGTCCCCTCAGCATTATCCAATCTTATTTGTTTTATTGGTTTATATTCCTTTGAATTATACCACTCTAGCGCCCTCTCATAACTTGGAAATTTTAAAACTATTATTCTTGGAAATTTAGTTTCACCATCAAATATTTGATACTCACCATTTCTTACCAAAAACTCTCCATCAAATTTTTTTACAATTGGATTAACTTTTTCAATATACTCTTTATAATTTTCTGGATTAGTTACTCTTAATTGTGCAATTACATACCCAGCTGGCATATTAAAAAACAGTTTTTACGTATCTTTTCCAATTATCTTGGTAATGTTTTGCGTTCTCAGTAATTTTACCTATTTCTTCGTCAGTAAGTTTTCTTACTACTCTACCAGGTGCTCCAACTACTAATGAGTTATCTGGAATTTCTTTGTTTTCAGTTATTAGTGCTTTAGCACCAATGATGCAGTTTTTACCAATTTTTGCATTATTTAAAATGACAGCTCCAATACCTATTAAACTATTGTCTCCAATCGTACATCCGTGAAGCATAACTATATGGCCGATAGTTACGTCTTTACCAATTCTTAAAGGGCAACCTGGATCAGTATGTAAAACACTTCCATCTTGAACATTTGAACCTTCTCCAACATGAATGTTTTCATTATCTCCTCTAATTACAGCATTAAACCAAACACTGGAGTTTTTTTCTAATGTGACATCTCCAATTATAGTTGCATTTGGTGCTACCCAATTTTCGCCAGAGTTTTTTGGTTTTTTATCTTCCAAATCGTAAAACATAATTTATATATTATTACATTATGCCTATTAAAACACCAGTATGTGATTTTGGAAGAAAAGCAGAAAATTTTGAATTAAAATCTACAGAGAACAAATTAATATCATTAAATGATATCAAAGGTGAAAATGGAACTTTGGTAATGTTTATTTGTAATCATTGTCCATATGTAAAAGCAATTATTAGAGATGTGGTGGAGGACTGTACTAAGCTTAATGATTTAGGAATAAATTCAGTTGCAATATGTTCTAATGATCCAATTAATTATCCAGAAGATTCTTTTGAAAAAATGATAGAGTTTGCAATTAAACATAAGTTTAATTTTCCTTACCTGATTGATGAAAAACAAGACATTGCAAAAAAATATGATGCTGTGTGTACTCCAGATTTTTTTGGTTATGATAAAGATTTTGGTCTTCAATATAGAGGAAGAATAAGAGAATTAAGGGAACTAAAACCTGTTAGATCAGGAGACAGTGATTTATTTATTGCTATGAAACAAGTTTCAGAAACAGGTAAAGGTCCTGAAGAACAATTCCCAAGTATGGGCTGTGGTATTAAATGGTCATCTAATTAATGTATTTAATAATAACTAGAACTTTCCCTCCTGAAGTTGGTGGTATGCAAAATCTGATGTGGGGATTAGCAAGATCTTTATCAAAAATTGATATGGTTAAAGTTTTTGCCGATTATCATGAAGATCATAAAAAATTTGATGACAAAGTTTCATTTACAATTGAAAGAGTTAGTGGAGTTAAATTATTAAGAAAATATAGAAAATCTTTGCTTATAAATGAATATTTAAATGAAAATAAAAATGTGAATTGTATCATTGCAGATCACTGGAAAAGTTTAGAACTCATAAAATCCCAAAAAAGGAAAATATGTTTAATTCATTCTAAAGAAATTAATCACCCTAAAGGATCTAGATTAAACAAAAAAGTTTTAGAAGTTTTAAATAAAGTTGACCATGTGGTGGCAAACTCAAACTTCACAAAAAATTTAGCGGTTAGTCTTGGAATTGAAGAAAAAAGGTTAATAGTCATAAATCCAGGTGTAGATCCCGTTGAAGAAATTCCAAAAGATGACCTTAAACAAGCAGAAGAAATTCTTAAAGGAAAAAAACAAAGGCTAATTACTGTTTCTAGATTTGACAAAAGAAAAAATCATGAAAAAGTTATTATGGCTATTAGGAATTTAAAAGAGAAATATCCCGATATTACTTACACATGTATAGGATACGGAGATGAAGAAGAAAATTTAAAAAAATTAGTTATAGAATTAAAACTTGATAAATATGTAAATTTTTTAAGCGATATATCTAATGAATTAAAAAATGCATTAATTGCAAAATCTAATATTTTTATAATGCCATCAATAATTCACAAAACCTCAGTTGAAGGCTTTGGAATTTCTTTTATTGAGGCTGCACAATATGGGATTCCATCAATAGGTGGTAAAGATGGTGGTGCTTCTGATGCAATTGTTCATAATAAAACAGGATTAATTTGTGATGGTAATAGCCTAGATGATATTTATTCAAGCATAGATAATTTATTTGTAGGTAATAAATATATTGAGTTTGGAAAAGAGTGCAAAATACACTCTGAAAATTTTCTTTGGGACAAGATAATTGAAAACTACAAAAGAATCTTATAAAGTTAAATTATGTTAGATAAATTTAATGGAATAATTTATTTAAGTATTTTTGTTGTTCATTTTATCGTTTACGCCGTTTATGCTTTTAGAACAGTTATTGCAACAAAGTCATTTTTAGATCAATACAATATAGATCACTCTGCAGCTGTGATGGTTAGATTTTTTGGAGCACCGTTTATTGCATCAGTCTTAGTAGCACTATACATAATGCTAATTAAAGCAGATGGTTTGGCAGGAACATGGGGTTTCTTTACATTAATTTTTGCTCAAAACGTTTTATATTTTTTAATTGGGATATATACAATTTATATCAATAAGCTTGGACATAACGAAAAAACAAATAGTGAAGGTGTTATTGCATCGGGAATTTTAACAGTTCTAAGTGGAATTCTTTGCTACGGTCTAGCTGATAAAATTTATATTTAACTTTTTTTTCTAAAAGTTGAAAAAATTTGCCACCCAACAATTGTGATTGTGATCAATAATATTATTAGAGTTATTGGTCTATCCCATAAAAAATTAGGTGAACCATCACTTATTAAAAGTGACCTTCTCAATGTTTCCTCCATTAATCCCCCTAGTACAAAAGCTAATATTAAAGGTGGCATGGGAAAATCATAGAGCCTTAAAAAAGTTGCAACCACTGCAATACCTATCATTAAGAAAATATCAAAATTATTAAACGACATTAAATATATTCCTGTTACTGAAAAAAATAAAATTAAAGGAATTAAATAATTTCTAGGTACTGCTAAAATTCTAGCGATATAAGGTATTAAAGGTAAATTTAAAATTAAAAGCACTACCATACCAATGTACATTGACATAATAACCGACCAAAAAATTTCAGGGTTTGTTTGATAAAGTCTTGGTCCAGGCTGAATACCAAATCCTAAAAGAGCTCCAAGCATTACAGCAGTTGTTCCACTTCCAGGAATTCCTAATGTTAATAATGGAACAAATGAACCAGAGCAAGCTGCATTATTTGCAGTTTCAGGTGCAGATAAACCATGAACGCTACCTTTTCCAAATTTTTGTTTTTCTTCTTCATTCACATAATTTCTTTCCATTCCATAAGCTAAGAAAGATGCAATTGTTGCGCCTGCACCAGGTAAAACACCTATCAAGAAACCCAATATAGATGACCTAGGTATCGTTTTAGCCATTTTGATGGTTTCTTCTTTATTTACTTTAATTGAACCTAGTTCTGTTAATGAGATTTGTTTAGCAGCTCTGTTTGGATCTTTCCCTCTAAAAATAATTGTAAGAGCTTCACTCATTGCAAATGTAGCCATGACAATTAATACAAAGCTTATTCCGTCAGTTAAGTTCATATTGTTAAAGGTAAATCTTGTTATATCTGACAATGAATCCTGACCTACTGTAGCTAACATTAATCCTAAAACTACCATCATCATTGCTTTTAAAAACTGTCCTTTAGATGAGAATGCAGAAATTGCAGTTAAACCCAAAATCATTAGTGCAAAATAGTCAGGCGACCTAAAAGCTAAACTTACTTTTGATAAACTAGGAGCTGCTACTAATAAAAATATTGCAGAAATTGTTCCACCAGCAAATGAACTATAAGCTGCTATTGCCAAAGCTTTTCCTGCTTTACCTTGTTGTGCCATTGGATATCCATCAAATGCTGTTGCAACAGTTCCCGGTATTCCAGGAGCATTTAATAAAATAGAAGATGTAGATCCTCCAAAGACTGCTCCATAATAAACACCCGCCATTAAAATTAAACCTGTTGATGGATCAAAGCCGTAAGTAATTGGTATCATTAATGCTATTGCTGTCATTGGTCCAAGTCCAGGTAACATTCCAATTATTGTTCCTGCAAAACATCCAACCATCACCATTAAAATATTTGTTAGAGATAAAGCAGTTGATAATCCGATAAGTATTCCTTCGATCATCCCATAACTCCAATGTATTTTAAAAAAGGATCACGAAGATAAATGTTTAATAATCCGTGTAACAAATACATAAATGCAGCAACAAATGGGAAAGATAAAATAAACATCAATCCCCATCTTCTTTCACCTAAGAAATAGTAAGATGCAAAAAGAAATAAAGAAGTTGATATAAAGTATCCAATTTTTAAAATTACAGCAGCATATATTAGTGAGATAATTATAAGATAAATTATACTTTTGTAATCTAAGTGTTTATGATTTACCTCTGTAGTAACTTTTTCAGGTAAAATTATTTTTAAACTCGATAAAATTATTCCTGCCCAACCTAAATATATTGGGAAAGTCCTAGCATTGAATGGTGCGTTCTCATCAAATGCAAATACTTGAATGTTGTAAGCAGTGTATAGATAAAATACTGATAAAACTAAAAAAAGCAGTGAGATAAATTTTGTAGGACTTATTCTCACTGCTTTACATTCTTTAATAATCTATAAAGATTATATTACTCCAAGTTTTTTCATTAGAGCTGTCATTTCAACTGTTTGTTTTTCTAAGAACGCATCAAATTTAGAACCTGGGTTATAAATATTTACCCATGCATTTCTTTTTCTAACAGCTTCCCACTCTGGTGTCTTTTGAACATCACCAAGCATTTTAGAGATTTTGTTATAGTCACTCATACTCATGCTTTTTGGTGCGAAGAAACCTCTCCAGTTAACAAACTGAACATCATATCCTTGCTCTTTTAATGTTGGAGCTTCTGGTGCATCACCTACTCTTTCAGGAGCTGTGATACCAATTATTCTTACTTGATCTCTAGCACCCATTACTTCACCTAAACCTGTTGAAAGTATTTGAGTTTCTCCAGATAAAAGTCCAGCAAGCGCTTTTCCACCAGCATCATATGGAACATAGATCACATCGTTTGGATTTGCTCCAGCTGCTTGGAAAGCTAACGCACCAATTAAATGGTCCATGCTTCCTCTTACAGATCCTCCAGCCATTTTAATTGACTTTGGATCCTTTTGATATTGATCAACTGCATCTTTGAAATTTTTGATAGGTGAATTTTTTGCAACAACTATTGCACCATAATCTCCAATTACACCTGCAATTGGTTTAACATCTTTATAAGATAAAGTGCCAGTACCTTTTACATAACCTTTGTGTCTTGTAATAGATCTTAACACCAATGGTGTTGACTGAACTAAAACTGTATCTTTCGGAGCGTTATTGATTAGGTAAGCCAAAGCCTTACCACCTCCACCACCTGACATATTTTCAAATGATGCACTTTTCAAAAAACCAGCTTTTGTTAATGCTTCTCCAGTACCTCTAGCAGTTCCATCCCAACCACCACCAGCACCACCGCCAATTAAAAAATGTAATTTTTCAACTGCAAATGAACTTGTTGATGAAAATAGAAGGAAAGCAGAGAATAAAACTGAAATAAAAGTTTTAATTAGTTTCATTATTTCCTCTCTTATTATATTTATGAAACCATCATTAAACATAAGTTATAAATTTTAGTCAATGCTCAAATATAATTTTTCCAAAAACATAAAGGAATACATTTTAGCTTTAGTAGGTAGTTATAAAGCTCTATTTATAGGACTTGTTGGTGGATACTTAGGTACTTTAATTAATCTGCCTTTGCCCTGGTTATTAGGATCTTTAGGTTTAAATTTATGCTTCGCATTTACAAATTTTAAAATAGTTTTTCCAACTAAATTATTAAATCCCATATTTTTAATTGTTGGTATAATTCTTGGTGGAACTTTAAATGTAACATTATTGTATAAAATTCATCTATGGATTTTTTCGTCATTAGCGATGTTAATCTGCACAATAGTCAGTACTATTCTTGCTGGTTATTATTTTTTTAAAGTTTGTAAATTTAGTAAATTTATTTCAGTTTTAGCAGCTCTTCCGGGCGCATTTGTTCCAATATCTGCAGCATTATTAGAATTTGGTAAATCAAAAAACGACAAGGGTGTTTTGATCCCTCAGGCTACAAGAGTAATATTTATTGTAAGTTTTGTGCCTATTTTTTTTATTAATAATTTAGGCTTCTCGGAAATGACAGGTTATAACTATGAAAATATCTATAACGAAAGATATTTTTTAGAAATATTATTTCTGTTAATAATTTGTTTCATTTTTGCAAACATCTTAAAAAATTATAAAATTCCATCGCCTACTTTAGTTGGTGCAATGGCTTTATCTGGTGCTTTTTATACTTTTGAAATTATTAATGCCAGATTTCCAGATGCATTTATAAATATTGCATTTATATTTCTAGGCACCGCTTTAGGAACCAGATTAAACGGACTAAAAATTAAAGAATTATTATTTTTTATATTTCATGGAATAATAGTTAGTTCAATTTTGGTAATTGTTGCAATGATAACTGCTTATTTGCTTACTTATATAGGGTTTGAATTTATCCCAACTTTTTTAAGTTTTGCACCTGGAGGAATTCATGAAATGGTTGTTATTAGTGTTGCTTATAACATTGATCCAATATTTGTGAGTTACCATCATTTTTTAAGAATTTTCATAATAGTATTATTTTTGCCTTTTTTATTGTCAAAATTTAAAAAAACTAATTAATTGCTTCTTGCATTCTTTGAAATACTTTATCTGCTGAAAGTTTGGTTAAATCTGAAACTTGGATTGCTTTAAAATGTTCTCGCTCTATACTAACTTTTTTAGCTGTAGTATGAGATCCAAATAAAACCAATCCTTTTACATTTAAATGTGCCGCCATATGTGCTGGCCCAGTATCATTAGATATAACAAAATAACTATATTTAATTAATGATGAAAGTTGTGAAATATTTAGAGCTTTATTGTTATCTAAAATAATATTAGCTTCAATATCATTAGCTAATTTAATTTCATTTGGACCTGGAGCAATTAAAATTTGGATTTCCTCTTTAAAAGAAGATTTAATTTTTTTTATCAATTCATTGTAATATGGCCATCTTTTTATAGTTAAATGAGATGATGAAAAAGGGAATAAAATTAAATATTTGTTTAAATTATATTTTTTTTTGATTTCAGAAATATCCTCACAGCTCCAAGAAAAGTCTGGTTTAGTTACATGATTGGTTTTAATTCCAGAAACATTTAATTGATGTTCAAAGCGGTTTAGTACAGTGTCTTTATCAAAATCAATCTTACTAGTTCCTTCAGGAAGTGTTGTTTCTGTTGATGACCAAATATCTGATGTTGCTTTTGGAAATAGAACCTTTTTATAAAAAATAGTTCTTTTAGAATTTTGAAGGTCATAAACCTTAGCAAATTTATATTTTTTTATCTTTCTCATTAATAAATATAAATAAATTAAGTTAAACCTAGAAAGTCTTTTATCTAAAATGACATCAGTTATATTTGGATTTTTTTTTAATAAATAATAATAAGGTTTGGTTGAGAGTATATAAAGATCATCATTTGGATGATTATCAGATATATCTTGAATTGCACCACTTGCTTGCGCTATATCACCTAAAGATCCATGTTTTATAATAAGTATATTAGACATATTTTTAACAACTTAACATAATATCAATTTATATGAATAAAATTTTAGTAGAAGTATCAGTTGGAGAATTGCTGGATAAAATTTCAATTTTAGAAATTAAATCTGAAAAAATAAAAGATCCTGAGAAACTAAACTTTATAAATGATGAATATAAAATTTTAAAAGATCAATTAAATACAAATATTAAAAATTACAGTGAAATTAAAAATTTATATAATTCACTAAAAAAAATTAATTCAAAGCTTTGGGTAATAGAAGATGACAAAAGGCTTTGCGAAAAAAATTCTGATTTTGGTGAAAAATTTATTAAATTATCAAGAGATGTTCACTTCCTTAATGATGAAAGGGCAAAATTAAAATTAGAAATAAATAATAAAACTGGTTCTAAAATTAAAGAAATTAAAGAATACACCAAATATTAGTTTTATTCCCAATCAAATCTTTGAAAAGAGTCAAATATCTTGAAAATACCTTGTGACCATTGATTACAAACTTTGGAAAATTCAGGGTCATTCATATTTAAACATTTGAGTGATGCTATTTTGATTTCGTCTTTTTTGATTACAGCAAAATCTATAGGTGGACCAACTGTTAAATCACTTTTTAATGTTGAGTCCATTGATATTAGGGCACATCTCGATGCATCTCCAATTGAAACTTTTGGTGTGATTACTCTATCTAAAATAGGTTTTCCGTATTTAACTTCTCCTATGACCAAATATGGTTTGCTATCTGCTGGACGAATATAATTGCCCTGAGGGTAAACTAAATATAATTCTGGTGGTTGATCTTTTATTTGACCACCAACAATAAATGTTGAGCCTAATAATACACTGTCAGTATTAATCCCTTGTGGAGACGAGTGTTCAATATTAAGCGAGCCTATATATGATGCAATCTGCTCAAAATCACTACAAGTATTTAAATTCATAATACCTGTTTCACTTTTTAAATCTTTTTTGATGGAATTATAAACTGCTTGAGAGGTTCCAAGATTTCCTGATGTAACAATTACAATTGTTCTATCTCCAATATCATGCGTTAGCATTTTGGAATATATATTCACATTATCAAGTCCAGCATTCGTTCTGGAGTCTGATGCAAAAACCAGTCCTGTCTCAGTTTTAATGCCAATACAATAAGTCATAGTAAATTAAATGTTTAAATTATATGTGATTACAATAAAACCCATTTATTTCATATCAGCTATCTAATTTAATCATTTGCTTATTCAACTCTTATGTAAAAAAATTAATCTATTATGTCTGATTTTTGGAAAAACTACGACTCAAAATCTACTTTTGATGGTTATATCAGCAAAGAAAAGAAGTTGAGAAGTCATGCTAAAATCATTGCAGGGATACTTGAAAAGTATGGGAAAAAAAAATTACAAGAAATTGAAAAAAATTGTCAAAGTACAATAAGTGCTAGGGGAATAAATTTTAGAGTTTATGCAGCAAATAATAGAGCTGAAGAAAAAAAATGGCCTTTAGATATTATTCCTAGAATCATACCAAAAAGCCAATGGTTAAAGGTTGCTAAAGGACTTGCACAAAGAGTTAAGGCACTAAATTTATTTATTGATGACGTGTACAATGCAAAAAAAATATTTAAAGATAAAGTAATACCAAAAGAATTAATTTTTAATTCCCCTTTATATTTAAAAGAATGTGAGGGTTTCTCCCCTAAACACAAATCATGGTCAAACATATCTGGTATAGATCTGATAAAAAATATAGATGGAGATTTTTTAGTTTTAGAAGATAACTTGAGAGTTCCATCGGGAGTTTCATATATGTTGGAAAATAGGATGGTTATGAGAGATATTTTTCCAGAATTATTTACAAGATATAAGGTTTCCTCAGTACATCAATATGCAAATAAATTATATAATTGTATGACAGAGTGTATTCCAAAGAAAACTACCAACCCACACATGGTTTTATTGACACCTGGTATCTACAATTCTGCTTATTTTGAACACTCCTTTTTAGCTGAACAAATGGGTATAGCTTTAGTGGAGGGCAAGGATTTATTTGTTGAAAACGATCACGTCTATATGAAAACTGTTAAAGGACCTTTAAAAGTAGATTGTATTTACAGAAGAATTGATGACAATTTTATGGATCCTAAAGTTTTTTTCAAAGGATCATTGCTAGGTGTGCCAGGCGTTTTTAAATGTTGGAGAAAAGGTAATGTTGGAATAATAAATGCATTAGGTACAGGAGTAGCAGATGATAAAGCAGTTTATTCATATGTTAATAAAATGATCATTTATTATTTAGGTGAACAACCAATTATCGATCAAGTTGAAACTCTTCTGTGTGGAGATAAAAAAAATAGAGATCATGTTATAGATAATATTTCAAAATATGTAGTTAAACCTTCCAATGCCTCAGGTGGCTATGGAATCATGATTGGTCCAAAAGCATCAAAAGCTGAAAAAGATGAAATGATAAAAAATATAAAAAAAAATCCAAGAAATTATATCGCACAACCTTTGGAAATTTTATCAACAGTTCCAACAATTACCCCTGACAATATTGAGCCACGGCATTTAGATTTAAGACCTTTTATTTTAACTGGTAAATCTACCTATGTTACGACGGGGGGATTAACTAGAGTTGCTCTAAAAAAAGGAAGTACAATTGTAAATAGTTCGCAAGGTGGAGGCTCCAAAGATACATTAATTGTTGATAGTAGAAACTAAACTATTACTTTTCTATCATAAAAATCTTTTATTTGATCATCTTTATAACCAAAAATTTGCATAACTTGTTTTGTGTGTTCTCCTAAGTTTGGAGCACCTTTTGATTTTTCTGTTTTACTTTTTGAAAACTTAATTGGCATACCAATAGCCATACTTTTACCAGCTTTTTTATTATCTACTTCTATAACCATTTCTCTTTCAATTGTTTGAGGATCTTTAAACATGTCTGTTATAGAGTTAATAGGTCCGCATGGTAATCCATTATCATCAAAGATTTTTAACCATTCACTAGAAGTTTTTTTAATTAGTTCTTCGTTAAGAATATCAACTAATTCTTTTAAATTTTGTTTTCTATTTAAATTTGATGAAAATTTTTCATTTTCTTGCAAGTCTTCACGACCAATTGCTTTAAGCAACATCAACCAAGTGTTTTGATTTGAAGCACCTACTGTTATCCATTTATCTTTTGTTTTAAATGCTTGATAAGGAGCTGTTAAAGGATGTGCTGAACCTAAAGGACCAGGCGACTCTCCTGTGGCACCTGCTATTGCAGATTGCCAATATGTATGAACAATACCTGCTTCATATAAAGATGTATCAACTTTTTGTCCTTCACCTGTTTTTTCTCTATGAACTAATGCTGCTAAAATTCCACTGGCTGCAAGTAAACCTGCTGTAATATCTGTTATAGGTGCACCTACTTTCATAGGTGGTTTATCTTTGCTTTCACCAGTAATACTCATTAATCCACTCATTCCTTGTGCAACCAAATCAAATCCTCCTTTATCTGCGTAAGGACCCGTTCTACCGTATCCAGATATTTCACATAATATGATTTTAGGATTAATTTTTGACATAACATCATAACCAACTCCTAATTTTTCTAATGTCCCTTTTCTAAAATTTTCCAAAACTACATCAGAATTTTTTACCATCGTTTTAAATATCTCTATTCCATCTTTGTCTTTTAAATTTAATGCGATACCTTTCTTATTTCTATTCATCATCATAAAAGCTGCAGACTCGCCATTAATTTCTGGTGGTAAGAAGTTTCTAGTATCATCTCCTCCGGGTGTCTTTTCTATTTTAATTACCTCTGCACCTAGATCAGCTAATAATAATCCACAAGTTGGGCCAGCCATTATTTGTGCCATCTCAAGTATACGAATGCCTTTTAATGATGCAGTCATCTATTACTTATTTTTGAATTTTGGTTTTGTTTTGTTTAAGAAAGATTGATATCCAATTTTAAAGTCTTGGGTATCGTAACATTTGTAACCAAGATTATTTATTTTTTCTGTGACTTTTCCATTTTTTAAAATGTTTCTTGCAAATTGCTTATGCCACCTTGCAACTTTTGGAGCGCCTTCACATATTAATTCTGCTGATTTATAGGCTTCTTTTTCAACATCTTTATCATTCACAACTCTATTAACTAGCCTCTTCTGAAATGCTTCATCAGCTCCAAATACTCTTCCTTCAAATAATATTTCCATTGCCGTTGTGTAATTGGTTACTTTTAAAAGAACCTCAAGTTCTTTTGCAGCCATTGTTAAACCTAATCTTTTAATTGGAACTCCAAACCTAGAGCTTTTGCCACAAATTCTAATGTCACAACATCCCGCTATTTCTAATCCACCTCCTACACATATTCCTTCAATCAAAGCAATTGTTGGTATTGGGCAATCAAAAATTGCACCAAGTGTCCCGTGCAAAAATTTTCCATAAGATTTTGCTAATTTGGATGAAGATCTTTGTTTTTTAAATTCTCCAATATCATTTCCTGGTGAAAAAGATTTACCACCCTCTCCTCTTATAATAATACATCTTAAGTTTTTATTCTTAGATAACTTTTTGAAAACTTTGCCAAGCTCAATCCACATTGGCTTAGTCATCGCATTTAGTTTTTCTGGTCTATTGATAACAACTTCAACTAAATGTTTATTTTTTTTATTTACTTTAATTAATTTGCTCATTTAACTCCTATAAAAAAATTCAACTAAAGTCATTGGTATAGCTGGAACATAAGTTACTAACATTAACAATACTAATAATACACATATAAAGGATATGTTCGATCTTGTTACATCCCATATGTCTGCTTTTGCAACGGAACAAGCTGTAACGAGTACACTTGCTACTGGCGGTGTTTGTTGTCCAATTGCTAAATTTAAAGTTACAATTATACCAAAGTGAACTGGATCAATACCTACAGCATTAACTAATGGCATTACAATTGGAACTGTTAAAATTATTGCGGCAACTGAATGTAAAAAGAAACCTATTACTAAAAGAAATACATTAAGTATTCCTAAGACTGCATATTTATTATTTGTAAAATCAATAATTGACTCTGCAACTTTTTGTGGGATTTGTTCAATTGTTAAAAATTCACCCAGTAATACAGATGCAGCTACCAATAACATTACTGAAGCTGTTTGAATTGCTCCTTCACAAGCTGACTCGTATAATCTTTTAAAATCTATTTCTTTATAAATAAATCCAATAACTAATGATGCTACAACTGCTAAACCCGCTCCTTCAGTTGCAGTTACAACTCCTCCAAAAATTCCACCTAAGATAATGATAGGTAATAAAAATGCTAAAGCTGCATCTTTTGCAGTTTTCTTAACATTTGGAATATTAAATGTTTCCTCAACAGGAAAATTTTTACGTCTTGCAGTAATATATGCTGCTAACATTAAGAAGAAGCCACCTATTACTCCTGGAACAATTCCAGCTACAAACAATTGTACTACTGAACTTTGAGCCATTACCGCATAAACAATCATTGGTATTGAAGGTGGAATAATTATCGCCAAAGACGCTGAAGATGAAGTTACTGCAGCAGCGAAAGGACCAGGGTATCCTTTTTTCTTCATCGCTGGAATTAAAATAGATCCAAGTGCAGCAACATCTGCAACTGCAGAGCCAGAGATTTCTGCAAAAAACATAGAGGTAGCAATGTTAATCATACTTAAACCACCCTTGATAAATCCAACAAGCGCTGAAGCAAAAGCAATTAATCTTCTAGAAATACCTGCACTATTCATTATTGATCCAGCTAGGATAAATAATGGAATAGCAATTAATGGAAATTTCATTGATCCATCAAACATAACAATTGCTGTATCAATTAAAAAACTTGTTCCCGTCTTCAATACCATTGCAATAATTGTTGTTACTGCAAGGCCAATAGCGATAGGTACATTTATAGATAAAAGAAGTAGAAGAACTGCAAACATTGTAAGAATTATCATTAAATATCTCCTGTTTGCTCGTCACCTGTTGTTTGAAGAACTAAATTTTTATAGTCTTCAGGAATTCTTAAAGTTTCAGATAAAATAAATAAACATGATGCAATTGGAATAACTGATTGCACAAAGGGTTGGGGAACCCACTCTAATGTTACCAGGGTTTCTCCTGTTATAAGAGTTAAAACTAAATAACCATAGTAAGCCAATAATATTAAAAAACCATAAACAACTAATTTTGACACTACAAAGAAAATTTTTCTAAGTACTAATGGAAATGCTTTAAATATACTTGGAACACTTATATGAGAACCTTTTAAAGCCGCATAGGCTGAACCATAATAAGTTATCCAAGCAAGCTGAACAGCTGCAACCTCGTCATACCAAACTAAAGCACTACCAGCAAAACGAAAAGTAACACCAAGTAAAACTGTTACTGCTAATGCTACCATCATTATAAACAGTATTAGTTTTAATATTTTTTCGTAAGAATTTATAAATTTTTGCAATGTCATTTTTTTTTTCAGGCCCTCTGGTGGAGGGCCTGTTACAAATTATGTTAATTTGCTAAAGACGATACTTTATCAATTAACGCACCACCAGTTGGTACTTCTGACGCGAATTGATCGTATATTCCTTTACTTGCACTAATGAAAGCACCTTTGTCAGCTTCGTTAACTTGAACTCCAGCTGATTTGATAACTCCCAATAAAGATTTTTCAAGATTAGCAGCTTCAGCGTACACAAATTTTTGTGTATCTTTAGCAGCTTGCTCTAAAATACTTTGTACATCTGCAGGTAGTTTGCTCCAGTGGTCTTTATGTACTGTTACATAAGCAGGAGTGTAAACGTGACCTGTAATTGATAAATATTTTTGAACTTCTTGGAATTTAGCACTAGCAATCTGAGCATATGGGTTTTCTTGTCCATCCATTGTTCCTGTTTTCAAAGCAGTAAATACTTCTGAGAAAGACATTGGAGTTGGGTTTGCACCATATGATTGGAACATTTTAACTCTCCATTTTGATTTAGGTGTTCTTAATTTAATTCCTTTTAAGTCACCTGGAGTGTTAATTGGTCTAGTGTTGTTTGTGATATGTCTAAATCCATTTTCCCAAACAGCAATAACTTTGTATCCAGTTTTATCTTCAAGATTTTTAAACATTCCTGGTAAAACTTGGCTTTCAACTTTATTCATATGATTTCTGTCTTTAATAATGAAAGGCATATCAAATACACCAAACTCATCATGAATAGATGCCATTACTGATGAAGGTAACCACATATTAACTGTACCTAATTTTAGTTTTTGCATTCCTTGTTTATCTTTACCAAGTTGCGAAGAACCAAAAACAGTTACTTTTCCTTTGCTGCCTAATCTCTCATTTGCAAGTTTAGCAAAATGATCAACTGATGCAGAAAATAAAGATCCAGGTTTTCCTACGTGTCCAAATTTTACTTCAGTTGAATTTGCTGAGAAACTTAGAAATAGAGACGATAATAAAACAACAATTATCTTAAAATATTTGTTCATATTTCCCTCTTAAGTTTGTTTTTTTTAAAACAGCTTACAGAAAATATGAATGCAGTGCTAGGGATTAAATTGGCGTATCGGAAAAAAAATTATCGATCTTTAAATTCAAGATTGCCTCTGGAGTCGACACTCTTTTTGACATGCTTATAGTAGGTAGGATTATCAATCAGTCTTGACATATCTATACCCTTATTCTCATAACGTCTTTTTATTGTCATTCTAGGGATTATTACGAGGTTCATATTATCAATGAAGTCCTCAGTCCACTCTTTTTCTATCTTATCTTTGACCAATCTTTTCAAAAATACCCTTAAATCTGAACAACTTAGGTGTTTAATTTTTTCGTTATACAATACCATTTTGATGAATATATAATCTTGGTGTTATCTTGCAAGTTTAATGAATATATCTCCCATACCTGACTGAAGCTGATCTAATGGGGTATTGTTTCTAAGTGTGCAATATCTGCCTGTAACTTGGTGCCTGTCAATGGCGTTAACATTATATTGAGTACAGGTTTTGGCTTTGTGTAATAAACCAATGACCAGTTTTCCATCTACTACTGAAACTTGTTTCGTATCTAAATCATTGCCATTACAAAAATATTTTTTGTTTACCCTTTCAGGAAAATCTGTTTTCCCACATGGATTTTCAATTGTGAACACATAAAATTCTTTTTCTATGCCTTTAAATTTATGTTTCATCTTAGTTGTTTTTGAATATTTCATTAAATCACAAGAGCATGGAATGCAGCATCTATAATATTCACCACATATCTTTTTACCTGTATTGTCTTCAGTTAAATAGACATATTCCGGTACTGCATTTGGGCTTATTAAAGAACCAGATACTGCACAATACAATTTATTATATTCTACAAAATCTTCATAAGAGATATCTTTATCTATTATATATTTAAAAAATTTAGGACCTGCTGCATTTCTATTTCTGTCTGGGAAAATTTTATTCCAATCATTAACGATATCTTGATAATAGTTTTTTTCTTGAGAATTTACTGAATTTATCGGAATTGAAAAAAAAATAACAAATATAATAAGACTAAGTATATTTTTAATACTGTACATTAATTAATGATTTAAAAACCCATATTTGACCAGTTACTTCGGTCTTGAGTTTTACTATTGAATTTTTTTAATTCTTCCTCAGATGGTTCCCTAAAAAGATACATTACAATTCCTGAAACAAATAATGCCAATAATGATAAAGAACAAATAGTCATAAACTTGATATATAAAAGCTTTATAATTTTTCAACACTATATAATGAGTAGTATTGTCCTATAATTTTTGTCTAAATTCGTAAGTTTTATTTAATTCATCTATATCAAAAGTTTCTATTGATCCATCAGTCCATTTAATTTCAACTTTAAAGTCTTTTTCACCTTTTCTTATTCCATAATGAGCAACGGGTTCCATCTGACAAAGATATCCTGAGCCTGCATCTATTGTTTTTGAGTGAATTCTTTTATTAGATTTCATTGTTACTGTTGCACCTCTTGCAGGAGCTCCATACTGATTAAGTGGTTTAATACGTAGATAATTAAAATTTTGTACATCTGCTTTATATAAAGTTAAAGGTTGAAAACCTGATTCTCCATGTGAAACTAATAGCTCTAAAATTCCATCGCCATCAACGTCTGCAACAGCTGCTCCAGTTCCAAGACCAACAGTCTCTAGGCCATTTTCCATTTTAATTTCTTTAAATACTCCGCCATCTAAAACTTTGAAAAGTTTATTTGGTTCTCCAATATTATTCATAAAAATTTCATCATATCCGTCATTATCAAAATCAGCAGAAATGACTGTTCTTATTTTTGTAGGATCATTGTACGGAGATGTTGATATATCTTTAAATTTATCACCATCTAAAACATATGCTCTATGCATTCCATCCCAGTTTGAAGATAAAATATCTAATCGTCCTCTATATAAAAGATCACTTAAAGCTGTGCCTCTACCATTTTCAAATCTATCCTGAACTGCATACTCTTTAGCTACATCTTGGAATGAACCTTTAGAATTATAATATAAAAAGTTATCTCCTCTTTCATTTGCAGCAAAAATATCAGATCTATCTGAAAGAATATGTCCAGATACTATGGCTCTACCTCCGGTAATTTTATCAATTGATAATGATTTAGCTTGGTCTTTTATTCGATCTCTAATTAATTCATAAAATCGAGTTGGACCACCATAATTTGCAACGTAAATACCATATGCACCATCACCATTTCTATCTACACAAACAACTGACCTTCCAGCTGTTAAGTTTAATTCATTTTGATTAATTTCTTTTTCAAATAAATCCTCAAATTTATTATTATTTAAATCTATTAATCGATCAGAATAAATTTTTGATCCACTATATGTATCGGTATTTAAGAAATATATTTCTTCATAGCCATCTTGATCAATATCACATGCTGCTACACCAATTGTTCTTCTTTCTTCATCTGTAAATATTTTTTCATTTACAATATTTATTAATTTTCCATTCTTATAAGAAAGGGCTAAATTTTTGAAACCAAAGCCAGTTACCACAAAATCATAATTATTATCTTGGTTAACATCAGTAACTGAAACTCCATAGCTTAATCGAAACTCATTTTCTGCTATTTGATCGGTAATATTTATGAAAAAATCTTTGGCATTAGCATAACTAAATACTGATAAAATGCTAAGAAGTATGAAGATAGTTTTTTTCATATTCAAGCTCTTTATTGAAATTTAAAAATTAATATATGAGATAAATTAGCTTACTCAAGTAAGCCTAAAATTGAATAAATAACTAACCCTATAATTGCAGCAAAGAAAATTAAGAATGAAATTTGACTAAAAATATTATTCTTTGATCTAATTTCTCCCTTTTTGTACTTTCTAATCTGAATTATGCCAAATCTGATTACTATCAAACCAAGTATTAGCAGTGATACTTTAAATAAAAAATCAATCATTTGTGAATATTAAGCTCAGTTAATCCATTATTATATCAAGGTAAACTGGTGGCTTCCCTTCTTCACAACAAGCGGCAACTTCAGTAGTCTTACTTTTCAAATCATTACTATCAGTTTGTGCTATATACATCATTCCTAGATCTTGTTTTTGAACTATTTTTGGAAATTTACTTAGGTGTATTCTTGAACACGGATAGTCTGCTCCTGTAATGGCATTTTTATAATATGTATGACAATAAGTTTGTAAATTGCTTTCATAGGTATACATTCTCCAATTACATATCATTCTAGTTGGGTAAAGATTATTTTGATATCCAATTCCCTGAAATGTCCAACTATCATTTCCCATTTCACACCATTTAATTCTTGAATTCCAAAATTTTACTAACTCTTTATGCTGTTTAAGACATGTAGCTTTCTTGGCTGTGCTTATATAACCATTATAAGCAACAACACCTACTGCAGCTAAAATACCAATGATTGCTACAACGACTAAGAGTTCTATTAATGTGAAACCATTTTTATTCATATGAAATCGTATTTTCTATATATTTAGTTTGACCAGAACTATTTCCTAAATTTGAGCAAACTTTTATTGTGTTAGCATTTAATTTGAAAACAGATAAATAACCTCCTTGTTGAGCATGCGAAGGACAAGCTGTCATATAACCAGGTGGATTACAATTAGTAACATTAAGTTTACACCAAGATCCATACGGTGGATTATTTCCGTAAAAAGGACTAGTCCAATTCATACCATAAACTGTTTGGTTCATATAACTAATAAATGAGTCAATGTTTAAGGGGCAGTTAACAGACTTTTCATTACCACTTATATCTGTATAAGTTATAGGTTCTCCAACACTACACAATGCTGACTTTGCTGCCACCATATTTGTGATGGTTTTATGATTAGACTTAGTTGCTGAAACTTTTGCTGCCTCAGTATAACCACTATAAGCAACCACACCAACTGCAGCTAATATTCCGATGATTGCTACAACGACTAAGAGTTCTATTAAGGTGAAACCTTTATTTTTCATTATTTTTTATTTGCTTTGTAATTTTTCATCCATTTTTTAAAAACAATTATAGCATCATTCATGTCTTTTGTTTTATTTGGATGATTTTTTGCTCTACCTAGCATAGTTGCAATAACATTTACTTGGTATTTTATTGGTCTTTTTTTTATAGCCGAAACAGTAAACAATGCTTTTTCCTTATCTTTAAAACCTAAGCCATTTAAGGTTGTCTCTGGTTTATAGTCTGAAAACAAAGAAAGATTTAAAGGTTTAAATTTTTTATCTTTGATTAGTTTATTCATTGGCATTTTATCGACTATTTCGAGGATTTTTTTTGTATATATTTTATCTAACTCAATTTTTTTTGTGCCATCAAAACCAATTAAACTAATTTTAAATTTTTTTGATTTATCTAATTTAGTAACTAATTTTATATATCTTTTGTGAAAGCCTTTAATGTCTTTTTGATACAAATCTTTTGATCTTTTATATTCTGGATGACTGTAATTAGGCGTATTAAGAACTAACAATCTACATTTCCATAGATATTTTTTAAAACTCATTAAAAAATATTAATTATAAATTTTGTCTCTTACAAGCTTACTTAACAAACTATATCCAAGTTCGTTCATATGTAGTGGATCTTCATCATAAAACTTATCATAACCTGCATTTATCATTGGTGTTGTAATATCAACATAATCCCACATTTTTAAATTAGTTAAGTATTTTTTTATCTTTGAATTTGCATCTAAAATTGTTGTCATAAGGTCTCTTCTAAAAGGACTAGGCTTAATTGAAATAAAAAAACATTTTGCATTTGGTAGTTTTTCTTCAACTTGGTTAGAAAATAATGAAAATTCTTTTAACAATTCATCACTATCCATTCCATAACCAATATCATTATCTCCAGCATAAAAGAAAAGATTGGATGGGTTTAAAGGAGCAACCAGTCTATCAAAATATCGTCTACAAGATACTAAAGTTGAACCTCCAAAACCTAAATTATAAAGATTATTTATTGATAAATCATTTTTAGCATTATCCCACATTTTAAAAGTTGAACTTCCATACAAGGCAACACTGTTATTTGTTTTCGTCTGTTGAAAAGAATTATGTTCTAATTCTCTAACATCTAATTCAAACTCTTCTTCAACTGGACTAACTAAATTTACATTAGTTTTCAAATTTTCTATTTTATCTATGTTGTCTTGAACATTTTTAGCTAAATCAATAGCTTCTTCTACATAAGATCTAAATTTGGTTCTGTAATTTTCTAAGAAGCTTTTCATTTCCTCTAGATTTTCTGGATCTTTGACATGATCACTTATAGTTATTGGCTCCTTAATAACTGCTGAATATATTGTTTTAGAAACTGGATAATCAAAATTAGCAAGAGCAATTGGAATAAGTTTTGGTTTTGGGTTAAGTTTAAATGCAAGGTTAAATGCTCCAGCTTTGAATGGTCCTGGAGATGTTATTGTTTTATTATCTTCTGTTTCTGATGTTCCTTCGGGGGCAATTACAATCGGTTGTTTTTGATTAAATACCTTTTGAGCTTCATCAAAAAGCTTTTGTTTTCTTAATTTCTTTTCCTCTTCGCTTTCGTCCAACTTATCAGACTCTGGGGTATGAACAAAAATGTAATCTAAATTTTCATAGTAATTATATCTCCAAAATTCTGTGTTCCGACTTGTTCTAACGATACGTTGGCCTCCATCATTATATTTTGGATGTAATATTTTTGAACTGATAAAATGACTGTCGATTGAAAATGAATGCCCATTTGCAAGCTGGTTATCATCTATAGCAGCTAAGTGATTGTAGAAAAAAATATTTGTTGGTTCATCTGGCAAATTTTCCCAACCCTTAATTATATATTTAACATTATCAAAAGCTTTAGTAAAATTTGAATTGGTTAACTCTCTTAATTTTGTTTTATCTGAATTACTAGAAGAATTTGAAACTCTATTATAAATAATATTTAATTGGCTGTGGAAACGAGACTCTCTTTCTAAATTATTTAAGGTATCTTTTATTAAACTAGATAATGATTTTTCTATCTCATTTCCTTTAATAATTAGTTCGTAAACAACATCAAATGCCATTGCATAAGTATGAGTACTCTTCAATAAATGTGGAATACTATATAACTTAGAACTAGCAGGTATTCTTGCGGTATTATCTTTCAATAATAAATTAACAAATTCTAATTCGTTTTCTGCTGAATATTTTGTTAGACCAGTTGCACTTTGTTGGAAACGTCCTAACTGCCACAATTGTCTTTTGAAAATCTTTATTGATAATTCAGGGTCAGAAATAATCAGATTTTCAAGTGCTTCGTTGGAAATATGTAAAACTTTTGTATCCCTGGTAGATTTAATTGTATATGGATTAAAAAAATCTCCTTTCCCGGAAGATAAAGTTAGAGCAATACCAGCTCTAGTTAGAGTTCTAAAATTTCTTCTTATTTTTCCATTAATAAAGTTATGGAATAAGCCATCAACTTTACCACTTAATAATATCTTTAAACCTTTAGAAACATCTCCCTCTTTAACTATATATTGATTTGATGAATACATCTTAATATTACCTAATTTAATAAACTTTTCTAAGTCATCATCAGTAAGTGTTGAAAAAAAAGTAGCAGATTTAATTCTATGTATATTTGTAATACTTTTTTCTGATGGGATGCCTGGAGATATTTGTATTTCATCATCTTTATACAAAGTGTTTAAATTTCTTGAAGAGACAAGCAGTTGGAAAGAAAAAAACGAAATGGCTGAGTATAATGTTGATATAAGTTTACTATTTTTTTGTTGTAAATCCCTTAAATCATCTAGTTTTATGGAGATATATTCTGTTCCACCTTCAATAAATATTTCACCCATAAATCTATTGGGTTGATTAAGTCCAGATATACCTAATGGTGTTGCAGGCTTTGTTATTTTTGCAAAGGTTATAGATTTTTTTTCAAAATACTTGGTAAATGTAGCTTTGCCTTTAATTAAAAAATAAATGTTTTCTGAAATTTGATGCTGCTTTGCTAAAACTTCATCACTTTCAGCTATTATATGTTTTGATATTCCATCTATTAAGTCATAATATTCTTTTAGATTTCCTAGATCAAAGCCATTTTGCTCAAATAATTCAGATAATTTCATAGATAGAGTGAATAGATATACTTAATTTGAATTTATTGATTAAAAATAAATGCATATCTGGGTTGAAAAGTTATCAATAGTTTACCTAATTTTTTTTAGTATTAAGAAGGTGTGAAACGTAAATTAAAAAAAAATAAATCAATAAATAAATCTAAAACGCTTTCAAAAAAGCCAAAAGTAATAAACCCCAACTTTTTTTATTTTTATAATGAAAATGGAAAATTAGTTGGAATACCTTACGGTAATTAAATTTTATCTTCTTTGAGATAAACTAGCGTGTTTACTTAATACTTCAGCTGAAATCACTTTTGCTTCTGTTGTTTTCTTAACATTCCAGATTTTTTCCTTAGCAATTTTAGTCGATATTTTATTATCAACTATTGGTGATGGATAATCTTTACCAATTTCTAAATTAATTCCTTTTTGTTCAATGAATGTCAATTTCCATGGTTCATGAATTAATTTTCCTGGAACATTTTTTAATTCTGGAACCCATTTTTTTATAAAATCTCCAGTGGGATCTTGATCAATTGATTGTTTAATTGGATTGTAAATTCTTATTGAATTTATTCCTGTTGTTCCTGACTGCATTTGAAACTGTGAATAATGTATACCTGGTTCATAATCTGTAAATAATTTTGCTAAATGTTTTGATGTTTTTTTCCAATCAAGCCATAATTGATAAGACGCAAATGAAACTAACATTGCTCTCATTCTAAAATTAATCCATCCATTACTTCTAAGGTATCTCATGCAAGCATCAACAAATGGATAACCAGTAGTTCCATTTTTCCAAGCTAAATGATAATCTTCATTAAAATCATTTTCTCTTATTCCATTATAAGCGCTATTCATATTTCTAAATTCAATTTCTGGTTCATCATACAATTTTTGAATAAAATGACAGTGCCAGGCTAATCGACTTTTAAAAGCAATTAAGGATTTCTTTTTTGAAAAAGATAAATTTGATTTTAACTTTTCGTTAGTTTTTTTAAAAATTTCTTTGATAGAAATATTTCCAAATGCAATATGAGGGCTTAATCTTGAACAAGAAATTTCTCCTGTTATCGGCGAAGACATTTCTTTTTGGTAATTTTCTGATCTGTCATTAAGGAAAGAATCTAAAAGTTGAAGTGCGTTTTGTCTTCCACCAATTTGAATTTTTCCATTTTCTAAATTATTTGTTTCTATTTTTGATAAATCTTCTATATAATTATCTGAAATAAACTCGCAATTTAAATTTGAATTTACGCTTTCACTATCTATAAATTTATTCCAATTATATGACCATTTATTTCTTATTCTATGATTTAATTGAACACCAAATTGATTTGATATTTTCCAATTAATATTTTTTTCTTTAAATAAAAAACTAACTTCTTTATCTAAGTTAGTTATATACATGTTCTTGAATATTATATTTGAATAAACTTCATTTATTTCAAATTTATCAGTTAAATGACTTAATATTTCTAATGTATCTCCATAATATATGTTGAGTTTAGAATTATATTTTTCACTCAATGCTTTTTTTAAGTCTTCTAATGATGATTTCAAAAAATCTAGATGAAATGAGCTTGATGTAGGTAATTTGTGATATTCTTTATCAAATATGTAAATTGGTAAAATCTTTCCTGATTTTACAGCCTCATTAAATGCATCATTATTAGATACACGTAAATCGTTCCTGAACCATACGATTTTGTTCATTTTAAACAATTAAAGACTTATTTTGAAAGTTCTTGAAGTTTTGTCGTCTGATACTTTTAAAATTTTAAATTTTGAAGTTTTTTCAAGTTTTTGCCCTTTGTTTGTAACAAAAGATTTCATTTTCTTAACTTCACCTTCTGGCATTTTTCTAGTGTATTTCAAAGTATGTTTTTTTGATCCAATAACAAATATTGTTTTCATGAGATTTTAATTACAAATATATTTATTGTCTGTCTCTGTGACATAAGTTTCATTTAAGAGTTTTGGAATATTTTTATTATTTTGATATCGAGAATCTACTAAAGAGATAGGTTGTATTCAAATAATTTATTTATAAAAAATAGAAATAAATTTGTTGAATACAACCTTCCTTAAACTTATTTTTATAAGTGAAGGAGGTGCAAATGCTTAGAATAACGCCACCTGACACTTAGCTGGTGAGATATCACATATTAAAAATAACACAAACTAAATCCATTTGATGGATTTGGCCAAAATGGCATAAAAAAGGGGAGCTCTTTTGGTAATAACCAATTGAGCTGACCCCTTTTAATAATTTTTAGACATAAAATCTTTAATTCTCTTAGCACCTTCAATTATATCTTTTGTGCTTCTGGCATATGAGAATCGGATAGTAGAATTTCCTCTTTTTTGATCAAAATCAATTCCTGGTGTTATCGCAACATTTGCTTCATCTAAAACTTTTTTACAAAAAGCTAAGCTATCATTTGAATATTCAGATATATCAACATAAATGTAAAAAGCACCATCAGGTGGTGAAAACTTTTTTAATCCTGCCTTCGGTAATTCTTCTAAAAGTATCTCTCTATTTTTTTTATATACTTCAACATTTGATTGTAACTCCTCATTTGCATCTAATGAAGCAAGAGCTGTAACTTGACTTGCATGTGGAGGACAAACAAATAAATTCTGTGAAAGCCTTTCTACTTGTCTAACATGATCATCTGGTACAACCATCCATCCTATTCTCCAACCAGTCATAGAAAAGTATTTTGAAAAAGAATTAATTACATAGCAATTATCTGTAATCTCTAAAGCTGATGTTGGATTATTTTCATATTGAATTCCATGATAAATTTCATCACTAATAAAACTTACATTATTCTCATTTGCAGTATTAATTAAATTCTCTAAAGATTGTTTATCCAGCATAGATCCAGTTGGATTTGCAGGTGATGCAACAAGAATTCCATTTAAATTATTATTTGTAATATCTTCTGGAACAGGTTGAAATCTATTTTGTAGTTTGGTTTGAATATCTACAGTTTCCAAACTTAGTGATTTAAGTATTTGTCTATAGCTAGGATAACTTGGAGATCCAATTCCAACTCTGTCTCCACTGTCAAACAATGCAGAAAACGATAATATAAAGGCTCCGGAAGACCCTGTTGTAACTACTATTCTATTTGGATTTAAATCTAAATTGTACCAATCTCCATATAATTTTGAAATTTTTGTTCTTAAAGCTGGTAGACCAAGTGATACTGTGTAACCAAGATTATTTTTATTTATCTCATTTGTAATATAATCTTTCGCAATCTTAGGTGCTGGTGTTCCCGGCTGCCCTACCTCCATATGAATTATATCTTTACCTTTTTCTTCAGCAATTCTAGCAGACTCCATTACATCCATTACAATAAATGGATCAACATCTGATCTTTTTGATTTTTTCATCATTTTATTTGATCTTCACAAAATTTTTTAATTTGTTCATTTGATAATCTGTCTTCTTTAGCTTTTTTAGAATCTAATTCAGCTTTTCCAATTATACATGCTTTAATAGTTTTGCTTCTATTAAAATCATTATAATAGTTAGTTGAGATGTAAAGAGCAATAATTCCTAATACTAAAAAAACTATAAGCTTTAAATTTTTTTTCATTAAATTTCAGTTTGAGCTTTTATCCTTTCGTAAGCTAATCTAGTGTAAATTCCCAAATTTAAAAAGGGTTGTGGTGGTAACCAGTTTGGTTTTTTTCTTTGTTGTATTACTTCAATTTCATTAGATTGTTGATTAGAGGCCATTAAGGCTATTTGTTCACCGAATAGTGTTCCTACTCCAATGCCAGATCCATTGTAACAGCCTGCGCTAAAAATATTATCATCAATTTTTTCAAATATTTGAGAGCTATTACCACTTCTACATACAATTCCCGACCAACTGCTCTCTATTATATTATCAGGTAATTGTTTAAATCTTTTTTTGATGCCTTCTTTATGAATTGCAGCTCTTTTATTTAATTCATTTCTATTCATTGAAAAAGGGTTTCTTAACTCTGCAGTATTTCTTATAAGTATTCTCCTATCTTTAGTCATTCTTATAGTAGCACCCATTGGTCTTATAGGAAGAACACCCCACTCTTTTGGAGAACCTATATCTTTAAATTCTTTATCTGTGAGTTTTCTCGTGAGACTAGCAGTTAATGTGATTGGGAAACTATAATTTTTTTTTACATTAAAATATTTCAAAAAACCATTTGTGCAAAAAATAATTTTTTTAGTAGTTATTTTGTGCTTTTTTGTAAAACATTCAATTTTGTTATTAATCTTTTTCCAATTATAAATTTGAGAATTTTCATATAATTTTACATTATCTGGCAATGTATCAACCATTGCTCTAGCTAATTTACCGGGGTTTAAAAGAATTCCTCCTGAGGTAAAAACTCCAATTTTATAAAAAGGCGTTCCCAATTTTTCAGTTAACTCTTTGTTAAATAAAATTTTATTTTTAAAACCAAGACTATTTAATAATTTGCTGAACGATTGAGCTTTTGTCTCATCTTGCTCTTTAGAAGAAGCAAAATATTTTCCACATTCGTTCCAATCACAATCGACCTGATATTCTTTTATAAATTTTCTAACAGCTTCTATACCCAAGTGATATATTTTTGTTTTTTTTACATAATTCTCTTTATCGCTGTTAGATGTAAAACCATCATTTAATGTAGTATCAACTAGATAGCCTGAATTTCTTGAACTTCCACCCTCGCCCGCTAACTGTGCATCAATGAGAATAATTTTTTTATCTTTCATTATATCTGAAAGTTTTCTAGCAGCTGATAATCCTGTATACCCAGCCCCTACAATTAAATAATCACAGTAAATGTCTTGATCTAGTAATTTAAAATTACTTCTTTCAGGAAGTTGTCTTGTCCATCCACAGAAATTGTCGTTTATTAAATCCAATAATTATTTTTATAATGAAATTTTACTAATCTCAACTAACAAGAGACTTTTGAGGCTTCATATCACTCTTGCTTATACCAGCTACTTTAACTGGTTTTTTCATAGCATCTCTTCTGAATGGCTCACCTAATTCTTGATTTAGAATTATTTCGATAAATGTAGTAATACCTTTTTTTTGATCTTCACATGATTGTTTAATAGCTTTAGTGGTTTCTTCCATTGTATTTGCAATAATACCTTTTAAACCACATGCATTAGCAACTTTTGCATAACTTAATTCTGGATCTAACTCTGTTCCCACAAAATTATCATCGAACCATAAAATTGAATTTCTTTTTTCAGCACCCCATTGATAATTTCTAAAAATTACCATCGTTATTGCGGGCCACTCTTCTCTTGCACATGAGCTCATTTCATTCATACTTATTCCAAATGCTCCATCACCAGCAAAACCTATAACTGGAGTATCTGGACATCCAATTTTTGCTCCAAGAATAGATGGAAATCCATATCCACATGGTCCAAATAAACCTGGTGCCAAATATTTTCTTGGTTTTTCAAATGTTGGGTATGCGTTACCAATTGCACAATTATTTCCAATATCACTTGAAATTATAACATCTTCTGGCATCCCAGCTTGAATAGCTCTCCATGCTTGTCTTGGAGACATTCTATCTTTATCTCTTTCTCTTGCTTCTTTGTTCCAAACAGTTCCCGGATCATCATCCTCATGATCTAAACTTGTGAGAGTTTGCAACCATGCAGATTTTGTTTGATGAATTAGATTTTTTCTATCTTCTCTACCATTATCTCCAGCATTTGATGAAAGTTTTTCCAATATTTGTTGAGCTACCATTTTAGCATCACCGCAAATACCAACTGTAACTTTCTTAGTTAAACCAATACGATCGGGGTTCATATCTACTTGAATAATTGTTGCATCTTTTGGCCAGTAATCAATTCCGTATCCTGGTAATGTTGAAAATGGATTTAATCTTGTTCCTAATGCTAAAACTACATCAGCTTTTGAAATTAACTCCATTGCAGCTTTAGATCCGTTGTAACCTAATGGACCAACAGCTAATGGATGGCTTCCTGGAAAGCTATCGTTATGTTGGTATCCATTACATACAGGTGCATCAAGCTTTTCTGCTAATTTTTTACAATCATCAATCGCATCACCTATAACAACTCCTGCCCCAGATAAAATTACTGGGAATTTTGCTTCTGATAATAATTTTGCAGCTCTATCAACAGCATCTTTTCCGCCACCTTGTCTTTCAAATCTTACAATTGGAGGTAATTCTATATCTATAACTTGTGTCCAAAAATCTCTTGGTACATTTATTTGCGCAGGCGCTGAACCTCTAAATGCTTTTTCTATTACTCTGTTTAAAACTTCTGCCATTCTTGATGGGTCTCTAACTTCTTCTTGATAACACACCATGTCTTTAAATAAATTCATTTGCTCTACTTCTTGAAAACCACCTTGGCCCATAGTTTTGTTTGCAGCTTGTGGTGTAACTAAAAGTAGTGGAGTATGATTCCAGTAAGCAGTTTTTATTGGTGTAACAAGTCCTGTAATACCTGGACCATTTTGAGCAATCACCATTGACATTTTTCCAGTTGCTCTCGTGTAACCATCAGCAATCAATCCACCATTTGTTTCATGAGCAACGTCCCAAAAAGTTATTCCAGCTTCTGGGAAAAGATCAGAAATAGGCATGAATGCAGAACCGATAATACCAAACGAATGTTCGATACCATGCATTTGTAAAACTTTTACAAAAGCTTCTTCGGTTGTCATTTTAGCCATATCTAATCCTTCTTAATTCTATTTTTTAATTGTCAAAGTGCTCAATTCATATATAAATTGGATCGAATTTCAAACAAAGAAATCGTCACAATGGCTGGCACAGATATTATAATCCACGATGAAAAAGACAATGTAGGTGTTGTAGTTATTGAAAAAATTACTCCTAAACAAGACTGTGATTGCTGGATTATGGAAAATGATAAATCAGTAAAAATTCAATCGATGGATGAAATACCTTTGGGTCATAAAATTGCAATGACTGATCTTAACGAGGGAGATACAATATTAAAGTACGGGCATGATATTGGCAAAGTAGTAAAATCAATTAAAAAAGGTGAGCATGTACATGTTCACAACGTAAAAACTAAAAAGTGGTAAAATGGAAATTCCAAAAACGTTTTTAGGATATAAAAGAGAAGATGGAAGAACAGGTACAAGAAATCACGTAATAATTTTACCTGTTGATGATATTTCAAATGCTTGTGCTGAAGCTGTAGCTAATAATATTAAAGGTACGATTGCACTTCCACATTCTTATGGAAGATTACAATTTGGAGCTGACCTAGAGCTTCATTTTAGAACAATGATTGGAACAGGAAAAAATCCAAATGTTGCAGCAGTTATAGTAATTGGTATTGAGCCTAAATGGACAAAAAGAATTGTTGATGCAATTGCAACGACTGGAAAACCAGTTGAAGGTTATAGTATAGAAGGTGTAGGAGATATAGACACAATTGCAAGAGTTTCAAAGAAAGCTCAAGAATTTTCAATTTGGGCGTCAGAAAAACAAAGAGAAGAGCGTCCTATAAGTGATTTATGGATTTCAGTTAAATGTGGAGAGTCTGATACAACATCTGGATTAGCATCAAATCCGACGGTTGGAAATTTAATGGATAAATTAGAGCCCTTGGGTGTTCATTTATGTTTTGGTGAAACATCTGAATTAACGGGTGCTGAAACTGTATGTGAAAAAAGAGGAAAAACTCCTGAAGCTCAAGAAAAATTTAGAAAAACTTGGAGTTCGTATAATGATTTCATATTAAAAGAAGCAACAGACGATCTTTCAGAAAGTCAACCAACGGCTGGAAACATAGCAGGTGGACTTACTACAATTGAAGAAAAAGCATTTGGAAACTTTCAAAAAATTGGTGGATGTAAATTTATTGATGTACTAGAACCGGCAGAAGAACCAATTAAAGGTCCAGGTTTATACTTTATGGATACTTCATCAGCTGCTGCAGAATGTGTAACTTTACAAGCTGCAGGAGGATTTAATCTTCACCTATTTCCAACTGGACAAGGGAATATAATTGGAAACCCGATTGAACCAGTGGTTAAACTAACTGCTAATCCATTAACTGCTAGAACAATGAGTGAGCATATTGATGTTGATGTTTCTAAAATCTTATCAAGAGAAATGAATTTAGATGAAGCAGGTGATGAATTAATTAAAGCAACGATAAGAGTTGCAAACGGAAGATTAACTTGTGCTGAAGCACTAGGTCATAGAGAGTTTGTTATGACTAAATTATATAGAAGTGCCTAAGCTTTAAGCTTAGCTTCTCTTGCTTTATTCCACTTAGAAATATAATTTCTTAAAATTGCAGCTCCAATACCAAGAACTACTGCTAATACAACTGATGTGAGTCCATAAAAAACTGGAAGGTCTTTAGAATAATCTAAAATAAACTGTGCAATGTTACCAAGGTTTTTAGTTCCATTTACTACCGTTTCAACAATTACATCATCTTTAATAAAAGTGTCATAAGCGATAGCAATTCCAACTAATAATAAAAGTACTGCTAAGATTGTTTTAAATTCTGAGCTATCAACTTTTTCACCAATTTTTTGACCAAACTGAACACCAATAATTGAGCCAAGTATAAGTACAAAAACTAAAACAAGATCAATTGTTCCATAATTAAAAGCATGAAGGACAGTTACGATTGCACTAACAAATATTGTAACAAACAAAGATGTACCAGGAATTAGTTTTGTTGGCATTCCAATAATATAAATCATTGCAGGAACCAATATAAATGCACCACCCACTCCCATAATTGCTGCAATATATCCGACAATTAAACCAATAATAATTGGAGTAAATGCACTTTCATAAACTTTTGATTTTTTAAAACGCATTCTAAAAGGTAGTCCATGTATCCAATAATGAGTATGTAATTTTTTTCTAACAACAATTTTTTTTCTTGCCTTATCAATTTCAGATACTCCTTGAATAAGCATTAAAGTTCCAAGTATAGCTAAGATATACATGTAGGCTAAAGAGATAACGATGTTTATTTTTCCAATATCTTGAAAATAAGAAAAAGTTAAGATTCCAAGTAAAGTTCCAATAGTTCCTCCGACTACAATCATCAATCCCATTTTATAATCTAATGTACCTTTTAAATAATGAGTAGTTGAACCAGATACCGATGTACCTAAAATATTGCTTGCTTCATTTGGCACCGCATAAGCTGGTGGAATACCTAAAAAAATTAAAAATGGTGTCATTAAAAATCCTCCGCCTACACCAAACAATCCTGAAAGAATACCAACTGCTAAACTTAAACCAAATATAAAGAGTATGTTAATCTCGACTTGAGCTATTGGAAGAAAATATTCCATATAATCTAACTATTCCTCTCATAATCTAAAGTCAATGATTATAAGAATAAATTAAATAAAATTTTGAAATGTTCCTAAGATTATAATTGCCCAAGTAAAAAATATAAAAAGATATAGAAAAGATTTAATAATTTTTGAAAGCTGATTTGAAACTAATAAAGGGATTTTCTTAATATTTTGATTAAAAGCTTGAAGCATACCTGCGAAATACCACAAGTTTAATTAAATGCAAATAATATTTAATTAAATTTAAAAAATAGTTGCCCCGAAGACTTTGACCTCATCTCCCTCTTCTCCAAGGACAAGTCGACCTAAAAAGTCTCCTGGTATCTCTGTACTGTTTTGTTTATAGATAACAGTTACGTACAAGCCTCTTCTTAGACAGCCTATAGCCTTACACCCCTCTTTAAGGCTTGAGATTAGCTTATTGCTTGCCCATTGCTTGCCTAGCTCTACTTCGTTGGCCCCGTAAAGCATTTGTGATGATAAATCCCTAGTAAATCCACCATAGTCTTTCATGTTGGAACATCTAACCATGTTATCCCAGATAGGATCAGCAATTTTAATGATTTCTTCGTCTGATTTGTCGACAATACTCATCTAAAATGGTTAGGAAGCTTGCTTCTTCTCTTTATCATCAACGATATGATAAACAGGCTTTTTCTCCATTTCAAATTTTCCAGTTTCAGGATCTCTTCTAGAAACAGTCAAGCAGTGCCAGTTTTCATCATCAAGTTTCATATGATCGCCTCTATAATAATAGCCTGGCCAACGCGTTTCTTCTCTAAATAAAGTGTGATGAGCAACACATTCTGATGTTACAGCTCTATGCTTAAGTTCCCATGCTCTCATCAATTGGTGATAATCTTCAGCTCCTACATGATCTAAGTCTTCTTGAAGTAATTGTAGCTGTTCTAAGCCTTTTTTAAGTAGATTATCATTTGTCATGTAATTATTTGTTAATCCACCACAATATTCATCCATAATTTTTTGTAGTCTTTGTAGTCCTTGTATAGGTAAAATATAGCTTGGAGAAACAGTTCCTCCAGTAATTTCATTTCTTCCCACGGTATAGTTCTCAATTGGCTTAAATATTTCTTCTTTAAGCTTCTCTAATTGTGCATCAGAAACTTCGATATCATCAGCCTTTTTATCTTGAATATATTTAACAGCAGCTTTAGATGCTAACCTTCCTTCTGTAAATGAACCAGATGAAAACTTATGAGCACTTCCACCAACTGCATCTCCTGCTCCAAATAATCCATCGATAGTCATCATTCTATTGTATCCCCAGAAATATTCATCAGGTGCTATATCTTCTGGTCCACTAACCCATGCTCCTGAACATGTAGCATGAGATCCCATTACATATGGTTCTGAAGTTGTTAATTCAGGGTTTGTGTATTTTGGATCAATATTTTGAGATGCCCAAACAACCGCTTGTCCAACTGTCATTCCCAAGAAGTTTTCCCATCCAACTGTTTCTAAGTGTGGGTCTTGGAATGCTTCTTTTGTAACCATGTGAATTGGTCCACCACCTGCAGCTGTTTCTTGAATAAATGCGTGATTTCTTAAACAAGTTGGTGTTGGATGATGGTCTATATATTCTCCAACTAATTCTTTAGTAGCTTCATACCATTTCTTTTCATAGTTCTCACCATTAGCATTTTGAGTATATGTTTTTAAATGAAGGAAATATGCTCCAACTGGACCATAACCATCTTTAAATCTACAAAGTACAATTCTATTTTCCATTTGAGTCATTTTTGCACCTGCTTGAATAGGTAATGCATAAGCAGATCCATTACTCCAAGGCGCATACCATGTTCTACCCATGCCTTCACCAACTGCTCTTGGTTTAAATATGTGCGATGCTCCTCCAGCAGAAACAACTACTGTTCTAGATTTAAATACATGAAAATTTCCAGTTCTAACATTAAAGCCAACTGCACCAGCTATTCTGTTTGGATTTTTTTCATCTTTTAAAAGATGAGTAATCATTATTCTGTTATAAATTTTATCAGCAGATTTTTTTGCAGCTTCAGCTACAATTGGTTTGTAACTTTCGCCGTGTATCATTATTTGCCACTTACCTTCTCTTTGATATCTTCCAGTTTCTTTATTTTTCATCATTGGAAGACCCCATTCATCAAACATATGAACAGTTGAGTCTACGTGACGCGCCATGTCATAACCTAAATCTTCTCTAACAAGACCCATCAAATCATTTCTAGCGTACCTTACATGATCCTCTGGCATATTCTCACCCCACTGCATTCCCATATAACAGTTAATAGCATAAAGACCTTGTGCAACGGCACCACTTCTATCTATATTTGCTTTTTCAACACAGATTATTTTTAAATCTCTTCCCCAGTGTCTTGCCTCAAAGGTAGCCCCTGTTCCAGCCATACCTCCACCGACAACTAGTACGTCACATTCTTCGATGATAGTTTTGTGCTTAGCCATTAATAATAAACGCCTTGCTTAAATGAATTCTTATCTAATGTTGGTAAATCTTTTTCAGTATTTAAACCATGTGGCTCATTATATAAAATTTGTGAGTTAATCTCTCCTTGATTAGGAGTATCAGCTTCAGCTAATTTTGGTATGAATTTTCCCCAAGGTTTTGTTGTTATTGGCGATACAAAATTTTTCTCTGTACCGTTTCTAAATTTAATTCTCCAAGAAATAGTTCCTTTTTCTTCTTCTCTTCTAACTCTAACACTATGACCCATAGGAGCAAAGTCAGCATATCCTCTTACATCAATTGCATGGTTAGGACATGCCTTAACGCATGAATAGCATTCCCAACAAAAATTTGGTTCTATATTTTTTGCTCTTCTAATAGTTTCGTCTATGTGCATGATATCTGATGGACATATATCTACACAATGACCACAACCATCACATCTCGTCATGTATACAAAAGTTGACATATCTACTTATTACCTTTCTTTAAAATTTTATCAATCATATTAATAGTGCTTTGGTGCCTCACGTTTAATTCCAAGTCCAAATTGTTCTGGAGCATCTGCAGGTGGAGGTAAATTATCTCTAGAACCATCTGCTTCTGCTAAATTTTTTTGGATTGCAGCACCTGGTTTGTAGAACATATGAGCAAATTTAGACCAATAAACTCCTCCAAATAAAACTATGTTAGCAACCGCAAACAAAATTAAAAATAAAACACTTAAACCGGTAGATCCTGAGTATTGGAAATACGACCAAGCTAAACCAAACGTAGAAGATAATACTAAAGCTAAAACAAATAAATCTGCTTTTATGATTCTAAAAACTGAGTGAGCTTCAGCAGATACATCTACTCTTAAAAAAAACCAAAACCAATAAGCTCCAAGGCAAGTTAAAATTGCACCAGCGTGCCAAATGATTGGCCATATAGATGGAGTTACCGCATTAGGAGAAGAATATCCAAATATCATAACACCTGACCCGATCCAAAATAATATTGTTCCATACATTCCTAATACATGTGCAAATCTTCTTTTACCCAAACCTAATTCAGATGTAGTTCCAATATCATGTACTACAGTTTTAGAAATTATCGCTGTTTTCTCGCCAAGACTTAATTCTCTACTTGCTGCTTTTTTTGCTTTTTTAGCATTATTAAAAAAATATTTTACATTCTTCTTATGAATAATATCCATCAGTGTTCCAATCACTACTAACGCTAACATCAACAAAACAAATGCTTGCAAAGCAATTGAAGGAACTGTTGAAGAAAGAACAGCAAATGGATTGGTTGTGAACATATTATTATCTCCGCTAAATATAATACTAATCTAAGCTCTTAATCTATAAAAAATATTAGTTCAACTGACTAATAATCTCATCTCAATAAAAAAATGTTAATAAAAGTTACTTTTTCCTCACATAATGCTGTTTAGCAGAAATTACAGCTCGAACACCACCTTGAGGATTTTTAACATCATTTTTTCGTCTTGGAATCAGATGAATGTGACAATGATTAATAGATTGTCCAGCAACCTTGCCCGAATTAGTACCAATATTAAAACCTTTTACAGATTTATCGTTCATTTCAATTTTTTTTTTTAGTTTCTTTATTAATTTATTGCAGGCTAAGATTTCTTTTGAGGTTAGATCAAAATAATTTTTAACACACCGCTTTGGAATTATAAGTGAATGAAATTTTGATACAGGATAAGTGTCAGTAGTTGCATAAGCTAGTTCATTTTCAAAAAGATATTCCTTTTTCTTTGTAAAACAGAATATGCAAGGGTTATTTGGATTTTTCATAAATAATTACTCAATTTTTTTTGTTTTAGTATTTGAGTTTGATATTTACTTACAAAAGTTTCATAGGATTTATATTTTTTTCTATTCCAGTTTTTCTCTTTTATGGATGAAACTGTGGAAACTCCCTTTCCAGATCCGATTAGAAGTATCTCCTCGTATTGATTTAATTTATTTATATTAATATTAGTTTTTTTTATCTTAAATTGCTTTTCAAAAAACTTTAGATTAACACCTCGATAAAATTTTCTGATAGGTGAATAATATTTATTATCTTTTATAAAAATAATATTTGAAGTTCCTGTTTCTAGAATTTTTCCATTTGAGCAAAGAGCAATATCGGATTTTGTATTATCCATTTTAGATAAATTTTTTAAAATAAATTTATACTTTAGATTTTTATGCTCAGGCTTAATTCTATTGTAATTTACTAACTTTAACTGGAGATTTTTTTTAATTTTTAATTTATCTCTCAAAGAAATAGAAATTAAACTTTTGGTAACAGCAATTCTCAATAAATGATTATAATTTTTTTGTTTATTTAAATTAGATTTAATTAATTTAAATATATTTCTTTTTAAATTTCGATCATAAATTTTGTAATTTTTAGTAGACTTAATGAGATTTGTTATGTGTTCTTTAAAAAATAAAATCTTTTGAGGTTTCCCATAGATCCACATAGTTGTAAATACCCCATGGGCATTCCATAGATCTTTAAAATCTTTTTCTTTAAGATCTTTTCGACTGTAAGATTTTTTTAATAAGAATTTTACCATTTGTTGTTAAAAAAGATTCTGGATGAAATTGAAAACCATATACATCATCTCTTTTGTTTTCAAAAGCCATAGCAATATTAGTTTTAGCGCATCTCATGGTAATATCAAAATTTTCTTTGGTAAATGGCTCTTGAAGCTTAAGTGAATGATATCTTCCGACTTTAAATTTGGAATTCTTTCTAAAGATGGATTTATTCGAAACAACTTTTACTTCAGATTGATAACCATGGAATATTCTCCTTTGTTGAATAATTTTGGCATTTTCACAATGTAATATTTGCTGGTACCCTAAGCAAATTCCTATGATTTTTTTTCTTCCTTTAAATTTATTATAAATTTTTGAAGTATTTGGATAATCTTTGGGTGAACCGGGTCCAGGAGATAATACAATTGTATTAGATTTATTTAATAAACTGTTATTTATTTCAAAATAATTTGAACAATAAACTTTATCAAACTGAGAGAATTGATGAACTACATTCCATGTGAATGAATCCTGATGGTCTATTATATAAATCATTTAAATAATTCTAATAATGATTTTGCTTTGATAAAATTTTCATTAAATTCTTTTTTTGCTGCACTATCTAATACAACTCCAGATGCTGCGGATATTTCTGATGTATTTTTATAATTTAGTATAGATCTTATTATTATGTTAAATCTCATATCTTTATTAAATTTTATATAGCCAAAACTACCTGTAAAAATATTTCTATTCTCTTTTTCTTGTTGATTTAATAATTCCAAAGTTCGTACTTTTGGACAACCTATGACTGATCCACCAGGCATCATAGATTTGATAATATTTTTTATAGTCATACCTTTTAATAAGCTTCCAGATATGGTTGTAACATAATGAAATAAGTGTCTGTATTCCTCAACATACTTTTCTTTATCAATTTTTACTGTTCCTGGAATACAAACTCTGGATAAATCACTTCTTTCCATATCAACAATCATATTATGTTCTTTAGTCTCTTTAATGTTATTTCTAAAAAACTTTAAGGCACTAGATCTGTTTGCTTTTTTACTTTTTCTTAATGTGCCAGCAATAGGCTTGGTAATAATTTTATTTCCTTTTTTTAATAATAGAGTTTCAGGTGAGCAGCTTACAATAGAATAATTTTTATCTCTTATCATAAAAGACTCTGGTGAAGCATTTGACTTCATTAATCTCCAGAAAAAATTAATTGGATTTATTGAAGATTTATTACGATATTTTGTACAAATTTTTATTTGATATGTTTCTCCTTGTCTTATTTTTTTTGAAAAAATATCAAATATTTTTCTGTATTTTTGATATTTAATATTTAATTTAAAGGGTGATAAAATTTTAGTTGGTTTAAAATAATTATTAAATTCGTGCTTTTTTTTATTTGAAAATATTGAAATATTATCTCTTATTTTAATGATTGTTTCTGGTTTGTAAAAAACTCCTTTATAAAAACCATTTTTAGACTGTTTGCTAATTTTAATACCAAGTAAATAATTTAAAATTTCATATCCAAAAAAACCAACATATTGATCAGTTTCTTTTTTAAATTTCATTCTTTCAAAAGAGTTTAAAAATTTATGTATATTTTTTTTTGTTAAATTAATTTTTTTAGAAAAATCTGTATAAATGTCATAACCATTATCAACTTTGTAGATTATCAGTGGCTTATCCGACTGATAAAGTTTTTCTAAATACGGGTTAAATTTAAGTTTATGCGATTTGCGGTCTTTCAATTGGCTTCTCTTTTATAGGTAAATGTATCAAACCAGCAAAAATAGATAATGCGATAGATATGTACCAAGCATAATCAAAATTGCCGTTAAGTTCGTAGAAAACTCCACTCAAATAAGCTCCTAAAAAAGATCCAATTTGATGACTTACAAAAACAATTCCATATAATAATCCGATATACTTAGTTCCAAATACCTTGCCTATTATTCCATTTGTTGGTGGAACTGTTGATAGCCACAACATTCCAAATGTTATTCCAAAGATTACTGAATTAAAAACACTTGGTGGTAGGAATATGAAATAGATAATTGATACTCCTCTTAGTAGATAAATTGCACTTAATAAAATTTTTTGACTGTATCTAGTTGCAAGATATCCACTTGTAATTGTTCCAACCATATTGAAAAGTCCAATTAAAGCCAATACCATTGCTGCACACCAATCTGGTAATCCTTTATCAATCATGTAAGTGGGTATATGAGTTGCGACCAAAGCAATGTGCCAACCACATACAAAGAAACCTAATGTAAGATAGATATAACTTTTATTTGAAAAAGCCTCTTTTAAAGCTTCTCTAGCTGTTTGATTGTTATTTTGATTTGTGCCAACAGGTATTTTTGGTGTTGAAACAAATAATGCAACAATTAATCCTAAACCTAAAAAGAAACAGAAAAATAACATTGTATTTTCCCATCCATGTTCAACAAGTGAGTATCTAGTAATTAGTGGTGATATAAAATATCCAAAAGATCCTGCTGATGTTACAATGCCTGTTGCTATTGTTCTGCTTGATACTGGAAAATGTTTTGCAACAACTGAAACAGGTATACTGATAGCTGTTGATCCCAGTCCAACACCAACTAATATTCCAATTGTTATAGTAAAATAATAACCAGTATTAAAACCTGAATAAAACAATAAAATTGCTAACAAATAAAAAACAAAACCAATAAAGATTGCAATATTGCCACCATACTTATCCGTAATAATTCCAAACATAGGACTGAAAACACCCCACAATAAGAGCTGTAATCCCATTGTAAAGCCGAACTGTGTTATGGTGATATCTAAATCAGTTGCAAAATCAAAATAAAACATTCCAAAAGTTTGTCTTATTCCTAATGCAATAATAACAACAACAGATGCAGCTATTACAGTAACTAATGCTTTTTTTGTTGGAAAAAATTTGGTGTTATTCATCTTACATATTTAATAGCCTGTTTAATGTCAGCAATCAAATCATTTGGGTCTTCTAAACCAATATGCAATCTTATAATATGTTCGTTATTACTCAGCTTTGTGTAGCTCCTATTACCCAGTGCCAATTTGTCTTGATATAAAGCAAGACTTTCAAATCCTCCCCAACTGTAACCATGGACAAATAATTTTAGTTTATTTAAAAATTTTATTACAGAGTTTTTATTTTTAGAAATAATTTTTACACCCATTAACCCAGATGATCCTGAATAATACTTTTTCCACATTTTGTATTGTTTAATATTTTTTTTAATTGGGTAAAAAACCTCTTTAACTTTTTTTTGTTTGCTCAAAAAATTAGCTACCTTGATGGTGTTTTCTTGATGTTTGTCTAACCTAATATCCAACGTTCTTAGTCCTCTCATAATTAAATAGGCATCATCAGGACTTAGTCTTAAACCAACTGCTTTTTGACTTAATTCCACTTGTTTAAAAAGTCTTTTTTTTATAGCTAAACTGCCACCCATAACATCTGAATGACCAGAATAATATTTTGTTGCTGAAACTATAGACATATCAAAGCCTAAGTCTAAAGGTTTAATTAAATACGGTGTTCCCCAGGTGTTATCAATAGCTGTATAAATATTCTTATTCTTAGCAAAAGATAATATTTTTTTTAAATCTTGAAATTCAAATGTATTACTTCCTGGGTTTTCAACAAAAATAAGTTTAGTCTTATTTGTAATTTTTTTTTTTAAGTCATCTAAGTTTTTTGGATCATAAAAAACTGCTTTAATATTGAATTTTTTTAAATAGTCTTCGGTTAAAAATCTTGTGGGAGAGTAAACTGAGTCCGTTATAATTATTTCATCACCAGGTCTTACAACACTAATCACTCCAAGAAAAACTGCACCAAATCCTGTTGGAGTTAAATACACTTGATAAGCATTTTCAATTTTTCTTAATAGTTCTTGTAGTGCAAAAGTTGTTGATGTTCCTTTTCTACCATAATCAAAATTTTTGCTTAAGGGATTTTTTTTATAATTACTTTGTGTTTTCTTTATATCTTGAAGAGTTTTAAATATTATTGTTGAAGCTCTTACTACTGGCGGATTAACTGACTGATTTTGATAATCTTTTCCTACTTGTTTTAAAAAAGTTTTAACTGAATTACCCATAAAAAAATTGATTAGTTATATTGACAATGCTATATCCCTCAAATAAGTCAATAAAATTGTAAAACTAAGGAGATTATGGGATACCCTAAAAAGCATAGAGGCCGAAGAAAAATGGGCTCTAAAAAAAGAAGAGCAAGAAAAAAGAATAAGAAAAAGTAAAATTAATTATTCTTTAATCCAACCACCACCAAGAACTTTGTGACCATATTGGTCTTTTTTATAAAAGACACATGCTTGTCCAGGTGAAATACCATCTTCAGAATTATCTAAATTTACCTCAGCATCATTCTCGTTTATAAAATTTACATTGGCGCTTAATAACTTTCCTGTAGACCTAACTTTGACTAATATATTTTCATTTAATTCGTTTTTATCGGATAATAGATTAATATTTTTTAAATTAATTCTCTTTTTTCCTAGATGTTCTCTTCCTCCAACAATTATCTCATTATTTTCTGCATCAATTTTAATTACATATAATGCCTCTTTGTCAGATACTTTAATTCCTCTTCTTTGACCAATGGTAAAATTTATAATTCCATCATGAACGCCTATTACTTCACCATTTAGATTTTTAATATTACCTTTTTTTAAGGAATCTGGCTTAAACTTTTTTATTACTGATGAATAGTCTCCGTTAGGAACAAAACATATATCTTGACTATCTGGCTTATCTGCAACATTTAAATTTAGTTTTTTAGCAATTTCTCTGGTTTCATTTTTTAACATTCCACCTAATGGAAATCGTAAATAATTTAATTGCTCTCTTGTAGTATTAAATAGAAAATAACTTTGATCTCTATTTTCATCTACTGCTCTATACATATTATTTTTTTCATTTATTGTTATATTTTTTACATAATGACCTGTAATCAAAGCATCAGCATTTAAATCTTTAGCAACTTCATACAAATCTTTAAATTTGACAGTTTGATTACACTGTACGCATGGTATTGGAGTTTCTCCTTTTAAGTAACTTTCTACAAAATTATCAATAACACCTTGCTTAAATTTATCTTGGTAATAAAGAATTTTATGATCAATATCTAATTTATGAGCAACTCTTTTAGCATCTATAACATCTTGGCCTGAGCAACATACTTTTGATTTAACAACTTCTTTACTATCGTTGTATAGTTTTAACGTTATGCCAGTAACATTATATCCTTGCATTTTCATCAAACCTGCAACTGTAGATGAGTCTACACCACCAGACATAGCTACAATTACTTTTGTATCAGACGGTTTCTTATCTAATCCAATTGAGTTTAACTCTAAATTCATGTGGTGGTATTTATACTCATTTCTATTATAAGTAAAATCAAATGATTTTAGATTTTGAACCAGGTGATAAAGTTATAAATCCTAATAATAAAGATTGGGGAATAGGACAAGTACAGTCAATTATTAAAGAAAAAGTAACTGTGAATTTCGAAAATGTAGGAAAAAAAGTTATCAATGCTAAAAATATCGAATTAGAAAAGTTAGAATAAATGAAACAAATCGAAATAAAGGCAGCTATTGAAAAATTGATTGACACTTTTTTATACGCAGGAAAAGTTTCAATAGAATTAAGAGAAAAAGGATTAAAAAAAGAAATTAAGGAAGATAACACACCTGTTAGCAATGGTGATCTTGAAGTTAATAGAATTTTAACTGAAAAAATAAGTGACTTAACTCCTCAAATACCGATTGTATCAGAAGAAACTAGTCATAATAAATCCAAGAAAGATTTAAAAAATTTTTGGCTAATTGATCCAATTGATGGTACTTATGATTACATTAATGATCTTGACGAATTTACTCTAAATGCTGGTTTAATAATTAATAATCGAGCAGTAGCAGGTATAATATATGCACCCGCTAAAAATAGATTATTTTATTCTTATGATAAAGGTTGTTCATTTGAAATAATTAATAGTAAACATGTAAAATTAGACTGTTCAAAAATTTCAAATAATAAACTTAAATTTGTATCATATTCAAATAAACTAAAACCTGAAATTAGCAAAATATATCAAACAATGAATGTTAGTGAATTTAAAAGGATGAAAAGTTCTTTAAAATTTTGTGTAATAGCTTCAAATGAATACGACGGCTATGTTGCAGAGCCTAGAGCATGTGAATGGGATATAGCAGCTGGACATGCTATTCTTGAAAATGCAGGGGGTATAGTTACAGATTTTGATGGAAATGAAATACTTTACGGAAAAGAAAATTTTAAAAATCCTAGTATAATTTTGAAAAGAAATAAAAATATATAATGAGTGAGCAATTAAGAATAATATTAATTATAATAGTTTCTGTATCAATTTTTGGATTGATAGTATTTGTGATGGTAAAAAACTATATCAAAAGCAAAATTCAGTATTATTTAGAAGAAAAAAATAAAAAGTCTAAAGAAGATTTATAATTTTCAAATATTCCTCTTTATCTAGTTCCATTACTCTTCTGGAAACTTCAAAATCAAATCCAGATCTTGCTAATATACCAATATCTTTTTTATAAAATAATGGTCTATTATCTTCAGTTCTTGAAGGACCAATTCTTTTTTTTTTACAAACTTTTATGGCTGAAAAAAAATCTTGATCTTCATTATTTTCATTAATTTGTTCAATTGTATTTTTAATATATTTTTCTCCAACCCCTTTACTTATTAAATAATTTCTAATCTTATTTATTGATGAACCTCTTTGGATTAGACTTTTTGCTTTTGTTTCTGAATAAAATTTATCATTTATAAATTTAGATTTTTCTAAATCTTCAGCTACAATCTCGATTAGATCTGAAATATTGCTTCTTTTAACGTTATCAACTTTAGATCTTAAATATTTCTTTAAAAGATATGTTTTTAGCTGTTGTTTTGATGGTGCAAATTTTTCTACATAATTAAGTGCAAAGTTGCGCATTTCATCAATTGTCGCTTCTAAGTTTTTTTTTTTATTTTTTATAGGAATCATTATTGCATTTAATATAATATAACCCTGATGATTGAACAAATATCTGCATTTTTTACAGTAGAAATGATCTATATGTGGTTGAATATAGGTGTAATACCTTTTTGGTTAATGCTTATTATTTTTCCACAAACTAAAGTTTGTGGTTTATTTGTTACATCAATAATTCCAACATTTATTTTGGCAAGTGTTTATGTTTATCTATTATATATATTTTTTTTCGCAGGATATGATTTTGATAAAAACTTTATTTTATATTTAAGTTTTTATGATCTTGCTGAGCTTTTTGAGAATAATGAGTTTTTAATTTTATTTTGGACGCACTTCTTAGCTATAAATTTGTTTTGTGGATCTTGGATTGTTAGAGATAGCCAGAGGTTTTACATGTCAAAAATTCTAGTCTTTTTTCCTTTAATAATCACATATTTTATTGGTCCTTTAGGATTATTTATATACTGGGTGATAAGAATTTTTTTCGCAAAGAGAATAAGTTTATTTGATTAATTTTTATTTCTCTACTTTAAAGCCACTGCTCTTCATTTGAGAAAAGCCACCATCTATATGTGAAATTTTTTCAAACCCCATATCTTTCAATGATTTTGTAGCTAGTGCAGATCTTAGTCCACCTGCACAAAATAAAACCATTTCTTTGTTCATATCTATCTTGCCTTCTTTAAAGTAAGGACTATCTGGATCCATCCAAAACTCTAACATTCCTCTAGGAATGTGATGAGAATTTTCTATTCTTCCCATTTTCTCAAGTTCTCGAATATCTCTTATGTCAATTAAATTGCATTTATCACTGTTTACCATCTCTAATGCTTCTGCTGGGGAAAGTGTCTTGATTTCTGTCAAAGCTTCTGCGACTAATGTTTGTGCTGATTTAATGCTCATAAAGGTTTAATACATCATTATAAATTTTAATCTACGAAAAAATATGCCAAATAAAGCTCCTAATTTCAAAATCCCATCAACCAATTCAAAACTTTTAGAGCTAAAGAAAATCAAAAGTAAATATAAAGTTTTATATTTCTATCCAAAAGATAATACACCAGGCTGCACAGTTGAAACAAAAGACTTCAATTCTCTACTTTCACAATTTAAAAAATTAGACTGTGAAGTTATTGGTATTTCTAAAGATAGTATGGAAAGTCATGAAAAATTTAGAGATAAATTTAAAATTAAGTTTGATTTGGTAGCAGACGTAAAAAAAGAGGCCATTAAAGCATACAAAGTTTGGGGTAAAAAAAAATTCATGGGTAGAGAATTTATGGGATTAATAAGAAGTACATTTTTATTAAAAGATGACAAAATTATTAAAGAGTGGCGTTCAGTAAAAGTTAAAGACCACGCAAAAGAAGTGTTAGAATTTTTAAAAACAGTTTAATAAAAAAAGGCCCCATTTACGGGGCCTTTTTAGTTTAACTTAAGGGAGGGAGTTAAATTTAGTCTCTTATAGCGTAAGCTATTACACCAGTTTCAGTTACGTCTGTACCTTTCAGTTCAGCCTCTTTACTTAATCTGATACCCATAGTGTTTTTCATAATTGCCCATACAATGTATGATACTACAAAAACAAATGCGTTGATCGAGATTACACCGATTAACTGTGCACTAAAATTTGCGTCAGAGTTTGTTAGTGGAACAGCTAATGTTCCCCAAACTCCAGCAAATAAGTGAGCTGGTATTGCACCAACAACATCATCAATCTTAAATGAGAATAATAGTTTTGTTCCAAACACTACTATTAATCCACCGATTGCACCGATGAATATTGCTGCTATAGGTGCTGGCGCTAATGGTTCAGCTGTTATTGCAACTAATCCACCAATCGCACCGTTAAGCATTTGAACTACATCAGTTTTACCATACATTAATCTAGTAATTACTGCTGCTGCTAAAACACCACCACACGCTGCTAAGTTTGTATTAATAAATATGTTTGATACAGCTACTGCATCATCGAAAGTTCCCATAGCAAGCTGTGAACCACCGTTGAAACCGAACCAACCTAACCATAAAATAAATACTCCAACTGTTACCAAAGGTATAGAAGAAGCTGCAAATGGTCTCATTGGCTTAGCTGCACCTGATTTATCAAATCTTCCTGTTCTTGCACCTAACAACATAGCACCTGCTAAAGCTGCAGCACCACCAGTTGAGTGTACAAGAGTTGAACCAGCAAAATCAGAGAAACCTAAAGCGGCTAACCAGCCACCACCCCACTGCCATCCCATGACAATTGGATAAATGATTCCTGATAAAATTGCTGCAAATAAGAAGAAAGGCCATAATTTAATTCTTTCTGCTAACGTACCAGATACAATTGATACTGTTGTTGCACAGAATACCATTTGGAAATACCAATCCGAACCATCTGCATATCCTGTATCAACAGCACTTGCATCAGACCACGGTGTGAATGTTCCTATATAGCCACCTTCTGGAATTCCATATGCTAGATTATAACCAACCATCCAGAACATAATTCCAGCGATAGAAAATAATCCTATATTTTTTGCACAAATTACAGATACACTTTTTGAAGTTACCATTCCTGATTCTAGCATCGCAAATCCGCAAGCCATAAACATGACAAGAAAACCACAAACTAAAAATAGAAATGTATTAAAAATAAATCCAACTTCTGCAGAGACTGTAGATTCGGCATAACCTACACTTGTCATGTTTAGTAAGAAAAACAAACTTACTAAAGGACCGACAAGTTTTTTTAAATGTTTAGTCATTTAACCTCCATTGTTAAAAAGAGGTTCTTATAATTTTAAAAAAAATAAAAACTAATGATTGTTGTTAAAAATAGATATGCAGTTTTTGCATGTAGAAACAGCCTTTATTCAGAATTTTACCATTCCTAATAAAGGCTGTTAAATGAGATTTACTTGTTAAATACTTCTTTAAGTGCTTTAGCAGGTAAAAACTTTACCTTTTGAGAAGCAGCGATTTGGATTTGCTCTCCAGTTCTTGGATTACGTCCAATTCGGGCTTTTCTTTTAGCCACTTTATATGTACCAAAACCTGCAATCTTTACAGAATCGTCGTTTTTCAACGCATCTAGTATAGTATTCGTAATAGTATCAAAAGTACGCTCTGCATCAGCTTTACTTTGATTTAACGAACCAGCTAGCTTTGCTACTAATTGTTTTTTGTTCATTTTAGCTCCGGTTTTAAAGGTTTATGAAACTATACTTAACAAAATCATTGATAATTCAAGCTTTTTTTTAGTATATATTTTTTTTTGAACAACAATATATAGTGGTAAAAAAAGTCAATAAATCCAATGTTTTTTTAGCTATTAAAAAAGCCTTAAAATAAGCCTAAATCTTTAAGGTCGTTAAATGTTGCGAAAAACATCAAAGATAACAACAAAAACATTCCGATTCGAAAAAAACCTTCCTGTGTTTTTTGACTTAAAGGACGACCTAATACTTTTTCAAATGCATAAAACATCAGATGTCCTCCATCTAATAAAGGTATAGGAAATAAGTTAATTAGTCCTAAACTTATAGAAATATATGCCATCATACTGACAAAAGGTATAATTCCAAATTCTGCAACTTGGCCAGAAATTTTAGCAATTCTAATTGGACCACCCAATTGAGAACTGTCCCCTGCCCCTGTAAACATTGATCCAAGATATTTAAGTGATGAAGTTGTTACAAAATAAACTTCATTAAATGATTGAAGTAAAGCTTGTGCAGGTCCAAGTTTTTTGTGTGTTATTTGATTGTTATAAGGACTAAGTTTAATACCTACCATCCTTTTCTTTAATTTGTTTCCTAATTCATCAACGCTATCAACAAAATTTGGTTTAACTTTTAAAATTATCTCCTGGTCATATCTTGAAACTTTAAAATCGATAAATTCTGATGTTGACATTGCTATTAATTTAGAAACATCAAGAATACTCTCAACTTTTGTATTATCTATTTCAATAATAACATCATTTTTTTGCATACCAGCAACTTCTGCTGGACTATCTTTTAATACTTCATCAATTACAGCTGGTGTAAAATCTTTACCTGCAAACATGTATATGAAAGTAAAAATGACTAAAGCTAATATAAAATTAGCCAATGGTCCTCCAGCAACAATTAATGCTCTTTGGTAAAGAGGTTTTGTTACAAACAATTTATGTTGGTCTTCTTTGCTATATTTTTTTAGTAGTTCCTCTTGATCTGCTTGTGAAAATACATTCCTATCTCCGAAAAATTTTACATAACCGCCTAGTGGTATCCAACAAACTTTCCATCTTGTCCCTGATTTATCGTTCCATCCAAATAATTCTCGACCAAAACCTATCGAAAAGTCTGTTACACCAACACCATATCTTTTTGCAAAATAATAATGTCCATATTCATGAATGAAAACAACAACAACAATTAATACAATAAATGGTAATATAAAATTGAGCATTTATTAAATTATACAATAATTAGGTTTTTAATAAACATCAATTATTTCAATTTCCATGCAATTATTGGTGATAAAGTTGCCGCAATAAATGAACAAAACAAAAGAGATTGAGAAATATACGATGGCGCTAAATCCATTGGCAAAATTATGCCAAATAGTATTGATTTAGAAAAATCAGGACTTGGAAAAAATAATAGTCCTGCAATTAATCCTATTAATATAGAAACATAAGCATTTTTTTCATCATAAGATTTTGAATAAAAAGTATAAAAAACACTTAGAACAGCCGAACAACAAAATAAATCTGCTATTAAGAATAAATAAAGAATACTAAATCCTTTTGATGCAACAAAAAAAGCTATGACCGAAAGAAAAATAACAAATTGTTTTGAGATATTTAAATGATTATTTTTTAAATTTAATACTTTATCTACATCTACTATTACCAAACTTGAAATAGCATTTATTAAAGTATCAATACTGCTTATTGTTAAAGAGATAGCTAAAATTATTACAATGACTGAAAATATTATTAAATTTTCTTTTAACAAAATTGAGAAAAAAGCAAGATCAGGTATTACATTAGTATCTTGAGAGACAGCTACTAAACCACTAAATCCCATAAAAAAGACTATTGGTATTATTATTAAAAACGAAAATATTAAACTTTTTTTTAAAACTTCGTAATTTTTTGCAGCATAAACTCTCTGCCAATTACCTTGATGAAAAAGATTAGTTGCAGCAACAGCTATAAAGAAAGTTAAACCGGCAGTATAATTTGGAAGATAACTAAAACTTAACAAATGCGGATTATTATTTTTAATAATTTCAAAGTTAAATTCGTTTGTTTCAATTGAGGTAATAAAAATTAAACTGATTATTAAAAGTGCTGTAAATACAAAAAATTGAATGTTATCTGTGATTAAAGATGCTCTTAACCCACCATATAATGTGTAAAGTAACGAACATGATATTACAATTAAAGAGGTAATCCACAATTCAGTACCAGATATGTAATTAATTAAAAAAGCTACAGCAGTAACTTCAGCAATTAAAAAGATCGTCATATAAAAAATGGAAAAAACTAAAATAAGTTTATAAAGATTTGGTCCAAACCTTAGTCTTATTATTTCAATAATACTTTTGCCTTGCGGATAACTAGTTCTAAATTTTTTACCAAGATAAATTAAAATAAAGAGTGGAAATGCAGTTCCTAGTGAATAACCAATCACTGCACCAATTCCTCCCCATGTTGCTGCTGATGCGGGTCCAAATAAAATCCATGCACCAAGTGCTGAAGCAACAAGACTTGTTGTTAAAGATAAAGATCCAATCGAACGGTTTGCAACTAAATAATTATTAAGTCCTTGAAATTTTTTTGAAAAATAAATTCCAACAAAAACAAATATTAAAGATATTAAAGTAATTAATATTATTGCTGATGATTGATTGATTATATTTAAGTTATTCATTTTCCCTTTCTGAATTACCGGACAGGTTCTAAGGGTATTTCTCAGCCTTTTGGCACCCCATTTACAACTTATTTCAAAGATTAAATGAAATCAATTATTAACTTAGCGCTACTAACAAGAATTAAAGTGTAAATGATATTATAAAATAAATTTTCCTCAATTATTTTAAGTAATTTGTAACCTATAAAAATTCCAATAAGCGCTAGGGGAAAGAGAGTAACTGATTGATATAAAGTATCAAAATTCATCATAGATAAATAAACATACAGAGGAAGCTTAATTAGATTAACACAACTAAAAAAAATAATTCTTGTGCCAACATAAATTTCTTTTTTCATTCTTAGTGGAAGCAAATAAAGACTTGTTGGAGTTCCTCCCGCATGAACACAAAAACTTGAAAAACCAGCAATGGATGAACAAATAGCCCCTTTAAAAAAGTTTTTTTTTGCCGGTATAGTTTTTTCTTTTTTAAATAAAAAATAATGACCAGAAAATAAAAAACCCATTATTCCAACTATTAACTTAAGCAAATCCTCAGAAAAATAAGTAAATGTAAATGAGCCAATTATTATTCCAATAGCTGCAAATGGAACTATTAATTTAAGTGTCCCAAAATCAAACTCTCTTCTAAATCTATAAACTGCAATAATGTCTGAAAAAATTAATATTGGTAAAATAATTGCAAGTGCTTGATTTAATGGCATTACTACTGTCATTAATGGAACTGAAATTAATGATATTGATCCACCTAAACCTGATTTAGCAATTCCATATAATACGATAGCTGGAACAACGCTAACAAAGAATAATAAATTTATCTCCATTATAAATTAGAAATATAGTAATAAAGATAAAACCACTAATATTAAAACTAATATGATAACGGCTATGTAATTGAGTTTAATTTTAAATTTGCTTAATAAAAATTCATTAATTTTTTCCCAGAAAATAATAATTAAAATTAATAGTACTGCTGGAAGAATAAATTTAATCATAAATCTATTTACATCAAAAAATACATCAATCCAAATATAACAAGTATAATTATTATCCAAATTGAAAAATTAGAAATCAATTGTTTAATATTTGAGTTTGATCTTAGAAAATTAGGTAGAACTAATATTAAGACTAATATTAAAAATATTGCAGGAATTATCTGGTCAACAGTCAAATTAATTTTTTATATTATAACCTTTTTTAAGTATAATTGAGACAAGAGTTACACATACAATTAAAAATATAAACATTGTTGAAATACTTATCCAAATATCAAAATCAGAAACTCCATAAAATGCAAACCTCAGCCCATTAATTAAATATACAACAGGATTAAAATAAGTGACTGTTTGCCAGAAACTTGGGAGCATATCTAGCGAATACAAACTTCCACCTAAGAATACCATTGGTGTTATGACAATTGTTGGTATTATAGACATTTGCTCGAAATTTTTACTAAGAAGTCCAATTAAAAACCCAAACAAAGCAAAAGTAAAAGCAACTAGAATTAATAAGAAAATCATTAGTAAAGGAAACTTTACATTTACTTCTGCAAAGAAAAGTGAAGTGCAGAAAATTACTGCAGCAACAATTAAGGTTTTAGTTGCACCTGCACCAACATAAGCAATTACAATTTCTACAGTAGAAATTGGAGCTGCTAAAATTTCATAAATTGTTCCATTAAATTTAGGAAAAAAAATTCCAAAAGAAGTGTTACTGATAGATTGCGTTAATAATGTTAACATCAATAATCCTGGAACTATGTAAGAGCCATAACTAATGCCATCAATTTTTTGTACATAATCCCCAATGACTGAGCCAAATACTATAAAGTATAATGAAGTAGATAAAACTGGAGAAAGAAGAGATTGTATTAATGTTCTTCTAAATCGATCCATTTCATGAAAATAAATTGCTCTTAATGCGTAAAAATTAATCCTCATTATTTTCCTTTACCAATGTCACAAAAATCTTTTCAAGATTATTTTGCTCTGTTTTTAAATCTCTCATCCTCAAACCTGCATTTTTTAAATCTTGAAGCATCTTTGTAATGCCTGTTCTTTCAGCATGTAAGTTATAGTTGTAAATTAATGAATAATTATCATTAGAGATTGATAGATTATATTCATCAAGTTCTGAAGGAATTTTTTCGACTTTATCCTGCAACTCAATAGTTAATTTTTTATGACCCATTTTTTTTAATAAATCTATTTTATTATCAACAACAATAATTTCTCCTTGATTAATTACAGCAACTCGGTCTGCGATTGCCTCTGCTTCTTCAATATAGTGTGTTGTTAAAATTATGGTTACTCCAGTTTTTCTTAATCCCTCTACAACTTTCCACATATCTTTTCTCAATTCTACATCTACGCCTGCCGTTGGTTCATCAAGAAATAATATCGAAGGTTCATGAGATAATGCTTTTGCTATCATTACACGTCTTTTCATTCCTCCTGAAAGCTGATTTAACCTTAAATCTTTTTTATCCCATAAACTAAAATCTTTTAGAACTTTTTCTATATGTTGGGGGTTTGGCTTTTTTCCATATAAGCCTCTTGAATATGAAACATTGTTAAAAACCGTTTCAAATTGTTCTAGTGAAATTTCTTGGGGGACCAGTCCTATTCTTGATCTTGTTTCTCTATAATCTTTTATAATATCAAAACCATCTACTGTAATTACTCCAGAAGTTGGTTTAACTATACCACATACAATACTTATCAGTGTAGTTTTGCCAGCTCCATTTGGTCCAAGCATAGCAATAATTTCTCCTTGCTTTATATTTAGATTAACAGTTTTTAAAGCGTTAAATCCATTGTCGTATACCTTTGAAAGGCCATCAATTGTTATTAAATCTTTAGTCATTATCTGAGGTCTTAATTTGATATAGAGATGTTTTTAGTGACAAGCAATATTATATTTTTTTAATCTCCAGTAATTGTAAGGCCATGGAGTTAAAAATCCAACTAAAAGCATTATTGGTACTACCCACCAATTTAAAATAGCTCCACCTGTTAAAATTACATCTGTGAGGTTCATGGCTATTTCCATACTGACCATTGATATAAAGCTCATACCAAGTGCAGTCTTTAATGCTTTGGAAAAATCAAGTTTTTGTCTTAGTAAAATTATAGTTTCTAAAATAATACTTGTAATCAAACCATTTATAATTGCTAATGTCATGATAGCTAAAACAGGCCAGGGAATTCCTGTTATCTGAAAATACAATATAGTTCCAAAGTCACCAATTGCACAGCCTAGTAAACACCAAGCGGTATTTTTTGCGCTTCTTTTCCAAGTATGTTTGCATGACCAATTAAAATTAATTGCTTCTGAACTCATTGTTTGCTCATTTCTAAATGATATTCATAAATATCATCTTTCCAATAAGATTTAATGTACGAAAGAATGTTATCAATACCTTCATCACTTATTTTATCACCAAAACCCATCATCTTGCCTTCATAATTTTTTATCAATTTAGCAAATCCATACTTTATCATTCTATGTAGTAACTCATCTGTATGATGCCAAGTATGACCAGTTCCATTTAAAGGCGGTGCTTTTCTATGCCCATCTTCATCTAAACCTTGCCAATTTGTAGCTCCAGCTAAATTTGCTTGGTGACAAGAAACACAATATTGATTGTATAATATCTTGCCATTTTTAATTGCTTCTAATGAATCTCTAGTTATGGGGTAGTGCGAATGAGAGAAAGCAGTATCTGCATAAAATAAAACAATAAAAATAAAAAAATACTTTTTCATTAGTGTGGAGCCCTATATCTGCTATGACAAGCTTTACAGCTCGACCACATATATTGTTTCAAAGCTGCTCTAAAATCATCTTGGTCTTCGATAATTGAAGCTAGCTTTATCATTTGATCAGATGATTTTTTCATTAGAGCATTAAATTCATCTTTTTCTTCCCAAATAATTGGTAAAGCCTCTGTTCCGTATCCCTCTTTTGTATTTTCTGGAAATAAATTTAGTAATTCTAAATAATTATCACTCATTCTAATCATCAGTTTTTTTGAGTCCTCAATTTCAACTTCGTTAAGTAAAATACTAATTCTTTTTGCTAGTTTATAATTTTGACTGAATAAAGACTTTCTTTTCTTTATAATGTCTTTTGCGCTTTCTTCTGATAAAACATTAGAATTAAATGAAAAAGAAAGTGCTACAATAAACATTATTTTGAAAATATTATTTATTTTTATAAAATAGCTCATGTCTGACAGTATAACATTACAATATAGTTGGTTAGCTAAATTTTTCCATTGGTTCACTTTGCTCCTTCTAATTGCTCAGATACCAATGGGGTTTATTTTGGTCAGATTAGATTTTTCGGATTTAAGAATAACTATTGAAAATGTACATGTAATTGTAGGAATATCCATATTTTACATAACCTTATTTAGGTTAATTTATAAATTTTTTAGCAAGTCCCCAAAACTAATGCCTGAGGCATTCTTTGGACAAAACTTGATTGCGAAATTGAATCATTTCGCTCTTTATGTCGCACTTTTAACAATAACAACATCAGGAATTTTAAAAAAGCTATTTAATGGTGAAAAACTAAATTTTTTTATTTTTAAATTAAGGATTGAAGATAACTTTGATTTAGCAGATCAATTTTACAATGTTCATGTTATTTCAAATTATACATTAATAGTTTTAATCTCATTGCATATTTTAGCAGTTTTGTTTCATCAAATATTTTTGAAAGAAAACATCTTGAAAAGAATGACCAGATAATTAAATAAAGCTCATGAAAAAATATTTTGTCTTTCTAATTTTATTCTTAATACCAAATATCTCATTTGGTTTTGAAAAAACTACAAATTTTGATCTGAAAAAATTATTAGAAATTAAAAAATCTGGTAAAACAATTGTTATTAATTCTTGGAACGAATATTGTTCAACATGTGCTGCACAAACAAAAGTTTTCGATCAAGCAATGAAAGACTTTAAAGATGTTGAGTTTTTATTTTATGAGCAAACAGAACATGAAGATATTGCTAAAGCTTTAGCTGTTAATTATTGGACCACAATAGTAGTTTTTAAAGGTGAAAAAGAAGTAGCAAGAGAAATTGGTTTAACTGACAAAGATCAAATATACAATCTTATAAATAAAGGTATATAATTCCTTTTTACCTCCCCTTTCGAGGAGGTGAATTCAACAAAAAAGAGAGAAATAAATGAATGTTAAATTCAGGAATAATTTTTTTAAATTATAACTGCTATATAGAATTAATTTTTTTTTTGTCAATTTACGAAAAAGTAAGAGAAAATAGGGATTTTAGTTAAGCAAAGCTTTGTGAGCTGGTAAATAATCGTGGCCAAATACATCTGCTACAGCTTTATGAGTAACGCCTCCTTTAAATACATTTAATCCTGCTTGAAAATTTTGATCATCATTTAAAGCTTTTAAGTAACCATCTTTTGCTAATTTAGATAAAAAAGGAAGTGTTGCTTTATTTAAAGCAATTGTTGATGTTCTAGGAACACCACCAGGCATGTTAGCAACGCAATAATGAATTACATCATCTATTATAAAAGTTGGTTCTGCAAAGGTAGTGGGTTTACTGGTTTCAACACATCCTCCTTGATCAATTGCAACATCTACAATCACTGATCCCCTTTTCATTTTTTTTAACATATTCTTTGTAACTAATTTTGGTGCCTCAGCACCTGGTATCAAAACACCACCTACTAACAAATCACATTCGGAAATTAATTTTTCTAAATCAGTTTTATCACTTAAATATGGTATTATTTTATCTCCAAACATTTGGGTAAGTTCGTTTAATCTTTTTTCAGATTTATCTACAATATTAACTTTGGCTTTCATGCCTGTTGCAATTATAGCGGCATTTTCTCCTACTACTCCACCTCCAAGTATAACTACATTTCCAGGCTCTACACCAGGAGCTCCTCCTAACAAAAGACCACGGCCTTTTTGATTTTTTTCTAAACAATGTGCACCCGCTTGTACTGACATTCTTCCAGCTACTGCACTCATTGGTGCTAACAAAGGAAGTCTTCCGTTATTATCTGTGACTGTTTCATAAGCGATGCATATTGATTTGCTGTCTATTAAACCTTGTGTCAGTTCCTTGGCTGCAGCAAGATGAAGATATGTAAAGACAACTTGATTTTCTCTTATCATTCTTACTTCGCTAGATTGTGGCTCTTTGACTTTAACAATGATGTCGGAGTCGTTAAATATATCTTCAGCTGTATTAACTATTTTTGCTCCACTTGATACGTAATGATCGTTTTCAAATCCTGCTTCAAAACCTCCATTATTTTCAATTAAAACTTCGTGGCCATTAGAAGTTAATGTCTTTACACTTTCGGGAGTGAGTCCGATTCTATTTTCTTGAGGCTTTATTTCTTTTGGAACCCCGATTTTCATAGAATTAAATTAATTTTTTTTGCTTTTTGAATAGTTTGTAATACCAGTTCTTAGTTTCTCGATTATTTCATCAATATGTTTTTTTTCACAGATAAACATTGGAGCAATAATTAAACAATCTCCAGTCGCTTTAAAGTTAACTCCTGCATCATAGCAGTGTTTGAAACATGTAAATCCTGCTGCGCCAGGTTTTTTATGCATTTTAATATCAATACCACCCATCATTCCATAACCTCTTATGTTATCAACAACATCAATATCTTTTAAAGACATTAAACCTTCCTGGAAATATGGAGATAAATTTTTTGCTCTATTAAAGATATCATCTTTTTCAAAAATATCTTGAACCGCTAAGCCTGCAGCTACTGAGACAGGAATTCCAGAGTAAGTGTAACCATGGAATAATTCTATTGTTCCTTTTGGAGATCCATCCATAACTGTGTCATAAATTTCTTCTTTACACGCAACTGCACCTAAAGGACTTATTCCATTTGTTGTAGCTTTAGCCATTGTAATAATATCTGGAGTAACACCGTATTCTTGCGATGCAAATGGTGAACCTGTCCTTCCCCATCCTGTGATAACTTCGTCAAAAACTAATAAAATACCATGCTTATCACAAATTTCTCGTAACCTTTGCAAATAACCTTTTGGTGGAACTAATGTTCCTGTTGATCCAGCAATTGGCTCAACAATACAAGCTGCTATGTTCTCTGATCCAAAATTTGTACAAATTCTCTCTAGATCTTCAGCCATCTCTGCGCCAGTTTCAGGTTGACCTGAAACAAATTTATGTTCTGGTAAATGTGTATGTCTCATGTGAAGAACACCTGGCATCAAAACATTGGCAAATGTTTTCACGTTGTTAATCATTCCGCCAACAGAAGTAGCTCCGATATTCATTCCATGATAGCCTCTTTCTCTTCCAACAAACCTAAATCTATGTCCTTCACCTCTTGCTTTATGATATGCAACTGCAATTTTAATTGCAGTCTCAACAGCAGTAGATCCACAAATTGTATAAAAAATTCTATTTAAATTTCCTGGTGTATGCTTAGAAATTTTTGTTGCAAGTTCAAATGAACCACCAAAACCTTGTTGAAATGGTTGAGCATAGTCTAATTTTTTTAATTGATTTGTAATTGCATTAATAATTTCTTCTCTTCCATGACCTAAAGGATTACAAAATAATCCCGAGCTTGCATCTATCTGAGTTTGACCTTGATGATTTTTTAAATAAACGCCTTTTGCTTCTACAATTAATCTTGGAGACTCTTTAAAATCTCTATTAGATGTAAATGGCATCCAATGTTCATTTAAAGAATTTGGTATTTGAGGCTTTTCTGAACTCATAATTATGTTTTGATTCATAGACTAATTATATAAATTAACCAGTAAATTTTAGTCATACTTGCTATGTTAAATGACCGCAACTATAGGTTGTAACTAATGACTTTTGAAGCCTGTGTAATTTATTCATCATTTACTTAAAAGAAAATTTAAACTTAAATATCGATAATTAAATTTAATTAACAGGAGATGAAATGAAAAAAATAATTAGTTTCATTTTAGGAAGTTTATTTGCTCTAAACTTAACAATCACAGCAGCAAACTCTGCTGCGAACGAAGTTAGAGTTGCATACTTTCTAGAGTGGCCAAGTCCAAATTTAGAGGACATGCAAAAAAAGAATTTTGCTAAAGCTTTAGGAGTTCCAGTAAAATGGACAAACTTCACAAATGGTGGAGCAATGACAGATGCAATGTTAGCAGGAGATATTGATATTTCTTACTCACAAGGTTTGGTACCATTTATTAATGCTGTAAAATCAAATGCACCTATCAAATTAGTTGATATTGCAATGGAATACGGGATGGGAGGAACAACTTGTGTAACATCTAATGCTTCGGGAATAACAAAAGCGAATGCAACAGAATTAGAAGGTAAAAAAGTTGCTGTTCCGTTAGGTACTATGGCTGAGTACGTTTTCGACGAAAGTATGAAAGTTGTAGGAGCTGACAGAAGCAAAATGGATATTATTCAAATGGATCCTGAAGAAGGTGCGGCTGCATTAGTAAGTGGAGATGTAGTAATGGCATGTCTATTTGGTGGTAATTCTATCAAAGCTGCAGTTGCTGTAGGATCAAGACTTTTAACTGTTCAAGAAGCAAGAGATGCAGGTATTTTAGGAATAGATATTACTTCTGTAACAGACAAGTTTATGAAGGAAAATCCTGGAATGTTGAGAACTTTTATTGAAGTAACTCATGAAGCAAATGAAAGATATAGAAATGGAAAAAGTGATATGAATTCTATGTCTAAAGCTTCAGAGATGAAAATTGCTGATATGAAAGAAACTTTAAGTGGTTTCAAATTCTTAACTCCAGAAGAAACTAAAAAATCTATGGAAAGCGGAAACTTAGATGCATTCTTAAAAGGAATGGGAACTCCAGGTGGAGCAGTAGACACTAGTTTCTTACCTTTATAATTTAAAGATTAGAATAATTAAATAGGCGCCAATTTTATTGGTGCCTATTTTTTTAAGTAAATATTTTATATAAAGTCAGCTAATGAGTGATTTGATATCTCAAAATCTAAACATGATTTTCAAAACTCCAAAAGGAGAGACTGTTCATGCTCTAAAAGATTTAAATTTCAAATTAAAAAAAGGAGAACTTCTAACAGTTCTTGGGCCTTCTGGTTGTGGAAAAACAACTTTGTTAAATATTGCAGCTGGTTTCTTAAGACCAACATCTGGAAATATAACGTTGAATGGTAAAGAAATTGATGGACCTGGAGTTGAAAGAGGCATGGTTTTTCAACAAGGTGCATTATTTGAATGGTTGACTGTTGCGGAGAACGTAAACTTTGGTCTTAGAATGAAAAAAAAAGATCCTATAGAAACTTCAAAAAAAGTTGATGAGTGGCTGGAGATTGTTGGCTTAAAAGGATTTGGAAATACCCCAACATATCAATTGTCTGGAGGAATGCAGCAAAGAGTAGCTCTCGCAAGGTGTTTAATCAATGATCCTGATTTGATTTTAATGGATGAGCCTTTAGGTGCTCTTGATGCTCTAACAAGAGAAAAAATGCAATCTTTAGTTTTGAAAATTTGGAAAGAAACTGGAAAAACAATTATTTTAATTACGCACTCAGTTGAGGAAGCACTTTTGCTTGGTGAAAGATTGTACGTAATGGCACCAAGACCAGGTAGGATACATAAAGAATATAATCTTCCATTTGCAGAGATGGGATTAAAAGAAGATTTAAGAGAAATAAAAAAAAATAAAGATTTTTCATCAAAAAGAGAAGAAATTTTATCCATGATTTGGAACATGGAGGAAGAAATTATGGGAAAAGAAAATTAAATGTTTACTCAAATAATAACAATATTAATTCTCGTATCAATTATCGGGTGCATACTTTATGGAAGACGTTTAATAAAAACTGAAAAAGTTGATGCAGTTTTTGGAAATCCAGAAAGAGCAAAAGGTGGAACTCATTGGATAATTGTCGGAAGCAGTGCAATATTGTTAGTTTGGCTTTATTATTCTTGGGATATTGCAAAAGGATTTTATCCAAAATCAGCAAATGAATTATGTCAGGTCGCAAAAATAAATGAGTCTTTATTAGGATTAAAATATCAGTTTCCAATTGAAGAAAGAGAATTCAAAAGTACTTCAATAATAAAAATAGAAAATAAAAATCTTAAAAAAATAAGTTTAGAAATTCAAAATTCGCCAGATTTAAGCAACATACAGAAAACTGCATTAGTTGGTTTTATTAATAAAACAAACAAATTAATTCCATTACTTACTAACGATAATCTAATGGAGATTAACACAAAAATTAAAATAAATGAGATGACTGATGAAATTAGATTGTTAAGCACTAATTTTCAAAAGAAAGATTATCCATTTGAAACACCAGAGCAAAAAAATGAAAGACAAAAGGCAATTGCTGAGCAAGGAAGCTGGGGCATAGTAACTGTAAGTGCCGGAACAGGATCAATAGAAAATACTATTGAAGTACCTTTGGTACCTGAAACTGATAGAGGGTTAAAATTTCACGCTGCAGCTGAACAATTAAAAAAAATTAATGATAAATTTTTTAAATTAAGAAACCATAATCCTCAATTCAAAAATGCAATAAAAGAACTTAAATCAGAGATAAAATTATATAGAAAAAATTTAGATGACACTGAGGAAGTGGCATCTACTTATGCAAAAAACATTGTAAAAATTGCAAGAAGAATTGAATTTGCAAGCATTTATCCACCAAATGCTCTTAATGAAATGCAAAATGCAATTATTGAATTTGATAATCTTCAAAAAACTGAGCAAGGGGGTTTAAGATTAATTGACATTCTTTTATTCCCTGCTGGAACTATAGTTGCAAGTGGTCCTAGTTGTTCTGAGCAAGGTTCAGGTAGATGGTTACCAAAACCCTCAGATACACTTAATAAATTTATTTTAATGTCTAAGCCAAGTGTAGGTTACAAAAATATCCCACTTCTTTGGATTGATATGATGGATGTAAGCCAAATAATTGGCTTTATATTGCCAGATTGGATAGCTGATGTTTTGCCTGGAGAATATCCGGTTCACACCAAAGATGGTGTGGTTAAGCAAAATTTTAAAGGGAAAGTTTTAAAAATTGTTACTGGCGATTTTAAATTATTTAAAATTCCTGTTCCTTATGGTCATATTTGGGATTCATTTTTAAGAGTCTTTCTTGGATTAGTTTTTGGAATATTGATTGGTGTACCATTAGGACTTTTCATGGGCTTAAATAGATTTGCTAAAGGTTTCTTTGATCCATTAATTGAACTTTATAGACCGGTACCTCCTCTTGCATGGGCTCCTTTAATAATCTCGGTTTTAGGGATTGATAATACTGGAAAAGTATTTTTATTATTTATGGTTTCATTGTCTATAATGATCATTTCAGCTAGAGCTGGAGCATCAGGTACACAGCTATCTAAAATACATGCAGCACATTCTCTTGGTGCTTCTAAAAGACAAATACTTAGATATGTTATTTTTCCAAATTCTTTACCTGAAATTTTAACAGGTATTAGAGTAGCTGTTGGTATGTGCTGGGGTACTTTAGTTGCAGCAGAATTTTTAGCTGGTACAACTGGAATTGGATTTGTTGAAAATGTTGCCAAAAAGTATTTTCAATATGAAGTAATTTGGATCACAATTTTTATAATGGGTATGTTGGGTCTTCTTTTTGATGTAACTTTGAGAAAAATTATAGATAAGACAATACCTTGGAGAGGTAAAGGTTAATTTCATTCTATTAATGTCTGTAAATAATACAAAAATTAAATCTATTATTAAAAAAATTTTTATAAAAAGAGGGTTGAAAACAAATCATGCTATTATTTGTGCAAATGCAATTATCAATGCGGAACTTGTGGGTGCGCCTTCACATGGATTGTCTCGTTTAAAAATGTATTGTGAAAGAATCTCAAAAAAAGTAATTAATCCTAGACCTAAAATAACTATAAAAAATATATCAAAATCTATATCAATAATTGATGCTGATAATTCTATTGGCTTTGTTGCAGCAGATGAAGCAATTAAAAAAACTATACAAAATGCAAAAAAAACAGGAATTGGGTTAGTTGCTGTAAAAAACAGCGGACACTATGGTCTATCTGGATACTACGTTGAGCAAGCAGTTAAAAAAAATTTAATAACATTCGCATTTACAAATGCACCTCCAGCAATTGCACCTTTTGGAGGAAAAAAATCAGTCTTCGGAACTAATCCAATATGTTTTGGAACTCAAACAAATAGCAATGTTCCTTTTATACTGGATACATCAATGTCTATGATAAATAGAGGTAAAATAAGGATTGCAGAAAAATTAGGTAAAAAAATACCATATGGGGTTGCTTTAAACAAACTAGGTAAACCAACTACAAATGCAAAAGAAGCTCTAGCTGGAGTACAACTTCCAATAGCTGGATTTAGAGGATCTGGATTAGCTTGGATGGTAGATATTTTAACTGGAGTATTTGTTGGAAGTAATCATGGTGGCAAAGTAAAAGACCCATTTGATGATTTCTCTGGGCCACAAAATATCGGTCACTTATTTTTAGCATTTAAAGACAATCTATTTGTTAAAGATTATAAAAAAGAGATAAAAAAAAATATTAAAAGAATAAAAAAAATACCTAATTTAAAAGGACAAAAAATCTTTTATCCTGGCGAGCAAAAGTTTTTAAGAACAAAAACAAACTCTAAAAAATCTATAAAAATTCCAATAAATATTAAAAAGGATTTAGATATTCTCTTAGCTAATTAACCTGCAAAATAACCTAGTATTCCAATAGATAAACAGACTGAAAGTATTATTATTTTTGACTGAAGTGCCTCTTTTTTCTTTTCAGTGATTACTCGTTTCTTTAGAACATCTATATTTACTTTACGAGGGGACATTCGAATTACTCTCGATTTTTTTTCAGGTATTTCAATATTAGATGTTCTGTTTAAGCTTTCAGTACTCATTAAATTATTAAATCATATAGTGAAAAAATTTTACAGAATTTAACTGTTCAAAATGGGTTGACTCAAGTTTTAAAATTGTTCAAATTGGGTTTTGATACATTATGAAGCAGCTACCAAGTGTAAATTCCGAACTAGATGATGAACTGATCGATAAAATTTTCAAAAATCATTTTGATATTTTAAGTCCTTTTTTTTTAAAACTTATGTCTGAATGGACAATCGGTGCTTATAAAGTGTTCAAAGATATAGATACTTACACAATTTTAATTTATTTGATTAGTAAGCAGTTTGATTTTTACAGAAGAAATAATTTAAATATTACTTTCAATGATTTTTATAAGGATAAAATATTAGATATTGAGAAAATTAACCTTATAAGAATATCAAAGGATCTTAAAATACCAAAAGAAAGTGTCAGAAGAAAAGTTATATCCCTGGAAAAAAAGGGAATAATTAAAAAAAAAGGCAAGAAGATTACAATAGATAGAAGTGCTTACAATTCAACACAGCCAAATGATACATTAAAAAATATATGCACACTTTTGTCTGTTTTTAGTCAAATTTTAAAAGAAGAAAAAGTTATAAAAAATGAAATGTCCAGTAATGAAATTAATAACTTAATAAAACATAATTTCTCATTTTGCTGGTATCAATTTTATAAATTTTTATTCCCTTACTGTTTGAGGTGGAAAAATTATTTTGGTGATATGGAAATATTTACTATTTTGGCAACTATAATTTTGAATAATAATTCAAAAATTGGAAGGCAACTTAAAGGAGTTGATAGTTATTTGGATAAATGGAGAGATAAAATTATTAATAAAAAAATAAAAGGAATTAATGCAATGTCTATTTCTGAAATAACAGGAATACCAAGACCAACAGTAGTAAGAAAAATCAAAAAATTAACAAAAAATAAATTTATTTCTTTAGACAAAAATAAATTGATAAATTTTGATGTCAGCAAACAAAATTTTAAAGATATGTCGATAATCCAAGATGAAAATTTAAAATCAATAAATGTTTTTATAAAAAGAACCTATAATCAAATAAATCTTAATTAGAATTTTTAAGAATATATATAAATATAAATCCAGTTATATACATTATTAATGCATAAGCAGCTGTGGGAACCATGTAAGCCACATCATTGAAAATTTGTGTTGCTACAAATACAGCTAAAGTTCCGTTTTGTAACCCACATTCTAAAGAAATACATTTTCTCTGTGGTATTCCAGTTGCAAAACCTTTTGCAATGTAAAATGCCAAAGTCATCATGACTACGTTTAATATTAAAACAGCTAAACCCGCTTGACCTAAATATGATATTATATTTTCTCTTTCCTCAATCCATATTGCTGCAAATACAACAATAAATAAAATACCTGTAATTCTATTTACAATATTAATATTTGACGAAATAAAGTTTTCAGCGAATCTTCTAATTATCATTCCTAGAATTACTGGTATAGTTACAACTAGTGCCATTTTAAGAGCAATACCAGTCATCGTAATACTTGAGGATAAATCAGTTACACCTAATAATTTTGCTGAAGAAAAAACAATAAATGGAACAGAAAAAATACTAATTAAACTACCTACTGCTGTTAACGAAATAGATAATGCAACATCTCCATTTGCAAATTTTGTTAAGACATTTGATGTTACTCCTCCGGGAGCAGCAGCAATAATCATTAATCCTAATGCTAATTCAACTGGTAATCTTAATATTAAAAGTAAAATATAAGCAACGATTGGTAGAAGGATTAATTGACAAATTATTCCGACTGTAAAATCTTTTGGATTATTTATAACTCTTAAAAAATCTCTAGTTGATAAGCCCAATCCCAGACCTAGCATTATAAGTGCTAACGCTATAGGTGCAATTTTTGTAACTATCTCCATCGTTTATTCAATTTTAAACTATTTTTATATCGAACGTAATAAAAAATATTGATATTTAGAACCATAACAAATATTTAAACTCATATGTTATCTGATAAATCTACAGTTTGCCCTGTTAATCTACTTAATATAGCACATCAAAAAAGGGGTGTGAAAGCAGCCATTGTAAATGCAGGCAAAAAATTACCAATGATGTCGGTAATGGATGCTGTCTCTGAAAAATTGATCTCCCCAATATTAATAGGTGATAAACAAAAAATACAAGAATGCGCAGATGAGCTTAAATTTGATATATCAAATTTTGAAATAATTAATGAGCCAGTTGAAAATAATACAGCAGGTATTGCAACAAAACTTGCATCGGAAGATAAAGTAAAAATTATTGTAAAAGGGCATATTCATACTGATATATTGATGAAAGAAGTTCTTAAAAGAGAATATAAATTAATTGGAAAAACAAGACTAAGTCATATTTGGCATATGACATTACAAAAAGATGATAAACCATTAATCATAACCGATGGAGCATTGAATGTTTCTCCTAACTTAAAAACTAAAATGCATATTTTAAGAAATGTTATAGATTTTAGTCATAGAATTAATATTCCGAGACCAAAGATTTCCGTTCTTTCAGCAACAGAGGAAGTTATTGATAGTGTACAGAGTTCGGTTGAAGCTAAAGAATTGACTGAATTAGCAAGTAAAGAAAATTTTAATGCTGATATATTTGGACCCTTAGCATTTGACAATAGTATTTCAAAAAAATCTGCTTCTATTAAGGGAATTGAGAATATAGTTGCTGGAGAAGCTGATGTATTATTAGTTCCAAATGTCGAAACTGGAAATGCGCTTGTAAAAATGATGATTTATTTTATGGGAGCATGTGCAGCAGGCGTAGTTGTTGGAGGTAAAGTACCTGTTGTTATAACAAGTAGATCAGATGATGCGACAGCAAGACTTGCTTCTATAGCTGCAGCTGTTGTTGCTTTAGATTAAACTTCTGTTGAATAAATATCTTTTATAATTTAAACATTTATAAAATTAGAGGAAAGACAATGGCAATTAATTATATAAAAAAAGCTGAAAAAACTGCATTTACAGGTGAAGATGAAACAAGAACTAAAGTAAGTTCTATTTTAAAAGATTTAGAAAAAACAAAAGACCAAGGGGTTAAAGATATTTTAAAAAAATTTGATAATTATGAAGGTGATATAATTGTTAGCAAAGAAAAAATTGAAGAAATAAATAAAACCTTAGATCAAAAGATTAAAGACGATATTCAGTTTTCTCATGAAAGAGTTAGGAAGTTTGCAGAACACCAGCTTGAAAATCTTGGAAAAGACTCAGAAATTGAATTATCACCTGGTTTAATAGCAGGACAAAAATTAATACCTGTAAATACTGTTGGGTGTTATGTGCCAGGTGGAAGATATAACAATATCGCCTCTGCTATAATGAGTGTCACAACTGCAAAAGTTGCAGGAGTAAAGAATGTAATTGCAACAAGTCCACCAAAAGATTCAAATGGTGCAAACCCAATTATAATTTATACAGCTAACCTTTGTGGTGCAGATGTAATTATGAACATTGGCGGTATAGGAGCAATTGGTGCACTAGCTTATGGTTGCTTTGGTAATCCTGAAGTAGATATGATTGTTGGACCTGGAAATAAATTTGTAGCAGAGTCTAAAAGAATTTTATTTGGAAAAGTTGGAATTGATTTGTTTGCAGGACCAACCGAAATAGGCATTATTGCAGATCATACAGCTGATAAAGAAATAATTGCTTATGATTTAGTTGGACAGGCTGAACATGGTCCTGACTCTCCAGCTTGGCTTTACACTACTGATAAATCTTTATGTGATTATGTTATGAAAAGAGTTCCAGAAATTATTCAAGAACTACCTGAACATAACAGAAATAATGCTGATGCTGCATGGAGAGATTATGGAGAAGTAATTATGTGTGATACCAAAGAAGAAATGATGAAAGTGAGTGATGAATATGCACCTGAACATTTGGAGGTTCAAGCTGAAAACTTAGACTGGTATTTAAAAAATCTTAAAAATTATGGTTCTTTATTTTTAGGTGAAGAAACAACAGTTGCATATGGAGATAAATGCTCTGGACCAAATCATATTCTACCAACAAAAGGTGCAGGAAAATATACTGGAGGCTTATACGTTGGAAAATTTATAAAAACAGTCACTTACCAAAAGATGAATAAAGAATCTAACAAAGAAGTTGGTGCTGCAGCTGCTAGAATTTCTAGATATGAAGGTATGGAAGCTCATGCTAGAACTGGTGATGTAAGACTTCGAAAATATGGTTTTTCAAATTAGAGAACTTTGGTTTTCAAGATTTAAAAATATCAATTCCAATCTGACTTAATATATGCGCTAGATCTATCGGTACCCAATTTTCTCTGATTTTTCCCTCATCATGATGATAAAAATCCATAACTCTCATAGTTACTTTATTTTTATTTGAATTATATCCTAGCCAATCATTTGAATCATACACTGCTTGTATACTGTGCCATCCAGCAGTAAGTGAAAATTTACCATCTCCTAATTCACAATAATGTCCTAATTCCCAGTAATTTCTTTCTTTAAATGTTTTTCTAAAAGGAAGTTGATGATGATCAATGAAACCTTCCAAAGAGCGTGCTGTTCCTATACCGCTAGGTCCATACCAAATCATTTTTTCATGCCAAAAATCTTTTTGTGGGTGATTAATAAGTTTTTCTTTTAAATCAGAGTCAGATGATGCTTCTAATTCTGGTTTAATATTTAAACTTCTTTGCATAGTAAGAGATTGATCTAGAGTGGCTTTTGAAACTTCTAAATTGTTTTCGTAAAAATTTACACCATCTGTATTTATTGGTGTCATCCAAATGCCCTCATACCCTCTTGAAGGATTTACTGGAAACTTCCCTACTTGATTTAGAAAATTTATTGTGTCGATTAAAATGTGACTTTCAATAATTTTATCGTTTTTTAATTCGTGTATCTCACAGCATCTTAAATTTACCATTTTAAAATTTGGCTCTACATTTAGCCATTTCTTTTTAAAAATTCCTGATAAGGTAGATATTGTTCCAACTTGAAATTTATCTCTAAAGGCTCCGCCTATAACGAGTTGTTCTCTTCTCTCTAAATCAGGAAACGCATCAAAAAGTGGGGTCCAAAATTTATCCCTAAAATTAGACAAACCTTTAAATTCATTTAATGGAAAAAAACATTTAATGTTTACATCTTCGCTAAAATATTTGCTTAAATTTTCTTCTATTTTAGATGGTCCAATCTTGTAAATATTGTTCAAATAATTTCTAACTATTTGTTTATTTTGTTTATTTTCTTCAGCTGTGATTTTTAATTCTTGAAAATTATTTTGATTTTTAAGTCCTGTATCAAATTGTTCTATTTGCATAAATTGCAATTTATATTTAAATAATGATAAATAACAAGAATATGATTGATAGATTAGCAAAATTTAATGAGCTCGTTCCGAGTAGCCTTCCTTTTGTAGAGGGTAGATTAGAAGGTCATAAAGAAAGAAAAAATTATACAATTATTGGACGTGGTGTCGCTGAAGACACCAAACAACTAATAAAAATACAGTCTTTACATGGGTATAATTTAGGAGCAGTGAGTGCTATGCCAAAAAATGGATCTGGTCTTCACAGTCATACTACGGCTGAAGTATTTGTAATTTACTCAGGTAAATGGAGATTTTATTGGGGTGCTGATGGAAAACAAGAAACAATATTAGAAGCAGGCGACATAATTTCAATGCCTACAAATATGTTCAGAGCATTTGAAAATGTTGGAGATAAAGAAAGTTTGATGTTTGTTGTATTAGGTGGAGATGATCCTGGTATAATAACATGGATTCCAGAAATTTTAAAAAAGGCAAAAGAGACCGGTATGGCATTGCTTGATGATAATTCGTTAATAGATTTAAAAAAGGTTGAAGTGCCTAACGGTAGAAAGATGATAGAGCCTATCACTCAAGATGAATTAGAAAGATTTGATAATTATTTGCCAGAAGAATTAGAAAAAAATATTTATAGAAATAAACAAAACAATATTAGCGATGAAGTTAATGGTATTAAATTATATCAAGTATTAGGAAACAAATTTAATAAAAAAACTTATGAACCTTCAATCAAACAAGATACTGGATTTAATTTAACAACATTAAATTCTATATCTGGTGAAATTAAAGGTATTGAATGTATAAAGCCTACCGTTCTTTTTGCTCAAGAAGGTAATTGGAAAATAGTAATAAGAAACTCAAATATAAAGTTAGAAAAAGGAGACACTTTTTCAGTTCCTTTGAGTAGCAAAATAGATATCTCGTGTAATAATTCAGAAAATAGTATTTTAAATTTTGTTAGTCAGATCTAATGAAAGGATTTGATAGTAATTATAAAAATTTAACTGATTACATTTTAAAAATTACTAAACAAATTTGGGAAGGGAAAGATGTCGAGTCGATATCTAAATATTATTCAGAGAATATACCTGTAAGATCACCCTTTGGGATAACCTATGGTTTTAAACCTGTTATTGATGCAACTTATAAAACTTTAGACGAATTTCCAGACAGACAATTATTAGGTGAGGATGTAATTTGGAGTGGAAATGACGATGAAGGATATCATTCATCTCACAGAATTCTGAGCAAAGCTACACATTTAAATGACGGGTATTATGGAAAAAAAACAGGAAACAAAATTGTTTATAGAGTTATAGCTGACTGTGCATGTAAAAATAATCAGGTTTATGATGAGTGGATTGTGAGAGATCAAGGTGCAATGGTTCGACAGCTAGGTTATACACCTGAGCAATTTGCAAGGCATTTAATTGATAAAGAAGGTGGGGTATCTAAAGCTATCAAAGTTTTTAATAGATCTTCTGATAAAAAGTCAGATTATACTCCAGTAAAAGTAAATGAAGTTTCATCAGGTTATATATATTCCAATATTTTAAAGAAAATATTTAATAATGATTATGATTTTGAAGATTATGATAGAGCAGCCAGTCTATTTTGGCCAAGTAATAAAGTTGGAAATGGCAGTGAAGATATAATTAAATATTGGAGCTCTTTAAAAAATATATTTTCTGAAATAAAGTTTACAATCGAACATGTTGCATCATTGGATGAAAAAAATAACAATCAAAAAGCTACAATCAGATGGTTTTTAAGTGGTAAGCACTCTAAAGACAGTGAAGAATTTGGGAAAAAGACTGACAAAGATTTATTTATAATGGGTATAAATCATGCAGAATTAAGAGATTATAAAATAATAAGAGAATGGGTATTGTTTGATGAAGTGGCTATTTGGAAACAAATATTAATGTAAAAACAATGGATAAAATTAAAACCACACATGTTGGAAGTCTGCCAAGATCAAAAAAGTTATCTGAAATACTTTTTAAAAAAGATAAAAATGAATTATTTGATCAAGGAGAACTTGATGAGATTATTGAAGAAGATGTAAACAAAATTGTAAAAAAACAAATTGATATCGGGATTGATATTATAAGTGATGGTGAAATGTCAAAAATAAGTTATGCTACCTACGTCAAGGATCGATTACATGGCTTTAGTGGCGAAAGTGAGAGAAGAGCTCCTAAAGACTTAGATGATTTTCCATCATATAAAGAAAAAATTGCAAAATCAGGAGGTACACCTACTTATACAAGACCATGTTGTACTGCTGATTTAAAAATTAAAGATACTAAGTCTCTAACTAAAGATATCAGTAATTTAAAATCTGCATTAAAAAAAAATAATCATTCTCAAGGATTTATTAACTCTGCATCACCAGGAGTAATTTCAAATTTCCTTCCAAACAAATTTTATAAAAATGACGATGATTATTTGGTGGCATTATCAAAAATGATGAAAACTGAATATGATGAAATAACAAATAATGATTTATTATTGCAAATTGATTGTCCAGATCTTGCGCTTGCAAGACATATGACTTTTAAAAATGTATCAGATGAAGAATTTTTAGTAAGAGCTGAAAAACAAATCGAATGTCTTAATGAAGCAATCAAAGATATCGATGCCTCTAAGTTGAGAATGCATATCTGCTGGGGAAATTATGAAGGACCACATATTCACGATATTGGATTAGAAAAAATATTACCTATTGCTTTAAAAGCAAATATCCAAACTTATTTAATTGAATCCTCGAACCCAAGACATGCTCATGAATGGCAGGTTTTTGAAAATATAAAACTTCCTAATGATAAAGTAATAGTTCCTGGTGTAATAGACTCAACCTCAAACTTTATAGAGCATGAAGAATTAGTAAAAAATAGAATAATTCAGTATTCAAAAGTAATTGATAAAAATCAACTAATGGCTGGAAGTGATTGTGGATTTAGTACTTTTGCTGGCTTTGGAAATGTGGATGAAAATATTGTTTACAAAAAATTTGAATCTTTGGTCGCAGGTGCAGAGCTTGCGTCAAATGCGATTTAAAAACTACTTTTAAATTCCCTAAGGAATATATATCCTTTCATACATAAATTTAAATTTAATGAGGGAAACAAATATGAAAAAAATATTAATATCTTTATTGTTTCTTCTTTTTGGAACTTCTGCTTACGCAGATTGTAACATTAAGAGTGGATCAATAAATATTTTAGCTAATGATTTTCCAGCTTTAAGAACTTTCGTGGAAACTGCTAAAGGATGTAAAGGAAGTGCGGATTTTAAAGTCACACACTCATCTGAGCACAATAAAATTGCTGTGCCAGCTCTAACTGCAAATCCATCAGAGTTTTCTGCAAGAATTGCAGCAAATAGCTCTATAGTTCCTTTGATGAACCAAGACTTAATTAGACCACTTGATGATCTTGTTAAGAAATATGGAAAAGGAATACAAGACTCTCAATTGATAACAATTGATGGAAAAATAATGGCAGTTGCTTTTATGGCAAACACTCAGCACTTATATTACAGAGAAGATGTTTTAAAAGAATTGGGTATAGCTGTTCCTAAAACATATGAGGAAGTAGTTGCGGCATCAGAAAAAATAAGAGCATCTGGTAAAATGCAATATCCTTACGCAGCAGCATACAAAGCTGGTTGGAATTTAGCAGAAGAATTCGTTAACATGTACATTGGACATGGAGGAGAATTCTTTAAAGCAGGAACTGCTCAGCCAAGCATTAACAATGCAAAAGGTGTAGCAACATTAAATATGCTAAAAAAATTAGCAGGTTTAAGTAACCCAGATTATTTAACTCACGATAGTGAAGCTATTAAAGTTGAATGGGAATCTGGAAATGTTGCATTAATGACTCTTTGGGCATCAAGATCAGGAACATTGCTTGATGATGATGGTGATGCAAAAATTACAGCAGCAACTAAATTAACTGGACCAGCAACAGTTGCTGGAGGAAACATACCAGCAGCGACTTTATGGTGGGACGGTTTCACATTAGCAAAAAATAGATCTGACGCTGATGCTGAAGCAACATTTAGAGCTTTGGCACACGCAGCTGCTAACAAAAAGATGGTTGCAGATGCAGCGGATCAAGCTGTTTGGTTAATTGAAGGTTTCAAGCCTGGACCAAAATCAATTGGAGTTATCGAAGCTGTTAAAATGAAAGCTAAACCATATCCAATGTTACCACAAATGGGTTTAATGCATGGTGCATTAGGAAGTGAGATTGTTGAATTTTTACAAGGTAAAGAGTCAGCAGAACAAGCTTTAAAAGATGTGGAAGCAGCTTACATGAGTAAAGCAAAAGAACAAGGCTTTCTATAATCAATAAATTTTAGGTGGGGATGAAAATCCCCACTTATTACATTAATGCCTAACAAAACTTTTTTTTGGTTTTTCTTGCCAACTGGATTGGCAATGATTTTATTTATAGGTCTTCCTATTATTTCAACAGGTATACAATCATTTTATGCGCAGCACGACCAAGTTGTTAAGGAAGTAAAAAAATGTGATCCTTTTGGGTGTACAGTTTCAATAGTTGTTGACCAAGAAAAAACCTCTAAAATTCGAGAAGAAAAACCTTTAGGAAAATTCAATGGGTTTGGGACTTATGTAGATAGAAATCATCTTGCAATAGAAGAAATTGGAAAATTTTGGAGTGAAACAAATAGTTTTGGGGAATTTGTAGATCAAGTTACCAACCTACCCTTTTACAAGGCTCTAATTTTTACTTTAACTTATTGCTTGTTTGTAACACCTAACGTTTTACTTTTGGGCTTTATAATTGCTTTAAGTCTTAATGCAGTAACTAGAAGAATTAGAGGACCATTAATATTTGGAACCATATTGCCGATGATTGTTACTCCATTGGTAGGTTCTTTAGTTTTATTTTGGATGATAGATGCAGAAGGAATTATTGGCGCGAATTTGCAAATGTTAATGGATGACCCTTATTTATCGTTAAAATCCTCAAAAACTCTTACTTGGATAACTATAATAATTTATGGAATTTGGCACCATTCACCATTTGCTTTTGTAGTATTTTATGCAGCTTTACAAACTGTTCCCCAAGAACCTGTTGAAGCAGCTATTATTGATGGAGCATCAAGATGGCAGAGAGTAAGACATATTGTTTTGCCTCATATTTATCCTGTAGTTACATTTGTTGCTCTCATATCCTTGATGGATAATTTTAGAGTTTTTGAGCCTATAATTGGTTTTAGTGCTGAAGGAAGTGCTCAATCTTTATCATGGTTAATTTATGATAACCTCGTTAATGAGGAAGTAATATTATTTGGTTCGGCTGCAGCCACCTCAATGATGACGATTGTTGGGATAGCCATACTTTTAGCACCAGTTTTAATAAGAACATGGAAGGAATTTAGGACAGCGAGATAAATGGAATACGGACTTGATAAAAGATCAAATGCTTTAAAAATTTTTAATACAACCTTTATAATAGTTTGGCTTTTGGTTGCATGCTTTCCTTTTATTTGGACTTTCTGGGGGTCATTTAAAGTAAGAGCTGACTTTTTTTCAAGAGCTGACTGGTGGTATGCTATCACAGCATTCAATACATTGTTAGAAACTGGAGGAAAGTTTACAACAGATGCTTATAGTCAAGCTTGGACTGAAGGAGAGTTTTGGAAGGCATCTAGGAATACAGTTATAGTTACATTTTTTGTTGTAACCATTTCTCTGTTCCTCGGGACCTTGGGAGCTTATGCTTTATCTAGATCTACAAGAAATTATGCATTTTGGATTTTAATTGCAGCATTAATTTTTAGAGCAATGCCACACATTACTCTAGTCTCTGGTTATTTATTTCCCTTTTTTCAATTACAAATTTGGGGAATACTACCTACGACCATAGTTGTTCTTGTAGCAATAAATCAACCATTTACTTTGTGGTTATTGTATTCATTTTTTAAAACTGTTCCTAAAGAACTTGATGAAAGTGCTTTAATTGATGGCTGTTCTTATTTTCAAGCATTTAGACATATCATTATGCCAGTTATGTGGCCTGGAGTAATAACAGCTGGATTATTTAGTTTAATGCTTGCGTATAACGATTTTACAGTGACTGCTCTTTTATTGAATCAGGAAAATCATACTATGGTTCCTAAAATACAAAGTTATCTTGGAACAAATCAACATGAAGGTAATTTGATGTGGGCTGTTTCTGCAGTTGTTTCGGCTACCGCTCCTTTATTTATGTTAGTTATGTTTTTCCAAAGACAAGTAATCAGTGGATTAACAGCTGGTGCTGTGAAGGGATAATGAGTTACAAAGCTGTTTTATTTGGTTCTATTGGAACTTTAGCTGAGACGTCAGATCTTCAAAGAGATGCATTTAATGAAGCTTTTAAAATAAGTGGATTAGACTGGTTTTGGGATGAAGATATTTACAGAAAACTATTGTCAAAATCAGGTGGAACTACGAGAATTAATGATTACGCAAAAGATACTAGTGTTGAAATAGACGGAAAAAAAATAAGAAATTTAAAAACCAAAATTTTTAATGAATATTTAAACAAACACAAAGTTGAGCCTAGAGACGGTGTAAAAGAAATAATTCAATTTTGCAAAAAGAACAAAATAAAAATTGGGCTTGCTAGCTCAACAACAAGTAACAATATCAATTCTATATTTAACTCGTTAAGAGGAAGAATTGAAAAAAAAGATTTTGATTTTATCGGCAATAATGAATTCATATTAAGAGAAAAACCATATCCTGATATTTATAATTATGCTTTAAAATACTTAAATATTAACTCAGACGAATGTGTGGCAATTGAAGATACAGAAGAAAGTTTAAATTCTGCTTTAAGTGCAGACATAAAATGTGTTGCATTTCCTGGAAAATATCACACTCAATACGGATTTGATGGGAACCATTTAAAGGTTAATAAATTATCAAAAAAAATCTTTAATAAATAATATCTCTAATAATGTAAAAAACTATACCTGACATAAATATTATAATAAAAATATTTATATATTTCCAAAAGCTTCTATTATTTAATTTGTTTGAAAAAATCTTAGATAAGTATCCTAAAGAAAAGAAAAATAAAAAAGAAGCTATAGAAGCACCTATTCCAAAGTAAATTTTGTTTTCAATATTAAAGGATTTTGAAAAATTTCCTAAAAAAAATACTGTATCAGAATATACGTGAGGATTTAAATATGTAAAACCTAAGGTCTTAATAAAGATATTAAATGAGCTCTGTGCTATGACATTATTTTTAAATTCTAAAGATCTAAATTTAAATATTTCTTTAATTTTTCCATAAATAAAAAAAGATAAAAAAATAATTAAAAGGATATTTAAAATCAGCTCCACTATATTATTAAAATAATAAGAAAAATAATTAAATAAAAAGATACCTAAGAAAATTAAAATCAAATCAGATAATGCACAGACTAAGCAAACTAAAAATATGTATTGTTTTTTTAGTCCTTGCTCTATTACAAAAACATTTTGTGGTCCTATTGCAAAAATTAATGTTAAGCCCGTCAAAAAACCTAAAAAAAGAAAAGACATGTTTAAGAAACTGATTTTTTATCGGCCATATAACTTACAAAAATAATTAATACTAAAAAAGGTATGCAAATAAGATTCATCATTTTCCATCCAATAGAATTTAGTAAAATTCCAGCAGATAAACTGGCCAAAGCCATAGTTGAAAAAACAATTAAATCATTTATCCCTTGTACTTTAAATTTTTCTTCTTTGTTATAAGTCAAAACTACTAAGCTGGTACCTGATATAAACAAAAAATTCCAACCGAGACCTAAAAAAATTAATGAGAGCATATAATTAAGATATGTCTGTTCAAATAAACTTAAAAGAACTGTAATAAAAAAAAATAAAACTCCACCATAAATTATTGCACTGTGTCCATATTTTTTTATTAAATTACCTGTTATTAGCGAAGGTAAAAACATTGCAACCACATGAAATTGTAATACTAACCCAGTTTCTTTTAAGCTCATATTTTCCATAACATGCATACTTAAAGGAGTTGCTGTCATTAGAAATGACATTACTGCGTAAGCAAAAGCTGCTGCAGTAATTGCTTGTAAAAACCTTGGTTGTAATACGATAGATTTTAGATTTCTTATATTTCCTTCCTTTAGACTATCCTTCTGAATATTTTCTACATTTTTAAAAAAAAATAAAAAAACCCCAGGCATGAAAGATAGGAAAGATAATAAAAGATAAGAACCAACATACAATTGATCTTGGATTAAATCTTTAGTGTAATTTGCAAGACTTATGCCTAAAAATGCTGAAACAATCCCTGCCAATAGAAGAGTAGAAATTGCTTTTGGTATTTTGTCTTTTTCAACACTTTCAGCTGCTGCAAATCTATATTGATGATTAAATGCAGCTCCCATTCCAAGAATTAAGCAAGATAGACAAAATAAATTAAAACTTTTCTGACTGATTGCAAAAGCAGCAAGTAGTGCAGAACATGAACTTCCTATAGCCGCAAATACAAAACCATTTCTCCTTCCAATTTTACTCATAATATTTGCCGCTAAGACAGTAAAACTTGCAGTTCCAACTACAAATAAAGCAGTTGGTAAGGTTGATAAAGATTGATTTGAGCTAATTTGAGAACCAACTATTCCGCTAAGAAATACTGTTATTGTTGCTGTGGTAAAACCAAATATCTGACTTAACGTAAGTAAGGATAAATTTCTGTTCATATTTAGCGATAATATATTTCTGCTGTTATTTAAATATCTATATAGATGTTTTGTATTTTAATATAGAAGATATTATTTAAATTATGATTGGAATATTAGGTGGCATGGGAACTCAAGCGGGCTTAGACTTTTGTGATAAGCTTGCAAAATTAAACAGAGGAAAATTAGATCAAAAATATCCGATGTTTGTCCTCTATAATAAATCAAATACACCACGAAGAGCAGAGAATTTAAAGCAATACAAAAATGTTTTAAAAGAATTAATTGCTGGTTGTCGAATGCTTGAAAAAAATAAATGCAAGTTTATTGTAATGCCATGTAACACAGCACACTATTGGCATGAAGATATTCAAAAAAAAATATCTGTACCATTTCTTAGTATGCCAAAAGAAGTATATTTAAACACACAAAAAAGATTTAAGAAAGATTCAACTATAGGATTGTTATGTACTGAGGCTACTTTAGATACAAAAATCTACCATAAGTATTTTGAAAAAAATTATAATTTGATAAGTCCGAGTGAAAGATTACAAAAGAGTTCAGTAAATACTGCTATTAAATATGTAAAAAAAGGTAAAGTAAAAGATGCTGAAAAAGCTTTAAAACCAGCGGTTAAATTTTTAATGAAAAAAAAATGTAAAAAAATAATTCTTGGTTGTACGGAACTACCAATAGCTATTTTTGCTTACAAATCTTTTAAAAAAGCAAAAGATTCAAAATTATTTATAGACCCAAATCTTTTGTTAGCTCAAGTTTGTATGAAAAAATATAAAAGTTTAAAATAAATTTAATTTTTTTTATTACAAATAAAGTATAATTTTCTTGGAAACGATCCTTCTTCAAAATAGTCAATACTTATGTTTTTAAATCCACTTGTTAAATTAAGTATTTTATCTTTTGAAAAAAAATGAATAATAAATCCATCTATTTCATATAGATCTTCTCCTCTATGAATTCCTTTTTTATAGTCCCCATCATCAGTATTTCTGACTGTGTAAATATTTATTCCACCTGGTTTTAAAATTCTATGAATCTCGCTATTAAGTTTGTCCAAATCTTTCTGAGTTAAAGCCATGCAATAAAGCATATGTGAATAACAAGCATCAACTGAATTATTCTCAAATGGCAAGTCCTCTCTTATATCAAATTTTAATGTAGAAATTGAAGATGTTAGATTTTCTTTTTTTATTTTTTCATTGATAACTTTAATTCCATTTTCACTATAGTCTAATGCTGTCACGTTTATCGAATTCTTTCCAAAGTAAATGCTATCTCTTCCTAGACCTGCTCCTAGCTCAACAATTTTAGAATAATTGTTTTCTTTGAAAATATTTAAAGCTTTTTTTGCAGGTAAACTTGGTTCTAAACCAAACATCTCAGGCTTATTTGAGAAATTAGTTTCCCAATGCTGAGATTGTCGGTTTAAAATATTTTTATCCAATTTACTTAGAAGGATCTGGAACCTTTCTTAGATAAGGTTTTACAGTTTCCCATCCATCTGGATATATTTTTTTAGCTTCGTCATCTTTAATCGCTGGCAAAATAACAACATCCTCTCCCTTTTTCCAATTAGCAGGAGTAGCTACTTTATGTTTAGCTGTTAGCTGCATAGAGTCTATTGCACGCAAAATCTCTAAAAAGTTTCTTCCAGTTGCCATAGGATATGTAAGATATAATCCAATTCTCTTATCAGGTCTGATTACAAAAATAGTTCTTACAGTTTCATTATCAACTGCAGTTCTACCCATTGAAGTTGTTCCAGCATCTGCTTCCAACATATTAAACAATTTTGCTACTTTTAAATCTTCATCAGCAATAATTGGATAATTTGGTTTTGTGCCAGATACGTCTTTAATATCATCTAACCATTTTTTATGATCCTCTACTCCATCAACACTTAAACCAATCACTTTTACATTTCTTTTATCGAATTCATCTTTCATTAAACCTAAAGCACCAAGTTCAGTAGTACAAACTGGTGTAAAATCTTTAGGGTGTGAAAAAATAACTCCCCAACTATCACCTAACCATTCGTGAAAAGAAATATCTCCTTCAGTTGTTTTAGCTTGAAAATCAGGACACATACTATTTATTTTTAACATTGTCTCCTCCTTATAAAAAAAATATTATATGAAAGATTGTTTTACTAAGCAAACTTTTATAAAGTTAAGTATTTATGATATTTGAACAACTTTTCGATCAAAAATCTTCTACATACACTTATATAATTGCAAGTGGTGAAGGTAGAGAAGCATTAATAATTGATCCAGTCATTGAACATTCTGATGAGTATTCAACTATATTAAATAATTTAGATCTTAAACTTGTAAAAGTAATTGATACTCACATTCATGCTGATCACATCTCAGCATTAAATGAATTAAATAAAAGAACAAACTGTATAAGAGTTATGGGAGAAAAATCTAAATCAGAAGTGATAGATCTAAGAATTAAAGATGGTGAAAAAATTAAAGTTGAAGAAGTTGACCTTCAAGCAATTTATACTCCTGGTCATACTGACTGCTCTTATAGTTTTTTGATGAATGATAGAGTTTTTACTGGAGATACACTTTTAATAAATGGAAGTGGTAGAACAGATTTTCAAAATGGTAATGCTTATGATGCTTACGACTCTATATTTAATAAATTATTAAAATTACCCGAAAAAACTCTCGTATTTCCAGCTCATGATTATAATGGCAAGAAATTTTCCACTATTGAAAATGAAAAAAATAATAATCCAAGATTACAAGTAAGTTCAAAGGAAGAATACGCGGATATAATGAATAATCTAAATCTTGCAAATCCAAAAATGATGGATGTCGCAGTGCCAGCTAATGTAAAAGGGCTTACTTTAGACAATATTAATTAACTTTAAATTCCAACATTAATAACTATATAGGCAGTCTATGAATGACTATTTGCAATCAATTATTGATAGGGATCCAGCGGCAAGATCTAAGTTAAGTGTAATATTAACGTACCCTGGCGTTAAGGCTGTATTTTTTCACAGAATTGCAAATTTTTTTGCTACTGCAAAATTCGATCTTATCGCAAGAATAATTTCTCAATTTTCAAGATTTTTAACTGGTATTGAAATTCATCCAAGAGCTAAAATAGGTAAAAATTTATTTATTGATCACGGTATGGGCGTTGTTATAGGTGAAACATCTGACATTGCAGATAACGTAACAATTTATCATATGGTTACTTTAGGTGGAATATCTCCAAGCATAAATTCCAATGATCAAAGAGAAATTAAAAGACACCCTACTCTTCATGATAATGTTGTTGTTGGTTCAGGGGCACAAATTTTGGGGCCTGTAGTTGTAGGGAAAAATGCAAGAATTGGTGCTAATGCAGTTGTAACAAAAAATGTTCCTGAAAATGCTGTTATGGTAGGAATACCTGCTAAGAATGTTGGAACAGCAACTGAAGAATTTAAACCTTATGCTGTTACAAATGGCAATGAGGAAAAAGAATAATGAAAAATTACAAGGATGATTTTATCCAATCAATTGGAAATACTCCTTTAATAAAACTGAAAGCTGCATCTGAAATAACTGGCTGTAACATTTATGGTAAAGCCGAATATTTAAATCCAGGAGGATCTGTAAAAGACAGAGCAGCACTTGCTTTAATAAGGGATGCTGAACAAAAAAAATTGATATCTAAAGGTGGAATAATTGTAGAAGGAACTGCAGGAAACACTGGCATTGGTTTATGCCTTATTGGAAATTCACTTGGTTACAAAACGATTATTGTAATGAATGATAATCAAACTCAAGAAAAAAAAGATACATTAAGAAATATTGGTGCAGAATTAAAATTAGTTCCACCAAAACCTTATAAAGATGAAAATAACTTTGTTAAAGTTGCTGCTAGAATGGCTGAAGACCTAAAAAGTTCAAATAATCACGGAGTTGTTTGGGCAAATCAATTTGATAATACAGCAAACTCAAAAGGTCACTATAATACAACGGGTCCTGAGATATGGGAACAAACTGAAGGTAAAGTTGATGGATTTGTATGTTCTTCTGGAACTGGGGGAACAATTGGTGGAGTAAGTAGTTTTTTAAAAGAAAAAAATAAAGATATAAAAATTTATCTATCAGATCCAAAGGGATCCTCTCTTTACAATCACATTGAAAACGGTGAGTTAAAAGCTGAAGGTGGATCAATAACTGAAGGCATTGGATCCAGCAGAGTAACTGCTAATTTTGCAGAAGCAAAAATAGATGGAGCCTTTTCAATTGAAGATAAAGAGTCTTTGCCAATACTATATGATTTAATCAAAAATGAAGGTTTAAGTCTTGGAACAAGTTGTGGAGTAAATATTGCAGGCGCAATAAGATTGGGTAAAAAATTAGGACCAGGAAAAACTATTGTCACTATTCTTTGCGACAAATCAGACAGATACAACTCAAAGATGTTTAATAAACCTTTTTTAATTGAAAAAGGTTTACCTTATCCCGATTGGATATAATAACGCATATCAGCACTGTAATAAAACCATTACATTTTTAATTTACAATAAATAATAATAATTAAAAAATTAAGGAAATTTTATGGACGCAAAAGAAGTAGTTAAAAAAGGATATGAACTTTTTGGCAAAGGAGATATGGAGGGATTTATGGAAATGGTACATGATGATATCACTTGGATTTATCCTGGGGATAAGCATCCAATGTCAGGAACTCATAAAGGCAAAGAGGCATATATGAAAACCATGATGCAAGTTCCAAATCTTTGGAGTAATTTTTCAGTAACCCCTGATATGATGATTAGTGAGGGGAATAAAGTGTTTGTTAAAGCAACTGCTAAGGCAGATGGCATGGATACTATTTTTGGTCATTATTTTGAAGTAGGCGATGATGGTAAACTGACATTATTTATTGCGTTTGATGACACACTAAGCATGTTCAATGCAATTAAGAAGTAATAGTTTATGAAAAAATTATATTTTATTTTAATTTTCGTATTTATGTCGAGTACAGCTTTTGCTGAGCAAGGACAAATTAAACAAACTGGTTTTTTCTCTGGCACTTCTAAAGTTATAGGTGATGATAAAGGCAATTTTTCGATAATATATGAAGGAACTATTGGTAATAAAGCTATTGAGGGAACAACTTTTGGTGACAGATCTTCATCATATTGTGTTGGATCAATTGTTGGACTTAAAGGAAAAGGTTTTGAGACAGGCGTTTGTATAAACAAATTTGAAGATGGTAGTACTACAACAACACATTACGAAGGCGTAATGGGAAAAATATTAAGATGGAAGTTTGTAAGTGGAACAGGTAAATATGAGAATATTTCTGGAGGTGGAACAACATCTTATGCGCAAATTGATTCAGCTAAAGATGGAGTTGTACAATCTTACAATCAAATCGTTGGTACTTATAATTTGAACTAACTGAAAGAAAAAAATGAAAAAAACAATTTTAGTATTAATTTTAAGTTTATTTACAGCTAATGTTTACGCAGATAGCCATGTAAAGAGAATTTTATCAACAAGTCAAACAGGAATGGGAAATGATATTGTATACCCTACAGGAAAAGCAAAAATAACAGCTTTTGAATTTACTGTACCCGTAGGAGCTCCAGTAACTCCTCATACGCACTCATTTCCAGTTCTAATTATGATTCAGCAAGGTGAAATTGAATTAATTCATGAAGGAAAAACCCAAGTATTCAAAGCTGGTGATGCATTTGTTGAAGATGTTGGAATTGTACACGAGTCGAAAAATATTGGAAATGTTCCAGTTAAAGCGATTGTAGTTGCAATTGGTGTCGAAGGACAGAAAATTATGACACCGGTAAAATAAAAAGGAAAAAGAAATGATCATAAAAATAGAAGAAAATATAAAATCATTTTCATCTTGGATGAATATGGTAAAGGCGAATGCTGAAAAAATTAAAGGATTTGGTGCTACTATTATTTTTGCGGGTGTATCTAAAGAAGACCCTTCAAAATTTACTGTAATCGTTAAGTATGCAACCATGCAAGGTTTTGAAGCATTTAAAAATGACAAAGAACTTCATGCAGCAAGAGCTGAAGCAGGTGTGGATTTAGATTCAGCAAAGGTTACACCAATGCATGAAGATTTTATGGAAAATTTTAGTGGATAAACAATTAATATAAAGAAAGGATAAATTATGGAAACAGAAACATTAGTCGTAGCTCACCTTAAAGAAGGGATGCTAGAAAAGTTTATGGGCTTTATGCAATCGGATGCTGGTATGGCAGAGAGATCGAAAGTTGCAAATGTATCAAAAACAATTGGAACAGTTGCACCTGACAAAAAAACAGTAATGTTTAAAATTTTTGTGACCGATAAAGCTGCTCTAAAAGCGTTTATAGATGGAAGCAATCCAGTATCAGCTCCTGTTATGAAAGAAGTTATGGAGAGTTACAGTGTCTACGAATTAAATAAAGTAGATATGTAATAATTTTTGTAATAAGGTTTGTAATGCCTTCAGGATATATCATATTAAATATTAATGTGTTAAATCCTGAAAATTACAAAGAGTATTTGGAAAAAGCTCCTCCAACTGCTCAAATGTTTGGTGGAGAATACATTATAAGAGGTGGCGAAAATGAAGTCATTGAAGGTGAGTGGAAATATCCAAGAACTGTTGTAATTAAATTCCCATCTTATGAAAAAGTTTTTGAGTGGTACAATTCAGAAATATATAAACCTATCAGACAGATTAGATTAGATAATACTGTATCAAATACATTAATAATTAAAGGAGCATAAAGGAGAAAAAAAATGTCAATATTAGAAAAATATAGTGCTGCAATTAAAAATAAAGATGAAGCAGCAATGAATGAACTTTTGCATGATGATTTTAAATTCACAATGCATAAATCAGGGAGTGTTTTAACTAAAAGTGATGTTATCAAATGGGCAATGAGTGGTGACATTAAGCAAGATAAAACTAGAATTGTTTATGAAAATGATGAAGTTGGTGTTCACCATGCGTTTGTAACATTTGATGATGGTAATGTAGAAGCAGTTATGGCAGTCTACAAATACAAAGATGGCAAAATGATTAGTTTAGAAACTGGCGCAACGCCAATGCCAAAATAAGTGAACAACATAGATTTTTATTTTTCTATTGGAAGTACTTATACTTATCTTTCGGTTACTCGAGCATTAGAAGCAGAAAAACAACATCAAATTAAGTTTAACTGGACTCCTTTTAGTGTGAGAGCAATAATGAAAGAAATGAACAATGTTCCGTTTCCTAAAGAAAAAAAAAATAAAGTAGATTACATGTGGAGGGACATAGAAAGACGAGCAAAAAATTATGGATTTTTTGCTAAAACACCAGTCCCTTACCCTTTAACAGAATTTGATTTAGCTAATAAAATTGCAATATTAGGCTTAAAAAATAACTGGGGTGTAGATTACGTTCAGCTTACGTATAAAAGATGGTTTCAAGAAGGAAAAGAGCCTGCTGTTGAACCCAACTTGAGTGAAATCTGCGAAAAACTAAACTTAGATAAAGAAAAGATTGTTTCAGAGGCAAGCTCTGAGGAAATAAATAATATTTATTTATCAAATACAGAAAAAGCTAGAAAAAATAAAATATTTGGAAGTCCGTCATTTGTTGTAAAAAATGAAATATTCTGGGGAGATGATAGAATGGAAGATGCAATCAAATGGTCGAAGGCAAATGAATAATATAACTGCTTATATAATTTTATTAATCGCAGTAATTCTTGGAACAGCATCTAACAGTTTTGCTAAAAGTGCTCAAGGTTTTACATTATTAATACCTAGTATAATCACAGCAGTAACAATTGTTGGATGCATGTATACTTTGTCTTTAGTTATGAAAAGTATACCAGTTGGAATAACGTATGCCTCTTTTGCGGGCCTATGTATAATTGCTACAGCTGCTGTTGGTGTTATAAAATTTAATCAAGTACCAAATTTTTATACAATAATTGGATTGATTTTAATTATATCGGGTGTCTTAATAGTTAACTTATTAGGAACAAATAAATGAAACCATTATCTGGTTATATTTATTTAGTATTAGCTATATCAACAGGAATTGCCGCAAATAGTTTTGCTAAAATTTCAGATGGATTTTCAAAATTAACTCCAACGATATTATCAATAGCTTTTATGTGTATAACTATGTATGGACTTGCAAAAGCTATGTCTATGATACCAGTAGGTTTTACTTATGCTACTTATAGTGGGATAACAGTGGCTGCTATTTTAGTTTTCGGAATGATTAAATATAACCAGATACCAAATATATATGGTTTAATTGGGATTTTTTTAATTATTATTGGCGTTGTAATGGTTAATTATCTTGGAAGAATTAATTAGCTCTTATTAAGTAATAAAATTAGTACACCTACTACAAATATAATTATCCCTAAAATTTCTGTAATTTTGACTTTTTCTTTAAACATATACTTTGAAGACACATAACTAAATAATAATTCTATTTGGCCGATAGCTCTAACAAATGAAGACTGTATTAACGTAAAAGCATAAAACCAAGATAATGTTGCAAGAAATCCAGCTAACCCTGCTGTCAAACATTCATACTTGTTCTCATATAATTTTTTAAACTGCGACTTTTCAAATATAATTAAATAAATAGTAACTAATGTTGTTTGTATAACTAGACCAAAAAATAGTGTTGCTATAGCTTTTTCAAAGTTATTACTAAAATTTTCCAATGTTAATGCTGCTGCTCTAAAATATACAACACTTAAACCTAAGAATAGTCCTGCGGATAAACCAATTAAAGTTGTTTTTGAAAATAAGTTTTTTAGAAATAAACTTAAATCTTTAATCGATAATATAATTACTCCAATTGTAGATACAATAATTCCTGTTATTCCAAATTTATTTAATTTATCCCCTATTATTAAATATTCAAAAATTGCGACTTGAATAACTTCAGTCTTGCTCAATGAAGTTCCAACTACAAAATTAGCAAATCTAAATAAATAGAGTAAAACAAATGTAAAAATTATTTGGAAAATTGAACCTAATAATACGTTAAATATAAATTTTTTTTGACTTAGGATTTCAGGAATTACATTTAAATCTTGGAAATACAAAAAAAATAAAATAGTCCCGAATGGTAACGCAAAAGCAAATCTTACATAAGTTGATGCAATAGTAGATACTTTTTGATTAAGTTTTTTCTGTAAAGTTGATCTAAGATTTTGAAAAAAAGCCCCAGAAATAGCTACAATTATCCAATTCATTGATGATTATTAATATTGTATTTAATTTTAAAGTCGACTTAAATAGTCTCATTTAACAAAAAAGAGGGAAATAACATGAAAATCTTTAAAAGAATAATATTTTCTCTAATTTTCGTTTCTTTTGCCAGTGCAAGTTTGGCGGAAACAAAAATGAGAATTACACTTCAATTACCATTAAAGGCTCACTTAGGTCAGAACCTTTTGGTATTTAAAAAAGAATTAGAATCAAGATCAGACATTAAAGTAGAGATTTACGACTCCGCACAACTTTACAAAGATAAAGAGGTTCCGCAAGCTGTAGGTTCAGGAGCGATCGAAGCTGGTGTTGCATCTATAACAAGATTTGCAGGAACTAATCCTGAAGTTGATGTTTTCTATCTTCCATTCTTATTTGATTCAGAACAAAAAGTAAGAAAAGCAACTCAAGCTGGATCTGAGATAAGAGCTATTCTTGATCCTGCAATAGCAAAGACAGGAGCAGTTCCACTTTATTATCAAGCTTATGGATCAGCAATTATGTTATCCAATGGTGGTCCAATGAAAACTCCGGCTGATTTTAAAGACAAAAAAATCAGAGTTTTTGGAAAAACACTTGGAGCTTTTGTGAGTTCTTTAGGTGGCAAACCAGCATTAATATCTGGATCTGAGCAATATTTAGCTTACCAAAGAAATACTGTTGATGCAGGTATGACTGGTGTATCTGGTGTAAAATCTAGAAAATTATATCAAGTAATGGATACTTTAACAGTTACAAATCATGGCGATATCGAATTCGTAGTTGTTGCTAATGACAAATGGCTAAGCTCATTAACTCAAAAACAAAGAGACGCTATAGCTGAAGCATCAAAAGTAGCTGAAAAAGCTGTAAGAGATGACATGGCTAACATCGAAGCTGGTGCTTACAAAGAAGCAAAAGCAAATGGAATGAACATTGTAAACCTAAGTAGTTCTGAAGTTTCTGCTCTTAAAAAAGCATCGTCATCTGTTATTGATGATTACATTTCTAGAACAGGTGGAGCTGGTGGAGTTGGTGATCAACTTGTAAAAGCTGCAAACAAACTTTAAATCGTATAAATACCCCGCACTTAAGTGCGGGGTTTTCAAATGAATACCTACGACAAAATTGTAAAATATTCTGGCTATTTAGCTTCAGCGTTATTTATTATGATAGGCTTTATAGTTTCTTATGAAGTTATCATGAGATACATATTTAATTCACCTACTATTTGGGTAAACGAAATTTCTCGATTTTTACAAATTTGGGCTACTTATTTAGCTTTAACTTATACTTTTCATAAAAATGATTTTATCAGAATAACAGTTATATATGACAAAGTAGGAGATAAAGGAAAAAAGATATTAGATTTAATAAGTGCAATATTCATTTTAATTTTTAGTGGATTTGTACTTTATTATGGATGGTTAATTGCTTATGACTCTCTTAAAGTTGGAAGAACAAGCTCTACAATTTTAGATGTTCCATCCTTTCTTACAGAATTTGCGATACCATTATGTTTTGCATTTTTGGTATTAAGAGTGCTTTTCGAAGTACCTAAATACATCAAAGATATAATTAAATGACAGTAGCAATAATCTTATTTTTGTTATTTTTTGTGCTTTTTTTAGGAGTGCCAATAGCATTTGGTTTAGGTTCTATAGGATTGGGTTTAATGTTATTTGGAGATATTTCTCCTTTAATGATCCCACAAACTTTTTACAGTGTGGCAGATAACTTTATTTTATTAGCTGTTCCGATGTTTTTGATGATGTCTAATATACTGTTAAAAGCAGGTGTTGGAGAAGATCTTTTTAATTTTGCTCAAAGCTGGGTTGGAAATTTTCCAGGGGGTTTAGCTATAGCAACTATAGTTTCTTGCAGTATTTTTGCTGCTATATCTGGATCATCAGTGGCAACTGCAGCAACAATCTCAACTGTAGCATTTCCTGCAATGATTAATAGAGGTTATCACAGAAACTTTACTTTAGGTATTTTGGCAGCGGGTGGAACTTTAGGGATTTTAATTCCTCCATCAATTCCAATGATTGTTTATGCATTTGTTGTTGAAGAGTCTGTACTAAGTATGTTTCTTGCAGGAATTGGGCCAGGAATAGTTTTAGCATTATTTTTTATTATCTTTTCAGTTTTTTACGTGAAATTTTTTAATAAAGAAGTTCAAAATGTATCCAGTACTTTGGAAGAAAAAATTAAATACACAAAAAGAGGTTTGCCAATATTATTAATGGCCTTCATCATGCTAGGTGGAATTTATGCTGGAATTTATACACCAACAGAAGCAGGTGGTATTGGTTTTTTAATATCATTTATCTATGTTGTGGCTAAAAAAAGATTAGATTTTAAAGGTTTTATCGAAGCTGGTTTGGAGACAATGAAAACTACAGTTACTATATTTATAATTATAGCAGGAGCTAAAGTTTTTGGTAAAGCAATTTCTCTTTATAGAATTCCTCAAGATTTATCATCTTTCATAGTTACTAATATTAATGAGACTGGTTTATTTATACTTGTTGTTTGTATTACTTTGTTAATCTTAGGATTTATAATGGAAACCCTGTCATTAATTTTAATCATGATGCCTATATTTTCGATTTCAATTGCTGCAATGAATATTGATTTAATTTGGTTTGGAATAATTTTTACGTTAATGATTGAGTGCGCATTAATTACACCTCCGGTTGGACTAAATATTTATGTTCTCCAAGCAATTGGTAAAGCAAAAATGTCAGAAATAGCTAAAGGTGTGATACCTTTTGTCATCATAATGTTATTTACAGTATTTGTTATTTACTTATTCCCTGACCTAGCATTATATATACCTTTTAAATTATAAATATGTTTTCAAAAATAAAATCAAAAGATAAAGCAGAACAATTAAGACAACTATTAAATGGACCAGAAATAATTGTAATGCCTGGATGCTTTGATGCATTATCAGCAAAATTAATTGAAAGAGAAGGTTTGAAAGTTGGATTTATGTCTGGCTTCAGTGTTTCATCTACAAAGCTTGGTATGCCGGACACAGGTTTAATTTCTTTTTCTGAAATGGCAGAACAAGTAAGAAATATATGCAATGCTACATCAATTCCAATAATATTTGATGGGGATACTGGATATGGAAATTCAGTGAACGTATTTAGAACTGTAAGAGGATATGCGGATGCAGGAGCAGCTGGTGTGATGATTGAAGACCAAAAGTGGCCAAAAAAATGTGGTCATACAAAGGGTAAGGATGTTGTAGATCTTGATGAAGCAAACTCAAGAATTAAAGCTGCAGTGGATGCAAGAGAATATGGAAATAAAGATATCTTAATAATGGCAAGAACTGATGCCATAGCAACTAGAGGATTAGATGATGCAATTAAAAGAATGCAATCTTTTTCAAAACTTGGTGTTGATATTTTATTTATTGAAGCTGTTAAAAATAAAGAAGATATGAAAAGAATTATCAAAGAAGTTCCAGGTCATCATATGTTAAATTTGATCGAAGATGGTGAAACCCCATTATTAGAAATTAATGAAATAGAGGAAATTGGTTATAAAATTGCTGTAATGCCTCTAACCTTAATGAGTGCATCAGTAAAAACGATGCAAGAATGTTTGAATAATATGAAAAATAAAGTTTATAATAAAAACGTTTCTAAATTTTCAGACTTAAGAGATATAGTTGGCTTCAACGAATATTACAATATTGAAGACAAATATAAATAATGTTTCCAAAAAAATTCTCTAAAATTCTTTTCGTTTTTTTTATGGGTTTAGGAATGAGTTTGTTAATGACCCTAATTATTACATTTATAAATACAGGTTATGATGAATTTTATTATAAAAGATTTTTCAAAGCTTGGTCTATTAGTTTGCCAGTTGCATTAGTTGCAACAACTTTTGTTGCACCGTTGGTTAATAAATTAGTGGAAAAAATTACTAAATAGAGAGGATGTCATATGAGTGAAAATATAGCTTTTATAGGAGTTGGTAATATGGGAAACCCAATGGCCTGTAATTTAAAGAACGCAGGGAAAAAGGTTAAGGTTTTTGATGTTTCTAAAGAAATGATTGATAAAGCAGTTGAAAATAATCTTGATGTTGAGAAGGATTTTGGAAAACTAATCAATAGTGAAACGTCTGTAGTAATCACTATGTTACCCGAGGGAAAACATTCAAAAGAAGTTTATTTAAAAGAAAATGGTGTTCTAGATAAAGTTTCTAAAAATTGTCTACTAATAGATTGTTCAACAATCGATATAGATACCTCTAAAGAAATAGGAAAGAAAGCAAATGAAAAAGGTATTAAGATGATTGATGCACCAGTAAGTGGTGGAGTGATGGGTGCACAAAAAGCAACTTTAAATATTATGGTTGGTGGATCAAATGATGCATTTAATCAAGCTTTACCTATTTTAAAATTAATGGGTAAAAATATTTATCATGCTGGAGAGATAGGAAGCGGAAACGGTGCAAAGATTTGTAACAACATGTCTCTTGGAATAACAATGATTGCTGCTTCAGAGTCATTAATGTTAGCAAGAAGATTGAATATAGATATAAAGAAAGTTCATGAAATTATGAAAAATGCTTCCGGAAATAGTTGGCCTATTTCAGTTTATCCACCTTTACCTGGATTAATTGAAGGAACTCCATCTAACAATAAATATAAGCCAGGCTTTTCTGCAGGTATGATGAACAAAGATTTAAAACTTGCAAATGAATGTGCTAAAAATGCAAATGCATCTACTCCATTAGGAGAGATGGCATTAGAAATATATTCAAAGTTTTGTGAGGATGGAAACAGTTCGAAAGATTTTTCTGCTATATCAAAGGTAATTGGTGGAGATGCTTGGGATTATCCAATAGAATAATTACCAAGAGGAATTTGGACTCTCCAAAAATTTTAACTCATCCGGTGTAGATTTTCTCCCCATAACTTTATTTCGATGCGGATATCTATGAAATCGTTTAATTGCAGCGGTATGATCTTTCCAAAATTTTTTTATCTCATTATAGTTTGGATGATTAGATAAATAATTATCTAACAATTTATATGCTCTATCATGATCTATAACTTCTTCACTGTGAATGTATGGCAATAGCATGAAAAAACGTTGATATTCATCCATTTGATCAAGATACCCGTTATAGACTGCATCATTTACAATCAGTCTTGCTTTATGATCAAACTCAAAAGCTTTTTTATCATCTCTATATAAATTTCTTGAAAATTGATCCAATAAAATAACTAAAGCTAGAGTACTTAATGGTTCATCTTGCCAATCATCATATTCATTTAAAGTAGCTTTTTCATGATCATCTTTGAATTTGTCTCTAATCAATTGATCAAAATTATCATCTCTTTTAAATCGCTTTTCAACGACCATATCATCAAACCAAAAATCTAATATTGCTTTGGCTCTATCATTCATAAACTTTGTCAACTTTTACCTGATATGATTCAACAAGTCTGTTAGTTTCATTTGCCATTGCAACAACTGCAATAAGTTCGCTTAACATCTCTGTAGTAGCGCCTTTAGATTTAGCAGCGATACTGTGAGATTTAATACAATACTCACAACTATTTGTCATTGAAACTGCAACATAAATAAGCTCTTTTGTCATTTCATCCAAAGCACCTTTTTTCATCACTTGCTGTATAGAAGTCCAAGTTCTCTCTAAAGTTTCTGGGTTGTTGGCCAACATTTTCCAAAAATTGTTTATGTAGTCTGTATTTCTCTTCTTTTTTATATCTTCAAATACCTCTTTCACTTTTCCTGTAGCATCAGCTTCTTCAATCATATTAAAAACTGCCATTTCACCTCCTTAATTGTAAATTGTTTCTATTTTAGGCATTAATCTTAATAATTCCTTAGTATATTCATGATTTGGATTTTTAAACAACTCTTCCGTCTCAGACACCTCGCATAGTTTTCCATTCCTTAAAACTCCAATATCATCACACATTTGTCGAACAACTGGTAGATCATGACTTATAAAAAGGATAGTTAAATTAAGTTGTTCTTGTAAATCTTTAAGTAAATTTAGTATTTGAGCCTGAATACTCACATCCAAAGCAGATGTTGGCTCATCACAAACTAATAATCTTGGTTTTGTTGCTAATGCTCTTGCAATAGAAATTCTTTGTCTCTGTCCTCCTGAAAACTCATGAGGATATCTTTCGGCTGAAGACTTGGATAACTCCACAGAGTCTAAGAGATCATTTATATACTCATTTAATTCATTAGAGCTAATATTTGCATCATGTAACTTTATAGGTTCAGCAATGATATCTTTAACCTTAAGCCTACCATTCAACGAAGAGTACGGATCTTGGAATATCATTTGAATTTGTTTTCTAAATTTAAGTAATTCTTTGTTACTTTTTATATTATTAATACATACATCATCAAAATAAATTTCACCTGAGGTGGGTTTAAATAAATTAACAATCATTTTTGCAATTGTAGTTTTTCCACTGCCACTTTCACCAACAAGTCCAAAAGATTTTCCCTCTTGTATATTAAATGAAACAGTATCAACTGCTAATACATTATTTTGAGATTTTTCTGTAAAAAAACCTTCATTAAAAGTTTTACAGAGATTTTTTATTTGAACTAAATCTTTTTTTAAAATCTCTCTTTTATTCCATCTGTTTAAAATTTTTAAATTAATGTTTTCCTGGTTATTGCTTTCTTTCTCTATAATTTTAAATCTGGATATTTTTTTATTTGTTGGAGGAACAGAACTAACTAAACTTTTCGTATAAGTTTCTTTTGGCTCTGTTAATATTTGCTTTGTTGTTCCCAATTCTACCAAATTGCCATTTTTCATGACAGCAACTCTATTGGTAGTCTCTGCTATAACTCCCATATCATGTGTAATTAATATAACTGCTAAGTTTCTCTCTTTAGTCAGTTTTTTGATAAGTTCTAATATTTGTGATTGTATTGATACATCAAGTGCAGTTGTGGGCTCATCTGCAATTAACAACTCTGGTTCACAACATAGAGAAAGTGATATAACAACCCTTTGTCTCATACCTCCTGAAAATTGATGAGGATAATCATTAAATCTTTTTTCAGCATCTTTTATGCCTACTTCTTTTAAAAGATTTATTGCTTTTTCTTTTGCTTTTGAGTTACTGAGGTTTAAATGAGTTTGGATTGTTTCAATAAGTTGTTGTCCAATTGTTAAGATAGGATTTAAAGATGTCTGAGGATCTTGAAAAATAAATCCAATTTTTTTTCCTCTTAAACTTAGAATATTTTTTTTATTTTCATGAATATTTATATCGCTTAAATAAATTGATCCTTCAGATACTTTCCCTGGTTCGTCAATTAAATCAATTATTGCATTTGCTACAGTACTTTTTCCAGACCCAGATTCCCCAACTAGTCCTACAATTTCTCCTCTTTTTATCTCAATATTAATATCTTTTGCAGCATGAACTGTCTCTTTTCTCAATTTATAATCCACACTTAAATTTTGTATTTTTAAAAAACTCATTTTTTCAATTTAGGATTAAGAGTGTCTCTCATCCAGTCTCCTAATAGATTAATGGAAAAAGCCAAAACAACTAAGAATATTGCTGGAAAAAAAGTTATCCACCATTCACCAGAAAATAAAAAGTCATTTCCAAGTCTTATTAATGTTCCTAAAGAAGGAGTAGTTGGAGGAATGCCAACACCTAGAAAACTCAATGTGGCTTCTGCAATTATTGCTAATGCAAGACCTATAGTTCCTATAACAAGTACTGGTCTCATAATGTTTGGAAGAATATGTTTAAACATTACTATAAAATTAGAAACTCCAATAATTGTTGATGCTGATACATAATCTTTATTTTTTTCAACTAAAGTTGCTGCTCTTGATACTCTTGCAAACTGTGGCCACTCTGAAATACCAATTGCAAAAATTAAAACATATATTGCCATCTCGTCATGAAGTTCACGCGAAATTATACCTCGCGCAATACCATCAACAAGAAGTGCCATCAAAATACTTGGAACCGTTAACTGAACATCTGTTAATCTCATAACAATCATTTCATACTTGCCGCCAAAAAAACCAGCAGTAAGACCTAATCCAACTCCTAAAATTAAACTAAATAAAATTGCTGAGAAACCAACAATCAAAGATATTCTAGATCCATAAAGAATAGTTGATAACATATCTCTTCCTTGTCCATCAGTACCAAGTAAAAATTCTACTTTTCCTTCGCTAGTCCAAGATGGTGGGGTGAATGCATCCATTAAAGATAAAGAAGATGGGTCGAATGGATTATAAGGTGTAATAAATTCTACAAAAAATGAACAGAAAAATATTATTGCTAATAAAATTGATGAAACTATTGCTGTAGGAGATTTTATAAAACTAAAATAAATTTCACTATCTTTTATTTTATCCAAAGTTGTTAAAGCTTTGTTATCCACTAGCTGAATCTCCTTTAACTCTAATTCTTGGATCTATAAAGTAATACAAGATATCGACTATAAAATTTATCATTACAAAAACGAATGCTATAAATACTAAATATGCTGACATAATTGGAATATCTACAAACTGAACAGCTTGAATAAAAAGAAATCCCATACCTGGCCATTGAAATACTGTTTCCGTAATTATTGAAAAAGCAATTAATGTTCCAATATTTATTCCAGCAATAGTTATTACTGGAATTAGTCCATTTTTAAGTGCGTGCTTATAATTAATGCTTTTTTCATTAATGCCTCTAGCTCTTGCAAACTTTATGTAATCAGTCTGAAGTATTTCCATCATTTCAGCTCTGACGAGTCTTATTATATAGGTCATTTGAAAAAGACTTAAAGTAACTGATGGTAATATAATTGCTTTTAAACCTGATAAGGTTAAAAAGCCTGTCGACCAAAATCCTAGATCTACCACCTCACCTCTTCCAAACGATGGTAGAACGCCTAATATAACTGCAAAAAGATAAATAAATAAAATACCAATTACAAAAGTTGGAAGAGAAACACCTAATAAAGAAACTGCTAAGATAAAATCACTCAAAAAACCTTTTCTTTTTATGCCTGTATATACTCCCAATAAAGTACCAGAAACCAATGCAATTAGAGCAGATATTAAAACTAATTCAATTGTTGCTGGTAATCTTTCAATGATTAATTCAGATACAGGTCTTCTTAATTGATAAGATATTCCAAATTCTCCTTTAGAGGCATTAATTATAAACCTAGTAAATTGTACATGAATTGGGTCCATTAAACCCAAGGTTTCTCTTAACTCAGCTCTTTCTTCATCTGATGTTTCCTCACCCACCATATTATTTATTGGGTCTCCTACAAAATTAAAAAGAGAAAAAGATACAAAAGCTACGACAAGCATAACCATTGCAGATTGAAACAATCGTTTAAAAAAATACTTTATCAATTTATGAAATTTTATTTTTATACAAGCCCTTTAATTAAAAAGGGCTTGTAATAAATTATTTAGTCAAAGCTCGCAAAACGGAATAACGGCTCGTTATTCGGTCTTATCGGAACATTGACATCTTTTTTTGCAGCCCAAGATATAACTTGGTGATGTAAAGGAAGATAAGAAATATCATCTTTTACTATTTTCCAAGCTTTAGCTATCGCAGCATTTCTCTTATCTAGGTTAACTTCACCTTCCATAACTCTTATCGCAGCATCTACATCAGAGTTGCTAAAGTTAACTCTGTTCCAGCTTGCTCCACTTTCATATAAGTAATGGAAAACATAATGACTATCTAAAGTTGGAACTCCCCAACCTAACATATAAAAGTCACCTTGATTATCTTTTAGTTCTTTAAAGTGCTTACTTTTTGTTTGGGCAAATAAATTTACTTTAACACCGATTTTACCTAACATACCAACAACAGCTGTGCATATAGCTTCATCATTTACATATCTGTCATTTGGACATCTAAGCTCAACTTCAAATCCATTCGGATATCCAGCATCAGCTAGAAGTTTTTTTGCAGCAGCTACATCATAAGGAAGTCTTTTATCAAGTTCCTCTGTGTATCCATTAACACCTGGAAAAGTAATTATTCCAGCAGGTTCACTTAAACCTCTCATTACTTTTTTCTTAATTGCCTCAATATCTATAGCTTGATAAAGAGCTTGTCTAACTGCTTTCTTTTTGAATGGATTATCACCTGTATTACCTGTTCTAAGTTTATCTGCTCCCTGATCCATACCAAGGAATATAGTTCTCATTTGAGCAGTGCTTTCAACTTTGTGAGCAGGTGAATTTTTAATTCTAGCTAAATCTTGCACAGGTGCATCAGTAACAACATCAATTTCACCAGATAAAAGAGCTGCAACTCTAGTAGCTGCATTTTTTATAGGTAGTAGATGAATTTCTGTTACTTTGTCATCCTTCATAGTACCCCACCATTTTTTATTACGTTTGAAAACTGTTTTAGTATTTGGTTCTCTTAATGTAATTTTAAATGGTCCAGTTCCCATAGCATTTGTAGCTGAAAATGTTTCTTGTCCAGCATCCCAGTTCTGCGCCATGACTGCAAAATTCTTTTCACTCCATTTTTTTGACATTATAAAAATGTTTGAAAGTTGGTTTAAAAGAATTGGATTTGGTTTACTTGTTGTAATTTCTACTGTGTAGTCATTAACTGCTTTTACACCTGATACTGTACTAATATATTCTTTAAAATCAGATGTTCTTTGTTTTGCTCTTAAAATACTAAATACAACGTCTTCAGATGTAAATGGAGTTCCATCAGAAAATTTAACATCTTCTCTTAATTTAAAGATCCAAGTATTAGGACCTTGAGTTCTCCACTCTGTTGCTAGTTGAGGTCCAATTTTCATATCTAATCCTCTGGTAACTAGAGCTTCGTATACTTGTCTAGATACTTGAGTGGTAGGACCTTCGTTTTGAGCATGAGGATCAAGTGTTAAACTATCACCCTGCATTGACCATTTAATAGTTTTTGCAAACGCTTGTGTTGGAGCAAAAGCTAGAAAAAAAGCCAATAAAATTTTTATAAAATACCCATACTTCATTTCTCTCTCCTATATTATTAAAATAAAAATCTAACTTATTAATTATGTAAACTAAAGTGATTTAATTCACTATTTTTTTGAAGTTTTCGTAAAGAATTTTAGAATATTTGTTCATAGATTGAATATTGTCTTTCGCATCACTATCAAATTTATCAAGAGCTCCCTGTCCTAACTGACTCTCTAATGCAGACTTATATTCAGGCACACATCCCCATTCTCCTACAGTGGTATCTTTTATCTCTATGTGAAATTGAATACCGTAAGCATGTTTTTTGTATTTAAAAATTTGGTATTTCGTTTCAGGAGACGACGCTAAAAGAGTTATATCATTATTATTTTCTAGATTTTGAACTTCATATGAATGCCATTGGAGTGATTTAATAATATCAGGATATTCTTTAAATAATAAATCGTCCTTTTTACTGTTTAAAAAATTAATGTCTAAAATACCTATCTCTGGATTTTTTGATTTAACTACTTTACCTCCAACTACCTCTCCTAATAATTGACAACCTAAACAAAAACCTAAATATGGTTTATTTAAGTCTACTACAAATTCTTTGATTTTTTTTTTCTCTTCTATTAACCAAGGGTAATCTTTTTCCATCCAAGTATCCATTGGTCCGCCCATACAAAACATTGCATCAAATCCAGTTAAATCATCAGGTATTTTTTCTCCTTCGTCAAGTTCTACAGTTTTAATATGAACTTTATCCTTTAACATTAAATCTTTAATATAACCAGGATCCTCAATTTTAATGTGTTGAAGAACAATTATATTTTTCATGTAGCTGGCTTGAGTAATTTTAAAATTTTTTTATGATTTGATAAATTATTTGAAACAATTATGTTTCCACCTAATGAAGCATCTTTATTATCCCATGTAGTAATTATTCCACCTGATGCTTTAATAATTGGTATTATCGGATGTATATCCCAAATTTTGTTTGCACATTGAGCTACAATATCTAGTCTTCCCTCTGCTAATTGGCAATATGTTAGTGCATCGAAACATGGAAACTGCATTCTCTTGATAAATTTCATTATTTTTTTTTGTTTTTGAAAAGATAAAGTTCCGTGAAAAGCAGCAGCGAATTTCAAATAATCAAATTTTATTTTTTTGTTTACTTTTAATTTTCTTTTTTTTCCATTTTCAAACACAAAAGCAGATTTATCATCTTGATTTAAATAGTATCTTTTCATTCTTGGAAAATTTGCTAAACCAACTATAGGGGCGTCGTTATAATTTAGAGAAATTAAATTGCTCCATGTAGGATTTCCAGCGACAAATGATCTTGTCCCATCAATTGGGTCAATTATCCATGAAAATAGACTTTTTGTTTTTTTTGCACCAAACTCTTCACCGATAATTTGATGATCTGGGAACTTATCATTAATCTTTTTTCTTATAAATTTTTCAAAAGCTTTATCAGCACTGGTAACGGGATCATAACCTTTACCTTTTAACTTGTTATTAATTGTAAAAGTTTTGTTAAGTTTAGTGTAATAAAAATTAGTTAAATCCTTAGCAAGCTTATTCAAAAAGGTGTAATAAATCTTGAAATCTTTTGTTTTTTTGAAGGTCATTTATCTGACGAGTAATAGTTAAAATATACAACTAGTTCAAATAAAATATCTTGAAAATTTTAGAATTTGATAGAAGAATCCAGGTAGATGAAAATAGAAATCGATTCTAAAAAAGTATTTATAAATAGTGGGAATAATAAAGAAGAAATACATCCATTTTGGCTTAGAGAAAGAATAAATAACGAAGATGCTCTGGATAAAGGAAATCAACAAAGATTATTTGATCCAAATTCTATAAATACTAACATTGATATAGAAAAAATTGAGTATGAAGGTGGATTACTTAATTTATTTTTCAATGATGGAACCAATTATAAAATAAAAGAAGATCAAATATTAAATGAGTATAAATCGCAAAATCTTGATCCTATTTCAATTGATAAAATTAAATGGGATTCAAATTTTAATAATTTTCAAAAATTTAAATTTGAAAATGATATTTTTGAAAAAAAAATCATGTATGATTTATTAGTATCATTCTATAAATATGGTTTTGTAGTTTTAACTAATGTTAGAACTGAAGATAATTTTATTATTAAATTTGCAAATTCAATTGGCAGTGTAAGAAGAACTAATTTTGGGGAATTTTTTAATGTAAGATCTGTACCTAATCCAAATGATTTGGCTTATACATCGTTAGCATTATCTCCACATACAGATAATCCGTATAGAAAACCAGTTCCTTGTGTTCAATTATTGCATTGTATTACAAATAATGTGAGTGGAGGAAATTCTACCTTGGTTGATGGTTACACAGTAAGTGAAAAAATCAAAGAGGATTATCCAGAATATTATGAAATTTTATCTTCAGTTAAAGTAAAATTTAAATTTATAGACAATACAGTTGTTCTAGAAGATATGTCTGAGTTAATTAAATTGGATGAAAAAAATAATTTTAAACAAGTTAGATTTAGTCCAAGATTAGATTATGCGCCGATATTAGAAAAATCAAAATTGGATTTATTCTATAAAGCTAGAAATAAAATTTCTGAATTATATAACTCTGATAAATATAAAGTTGAATTTAAATTAGAAACCGGAGATTTATTAATGATGGACAATCATAGATTACTTCATGGAAGAACAAAGTATGATGTTAACGAAGGTGATAGATATTTACAAGGATGCTACATTGATTTCGATAGTACAGAAGGTAAACTTAGACATTTAAAAAGAAAATTTAATCTTTAAATAATTCTTTTATTCTTTCTTCAGCGTTTTTTATAGACTTTTCATAATCTATAGCCATTTGATCTGCTGCAACTATATCGATTTTTTTAATACCAAAAAAATTTAACATATGTATCAACCACGGGGTTAAAAAGTCTTCTTCACCTTGTATTTTTGTTCCACCAGAAGTAATTACTAAATAGACCTGCTTATCTTCTAATAAACCTTTTCTTCTTCCATCTTCTCCGTATTTAAATGTCAATTTTACTCTGGCTGCAAGATCAGCCCAAGCTTTCAGTGTTGCTGGTGGGCCAAAATTATAAATTGGAACTGATATAATGATTACATCACATTCTTTTAACTCCGATACTAACTTGTCAGACAATTCAAACATTTTTTTATGTTCATCTGTTTGTTCATTCTCTGGAATTTTCATTCCAGATTCAGTTAAACCAGATATAAAAAGCATTTCATCATCTAGGTCTCTATAAATGACCTCATCATTATCTTTTTTAACTTTATCAAGTATTTTTTTTGCAAGCATCCTTGAGGTAGAACCTTCTTTTCTAGCACTGCAATCGATTTGGTATATTTTCATTTTTATCCAAGTTTTTGAAGTATAGGAAAATACTTTAATATGTAAAATCCTAAAGCTTGCAACTGGTTTGTAATCATTAATATTCCTGTTATCAATAATAATCCTCCACCAACTCTTGAAATAGTTATCATTTTTGATTTTAGATTTTTTGTAACAACCATAAAACGTTGAATCAAATAACCTGATGCAATAAATGGCAATGCTAACCCAAGCGAATAAGACACAAGTAACAATATACCTTGGTTCAAACTTTGCTCGATCGAAGCTAAAGCTAATATTGATCCCAAAATAGGACCAATACATGGTGTCCATCCAAATCCAAAAGCCATACCAACTAATATGGAGCTAAAATTTCCTGATTTAATCTCAGTATTAATTCTTTTTTCATAATTTAAAAACTTAATATTAATTAATCCCATAATATGAAGGGAGAAAATGATTATAATACTTCCTGCAATAATTCTTAATTCAAAAGAGTTACTTAAAATTAAAGAACCTAAAAAAGTTGCGGTAGCTCCAAAGCTTATAAAAACAATTGAAAAACCAAAAGTAAATAAAACTATAGGGAATATATTAATTGTTTTTTTTTCTAATAACTCATTTAAAGAGCTTCCAGAAATATAAGATATATATCCAGGTATTAATGGAAGTACACATGGAGACAAAAAGCTTATCAATCCAGCTCCAAATGCAACAAATAATTCTATCATTTAACCAGTATTTTTCATTGCAGCTGAAATACCTGCAATAGATGTTAATAATGCATCATTAAGATCATTTTTTTTATCTGAATTTAATTTTTTGTTTTTAATTTTATTCATAACTACTGCTTGAATTATATTTAAAACCTCTGTGTAAATATTTCTTACAATAACTCCTGATCTAAATTTTTTTCTTTCATTTATAATTTCTTTTGGCGTAATTTTTTTATTTAATTTCTTAATAACTTCGAATTGGAACCTAAGTTTTTTTCCAACTCTTTTTAAATCTTTGTCTGCTAAATACTCCTCATATATTTTTGAAATATCTGGGTCCACTTTTGAAATTACCATATCCAAGATATCCATCATTGAATTGAAGAAAGGCCAGTTTTTTTCCATATCTATTAGTGTTTTTTCAAATTTTTTAATTGATGAATATCTTAAAGCTTCTGCACTTCCAAGCCATGCTGGGAGCATTAGTCTTATTTGTGTCCAAGCAAATACCCAGGGTATTGCTCTTAAACCTTTGATATTATCAATATTCTTTCTTTTAGACGGTCTTGATCCAATTGAAAGTTTTCCTAAAGACACATGTGGCGTAACGGTTTTAAAATATTTAATAAAATCTGAACTTTGATTAATATTTTTTCTATATGAGCTTTTTGAAATATCAGACATTTTTTCAATTAGATTTCTCCAATCTTTTTTAGGGACTGGCGGTGGGGTTAATGTTGCCTCCATTACCGCTCCTATATAGCTACATAAATTATAAATTGCTAAAGGCTGATATCCATATTTCTGTTGAATTACTTCTCCTTGATCTGTTATTCTGATTTTTCCATTTACAGTATTTGGTGGTTGAGATTTTAAAGTAGCTTGAATTGGACCTCCTCCTCTACCCGCAGAACCTCCTCTTCCATGAAAGAACGTAACATCTATGTTATATTTTTTAGCAATTTTAATAATTTCTTCTTGAGCCTTATATTGATGCCAACTTGCACAAATTTTTCCAGCATCTTTACTTGAGTCTGAATATCCAATCATGACTTCTTGTTTATTTTTTATTAAATCTCTGTACCACTTTAATGAAAACAAACTGGCCATTATTGATTTTGCGTTAATTAAGTCATCTAATGTTTCAAATAAAGGGACAACTCTTAATTTGTTTTTAATATTTGCTTCTTTTTGCAAATATAAAACAGAGAGAATGTCAGATGCAGATGATGTCATTGAAATAACATAAGCTCCTAAACATTCAGGCGGCTCTTCAGATAAAATTTTAAATGTTGACCAAACTTCTTTATTTTCTTTATTTTTAAAATTAAAGTTTTTTATGAAATTTGATTTTTTTTTCATCTTAGAAGATAAAAATTTAATTTTTTCCTCCTCACTCCATTTTAAATAATTAAGTTTATTTTTTTTCTTAATAAGTTCATTAATTAACTGTGAGTGTCTAGTTGACTCTTGTCTAATATCTAGTTTTGCAAGATTAACTCCAAAACATTTTGCTCTTCTCATTAAATCTAATAATTCGCCACTTGCTATATTTTCACTTTGATTTTCCTCTAAAGACTCACGGACAATTCTAAGAGGTTTTAAAATTTCCTCTTTTGAGTTTAGCAATTTTTTATAGTCCAAAGGTTTTTTATTCACTATGAACTGTTCAATTGCTCTGTGAGTAAATCTCATTTTATCCCTTAGAGGTCTTAAGAAAACTCTGTAAGGCTCAAATGATTTTCCTGTTAGTTTTTGAATTTTTTTAGAACATTTTCTCATTGAATACGATCTAATTAATTTAGTAAGTTCTTTTTCATACAATTTTGCTGCTTCCCATCTTGATAATAACAAAACTTCTTTGGTTACTTTTGAAGTTACATTTGGATTTCCATCTCTATCACCTCCCATCCATGATCCAAACTCAATAGGATTAAAATTTTTTGGCAAACCTTTACCCATATTTTTCAAAAATATATCATTGAGTCTTCTGTAGACTTTTGGAATAGTTTCCCAAAGACTATCCTCTATTATTGCAAGACCCCATCGCGCTTCATCGGCTGGAGACGGTTTTGATCTTTTTAAGTCATCTGTATTCCAGATAATGGTAAATTCATCATGAATTTTTTTATTTAAAGATTTTATTTTTAAAGCGTGATCTTTAAATAACTCTCTTTCTTCAAGTATTTCTGTAATTTTATGATATTTTTGAATTAAAGTTCTTCTTTTGACCTCTGTTGGATGAGCTGTCAAAACTATTCCAATATTTAAATTTTTCGCAAAATTATATATTTTATTATTATTAATTTTTTTATTTTTAAATAATTTCTCAAAAATTTCTTCTATAAAAATATTTTTTTGATTTTTACCGTCTCTTTTATTTTCATATTGGTTGAGTTGTCTAGATGCATCAATAGACTCGGCTAGATTTATAAAATTCATAAAATGATTAAATGCTCTTGCAAGCTTGTAAGTATTTTTAGGATTAATACTTTTTATTTCACTAGAAATTTTTTTATATGATCTTTTTTGGATTTTATTTGCTTTTGATAACTTTCTAATTTTCTCAACAAGATTATAAAAGCTTTTACCTTCTTGTTCTTTAATTACATTTCCTAATGAATTTCCTAAAAACCTAACATCCTCTCTTAAAGATTTTGTTGGAATTCTTTCATAATATAAGTCTCTTTTGATCACAATTTATTATACCAAAAAAGAGATTATATTTGGATTAAATTGCTACTACTTTTGATTTTTGTTCACCAAGAAGTTCAATTGAAAGCCTCATTTCATCACCTGCTTTTAAAAATTTTTGTGGCTTCATTCCCATTCCAACTCCTGGGGGTGTTCCTGTGGTAATGATATCTCCTGGTTGAAGGGACATATATCGACTAACATATGAAACAATATGATCTACATTAAAAATCATTGTTTTTGTATTACCTGTTTGCATTCGTTCACCATTTAAATCTAATTCCATGTTTAGGTTGTTTACATCATTAATCTCATCTTTGGTCACAAGGTATGGACCAATAGGACCAAATGTATCGTGCGACTTACCTTTTACCCACTGTCCCATTTTTTCTATTTGCCACTCTCTTTCACTTACATCATTCACTAAACAATAACCTAAGATATAATCTTGTGAATTTTTCTCTGGGATATTTTTAGCATTTTTTCCTATAACTAAACCTAGCTCAACTTCCCAATCTAGTTTTTTTGAATAGCTTGTAATTTCAATATCATCATTTGGTCCATTGATTGAACTACTGGCTTTCATAAACACAATTGGTTCTGTTGGTGGTTTTGCTCCAGTTTCCGCTGCATGGTCAGAAAAATTTAATCCAATTGCAATAAATTTTCCTGGTTTAGTTATGCATGAACCAATCCTTGTATTATTTGAAATCACAGGCAAGGATGATAAATCAATTTGTTTAATTTTTTCAATTGTTTCAAAATTTAAATGAGTTGGATCTAAATCATTTATATGTTTGGATATATCTCTCAACTTTCCATCTTTATCTAATATAGCTGGCTTTTCTTGACTTTTTTCTCCCACTCTTAGTAATTTCATTTTATCTCCAATAATTATTTATAGCTTTTGTATAACGAACTATGATCATAATTACCCAATCCTTTTTTAACGAGATTATTATACATTTTTTTAACTATTTTAGATAAAGGTAATTCTAGCTTTTTATTTTTTGCACAATCAAGGATGTTGTTCATATCTTTTAATTGAGAAAAATTTTTTCCTCTTGGTTTAAAATCTTTTTTGATCATTCTTAATCCATGAGTTTGTAAAACTTTACTGTCAGCCCACCCCCCTTTTAATGCTTTGAGAATATTTATTGGATTTACATTATTTTTTTGTGCTAATTTAATAGCCTCTGCAACAGATCCAATTGTAATTCCTACTATTATTTGATTAGCTAATTTTGCTATTTGACCTGCAGAATTTTTTCCAACTAAAACAGGATTGCCTAATTTCTTTAGTATATTTAAATTTTTAGAAAAAACTTTCTTATCTCCGCCAACCATTATGGCCAGCTGAGCATTCTCTGCACCATTTGTGCCTCCAGAAACTGGCGCGTCCAAAAAATTAACTTTATATTTTTTTAATAATTTTGATAAATTAATTGCTGTTTTAGGATTTGCAGAACTCATATCTATAACTGTAGATCCTGCTTTTAAATTTTTTAAAAATTCTAAGTTTGAATATATTTTTTTTAGAGCCTTATCATCAGATAACATAGTAATTATTAAATCCTGGTCAGAAACAACTTCCTTTAATGAATTACATACTTTTGCGCCATAATTTTTTAATTTATCAGCTTTTTTTTTAGTTCTATTAAAAACTTTGACTTGATATTTAGATTTTAGAAGATTTTTTGCCATAGGAGCACCCATTAATCCAATTCCTATAAAACCGATTTTTGTCATATTAATAATTCAACCGTGCCGCTCCTCTTACTCCACTTGCATCTCCATACTTAGCCTTTAAAAATTTCGTATTTATATATTTAATTTCCATATTTTTTGTAACCATTTTCTTTAATTCATTTAATGAAGAGATTTCATTAGATAATCCACCTCCAAATACAAATACATCAGGATCAATTGTATAAATTAAGTTAACAAGTGCTCTAGCCAACCGTATTTTAAAATGTTTAATAAAAATTGATTTTGTAAACTTATCAGATTTATTAAATATTTCTCTCGCAGTAATTTTTTTATGATAAAGTTTTTCCAAACCTTTTCCTGAGGTAAACTTTTGTATTTGCATAAGTGATATCTTTTTTTTAATATATTTTTTATCGTTTAGATTTCCAAAAATTGGTAGAGGAAGATGTCCCCACTCTCCAGAAATATAATTTGCACCTTTTAAGATTTTCTTATTAATAACTATTCCACCTCCAGTGCCTGATCCAATAATTATTCCGAAAACAACATTATAATTTTTTGCAGCTCCATCCATTGCTTCAGATAATGCAAAACAATTTGCATCATTTTCACATTTTATATTTCTTTTTAAAGCTTTTGATAAATCTATGTTTAATTTTTTATTATTTAATTGTTTGGCATTTACTGAATTTTTAAGTAGTCCAGTTTTATAATCTATAGATCCGGGATGACACACGCCTACTTGAAATTTTTTTTTATACTTCCGATCTAGTGAAAAAACTATTTTACTAACATCTTTTATTATTTTTTTATAACTCTTTGGGCAAGGGATCCTTGATCTCTCAATTTCATCACCATTTTTTTTTAAGATGACGCTTTCAATTTTTGTTGCCCCAATATCTATTCCAATTTTCATTTTAGTAAGAGCTTGATTCTTTCCAAATATTTATATCCCCTTCTTTAGCGGTTTTATTAATTATTCTCATTTCAGAAGGTGTAAAATTAAGTTTGTTTAGACTTTCTATATTTTCTTTTAACTGGTTAATATTTCTAACTCCGATTAGAGCAGATGTTACATAATTATTTGACAAGACCCAGGAAATTGCCATTTGAGATAAAGATTGACCTCTTTTATTTGCAATCTTATTTAAATCTGAAACTATCTTTAAGTTTTTTTTTGTTATTAAAGATTTATCTAAATAAGATGTAACATCACTCGCTCTTGAAACTCTAGGTATCTTTTTTAAATATTTGTCTGATAGCATTCCTTGAGCAAGAGGAGAAAAGGCAATACATCCAATTTTAAGTTTTTTTATAGTTTTAGTTAAATCTTTTTCAATCCATCTATTAATTAAAGAATATGAAGGCTGGTGAATAAACAATTTAATATTTCTTGATTTTAGAATTTTGTAAATTTGGTTCGTCTTTTTGGAAGAATAAGATGATATACCAACATATAAAGCTTTTCCCGATTTATAAATACTCTCTAATGCATCTGCTGTTTCTTCTAAAGGTGTATTTGGATCAAATCTATGTGAGTAAAATATATCAAAGTAATCAATTTTCATTCTTTTTAAACTTTGATCACAACTTGCGATAATATGTTTTTTTGACCCCCATTCTCCATAAGGTCCTTCCCACATATCATAACCAGCTTTTGATGATATAATCAGTTCATCTCTATATTTTTTTAAATCTTTGCTTATTATTTTTCCAAAATTACTTTCTGTACTACCGTAAGGGGGGCCATAATTATTTGCCAAATCAAAATGAGTGATGCCTTTATCAAAAGCATAGAATAATATTTTTTTAATATTAGAAAGTGGAACTTTACCTCCAAAGTTATGCCAAAGCCCAAGGCTTATTAGTGGTAATTTAACTCCACTATCGCCACAAGTTCTATATAACATCTCTGAATATCTTTTATTATCAGCGTTATATTTCATATTTAGTAAACCTCGACCTCTTCATATGTTGGCATGGAATTCGCGGCTCCTTCTTTAGTTGTAGAAATACCAGCAACTTTATTAGAAAATTCTAATGCATCAACAATTTTTAATGATTTGGCTAATGCTACACTAAAAGCTCCATTAAAAGCATCACCTGCTCCAGTAGTATCTTTTACATCCTCTTTTAATTCATGGGCGTCTACAAAATGGCTTTCAGTTCCATTTGAAAAATAAACTCCTTTAGAACCTAGAGTTATTAAGATATTTTTTATTCCTTTTTTTAAAAATTCTTTAGCTGCATTTTCTATTTCAGATTTTGTTTCTATTTTTTTTTCTAAATAAAAACTAGCTTCAGTTTCATTTGGTGTAAAATAGTCTATATTTTTAAAGTCATTCTCAGATATTTTCGAAGCAGGAGCTGGATTTAATATTGTAATTGAACCAGTATCTTTAGCTTTTTGTAAAGCATAGCTTGTAACATCATATGGTGTTTCTAATTGTGTTAAGAATATATCTGACTTGTCGATTGCTTTTAAATTATTATCTATATCAGAACTATTTAAAGTGCCAGCAGCGCCTGGTATGATGTTTATTGCATTATCACCTGTATTAGCATTAATCATAATACCAGCAACGCCAGTTGATTGATTTTTATCTTTGATAATATAATCGGTATTTACTCCAGAGGATTTATATAAATTTAGTGCCATTTCAGCATTATTATCATCACCTATTTTTGTAATAAAACTTATGTTTCCGCCAAGTCTTGCTGCGGCAATGGCTTGGTTAGATCCTTTTCCACCAGGTCCTATTAAGTGTTTTGTTCCTAAAATAGTTTGCCCCACTTCAGGAATTTTTTCACCAATAAAACATAAGTCTGCAACAAATACCCCAAATACACATATAGACTTCATTTAATTAAGACCAGACTTTACCGTCAGGAAGAATAACTCCTTTAGTTATAATAAAACATCCAAAAGGTCGAGCATCTGTAGTGGTTACAATACAATATGCTTTTTTTGCTTCTTCATAAAAATTTTGTCTTGAAATTGATCCAACTTTCCATTGGGGACCAGAATTATTTTTTACTGCTTCAATAAATTCTTTATGAGTTTCAGTTAGTTCTTCTGGTTTATCATCTACTTCCATTCTAAGTGCAGGTGAGCCCCCTTGTGATACGGTAAAACTATCTAATGGAAAAACAGATAAAATTGCATTTGCTGCACTTTTAATATCTACACCATCTAATCGTATTACATTCTTGTTCATAGAGTTTGCAGGAAAATTAGCATCAGCAAGAATAATTTTCTCACCATGACCCATAGATCTTAAATGAAAGAGTAAATCAGGGCTTAAAACTGGGTTAATATTTATTAACATTAAAAGATTATATTACATAAAAAAAAAGGGTGGAATAAAAATTCCACCCTTTTTAAATGTTATATACTAATGATTATTTAAAATCGTTAGCGTTTTCTTTTGTCACTAGTTGTGTTCCAGTATCAATGTTTGGATCAATACTTCCACCATTAGCTAGCTCAAGTGCATATTTAACACCGTAAGCACCCATGTTATATGAGAACTGAGCAATAGTTGCAGTCATTTCACCTTTTAAGATACTTGTAGCAGCATCTGGAGTTGCATCAAAACCAACAACAACAACATCATTCATATCTGCATCTTTAAGAGCTTGCATAGCACCTAAGCCCATATTGTCATTTGAAGCAAAAATTGCTTTGATGTTAGGATTTTTCAAAATAATAGACTCTGTAACTGATCTACCTTTTGCAGTATCCCACTCAGCTGTTTGAGTAGCAACTATATTTAAACCACAATTTTTAAATCCTTTAATTGCACCGTCTCTTCTTAGTAAAGCTGTTGATTGAGACTCTATTCCAGTCAAAATTGCAACATCTGAACCTTTTGGAGTTTTATCACAAATGAATTTAGCAGCTAATTCTGCTCCATTCATATTGTTAGTTCCAATAAAAGTAACACCTTCATTAATCCCTTTTGTATCTACGAATACAACTGGAACACCACTTTTGATAGCGTCATCTACAATTGGAGCAAATGCATTTGGATCTCCTGGTGCAAGAGCTAAAGCATCAACACCTTTAGCAAGTTGGTCTTCAACTTGGTTAATTTGTGCTTGAACATCACCTTCTTGAGGTGGCGCAACCAAGATTAACTTAACACCTAATTTTTTAGCTTCTTCTTCAGCACCTTTTGTAACAGAAGCCCAGAAAGGATTTCCAGACCCAGGACCTTTAATACTGAACAAGATTTTTTTACCATGACCATCAGCAAAAGAAGCTGAAATCATGCTTATCGATAAAAAAATTGCTGATACTAAAACAGCAATTTTTCTTGATAGTTCTCTCATAAATTTCCCCTTTAATAATTATTAAAGCTTAATTTAATAAAATTTTTAAAAAAAATTCAACTGTTTACAGGGTCTCTTATGATAGCATCTATTCAACTTTGACGTGTTTATTTTCTCGTACCGAAATCTCTTCTTAAAACATCCACGTAAACTGCTAATACAATGATCGAGCCAATCAATACCTGTTGCCAGAATGAGCTTACATCCATCAAATTAAGTCCATTTCTTAAAATTCCCATAATCATTACTCCGGCAAAAACTCCAAGAACAGTTCCTCTACCACCAAAGAAACTAGCTCCACCAATTATACATGCTGCGATAGCATCCAATTCAGATTGTAATCCTGCATTAGGATAACCAGAGTCTGTTCTTCCTGCTAAAATTAATGCTCCAATACCTGATAAAAATCCACAAAGTGAATAAACAATTATTAAAATTTTATTAACATTAATTCCTGAAGCTCTTGCTGCGCTTGGGTTGCCACCAATTGCATAAATCCACTTTCCTGTTCGACTATGATTCAAGAAAACCCAAAAAACAAAATATACAACCGCGATTAAAACTAAACTTACGGGAAGATATTGAGATTTCTCTAATCCTAACCAAGTAAGATCTATTCTACCATGACCTAAGTACCTAACTTCATCGGTAAATCCACTTATGGGTGTTCCGCCTGAAATTAAGTTTCCTGTTCCTCTAAAAATATAAAGAGTTCCTAAAGTCATTATAAAAGGATGAGGCATTCTTAAAAGTGTTATCCCCAAACCATTTATCAACCCACATAAAAATCCAGCAAATAAAGGAACTAGAACAACTATAAACCAAGGTGCTCCAGCTTTAGCTACTATTGCTAAAATCATCAATGAAAGCATCATTATTGAGCCAACTGATAGATCTATTCCCGCAGTCACAATCACCATAAAAACACCTAAAGCTAACATTGATTGCCAAGATATTTGTTTGAATACGTTTGTTACATTTCTCCAAGACAAGAAGACATCTGGTTGCAAAATATGCATTACCAAGATCATGATAACTAATAATAGTAAAATCCCATATTTTTCAAAATATGGAATAAGTTTTACATATAAGCTATCTTGTTTTTTTTCCTTATCGTCCATTTTATTTTTTTCCCATAATCCAACCAATGACTTCATCTCTTGAAGTTTTATCTAATTGAGACTCAGCAAAGTTTGTTCCTTGAAAAAGTGCCATTACTCTGTCGCAAACAGTAAAAATATCATCCATTCTATGACTTATTACTATAACACCTACGCCAGTACTCTTTAATTTATTAATTAAGTCTAATACTTTTCCAACTTCTTTTATTGCTAAAGCTGCAGTTGGTTCATCCATTATAACAACTTTAGCATTAAATGCTGTTGACCTAGCTATCGCAACTGCTTGTCTTTGTCCTCCAGATAATTCCTCCACTTTTTGGTCAGCACTTTTAACATTTATTTTTAGTTTCTCTAAGTGAGCACTAGTCATTTCTTGAATTTTTTTAAAATCTAGAAATTTTAAGAAGCCAATATTTTTTGTAGGCTCTCTTCCTAAGAATATATTTTCTCCAATGGGTAAATTACCTGCCAATGCAAGATCTTGATAAACCATTTCTAAACCTAAATTTTGAGAGTCTTTTGGGCTATCTAATATATGTTCTTTGCCCTCGAAAAATAAAGCGCCTGCACTCGGTTTGTACAAACCAGATAAAACTTTCATTAGTGTAGATTTGCCTGCACCATTATCTCCCACAACACCTAAACATTCACCTTCGTGTACTTTTAAATTTACATTTTCTAGAGCAGTTATTGTTCCAAAATACTTTGTGATACCTTTAGCCTCTAAGAGCAATTTATTTGTTGAAGTCATTTAATTTAAATTAAAAAAAAAATTAATTAATTGCAACAGGTTTTGACCTTAAAAGATGAACAGTTTTTCTTAGAGCTTTTTTACAAAATCTTGGATTAAGATTTTTTGAAATTAATTTCATATCTTCAAAAACAATATTGCCCATTTCCTTGAATGCCTCGTCTAAAGCACCCGCTCTATGTGCAGAAAATAAAACATTTTTTAATTTTCTTATTGGGTCATTTTTTTTAACTGGTTCTTCCGGAAAAACATCAAGCGCTGCATAAATATCACCTTTTTTAAGCCTATTTTTTAAATCTTCAAAGTTAACAACTGCAGCTCTACTCATTAATATAAAAAGTGAGTTCGATTTCATAAGATTGAGTAATTTTTTATTAATCAGTCCTTTGTTTTTTGTAGTAATTGCAGCAAGCACATAAATAACTTCGCATTCTTTAAACATTTTTTTTAAAGTAATTGGTTTAAATCCTTGATTAATAATTTTTTTGTTTGGTATCCAAGGATCATAGATATTTATTTTACTCGAAAATGGTTTCAATAATGGAACCAAAGCTTTCCCTAGGTCTCCAAATCCCAATAATCCAATTTTTTTGTCTGATAATAATGAAGCCTTAAGATTTCCATCTAATCCATACTTTTCCTTTTTATTAATGAAATCCTGATTTGCTCCATGAATATTTCTAAGAAGAGAAAGTGTAAATCCAAGAGCAATTTCTGCGACTGGTTTCGAGAAAACGGGTGAAGTTGCAATAACATGAATACCTTTATCAAAGCAATAATTATAATCCATATTATCTAGAAAGTTACTTTCGACATTTATTACTGCTTTCAACTTTTTTGCTTTCATTAATAAAAATTTAGGAAGATTAGGCTGTCCAATTATAAATTTCGCTTTATGAATATTATTAATATAAAATTTTTGTTTATTTGTTTTTGGTGCGAAAATAAGATTAAATTTATTTTTTAACTCATTTAATTTAGGTTTTGAAAAAATAAGCTCCATGGTTCTTGGATATGGATCAACAATTGCAATATCTTTCATGATCTATAAGAGAATTTTTTTTACTTCTTCTTCTGTAAATCTTTTTGGCTTTTCACACTTAGTTTTTATTTTTTGAGGTACTCCAGTTGTTGCGGCTTTCATAGTAGACTCAATTATATCTAAAACATGAAGAGATAGTTCTCCTGAACATCGATGTTTTTTCTTTTTTTCAATTGAATATAACATCTCAGACATTCCAACACTTCTATAGTTAGCATTTGTTGGTGACTCATTGGATCTACCACTTGCAGATGTAACATTTATTTTTCCTAAATGCATTTTATCAGTTTTATGTTCGCCCCAACGACCACCTTCAGTAACAGAAATATAAACAGATCCACCAAACATATTTGGATCAGGAACAATAATTGAACCTTTAGTTCCATAAAGTTCCATATGATTTCTTTGATGATTTATCACATCAAAGGATAAAGTGACTTGAATAATTGCTTCATTATGAAATTGAATCGTTGCTAAATAAGTTGTTGGTGTTTCAACCTTAAATGTTTTTCCTTTATTTGGACCTGCTCTATAATTTCTTCTTTTAAATGCCGTTAATGTTCTTCCTTGCACCTGCTTAGCTGGACCTAATAGATTAACAAGCGTTGTAAAAAAATAAGGACCCATATCTATGACTGGTCCTCCCTCTTTTTTATACCAAGACTCTGGTTTTGGATGAAAGTTTTCAACACCAGGAAATGCAAAGATTGCGTTTCCAAGTTTGATTTGTCCAATTAAATCAGAGTCGATTAATTCCTTTGCTTTTTGTCCACCTCCTCCAAGAAAAGTATCTGGCGCATTACCAATGTATAATTTTTTTTGTTTTGCCAAAGCCACTAGCTCTTTTCCTTTTTGAAAGTATGTTGCTAATGGTTTTTCTGAATAAACATGCTTTCCTGCGTTTAATACTTTTTTTGACACAGAATAATGTGATTGAGGAATTGTTAAATTTAAAATTACCTCGATATCTTTATCTTTTAGTATTTCATTAACAGTCATTGATTTGATGTTGTATAATTTTGCACATTTTTCAGCTGCTTTTTGATTAATATCTGCACAAGCAATAATTTTGAAATTATTAAAATGTTGGTGTCCTCTAAAATATGTTTCTGCGATATGGCCACATCCTATGAGACCAACCTTAAAAACTTTATTCATGAATTTTAGACACCTTGTCTTTGCTTAGATTTTCCTTCTTTATGAAGTTTTAATGCCTCTTCATTTTCTTTTGTAGATGGCATTTCTAAAGTAGGACTTTCCCAATAAGCTGAACCTTCTAGCCACTCATAAGAATGAGTTTTTATTGAAATTAAGTAAGTCACATCAGATTTTTTAGCTCTTTTAAATGCTTCCTCTAATTCAGAAATAGATGATACCTCCTCAGATTTTGCACCCATACTCTCTGCATGTTTAGCAAAATTAACAGGGACTAGATTTGGAGCTTTTGAACTATTAAATAGACAATTAAATTCTTTTCCACCTTTAAATAATTGTAGCCTATTAATAACGGCATGGCCTCCATTATCACATAAAACTATTATTAATTTATTATTTGTTATAACTGATGAATAAATATCTGAATTAAAAAGTAAATAAGATCCATCTCCTACAAAAGCTATTACTTCTTTATCTGGGTTGGCCATTTTAACTCCTAATGCACCAGAAATTTCATAACTCATACAACTAAAACCCCATTCGGTTTCATGTGTATTTAATTCTTTTGGCCTCCAAATTTGTACAACTTCTCCAACCAATCCCCCTGCAGCGGTAACAGCAATGTCTGTTGGATCTGAATTACGATATATTGCTCCTACAGCATGTGCATAACTAGGTAGTTCTTGATTTGTTGGACCGCTTTCTTTATCTACATAATCATTCCAATTTTTTAATTCATCTCTTGATTTTTTATGCCATTCATCAGGTGCTTTCCAATCTCCCAAGGCATTTGATAGCTCTTGTAAGCTTACTTTTGCATCACCTATTACTGATTGCGCCAAATGCTTACTGGCATCAAATCTAGAGACATTAACACTAACAAGTGAAAAGTCTGGGTTCTCAAAATTTGCCCACGAACCAGTTGTGAAATCAGCTAACTTTGTTCCAACAGCAATAGCTAGGTCAGTTTGTTTTGCTAAATTATTTGCTGCTTTGCCACCAAGACCACCTATGGGACCTAAGAAATGAGAGTGGTCTCTCTTCATTGTAGAGTAGCCCATAACTGTTTGTGTAACTGGTATATTGTGTTTAATTGCAAAATTACTTAGATCTTCCATTGCATCAGAGTAGAAAACCCCTCCACCTGAAATCAATAAAGGATTTTTAGATATTTTAATTTGCTCAGCTGCTTGTTTTATTTGAAAATCATCGGGTCTTGGTCGTCTAATATTGTGAACTCTCTCTTTAAAAAATTCTTCAGGATATTCATATGTTTCACCTTGAACATCTTGTGATAATGATAAGCAAGCAGGTCCACAATCTGCTGGGTCTAACATTGTTTGGATTGCTTGAGGTAATGTTTGTAAAATTTGTTCTGGTCTTGTAATTCTATCAAAATATTTTGTTACTGGCTTGAAAGCATCATTCTGAGTAATGCCAGGATTATTAAAATGCTCAACTTGTTGAAGAACTGGGTCAGGCATTCTGTTTGCATATGTGTCTCCAGGTAAAAATAAAATTGGTAATCTGTTGCTCATAGCAACAGCCGAGGCTGTAACCATATTTGTAGATCCTGGTCCAACTGAACTAGTTGCAACAAAAAATTGTTTTCTTCTTTTAGCTCTAGCATATGCTATTCCAGTCAGAGCCATATTTTGCTCATGATGCCCTCTATAAGTTGGTAATTTATCTTGATTTTCTTGTAGAGCTTGTCCTAAACAAGCAACATTGCCATGTCCAAAAATACCAAAAGCTCCAGCAAATAACTGCTCTTTTTTACCGTCTATTAAAATTTTTTGAGCAATAAGATGTTTTATTATTGCATGTGCACAAGTGAGCTTTATTTTTTTCATTATTCTATATATAAATATTTAACTTTTAACAATTAAACACAATTTAAAAAATATGTATAGCAATTTTGGTCAATTCATTAATGGTCAGTGGCAACAAGCAGAAAAAAAAGAAACTTATAAAGTTATCAATCCAGCAACAGAAGAAGTTTTAGGAGAAGCATCAAAAGCATCGTCTGTTGACGTTCAAAAAGCATTAAAATCAGCAGAGAAAGGACTCGAAACTTGGAAAAATACTACTCCATGGCAAAGGTCTTATGTAATAAGAAAAATTGCAGATTTGATGCGTGAAAGAAAAGATGTATTGGCCAAATGGCTTACACTTGAAGTTGGAAAACCTCTTAAAGAAGCAATTGGAGAAGTTGGTGGTGGAGCAGATATATTTGAATGGAATGCAGAAGAAACTAAAAGAATTTATGGTGAAACATTACAAAGTAGATTTCCAGAAACAAGAGTTCATGTTTACTATCAGCCAGTAGGTGTTGTAGCAGCACTTGTGCCATGGAATTTTCCTATAGTTTTAGCATCTAGAAAAATTTCAACTGCACTGGCTGCTGGTTGTTCAGTTATTTGTAAACCAGATGTGATTACGCCTGGAGCAGTTATGGAACTTGTAAATATTTGTAAAGATGCTGGAGTTCCTGATGGAGTAGTCAATTTATTATCTGGAGACCCAGCTGAAATATCAAATGAATTACTTGAATCAGATATAATAAAAAAAGTTTCTATAACTGGCTCAACACGTGTTGGAAAATTAATACTTAAAAAAGCTGCAGATAAAGTTCAAAGAGTTACAATGGAATTAAGTGGTCATTCTCCATTTATAGTATTTGACGATGTTGACATGAATAAAGTTGCAGATATGGCAATAACAGCAAAATTTCGTAACAATGGTCAAGTTTGTATATCCCCAAATAGGTTTTATATTCAAGAAACAAGAAAAGAAGAATTTATAAACGCTTTCGTAGATAGAGCAAAAAAATTAAAAATTGGAAATGGTATGGATGAAGGCACTGACTTAGGACCTTTAACAACAGCAAAACGTTTGGAGGAGATTGAAAAATTAGTTGAAACGACAAAGAGTGAAGGCGCAAAAGTTGTTTTAGGTGGGGGTAGACCTTCAGGATTTAATAAAGGTTATTATTTTGAACCAACTGTATTTGATGAAGTGCAGGACAATTTTACAATTATGAAAGAAGAACCTTTTGGTCCCTTAGTGCCCGTTTTAACTTTCAAGGATTTTGACGAAGTAGTAGAGAGAGCAAATAATAATGACCTGGGGCTTTGTAGCTATTTATATACAAACTCAATGGACAAAGCTAATAGGGCATCAGAGATGATGGAAACCGGTTGTGTAGCAGTAAATACAGCTGCAGTTGCAGTTGCTGAAGCTCCATTCGGTGGAATAAAACAAACCGGTTATGGTCGTGAAGGTGGATCTATGGCTATAAAAGATTACCTTAATATAAAGTATACCCATATGGGTCTCAAAACCTGACTTAATGAGAAAAAATAAAGCCAAAGAAATAATTAAAAATGGCAAAGCTGTAATCAATGGTTGGTTACAAATTCCAAGTACTGTTTCGGCAGAAACAATGGCTCAACAAGGATGGGATTCATTAACAATTGATATGCAACACGGGCTCGTTGATTACACGAATGCAATGCCAATGATGCAAGTGATTTCAGCGACTGAAGTCGTGCCTTTGGCAAGAGTTAATTGGAATGAACCTGGTCAAATTATGAAAATTTTAGATGCCGGATGTTATGGAATCATTTGCCCAATGGTAAGTAATCGAAATGAAGCAGAAAGATTTGTTCAAGCATGTAAATATCCACCAGATGGATATAGAAGTTTCGGTCCAATGAGAGGGTTAATCTATGGAGGACCTGATTATGGAGATCATGCAAACGATGAAATATTAAAAATGGCTATGATTGAAACTAAAGAAGCTTTAGAAAATCTTGATGAAATTATGAGTACCCCAGGCCTTGATGGAATCTATATAGGGCCCGCTGATTTAAGTTTGGCTATAGGAGAAAAGCCTGGTTTTGACAAAGGTGAAGATACTAAAGCTTATTCAGAAATACTTAGAATATTAGAGCATGCAAAAAAAAATAATATATTTGCTGGAATTCATAACGGAAGCACTGACTATGCAAAAAAAATGATTGAAAAAGGTTTTCAATTTGTAACAGTTGGAGCAGACTCCAGATTTATAAGTTCGGGTGCGAAAAATACAGTTGAAAATTTAAAAGGCACAGTGAAATCAGAATTATCTAAAGCCTATTAATAAATAAAGTATAAACTTTTACTTATGAAAAAAATCTTAATAATAGGATCGATACATAATCATGGTATTGATTTACTAAAAGGAAATAAAAAATTTGAATTTGAAGTTGTAGACAATACAGATACAGAATTTTTGAAAGATAAAATAAAAGACTGTGATGGAATAAGTATTAGAACATCTAAATTGTCAAAAGAAATTATAGACTCAGCTAAGAATTTAAAAGTGATATCTAGACATGGTGTAGGCTATGACAATATAGATCTTAAAGCAACCAAGCAAAACAATATCACATTAGCAATAACAGCTACAGCAAATGCTCAAGCTGTAGCAGAACATGTTTTATTCATGCTATTCAGCATTGCAAAAAGAAATAATATGTACAACGAGACTGTAAAAACTGGAAAGTTCAGTGATAGAACTAAGCTTCCTAAAACAATTGAGTTATGGAATAAAAGTATCTTAATTGCAGGTTTTGGTCGAATTGGAAAATGCTTACTTAAAAAATGTAAGGGTTTAGAAATGAACATTTTTGTTTATGATCCTTTTGTCAGCGAAGAGGAAATTAAAAAAGTTGGTGGTACTAAAATTAATGATTTAAATGAGAGTTTAAATAAAATGGATGCAATTTCAATTCATATGCCTCTAAACGAAAATACAAAACATTTAATCAATTATGAAATGATAAAAAAAATGAAAAAAAATTGTATTTTAATTAATGCTGCAAGAGGTGGTATTATTAACGAGGAAGATCTTAATAAGGCATTAAATGAAGATTTAATTTTTGGTGCAGGGCTTGATGTTTTTGAAAAGGAGCCTCCATCTTTAGATAATCCATTGCTAAAAAATAAGAAAGCATTTTTAAGCCCTCATTCAGCAGTATTTACCGAAGAATGTTTGTCTAGAATGGGTATTGAAACAGTCCAAAATATTATTGATTTTTTTGACAATAAATTGGAAAAGTCAAAAATAGTAAAAATCTCATGAGCTTAAAATTAAAAAATTTTGGATTGTTAGAGTTTCTTATCATTATATCAGCTGTTTATGTGGTAGGAATGTTGATATGGACAGCGAGTACAAGGCCTGAAGTTGAAGCTCGTGCAAATTTAGTAAAAGAAAATCATAAAAAAGTTGTCGATTTTATTAATGGCGAAATTAATAATTGTGGAAATAATGATGAAGGGAAGATAACAGTTTGGGGTGATCCATGTAATGCTGAATGGATAGCTGAAAAGGTTGTTAATCATATAAATGATAATCTTAAGATTGAAAATCCATTTTCAGATGACAATAAAGTTAAAACAGACCCTGACCCAAGAATAAAAGCAGAAGGAAAAGCTGGTCAGTCAGTTGAAATGGGAGTTATTTTTATAATGTCATCAAATTTTTTAGCAGAACCAGGATCAGAATGGATAGTTGGTACTTGTTTTAAATCTCCATGTGTTGCTGCTGGTAATAATGAATTAACTTCTTTATATAGATAGCTAATTATTTTCAATTTCTAAATTTGCACTTTTTAAAGTTTCAATTAGATATTTGTATCCAATTTTAGCATATTCAAAAGGATTTGCTTTTGCTGGATCTTGCTCCGCTTCTACAACTAACCATCCAGAATAATTTTGTTCTTTTAACAATTCAAAAAAAGGCTTGTAATCAATGCAACCATCTCCTGGAACAGTGAAGGCTCCTTCCAAAAAGGCCTGTCTAAAACTATAATCGTGATTTAACGAATTATCTAAAACATTTTTTCTCATATCTTTGCAATGTATATGAATTATTCTTTCTTTAAATTCTTTATAAATTTTCAAACTATCTCCTTTTGCGAATAACATGTGTCCAGTATCTAAAGTTAGTTTGACACTACCATCTGTGTTTTCTAATAATCTTCTTGTATCTTCTTCACTTTCAATGCAAGTTCCCATATGATGATGGTAAGCAAGAGGCATGTCTTGGTCCTCTAGATATTTTCCCATTTCTGAAATTTTTTTATAATATTTTTTAGACTCGTCTAAATCCATTCTAGGTCTTTTAGACAGATTTATATTTGGATCACCTTGAATAGAACCATAAACTTCGGCAAAAACCATGCAGGGCGCTTTACAATCTTGAAATAGTTTCAATTGGTTTTGAATTTTTGATTTTTCCTCTTCAAAAGTATTTTTTCTTAAATTTGCTCCATACCAACCTGAGCATAATTTTAAATTATATTTATTTAATATAGGAATTAATTCTTTTGATGTTTTTGGAAATTTCCCCCCAGACTCTATTCCTTTAAATCCTGCTTCACTAGCTTCGGAAAGACATTGTTCAAGCGGAGTATCACCACCAAGCTCAGGCATGTCATCATTGCTCCAAGCTATTGGGGCTATACCTAATTTTACTGACATAAATAATAGTTTTGTTATGATATTAGATGCTTCAAAAAATTAAACCTAAAAAATTTAAACTTGGAATTGTTGGAGGCGGACCTGGATCTTGGATTGGGCATGTTCATAGAATTTCATCTAGATATGATGACAAATATGAAATCGTTGCAGGGGTATTTTCTAGAAGTGTTGATAAATCTAGGAAATTTGGACAAAGTATAGGCTTAGATAAATCGAGATGTTATTCAAATTACAAGGAGATGTCTGAAAAAGAAGCGAAAAGAAAAGATGGTATTAATGTAGTAGCAATAATGACTCCACCATCAAGTCATCAAATTATTGCAGAGAATTTTATAAAAAAAAATATACATGTAATTTCAGACAAGCCATTTGCTGGAAATCTTGAGCAGGGAAAAAAACTTTATAAAGCAATTAAAAATAACAAAAAAATTAAATATGCACTGACTCACAACTATTCATCTTATCCAATGGTAAGAGAAGCAAAAAATTTAGTGGAAAAAGGAAAAATTGGAAAAGTTGAATATATCAATGTTGAATATATTCAGGATTGGACGGATGGTAATAAAATTTCAAAAACAAATTCAAAAAAGGTTTTTAAATGGAAAGTTGATAAAAAAATTGTTGGTGTATCAGCAGTTCTCAATGAAATAGGATCACACGCATATCATCTAGCAATTTATATTACAGGCCTTAAAGGAGAAAAACTGATTGCCGATGTAAGTAAATATTCGAAGGACGTTAATATGGATAATAACGCACAAGTTTTTGTTAATTTTAATAATGGTGCTAAAGGAATTGTATGGACATGTGTAACAGCTAAAGGTGGTGTTTATGGTTTAAGAATTAGAGTATATGGGTCTAAAGGAAGTTTAGAATGGGTTCAAAATGATCCAAATTATCTAAAATTTAATCCAAGCAAAGGAGCAGTAAAGTTTTTAGAAAGAGGATATACAAAGGCAAATTTTTCAAAAAAATTTTCTAGAGTAAAATTTGGTCACCCTGAAGGATATTTAGATGCTTTTGCAAATATATATAAGGAATTTGCTGAATATTTAAAAACAAATACAAAAAAAAGATTTTATTTTCCTAACGAAGAAGAAGGTTTGGAGACTGCTAAATTCATTGATGCATGCAAGAAATCATCATTAAAAAAACAATGGGTAAAAATTTAATTAACGTAGCATTATTCGGTTTGGGAAGAATAGGACTAATGCATGCAAATAATTTAATAAATAATAAAAATTTTAATCTTAAATATATTTTTGATGTTAATAGAAAACTTGCAAAAAAAGTTTCAAAAAATCTAAATTGTCAAAATATTGAAAGCCCTCAAATAGCATATAAAGATAAAAAAATTGATTGTATTTTTATATCTTCTATTACATCAACTCATCTTAAATTTATATATGAAAGTATAAAAAGTAATAAAACAGTATTTTGTGAAAAACCTTTAGATTTAAATTTAAAAAAAATTCAAAATTACGAAAAAAAAATAAATAAATTTAATCATAAAATTCAAATTGGATTTAATAGGAGATACGATCCAGGTCACAGTTCTCTAAAAAGTAATTTAATAAAAGGCAAAATAGGAAAGCTAGAGAAAATTATTATTACTAGCAGAGATCCGGCTGCTCCATCTATAAATTATTTAAAGGCTTCAGGTGGTATTTTTAAAGATATGATGATCCATGATTTCGATCTAGCAAGATATTATGCAGGTAAAGATGAATTTGTTTCTATATTTGCTACAGGGAGTAATATTTCTAATAAATACTTTAATAAACTTAAAGATTTTGAGCTTGCTACTGCAATTTTGAAAACAAAAAATGGTGTTCAATGTATTATAAGTAATTCGAGACATTGTAGTTTTGGATATGATCAAAGAGTAGAGCTCTTTGGAAGTAAAGGAATGATTATTTCTGATAATATCAAAGAAAATGAGATTAGTTTGTATTCTAATAAAAGTACGAATGCACGTTCAAGCTTTAAACATTTTTTTATAGAAAGATACGATCAGGCATACAAAGAACAATTAAATGATCTTGCCAAATTATTTAAATCAAATTCGAGACCTAAAAGTGGTTTTATTGATGGAAAGATTTCAATTCAAATTGCTGAAAGTGCTATCAGGTCATTAAAATCAAAAAAGTTTGAAAAAATAAAATACTAGGAATCAACTTTAGGTTGAATACAACCTGCTTCTTTACAATCTAAATAAATTTATGTTAGCTTTAATGTTTAAAAGTTAACTTTTATTTAAGAGAGGAAATTAAAAATGAAAAAAATAAAGAACTTTATATTAGCTGTTGCTGCATGGGCAATGATGTCTGTATCAGCATTAGCAACTGATATAATTGTTGTTTCACATGGACAAGCTAATGACCCTTTTTGGTCGGTAGCTAAAAATGGAGTTGATGCTGCTTGTAAAGATATGGGAGTATCTTGCAAATACACTGCGCCTGGAACTTTTGACATGGTTGAAATGGCAAAACTAATTGATAACGCTGTATCACAAAAACCAAAAGGTATTGTAATTACTTTGCCTGATGCAGCTGCATTAGGAAAATCTGTTAAAGCAGCAATAGCTGCTGGTATACCAGTAGTCTCTATGAACTCTGGTTCGGATGACTATGCATCATTAGGGATTAGTGCACACGTAGGTCAAACTGAATTTGAAGCTGGCGTTGGTGGCGGACAAAAAATGAAAGCTGCTGGAGGAAAAAAAGCTTTATGCGTTAACCACGAAGTTGGAAACGTAGCGCTTGATAGAAGATGTGCAGGTTTCAAAAAAGGTTTTGGTGGATCTGTTGATATTCTTGGAACATCAAATGACCCAACTGAAATTCAAAAAGCTGTTGCTGCAAAATTAGGTGGTGGATATGACACTATTCTAACTTTAGGAGCTGGTTTATCTGGTGAAGCAGCACTAAAAGCTTTAGAAGCTGCTGGTAAAGTTGGAAATGTTAAATTAGGAACATTTGATATGTCACCTAACATGTTAAAAGCTGCTGCTGCAGGTAAAGTAGAGTTTTTAATTGACCAACAACAGTATCTACAAGGTTATTTGCCTATAGCTATTTTTGCTCAGTACATGAGATGGGGAACAATGCCTGCTGGTGTAGTTATGACTGGACCTGGATTTGTTACTCCTGATAATGCTGCTAAAGTAATTAAATGGGCAGCTCAAGGTTATAGATAAAATCTATATTTAAGGCCTGACTAAATTTTATAGTCAGGCCTTTTTTCAAAATATAAATGTCATTAAAATCAAAAAGTATTTCATCAAAAAGTAGTCTTAATGAAGACGAGCGTCTAAAAAAAATATCACCACTAAGAGTTTTATTGAATAGGCCTGAGTTAGGTGCATTAGGTGGATCAATACTTGTATTTATATTTTTTGGAATCGTAGCTGGTGATACTGGTATGTTTAGCGCCTATGGAATGCTTAATTTCCTCGATGTTTCAGCTAATTTAGGAATTATAGCAATAGCAGCAGCGATGTTAATGATTGGCGGTGAATTTGATTTGTCAATTGGATCAATGATTGGCTTTGCTGGAATTTGTATTGCAATTCCTGCAATTTACTGGGGTTGGCCTTTATGGATGAGTATAATTTTTGCTTTCGCTATGGCAGTATTGGTTGGATACTTTAATGGAATAATGGTCGTCAAAACTGGTTTGCCATCTTTTATTGTAACACTTGCAATGCTTTTTATTTTAAGAGGTTTGACATTAGCAATAACAAGATTGATTACTGGTAGAACTCAAGTTCCAGGACTAAGAGTATTAATTGAAGATGATCCATTAGCTTGGTTATTTGCTACAGATACTTTTAAATGGCTTTTTACTTGGTTGGGATCATTAAAATTAATTGAACTAAGAACTGATGGAACTCCTCTTGCAACTGGAATACCTCCATCAGTTATTTGGTTTATTGCATTAACATTGTTTGCAACATGGATATTGATGAAAACAAGATACGGGAATTGGATCTTCGCATCTGGAGGCGATAAGGTTGGAGCAACAAATGTGGGTGTGCCTGTTGGAAGGGTAAAAATAAGTCTATTTATTGGTACGGCAGTCGCTTCTACTATTTTTGCTTGTATTCAAGTATTAGATGCGGGTTCTGCAGATACTATGAGAGGTACTTTAAAAGAACTAGAAGCTATTGCAGCTGCTGTTGTTGGTGGGTGTCTCTTAACTGGAGGGTATGGATCTGCAATAGGTGCTGCTTTTGGTGCAATTATATTTGGCACTGTATCTATGGGAATATTTTATACAGATGTTGACACTGATTGGTTTAAAGTTTTCTTAGGAGCAATGATGTTGATAGCTGTAGTGTTTAATAACTATATCAGAAAGAAAGTGACTGAAAGTAAATAATGTCAGACTATCTCGTTCAATTTAATAATATTAGTAAGTTTTTTGGGAAGGTAATAGCGCTTAAAGATGTCACTATGAGATTAAAAAAAGGTGAGATCATGTGCTTACTTGGAGATAATGGAGCAGGAAAGTCGACTTTAATTAAAACTTTAGCAGGTGTTCATAAGCCTGATGAAGGAGAAATTATATTTGAGGATAATAAAATTGTTTTTGACTCACCTAAAGATGCTTTAGATATTGGTATAGGAACAGTTTATCAAGATCTAGCATTAGTTCCTTTAATGAGTGTTACTAGAAATTTTTTTATGGGAAGAGAGCCTCAAAAAGGTATTCCTTTCCTTAAAACTTTTGATGTGGAGACAGCAAATAAGATAGCAGCAGATAGAATGGGACAGATTGGTATCGATGTTAGAGATCCATCTCAGGCAGTTGGAACTATGTCCGGTGGTGAAAGACAATGCCTAGCAATATCAAGAGCTATATATTTTGGAGCAAAAGTTTTAGTTTTAGATGAACCAACTTCTGCTTTAGGAGTTCATCAAGCATCAATGGTATTAAAATATATTGTAAAGGCTGCGTCTGAGGGATTGGCTGTAATTTTAATTACTCATAATGTACATCATGCTTACCCTGTTGGTAATAGTTTCACTGTACTTAACCGAGGAAAAAGCATGGGAACATTCCAAAAAAAAAGAGATTTCTAGAGAAAAGCTTCTTAGTATGATGGCTGGTGGTGAAGAATTAGACAAACTTGAAGTCGAACTTCAAGAAATGGATAGAATTCACAACAAAAATTAGATATTACGCCATATATCTTTAACATGACAAAATCATTTCCTTTGCTCTTTATATTATTATGGTCGTCGGCATTCATATCTGGGAAAGAAATTGTTCAAAACGCTTCTCCATTTGCAGCTTTAGCATTTAGATTTGGGATTGTAACAATTGGTTTTCTTGTATTTGCTTATCTCAGTAATGATAAAATTTTCGGAAAATTAAAAAATATTATTGAAAGTCTTTCAACAGGTATTTTATTTCATGGGATTTATTTAGGTGGATGTTGGTATGCATTTTCAATTGGGATGCCAGCTGCAATTGTAGCTTTAATAGTTACACTTCAACCGATTTTAACAAATATTTTATCTGGTCCTATTTTTGGAGAAAAAATATCTTGGAAACAGTGGGTGGGTATCAGTTTAGGGTTCATTGGTTCTGTCACTGTCTTAGGTATTGATTTTGGAAAAGAAATTCCTCCTTTAGGATTGTTAGCTACTGTCTTAGCTTTATTTGCAATAACGGCTGGAACATTGTGGCAAAAAAAAATTGAGTGGAAATTTAGCTTTGTCAGTTAATAACGCATATCAAGCAATTGGTGGTTGCCTTTTTAATCTATTATTAATGTTTATATTTGAAAATGCTTACATAAATTTTACAACTAGTTTTATATTGGGTATGTCTCACCAAATTATATTAGTTTCATTTGGGGCTTTTACTATTCTTATGTTTTTAATCAAAAGGGGTACTGTGGGCAAAACTACTACTTTATTTTTTTTAGTACCTCCTACTTCAGCAGTGATGGCATGGATATTTTTAAATGAACAATTAACATTTACTGACATAATTGGTTTTTTAATAACAACCGTTGGGGTATTTATAGCTACAAGGGATAAAAAGAATGGATAACAATTTTTTTAAAAAAATAAGAATTTTAGATGGTGGTATGGGTCAATTATTACTTGAAAAAGGAATGTTATCTATGGGGACTTTATGGTCTGCCAGCGCTTTATTAGATGAAAAATATCATCAAATGTTAGTTGATACTCATCTATCATATATCAACGCAGGCTCAGATGTTATTGTTACTAATACCTTTAGTTGTAGAAAATTTAGATTAATAGAAAATAAAGTTGGTGATGAATTCAAAAAATTAAATGAAATTGCATGTAAACTTGCAATCAAAGCTAAAGATTTATCTAAGAAAAATGTATTAGTAGCTGGATCAATTCCAAGCCAAAGAGACACTTATATTACTGATAATCGCGATATCAAATTAATAGAGGAAGATATGTTTGAACAAGCTGATATTTTAAGTGAATTTACTGATTTTTTATATTTAGATGTTATTAGCAGCACTAATGAAGTTAAAGCTGCTCTTAATATATCTAAAAAATTAAACAAAAAAGTTTTAATTGGAATACATTTAAAAAAAAATGGTGACCTACCCTCAGAAGAGAAAATTGAGCAATTACTTGAAATTATTCAAGATGAAAATACACTTGGTGTAGTTTGTGCGTGTATTTCTCCAGAAATATCTCTATCCGTATTAGATAAATTTTTAAATTGTGAAGTACCATTTGGATTTAAAATAAATTTGTGGGGAGTTGATGAACCAGGCCCAATTCAGACATTTAATACAGCAAAACCTAATGAAATTGGAGTAAATCCTAATCAATCTTTAGGAAAAAGAGATAATTTTGATACAAATGCATTTTATAATTTATCAAAAAAATTCATAGAAGGCGGGGCAACAATTTTAGGTGGGTGTTGTGAGACAAAACCAGAACATATTAGCTCTATTTCTTCACTTAAATCATAATTTTTGTATCTGCCTTTCTAACAAAATAAATTCCTACAACTACAGCCAATAAAGATATTAATACCTTGTAAGTTATTAATTCATTTAAAAATATATAGCCTAAAATAATTCCAAAGATTGGGATTAAGTATGAGACCTGAGATTGAAAAATTAAACCATTCTTTTTTAAAATTTTAAACCTTAAAAGCCATGCAACTCCTGTTGGTACTATACCAAGATAAATTACTGACATAGTTGAATTTAATGATGGAGTATTTTCCAATGGAGTTTCTAATAAACACATTAAAGGAAATAAAATCAGAGTTGCCCAAATTAATATTGATCCAGTAACGTTTTCGTTTTTTTTCTTACTAATTTTAAGTGTTAAAACTCCACCTATTACATAACATGTTGATCCTACTAAAATTAATATTGCTGAAAGAAAATTATTTTCATCAATTAAAATATTATCAGAAAATAAATAAACAATTCCTGCAAATCCAATTAATATTCCTATAGTTTTGGCAACATTAAATTTTTCGTTTTTTGTATAAAAGTGACCTAATATAGTAGAGCTCAAAGGAGTAGTAGACATCAAAATTGCTGCCAAATTACTTTGCACAGATTTTACCCCGTAAGCAATTAAAAAGAATGGTATAACTAAATTTATTAATCCTATTAACATGAACCAATGCCAATCTTTTGAAAATGCTTCAATTACTATTTTTTTATAAAAACATAAAATTAATACTGGTATAGATCCAAAAAATACTCTCAAAAAAGCAATTGTCATTGGACCGAAAGATTCTGTTGCAATTTTTATGTTAAAAAAAGCAGATGCCCAAATTATTGATAATAATGTTAATAAAATATAATCTGTTAAATTAGCTTGCTTCATTCTGTAATATCTTTCACATCACCATTTGTAATTTGAATTAGTTTTTCATAATTGATCTTAAAAATTGCATTAGGATGTCCAGCTGCAGCAAAAATATCTTTAAACCTACTCAAAGAATTATCTATAAATATTTGAATTTTATTTATATGACCTACAGGAGATACACCTCCAATTGTATATCCTGTTTGAGATTTAACCTCTTCAGCTGAAGCCATTCTCACATTTTTTTTTTCAGAAATTTTTTTTAATTTATTTAACGAACATCTTTTGTCACCAGAAACTAAACAAAGTAAAAAATCATTTTCAATCTTAATAAGTAGACTTTTTACAATTGCTCCAACTTCACAATTTAATGAATTTGCTGCATCCAAAGCTGTTTTTTGCTGAATCTTTTAATTCTACAACTGATAAATTTTCATCAAACTCTTTAAGACACTTCTCTGCTCTTTTAACTGGTTCTTTATTTAATAAAGTCATATTCAACTTATGATTGATAAAAAAGCACTGAAATTATTGGCATAATTATATGTTTAAATTGCATAGGTGATATCCTCATTATATGTATTCTTTATTATAACAATATTGGTAATTAACCCAGATATTTAATTCTACAGGAGATAATATGAGCGCAAGCAAAGTTCTAAAAATGATGAAAGACAAGCAAATTGAGTTTGTCGATTTAAGATTTACAGACCCAAGAGGTAAATTACAGCACTTAACTATGGATGCATCGGTAGTCGATGGGGACATGTTAACCGATGGTGTATTTTTTGATGGATCATCTATTGCTGGATGGAAAGCAATAAATGAATCTGACATGATATTAAAACCAGATTTAAACAGACAAATTGTTGATCCATTCACATCTCATAATACTCTTGTTTTATTTTGCGATATTTTAGATGCAATTAAAAGAAATCCTTATGAAAGAGATCCAAGAGGGATAGCGAAGAAAGCTGAAGCTTATTTAAAGAAGACTGGTATAGGTGATAAAGCTTACTTTGGTCCTGAACCAGAATTTTTTGTTTTTGATGATGTAAAAATCAAAAACGATATGAACGAGACAAGTTTTTCGATAGATAGTACAGAAGGACCATATAATTCTGGTAAAAAATTATGAAAATGGTAATATGGGTCATAGACCTGGAGTTAAAGGTGGATATTTTCCAGTTCCACCAGTAGATAGTGCTCAGGATATAAGAGGTGAATACCTAAAGGGTTTAAGAGATGTGGGTATTACAGTTGAAAAACACCACCATGAAGTTGCCCCAAGTCAGCACGAACTTGGAATGTTATTTGGTACGTTAGTTGATCAAGCTGATAATGTTCAGCTATACAAATATGTAGTTCAGATGGTTTCGCATTCATTTGGTAAAACTGCTACTTTTATGCCTAAACCTGTAAAAGGTGATAATGGATCAGGAATGCACGTTCACCAATCAGTTTGGAAGGGAAAAACTCCAGTTTTTTCCGGAAATAAATATTCAGGTTTGTCACAAACTGCACTTTATTATATTGGTGGTATACTTAAACATGCTAAGGCGATTAACGCGTTTTCAAATGCTACAACAAATAGTTACAAAAGATTAATACCAGGTTTTGAAGCTCCGGTATTACTTGCTTATTCTGCAAGAAACAGATCTGCATCTTGTAGAATTCCGATAACTCTAAGCAAAAAAGGAGCAAGATGTGAAATTAGATTCCCAGACGCATCTGGTAATCCTTATTTAACATTTGCATCTATGTTAATGGCGGGAATTGACGGTATCAAAAATAAAATTGATCCAGGCAAATCCTTTGATAAAGATCTTTACGCTTTATCAGAGAAGGAAGTTAAAAAAGTTCCAACAGTTTGCGGATCATTAAGAGAAGCAATGGAAAGTTTAGATAAAGATAGAAAGTTTTTAACTCAAGGTGGAGTATTTACTGACGATCAAATTGATGCTTATATTGCTCTTAAATTTGAGGAGATACACAACTTTGAACATACACCTCATCCTATTGAGTTTGATATGTACTATAGTTGTTAAATAGCTTTTTTATTTTTTAGCTATTTTATTTTTTCCTAAACCTTTTTTAACCACGTAGTTGAGGGTGCCATGTGCGCCCGCCTCTACTGGTTTAATTAGACTTCTGAATAAAGATTTTCTTTTTTGAGTTTTAACTTCAGAGTTAATTAGGTTTTTATGCTCAAAAGTATTCATATGAATGATTCTATCATAGATATGCAATAAACGCAATGCTGATATGCGTATATTAAATACTATATTTTAAAGGATTCTCCACATCCACATCTTTCCGTTTCATTCGGATTATTGAATACAAATTGTGAAGAAAATTTTTCTTTTTTAAAATCCATTTCTGTTCCAAGTAAATACATTACCGCTGCAGAGTCTATGAAGACTTTCACACCCTTATCTTCTACTACTTCGTCATTTGGGTTTGCCTCTTTTGTATACTCCATAATATAAGACATCCCTGCGCACCCGCCTGACTTAACTCCAATTCTAACACCCAAAGAGTCTTTTTCAGCATTAGACATAATTTCTTTTATTCTTTGAGCTGCGTTATCGCTTAATGTTATAATTTGTTTTGTCATAAATTTAATTCAAGTTTTGCAGCTTCAGACATCATTGATTTATCCCATGGTGGTTCCCAGACTAAATCAAGATCTACTTTTGAAACTTCTTTAATTTCTAATATACTGTCTTTAACTTCTTTAGGCAAACTTTCAGCAACTGGACAATTTGGTGTGGTTAAAGTCATTTTAACCTTAACTTCAGAATTATTAACGATAATATCGTATATCAATCCTAATTCATAAATATTAACAGGTATCTCAGGATCATAAATTTTTTTTATTTCAGCAATTACTTTTTCTTTAAGATCCACTATTAATCCTCTGTTTTTACAATTTGATCTGAATTATCTAATGCTGATGTAAGAGTGTGCCAAGATAAAGTTGCGCACTTTACTCTCATAGGATATTGTTTAACACCAGATAAACTCATTAATTTAGTTTTTTCGTCGTCTTTTAAAATATTAGTTTCTAAAGAGTCTTTTTCTTTTATCATTCCTAAAAAATCTGTTACAATTTCTTTTACTTCTTTCTCTTCTTTGCCTCTAACCATATCAGTCATAATAGATGCCGATGCCATTGAAATAGCGCAGCCATGACCTTCAAATGCAATATCTTCAACTTTTTTATTTTCATTTAATCTGAGATAAACATGAACATTATCGCCACATAAAGGATTATTTCCCTTTGCATCTTTATTATAATTATCAAACTTTCCTAAATTCCTTGGATTTTTTCCATGGTCTAATATTATTTCTTGATATAGATCTTTTAAGTCCATTATAAGTTAAAAATTTTTTTACATTTATTTATTGCTTCATCAAGCTTATCAATATCATCTTTTGTATTATAAACTCCAAATGAAGCTCTTGCAGTTGCAGGTAAATTTAATTTATCATGTAATATTTGACAGCAGTGATGCCCTGCTCTAATAGCTACTCCATCTTCATCAAGAATTGTTGCAATATCATGCGGATGAACACCTTCAATAGTAAATGATATAACTCCACCTTTTTCTTTTGGGTTTCCTATAATATTAACTGAATTATTTTTTCTTAACTTTTCTAGTCCGTAGTCTAATAATTCTTTTTCATGTTTTTCGATATTTTGAATACCAATTTTTTCCATAAATTTTATAGATTCATTAAAAGCTATAACTTGAGCTGTAGCCATTGTGCCAGCCTCGTATTTATTAGGTAATTCGCCATAAGTAATACCTTCTTTTTTAACTTCATTTATCATTCCTCCTCCACCTTGATATGGGGGTAAATCTTCAAGCCATTTTTTTTTAGCATATAGAACACCTATTCCGGTTGGTCCGTACATTTTATGTCCAGATATTGCGTAAAAATCACAATCTATATCTTGCATATCTAATTTTAAATGAGGCGCACCTTGGCAACCATCAATTAGAACAGGTATATTTTTCGAATGAGCCATTTGTACAATTTCTTTAATTGGTAAAATTGCGCCTGTTACATTCGATAAATGACTTACACTAATTATCTTTGTTTTGTTTGTAATTTTTTTTTCTATAGCTTCTAATGTTACTTCGCCATTATCATTAATTTCAGCAAATTCTATTTTTATATTTTTTGCTTTTCTAAGAAAATGCCAAGGAACATAATTTGAATGATGCTCGAGTTCAGTCAACAATACTTCATCTCCTTCAGATAAATATTTTTGACCAAAAGTGTTAGCGACTAAATTAATTGCTTCTGTAGCACCTTTAGTAAATACGATTTCATCTTTATCTTTAGCATTAATATATTTTTGAACTGAAACTCTTGTTTGTTCATATAAATTAGTAGCAGCAACCGCTAAATAGTGAACGCTTCTACCTACATTAGAAAACTCTTTTGTATAAAAATCATAAATTCTATCTACAACAACTCTTGGTTTTTGAGATGAATTAGCACTATCTAAATATACTAAATCATTATTTTTAATTTTATCGTCAAAAATTGGAAATTCTCTTTTTATATCATCTATGTTCATTAATTTAATCCAATCATATTTTTTAACAATTTTTTAATTTCATCATCTGTAATTTTCTCAACAACATCTAAAAGAAAACCATTAATTAATAATTCTTTTGCAGTTGTTTGATTTAATCCCCTAGACATTAAATAAAAAATAGAATTGTCGTCTAAACTTCCTGAAGCAGAACCATGTGAACATTTAACATCATCAGCATAAATCTCTAGTTCAGGCTTTGCATTAAATTCTGCTTGTTCATTTAAGAGTAGAGCTTTACTTAATTGATAACCATCTGTTTTTTGAGCTTTTGAATCTACATATATTTTCCCTTGATAGACAGACTTTGAACTATCATTAATTACACTTTTTATTAACTGATAACTTTTTGTGTTTTCGTACAAATGGTTAGTATTAGTTCTTATTTCATGGTGTTTATTTTTAGATAATAAGTGTATTCCGTTAATAAATGCTGACGAATATTGACCTTCAAGATTACAGCTGACTTCATTTTTTATATAATCTGAACCGGATGAAAATATAAATATTTCAGAAATACTATTTTCTTTTTGAATAATGTTAGAATAATCATACTTAATATTTGCATTACTTTTTATATCTATTTTATAATTCTTAAGAATTGCATTTTTGCCAAGATTAAAATTAAATAAATTGTTAATGAAATTCTTTTCTGAATTATCGTCAGAAAGATTAATTATTTTTATTGAGCTGTTTTCTTCCAGCTCAAAGTTTATTTGAAAATTAATATTAGTGTTGCTCACTTTCTCATTTGTTATTTGATAGATAATTAAAGGCTTTTTGAATGAATAATTTTTTTTAACTAAAATATTATGTATTTTATTAGAAAAAGAATTATTTAGACTTAAAAGAGAATTATCGTCATTTAAGTTTTGGTTAAAATTATCTAAAGATGACAAATTAATTTTATCTTTTTCTTCATATTCAAAACTCAATCGCTCAACTTTACCATTAACAATAACAATTTTATTATGCTCAATTTCCTTTATAAAAATATTATCATTAATTTCATTTTCAATATTATAATTATTATAAAATGCTAGTTCTCCAATATTTTTTTGGATTATCTGGTTTATATCTGAGAATTTCCAGTTTTCTAATTTTCTACTAGGAAATCCATTTTTCAAAAAATTATCAAGAGCTTCTTTTTTTAGTTTAATCTCTTGGTTTGAGAAATTAGAATTGTTTATAAATTTATCAAAATCTGTTTTTAATTTTTGTTCCATTTAATTGAAATTTTCATATCCTTTTTTTTTCTAACTCTATAGCTAATTCTGCACCTCCTGATTTAATAATTTTTCCACCCATAAGAACATGCACAAAGTCAGGTTTTATATAATCAAGTAGTCTTTGATAGTGTGTTATTATAAGAAAGGAATTATTTTTTTTTCTTAATGCATTAACTCCATCTGCAACTATTTTAAGAGCATCTATATCTAAACCAGAGTCTGTTTCATCCAGTATAGATAATTTTGGATCTAAAATTGACATTTGTAAAATTTCGTTTTTCTTTTTTTCGCCTCCAGAAAAACCAACATTTAATTGTCTATTTAATTTTTCTTCATCAAATTTTAATTCTTTTGCTTTTTCTTTAACTAATTTTAAAAATTCCAAAGCATCTAACTCTTTTTCACCTTTGGCTTTTCTAATTGAATTTAGAGAAGTTTTTAAAAATATATTAGTATTTACTCCGGGGATTTCCAAAGGGTATTGGAAAGCTAAAAAGATACCTTTGTGTGCTCTTTCCTCTGTTTCAAGATCAAACAAATTTTTATTTTCATACAATACTTCTCCTGATACCTCGTATCCTTTTTTACCTGATAGAATATTTGATAAAGTACTTTTTCCTGATCCATTAGGACCCATTATTGCATGAACCTCACCAGGTTTTATCTCGAGATTAAAACCACTTAATATGATTTTTTCCTGAATTTTTGCATTTAAATTGTTTATTTTTAACATTTAACCAACGCTTCCTTCTAAACTTATTCCGACTAGTTTTTGAGCCTCAACAGCAAACTCCATAGGTAATTGTTGTAAAACCTCTTTACAAAAGCCATTAACAATAAGTCCTACTGCTTCTTCTTGATTTAGTCCCCTTTGCTGACAATAATGTAGTTGATCTTCACTTATCTTAGATGTTGTCGCTTCATGAGCAATATTTGAATTTGAATTTTTATTCTTAATGTAAGGTACTGTGTGTGCTCCACATTTATTACCCATTAATAATGAATCACATTGAGTATAATTTGTTGAATTAGATGCATTTTTTGAAATATCTACCAAACCTCTATAGGTCATATCTGATTTACCTGCACTAATACCTTTTGAGATAATTTTACTTTTTGTATTTTTTCCTAAATGAATCATCTTAGTTCCGGTGTCGGCTTTCTGATAATTGTTTGTAATTGCGATTGAATAAAACTCTCCAATTGAGTTATCTCCCTTTAAAATACAACTTGGATATTTCCAGGTGATTGCAGAACCTGTTTCTACTTGTGTCCATGAAATTTTTGAATTTTTGCCTTTACACAATCCTCTTTTAGTTACAAAATTATATATACCTCCTTTTCCATCTTTATCTCCTGGATACCAATTTTGTACTGTAGAATATTTAATCTCTGCATCATCTAAAGCAACCAACTCGACGTTAGCTGCATGCAACTGATTTTCATCTCTCATTGGTGCAGTGCATCCTTCTAAATAACTTACATAGCTTCCTTTATCTGCAATTATTAATGTTCTTTCGAATTGACCAGTGTCAGATGCATTAATTCTAAAATAAGTTGATAATTCCATCGGACATTTTACATTTGGTGGTATGTAAACAAAAGATCCATCAGTGAAAACTGCTGAGTTTAATGTAGCAAAGAAGTGATCAGTAATTGGTATAACTGAACCTAAATATTTTTTAACTAAGTCTGGATGTTTTTGTATTGCTTCAGAAATAGAGCAAAAAATAATTCCTTTTTCTGTTAAAGTATCTTTAAAAGTTGTAGCAACAGATACTGAGTCGAATACCGCATCAACTGCGATGCCATTTAATCTTTTTTGTTCTTGTAAAGGTATCCCTAATTTTTTATAAGTTTCTAAAAGTTTAGGATCTAAATCTTCCAAATTTTTTGGTTTTTCTTTAAAACTTTTAGGTGCAGAATAATAATATAAATCTTGGTAATCAATTTTTGGATATTTTGGTTTTTGCCAATCAGGTTCTTTCAATACTTTTAATCTTTCAAAAGCTTTTAATCTCCATTGAAGCAACCAATCTGGTTCTTTTTTTATATTAGATATGAATCTTATAACTTCTTCGTTTAAGCCCTTAGGTGCTTTAAAACTTTCAATATCAGTAGAAAAGCCATATTTATAATCTTTTAAATCTTCAATTTGTTTATCTCTCATTATAGTCTATTTTCAGCTTTATTTAGTAGGTCTCCAAGATTTTTTTTCTTGAAAGAATATGTTTATATGTGTCTCCAATTCATCCCATAGGTTATGGGTAATGCATTTAGCGGATTTTCCATTGCAACCTTTTTTTGAATGCTTCTGACATCCGATTGTTTTGACCTTTTCTTCTACTGCAAAAAGAATCTCTGAGATCTTAATATCTTTTGGTGTTTTGTTTAAAGTATATCCACCTTTTTTTCCTCTAATACTTTTAACAATTCCATTTTTTTTTAATTTTAAAAATAACTGCTCAAGATAAACTAAAGATATACCTTGTCTTATGGACACATCTCTTAGTGAAATTGGCTCGTTATTTTTAAATCTTCCTATGTCAGCTAATGCCATAACTGCATATCTGCTTTTGGTAGATAATTTCATATTTTCCGCAATTCACGGGCTTTATATATACCTGACTAAATTAGTCAAGATTGTGTAAATTAATAATACTTGCATTTTGTCGCTCAATTTTGATAGAAAAATGTAATTTTTTTTTGAGACTGATAATCAATGCTATCTACAGACACAAAAATTACTGAAATTTTTATTCCTGGCCCTGCTGGAAGATTAGAAGCCAAGTATTTTAAAAGTAAGAAGAATACATCTCCAATTGCTTTAGTGCTTCATCCACATCCTCAATACGGAGGAACTATGAATAATAAAGTAGTTGTTGATACCTTTCAAACTTTTGTTGATAATAATTTTTCTGTTTGCAGAGTAAACTTTAGAGGAGTTGGAAAAAGTGATGGAGAATTTGACAACGGGCAAGGAGAACTTGCAGATGCTGCAGCAGCATTAGATTGGTTGGAAAGAGAAAACTTTGATAACTCACAATGTTGGATTTCTGGATTTTCTTTTGGATCTTTAATAGCAATGCAATTATTGATGAGAAGACCAGAAATAAATAGATTTATAGCTATATCACCTCAACCAAATGTATATGATTTTTCATTTCTATCGCCCTGTCCTACCTCTGGTCTTGTAATACATGGAAAAAAAGATGAATTAGTTCCTTTTGAAGATATAAATGAATTAAATAAAAGGTTAAGTGCTCAGAAAGGTATTAAAGTAGAATTTGATATTATATCTGAAGCAAACCATTTTTTTTCAAAGGCTGATGCTTATTTAATAAAATCTCTTGGTAAATATATAAAAAAAGAAACTGCTTTATATTAATAATTAATTTTAATATCACCACCTGTAACAGGAAAATTAACTTTTGTAGTACTTGGATAAGTTATTGGTTTTTTTAAATAAGATCTAATCGATAAATATGCAAACGCTTGGGATTCTATAAAATCTCCATCTATATTAAAATCATCTATTAACTTAATTTCATATTTTATTAAGTTTTTTAAATGATTGACTAGTGTCAAATTTTTTCTTCCTCCACCACATAAAATAATATTAATTTTACTTTTAAATATTTTTTTTATATTTTTTGAGATTATCAATGCTGTAAAATAGGTTAAAGTAGCTACAGCATCCGCAAATTCTAAACCTCTAACAAAATTAATATCAAATTCTTTTCTGTCATAAGAATGTTTTTCATCGACGTTATAAAATTCATGTTCATAAAATTGATTAATTATATCTTGATTAATATTTCCAGAGGATGCAATATCGCCATTATAATCAAATTTTATTTCTTTTGTTTTTTTTAAGTATTCATCAATTAAAACATTGCCAGGCCCTACATCTTTTGCCAGTAATTTATCTTTAAAACAATAAGTATAATTCGATATTCCTCCAATATTTAAAATTAATGTGGGATCATTTATCTGAAGTTTTTTTACTAAAAGCTTATGATAAATAGGAGCTAAGGGCGCCCCTTCACCATTATTTTTAATATCATTAGCTCTAAAATTATAAATCACTTTCTCATTTAACAATTGTGAAAGTAATTTTGCATCTCCCATTTGCACAGAATAACCATCTTTAGGTTTGTGAATTATTGTTTGTCCATGGAGTCCAACTAACTGAATTTTACACTTATTATCGTTAATTATACTTTGAGATATTCTGGAATGATAAAGCGTTAGATCTCTTTCTAAAGATTTATAAATGTTAATATTTTCCTCTATATCTGCTCTATTATTTATATTTAAAATAAAAGTAGAAAGTCTTTTTCTAAATTCTTCAGGATAATTGAAGTATTTATTATCTATTATATCTAAATTATTTTCACCATCTGATTTGATAATACTTGCGTCAATGCCGTCAAGAGATGTACCGCTCATTAAACCCAGTGCTATAAAAGAATTATCCATTGTTGATTATTATTTTTATTTAAATATGTATATTAAAAGTACCATTTATGAATGAATTTTTAAAAGAATTTAAAGATAGAGGATATTTTTATCAATGCACAAACGAAAAGGCTCTCTCAAAGAAGCTGAGTGAAGAGAGTATAAAAGGGTATATAGGCTTTGATTGCACTGCTCAAAGCTTGCATGTAGGTAGCTTGCTTCAAATCATGTGCTTAAGACTGATGCAAAAACATGGGCATAAACCAATTGTTTTGCTTGGAGGAGGAACAACTAGAATAGGAGATCCATCTGGAAAAGATAAAACTAGAAAAATTTTAGAGGAAAATGAAATAGAAAAAAATATAAAAAGTATAGAGAACATACTAAAAAAATTTTTAGAAACAGAAGATGAAAAAGTAGCTCCGATTTTTGTTAACAACTACACTTGGCTAAAAAATTTAAATTATATATCTTTTCTAAGAGATATAGGAAAACATTTTACTATAAATAAAATGTTAAGTTTTGATAGTGTTAAGTTAAGATTAGAGAGAGAGCAATCATTAAGTTATATGGAATTTAATTATATGATTTTACAAGCCTATGATTTTCTAGAATTAAATAAGAAAGAAAATTGTTTGCTTCAAATTGGGGGATCAGATCAATGGGGCAATATTGTAAACGGAGTTGAACTAATTAAAAGATATTCATCTAACGAAGTTTATGGTTTAACAACAGAACTTATAACTTTAGCATCAGGTGCTAAGATGGGTAAAACTGAAAGTGGTGCTATTTGGTTAGATAAAAAATTGTTTTCAGTTTTTGATTATTGGCAATTTTGGAGAAATGTTGATGATAAAGATGTGTTGAAATTTCTTAAGATGTTTACAGATTTAAATTTAAAAGAAATCGCGGAAATAAGTAATCGTGAAATTAATGAACAAAAAATTATTTTAGCAAACCAAGCTACCTCTATTTTACATGGAGCTAATGAGGCTGCTAAAGCAGAAGAAATAGCTAAGAATTCTTTTTTCGAGAACTCATCTGGAGAAAATTTGCCAGATACAAAAATAGATATCTCTAATATTGATAATGATGTAGTTAATTTAGTCTCAATTATAGATAAAAACTTATCTAAAAGCGAAATAAGAAGATTGATAAAATCTAATGGTATTAAAATCAATAATGAAATTATTTCAGATGATAAATTTATAATTTCAAATGAGCTTATGAGAAAAAATAATTTTATTAAAGTCTCAATCGGTAAGAAAAAACACTATAAAATAATAATTTAATTAGAAATTTTCTCCAAAGTTCTTGTAATAAATCTTGGGGTTAGAGTTTTTATTGGATTAACAGTAGATTTGAGTTTTTTCGGTGGCCCTTTAATTTTAAAACTTACACCAAAGACTCCTTCACCAATTTTTTTTCCAACCAATATATCACCTAACATTGGTATTTTTGAAATTGTTTTATTAACAGTTGTTGCTGGCACAAGCGTTCCTTTCAAACTAGTTAATTCATCTTTTACAATATAACCTTCCATCATAAGTGAAATTGCTGGGCCTATTGCATACATCTCTTTTATTTTTGTGTTATTTCCTAAAGTTTCATAATCCATCTCAAAATCAGTAAATCGTATACCTTCGCCAGTGAGAAGATCAGCTATACCTTGAAGAGATGCTAATGTTAAAAGTTTAGCAAGAACGGGAACCTCTTGGACTTTAAAATCATTAATTCTTAAATTTGACATTGTTTTACCATCATAATTGGATGACACGTATATCAATTTACCCTCCT
>CACAIK010000003.1 GCA_902532525.1 uncultured Pelagibacteraceae bacterium
TTCTACCCAAGTTCTTATCAAATTGTCAAAGATTAAACCTATAAAAGCTACACAAATACCTAAAGTTAATCCAATACCAGCACCATTTTTATCTGATAAAGCTTTTAAAATATATTGTCCTAAATCCTCTGTGCCTATAAATGCCCCTATAATTACCATAAATAATGCAAACACTATTGTTTGATTTATACCAAGCATCATATGAGGGAATGCTAAAGGAAATTCAATTTTTGTTAATCTTTGAAATTTATTTACACCAGACATCGTCGCTGCATCATGTAAACCTGCTGGAACACTTCTAAGTCCTTCAATTGTGTATCTTGTTGCTGGTATAGTTGCATAAACAATGACAGCAATAAGAACAGAAGTGTCAGTTATTCCAAAAAGCATCATAACAGGAATAAGATAAACAAAAGATGGAAATGTTTGAAATATATCACATACCCCTAACATAAATTTTGCGGAATGTTTATTTTGAAAACATAATGTGCCAACCGTAAAACCAATTATACAAGAGACAATTACCCCAAATGTTGCCATGTAAGCCGTTACTAAGGCTCTATCCCACCAAGGGCTTAGAGCTATGAATAATGTCAAACCACAAACTACTAATGCAGATCTAATTCCACCAATTAAATAGCCTGCACCAACAACTAGAACTAATGTAGCAACAGCTGGCATCCTTAAATACAAAGCCCTCATTGGTTGTAACACTTCTTGAATTAACCATGTATTAAATGCTTTTATATAAACAAAGAAGGTATCAAAAATCCAATCGACACCTTTATTCCAAAAATCAGCAGTTGATATTCCTTTGTTGTGTGGAACTTCAAATAAATAATTGTAGCCACCTTTAAAATAAACAGATCCAAAGTAAGCGAGTAAAATTCCAATTATGACCGTAATACTAAAAAATAATAAATTTTTATTTCTTTGAAAAAAATTCAAATTGCCAAAATAATCGACTTGCTTGTTTGCCCATGCTAATGACATTTTATCTAATAAAATTGCAATTAGACTAATACAAAGACCAGCTTCTAATGCTAATCCGATATTAAGCTGATTTAGTGCTAACAATAAATTAAAACCTAGACCTTTCGCTCCAATGAAGGCTGAAATAACAGCCATAGAAAAGCACACCATGATAACCTGGTTTACGCCAATTAAAATATCTCGTCTGGCCGTTGGAATTAGCACTTTAGACATTAGTTGCCAATTATTACAACCACTCATTCTTCCAGCTTCAATTACTTCTGGAGGAATAGCTCTCAATCCTAGTAAAGTGAGTAATATCATGGGTGGAACAGCAACAACCATAGTTATAATTACTGCAGCGTGGTCACCGACTCCAAAAAGAACAAGTGCAGGAACTAATACTGCATATTGTGGCATTGTTTGCATAACTAATAGAATTGGATATAGAGCTTTTTCTACACGTTTACTTTTATAAGCTGCAATACCTAAACTTAACCCAAATATAAAAGATAGAGGCGCAGCAACTAAAATAAAAGAGAGTGTTTGCATCGATGGTTTCCATTGTCCAAATATAGAAATGTAAACCATTGTTAAACCGGCAAATAAAGCGAGTCCAATACCACTTAATTTATAAGCAAGTATTGCAAAACCAGCTGCAACTATTGTCCAAGGTAGACCTGGTAACTCTGCCCAAGGGTTCGCATCGATCCAATCCCAACTTGTGAAGGCAACAATTGTTTCAAGTCCACCTAATAGAATTTCTCTAATTAATTCTATTAAAAAGGTCATGAAAGCTGTTAAATTTCTGCTAATTTGCAAAACTAATGGTCTGGTTTTAAATTCTTGAGTGTCCTCATTCCAAAACTCCATTGGCATCCACTCATTCATTAAGAAAAACAAGGAGTCATTTATCCATATTGGTAACCATCCAAGTAATGGAGGAAGTCGCCAGAAAACATCAAAGGCGTAATATCTTACTTCTTTGCCTAAAAATATATAACTACTTTGATTAGGATCTTTTACGAATTCAGCTTGGCCTCTAATGAATTTATATGTTTCTGGAACATCAATAGCAAAACAAAGAGCAAAGAAAACAATTAATAGAAATAACCACTGAAATATTTTTGGATATTTTTTTAAAAATTCCATAATTTATTTTCCGTTCTTTCTTCCGCCAAAGACAGTATTTATTATTTTTGTCGGGTTGATTGACCCAATGGTTTTATTATTTTCATCTATAACTGCTACAGATTTTTCTTGCGTTAATATTTTTTCTGCAACATTTTCTATGATTTCATCTTTTGAAACTCTAACATCACCTAAATTATTAGATATATTTTCATCCATTACATCTTCAATTAATAGAACTTTTTCTCTAGGTACTTCTTCAGTAAATTTTCTTACATATTCTGTGGCTGGGTTTAAAACTATATTTGCAGGTGTATCTAGTTGTTCAATTATACCATCTTTCATAATTGCAATTCGATCAGCAAGTTTTAATGCTTCATCAAAATCATGAGTAATAAACATAATTGTTTTTTGTAATTTTTCTTGAAGTCTTAAAAATTCATCTTGCATTTCTTTTCTAATTAATGGATCTAAAGCAGAAAAAGGTTCATCTAAAAACCATATATCAGGTTCAACTGCTAGAGATCTTGCAATACCCACTCTTTGTTGTTGTCCACCTGAAAGTTCTCTTGGAAAATAATTTTCTCTTCCATCAAGTCCAACTAATTTAACCATCTCCATTGCTTTATTAATGCTCTCCTCAGTTTTGATACCTTTGATTTGAAGAGGAAAAGCTATATTTTCTACAACGGTTTTGTGTGGAAGAAGAGCAAAGCTTTGGAAAACCATTCCCATTTTGTTTCTTCTAAGCTCAATTAACTCTTTATTATTTAAATTTAATAAATCTTGACCTTCAATGAAAATTTTTCCACCTGTTGCATCTGTTAATCTTGATATACACCTTAGTAAAGTTGACTTACCAGATCCAGATAAGCCCATTACAACAAGCATCTCTCCTTTTGCCACTTCAAAAGAGGCATTGTTAACACCTACTATACAACCATTTTCTTGAAATGTTTTAGCATCAACATTACCATTTGAATCTTGAAGCATCTTTTTGGCGTTTTCACCAAAAATTTTATAAACTGCTTCGCATTTGATTACTGCTTCAGACATAATTCTTATAAAAGTATACGAAAATTAATTAAATTAAAATCAATATAATTGAAGCTTATTTCCATTAAAAATTTTTAATAAAATAAACCCTTGTATCAATTCCAGTACTTAAAAAACTTAAGGCTTCACCGCTTACTTTAATTGTTTCGTCTACTCCTACGTTATTTCCACTAACTGTAAAACCTGCAAAACATTTCTTTTTTTCAGCATCCCATTCAACAAATGTTTCATCAATCTTATTGCCGTTAATAGTATAAATTTCGTGTGCTCTAAAATTTAAGAAATTTGCACCCATTATTGCTCTTTGGGGGATAAGCTTTGTGGCATTACACACTCCCTCATACAATTCATCTGATAATTTATAATGATCAGTACCATCAAAAGTTACTAATATACCCGAGGGAAGTTTTGAAATTAATGCACTTAGTTTTCTCTCTTTTGCAATTCTCTCTTCTTCCAATTTCATTTTTCTAACTAATTCATCACCCTCACTAAATATATTATTTAAAATAGCAAAAGAAGAAATTATGACTATTGTTAAAATTATTAGTCCTATAAATTGTTTTATGTTCTCGGGTAATCCTTTTAATCTATTAAATGAAGTTTCGTTCGACATTAATCTTGTAATTTACCGTTTTTCCAAATTCCTATTTTTTGGTCTCCATTAGCCCAGGTAAATGTTCCCTTGCCATTCATAAAACCATTAGCCCACTCTCCTTCATAAGTAGACCCATCTGGGAAAGTTAAAGTTCCAACTCCACTCCAAACGCTATTTTTAAACTCACCTTTATATATATATCCGTTTGGCCATGTTTCTACACCTTGACCATTTTTTTTTGTTCCTACCCACTCACCTTCATAAGTAGTTTTATCTGTATAAACCCATTTTCCATATCCATTTTCACAGTTACCTTCTTTACATCCGGTGCTTCGAGCGAAAACTGATAAACTTATTAATAAACTTAAAAAAATGTAAAAAAGATATTTTCTCATAACTGTATTTTACACAAATCTTTATAAAAAAAAATCCCCCCCAACAGAATTGGGGGAGATCTTATTTTTTTAACTTTTATCCTTATTTAAGGAAAGCTTTCCAAGTTGACTCGTTATCAGCTAACCATTTTTTAGCTGCATCTTCGTGAGTCATTTTGTCAACGTCTACTAAAGCTGCCATTGCACCAATTTGACTTGTTGAAAATGACAATTTTTTAAACGCTGCTGCTGCATCTGGATGAGTTTTTGGAAAATCTTCGTGTACTGCTTTTTTCAAATAACCATCCGGAGAACCACATTTTCCATCACCACCATCTGCTGGTCTGCAACCAGCTGTGTATGGAGGGAAGTCGATAAATGTAAAACCAGCACCATCAGTAAAGTTTGGTGTCCAGTTGAAAATTATAGTTCCTCTTCCTTCTTTTTCAGCAGCTGCTAACTCTGCCCAAAGTGCATCAGCACCTCCAGCAAACTTAACCCACCATAAATCACCTAAGCCAAGTGCATCAATCCTTTGAGGGATTAAGTCACCATGCCAAGTTTGTGGTCCTTCCAACATTCTTCCTTTTCCATCTGGAGAGTCAGGTGTTGTAAAGTTTTTTGCACAGTCTGGATTTTTTAGAGCTGTCCAATCTGGTAGACCTGGACATAGACCTTTTTCAACAACCCAGTTTGGATATCCCATATCCTCAAGAGTTCTTGCTTCATGATCACCCCAGTCTAACAAACCACCTTTGTCTAAAGCTGTTGTAAATGACTTACCGAAAGCAGATTCCCATACCTCATGAGATATAGTTACATCACCAATTCTAATTGACTCGTAAACCGCTTGAGAGTCAGCATTTACATATTTAACATTGTTACCCATGCTTTCAAAGATTCCACCAATAACATAGGCCATAACAATTTGACTTGACCAGTTATGAGTTGGGATCACTATGGGTTTTTTACTGTCAGCGTTAGATATTCCTGCAAAGCTTACTACAGTAATTACTATAGCTGAGAGTAAAGATAGTATTTTCTTCATTTATTTCTCCTCTCTTAATATATTAAGTAAGTAAGTATCCTTAAATTTAATCTCACAGTCAACAAAAGTTGGTACTAAAATTTATATATACAATTAATCAGTACTGATTTATTCTTAAACATAAGTAATCATTGATTTAAAATGTTAGAAGAAAATTTAAGAATAAATGAACCTGGTTTAAATGTTTTGCCACCTGGAGTTGAAAGATATGTAGTTAATGGTGGTGGATTAACAGGAGTTCAGGTTTTTCCAGATGATGAAATTGAAATTATTAATAATGAAGGAAATCAAATTTGTGAAATAGTTGTTTTTAATTCTGATGGAAATTCAGATCCATCAATTTTAAATTTAAAATCATCTAAATCAGAAAATGATATAATTAAAATTTTAAATAGAAATGAAGAAAGTTCGAAAATTGCTTTGCGCCAATTAGAAAAAAGAAATCTTAAAATTGCAAAATCTAAATCTTCAATCCTTTTTGATAAAGACACTCCACCAGGAGAAAAAATTAAAATAAGTTCAAAAGATAAATGTTATTGCATTTTTTCTGCACCTGGTAATGATATGTTGGTTCATGAACAAAATCCTCCTACAGAATTAACTTTATTTATTAAAAGAAATAATATTGTTGACTATAAAGAACATAGAATAATTCCAGATCCAATTTTTGATCCATTAGACGAAAAAAATATTGCAAAACAATCAGCGATTTCTTTTGAAGTTAAAGAAGGAGATTATATTCAAATAATTTGTCCAACTGGTAGACAATGTTCAGATTTCGTTGCTTTTGATACAGCTAAATTAGGTAAAGGTATAGAGAAAGGTCTAGATTGGCAAACAACCAGGACCTTTATGGGTAATACTTTTCCAGGACCAGGATTATATTCAAAATTTTATGATACAGATCATGAACCTTTAGTAGAAGTGATAAGAGATACTGTTGGAAGACATGATACTTTTAATCTTGCTTGTACATCAAAGTATTACGAAGATGCTGGTTATTTTGGGCATCCAAATTGTTCAGATAATTTAAGTGGTGCTATGGAAAATTTTGGCGTTAATAGACAAAAAGGATGGCACGCTATAAATTTATTTTTTAATACTTCGGCAGGAGGTTTAAATACTGTGCTTTCTGATGAATCATTTGCTAGACCTGGAGATTATGTAATATTAAGAGCTTTAAAAGATTTAACCTGCGGAACATCAGCCTGTCCAAGTGATATAGATCCATGTAATTCATGGAACCCTACAGATATTTTTGTTAGAACTTATGAAAAAAAAAGAGAATTTACAAAATCTTTTGCATTTAGAATGAAACCAGACTCAGAATTAAAACTAACAAAAAACACAGGATTTCATGAGAAAACTTCTAAGTTAACAAGAAACTTTGTTGATGCTAGAGGATATTGGCTGCCCAATGATTACACTAAACACGGAGTAGTAAATGAATATACAGCGTGTAGAGAAAAAGCAGTTTTAATTGATTTATCTTCTTTAAGAAAATTTGAAATATTAGGTCCAGATGCGGAAGAATTGATGGACTATACTTTAACTAGAAATGTTAAAAAATTGTCAGTTGGACAAATTGTTTATTCTTCGATGTGTTATGAAAATGGTTCTATGTTTGATGATGGAACATTGTTAAAAATGAGTGATCATGGATTTAGATGGGTATGTGGTGATGAATACGCAGGTGAATGGTTAAAAGAACAGGCAAAAAAGAAAAAATTTAATGTTTTAGTTAAGAACTCTACCGATCAAATAAATAATATTTCTCTACAAGGACCAAATAGTAGAAAAATTTTAGAAAAGTTTATTTTTACTCCACCAACACAACCTTCTATTTCAGAATTGCAATGGTTTAGGTTTACAATCTGCAGAGTAAAAGAGCTTAGCGGAATTCCATTAATGGTTTCTAGAACTGGATATACAGGCGAGTTAGGATATGAAATATGGTGTCATCCTTCTGATGCACCAGCGGTTTGGGATGTGCTTATGGAAGCTGGTAAAGATGAAGGATTAATACCTGCCGGTTTTGGAGCATTAGATTTATTAAGAATTGAAGCTGGACTAATATTATTTGGTAATGAATTTGACGGCCAAGTTGACCCTTTTGAAGCTGGTGTTGGATTTACGGTTCCTTTAAAAACAAAAACAGCAGATTTCATTGGTAAAGAAGCATTAATAAAGAGAAAAGAAAATCCGCAAAAGAAATTAGTTGGATTAGAACTTGTAGGCAAAGAAAAAGCTAATCACGGTGATTGTGTTCACATTGGAAGATCCCAAGTTGGCGTAGTTACAAGCGGATGTCTATCTCCTACTTTGAATAAAAATATTGCTTTGTGCAGAATTGATGTAGGTCATTCAGAAATAGGTATGAACGTTGAAGTCGGTAAAATTGATGGACATCAAAAAAGAATACCTGCTAAAGTTGTTGGTTTCCCACATTACGATCCTCAAAAAACACGTGTAAAATCTTAATGTCAAAATCATCAAAGGATTTACTGGAATTTTGGGAAGATCAAATGAAACTGTCCCATACATCCAGTAATTACTTTTTCAGAAAGTCTCCTTCACATTATCACATGATGTTAATTGTGATGAATTCCTATAAATTAAATGAAAACTTATCTGTCGAAGAACTTAAGACTAGACTTTTCAAAACCTCTAGACCCAAATCTGCACTCATGATCAAAGAAGCTTGTGATAAAGAATTTTTTTACCTCGAAAAAACCGGAAATGACCATAGAAAAAAGTACGTTTTACCTACACAGAATTTTGTTAATGAATTTAACGAATATTTGAAAACTCTGAAAAATTTGAGTTTTTAAATAAAATTCACACTAATATTTAGAATTTATATAAATTATATATAAAAATTATTATATTCTTTCCTTTGCTAAAAAATTAAAGTTCGTTCATGTCGTTACCGACAAAAGCAAAAGTTGTAATAATTGGTGGAGGAATTCACGGGTTAAGTACTGCTTGGAAACTTTCCGAAAAATATAAAAATCCAAACGATGTAGTTGTCCTAGAAAAAAAAGACACTGCTGCAGGTGCAAGTGGAATTGCATGTGGAGTTGTTAGAAATAATTATTTTCAACCAGCAATGAGAGAATTAATGGCTCATTCAGTTAGTGTTTGGGAAAGTGATCCAGAGGCATTTAAATATAATGCTGTTGGCTATATGCAAATTTCTCCGGAAGTAATGCATAAAGATGTTGCAAGTATTTATGAACAACAAAAAGCAATTGGATATGAATCAGAATTTATAGAAGGTGAAAAAGATTGCATGAAATATATGCAAGGAATTTTTAGTGATTGGCAAGCAAAAGGTATTACATCAGTCTTGCATGAAAAAAAAGGTGGATATGCATTTAATAAGGACTCAATTAAAGCACTAGAGAAAAAAGCAAATTCAAACGGTGTAAACGTTCATAAAGGAGTAAAGGTTACAGGTTTTAAAAGAGGGAGCAACAGCAATGCAATTACTGGCGTAGTTACAGACAAAGGTACAATTGATTGTGATCAGGTAGTTATTGGAGCAGGACCATGGGTAAGAGATTTTTGGAATATGTTGGAGTTGCCAAAAACTACTAACATAAAAGATGCTAAAAATGGAAAAATGCATGAAGTTGAAATGTGGAAGTACTGGTTTTTACAAGAAGGTGTATTAGGTGTAGATGCAGATTATTTAAAAACTAATGAAGGTAAAGCGCCTCCAGTAATTCATGTTGATACAGATGCACCGCTTTATTCTGATAAAGATGGTAAAATAATTACAGAAGACTTATGGGGTATTTATTATAAACCTGATATTGAAGGATTGGGAGTTCAAGGTGGAACATCACCTTACATTGTTCAAAAACATTTTGATGAAGTTAATGTTGATCCTTATGGGATAGATTCTCCAGAATATCAAACCACTGATAAATTTTCTGATATGTGGACTTCAGCACTTGCACATATTCAGAAACGTTTTGTTGGTAAATCTCATCTGTATAGAAAGGGACCATCAGGAGGATTGGGTTGTTTGACGCCAGACTCATTCCCAATATTCGATAGATTTTTTGAAAATGTTTACATGATTGCAGATGCAAATCATGGTTATAAAATGATAGGTGTTGGGCACCTTGTTGCACAAGAAATTTTAGGTCATGAAAGTGAATTATTAAAACCGTTTAGATTCGATAGATATGAAAAAGGAAAACTTCATCCCACATCGAACAGTCCGTTTCCTTGGAGCTAATTTATCTAAGTAGACAAACGTTTTTTTTTCAGTTACCTTTTTGATCTGAAAATTCAAAGGGGGAAGAATGACGGATCTTGAAAAACACGTAAACCAACCAGGTAGAGCTAAACTCGTCAAAAAAGTTAGAGAAAAAATAAACGAATTAGGAATTACTTATATCTATTATCAATTTATTTCAGTAACTGGAAGAGTTGTTGGAAAAGGAATACCAGCAGACCACTGGGAAAGAACTGCAGAAAAAGGTTTTCAATTGGTTTATGGAGCAACAGCAAACTTATTTTTAGATCGTCATAATAATTATATTGGTTATGGTCCAGAAGCTATGGAATTGGTAGGAATACCTGATCCAGAAACTTTTGTTCAATTGCCTTGGGATAAGAGAGTTGGAAGAGTTTTTGTTACATGTTTTAGAAATAGAGAAGAAAGAAAAAATCCAGGTGGTCATTTAACAAGTGACTGCAGAGGTAATCTTAGAATTTTCATGAATGAGTTCAAAAAGAAACATGGATTAGAATTAAGAGTTGGAACAGAGCCTGAAATGATGTGGTTAACAAAAAATCCTGACGGAACTCCAACTGGACAAGGTTTCTCAAAACCTTTCTGTTATCATATTGATCAATTTGAATCATTAAGACCTGTGTTTATGAAGGTTATTGAATACGCAAAAGCGATGGGTCTTGATATGATCCAAGGTGATCATGAAGATGCTCCTGGTCAATTAGAGCTTAACTGGACATTTGATAATGTTTTAAGAAATGCTGATAGATTATCTACGTATAGACAAATTTGTGCTCAAGTAGCAAGAGAACATAATCTTATAGCTTGCTTTATGACTAAACCATTTATGGGAGTTTCAGCAAGTGGATGTCACACCAACATGTCTTTGTGGAAAGGTGGAAAAGTATCAGTTAACAAATTGGGTAACAAAAAACTTCCAGGTGTAGAAGAAGTCTTTAGTTATGTATCCGGTGGAACTAATACTTTTATGCCTGACACTAAAGATATGCAATTGCCTGGAAAGATTGGATTACAATCAATTGCAGGGATAATGAAACACTTGCCGGCTTTAACAGCAATTGGTTCTTCGACAGTGAACTCATATAGAAGATTATGGGATCAAGGTTTTTGGGCACCAGTATATGCTGACTGGGGTTATCAAAATAGAACATGCGGTCTAAGAGTATCTGCTCCAGGTAGATTTGAGTACAGATCAGTTGACTCTATGCATAATCCATATTTATTAGGTGCTGCATTACTTAAAGCTTGTGATGAGGGAATATCTAAAAAAATGAAACCAGCTAAACCAGAGTCTAGAAATATATATGAAGCTCAAAAAGCTGGTAAAGATGTTAAAAAACTTCCACTAAGTTTAGGTGAAGCTTTAGATAGATTGGCAGAAGATGAAGTAATAAAATCATCAATGCCAGATGAAATGTATAAAGTATTTAATTGGTACAAACGAGATGAGTGGGAAAAATTCCTTGGTGCAACAACACAATGGGATCTTGATACTTATCTGGATTGTTTACCATAATTTAATAAGGAAATTATATGTGCGGGATTGCAGGGTTAATTCATAGAGGAAATACTTCAAACGTTGGTTTTGAACTTCAAGGTATGCTACAAGCATTAAAGCATAGAGGAGAAGATTCAACTGGATACGCTCTATACGGAAAAACTGACGGTCAAAATTTCATAATGCGATTTAAAGTTGGTGAAAATGTTGCAGAGGGAAGTTCTTCAGTAAAAGAAGATGTATCAGTTTATGACGAAAGAAAAAAAATTGTTGATTCTTATCTTTCTGAGCTAGGCGCTAAAGTGATAAAAGAAGATAGAATTCTTCCTTATTCTTTACGATATGAAATTCAGTATGACAAAGATTTAATGGAATTTTCTCAAAAAATAGAAAGTGTTGAAGGTGTAGAAATATTATCTATGGGAAAATCTCTAGAAGTAATCAAAGATCTAGGAAACGCTGAAGTTGTTTGTAACAGATATAATTTAGATAAAGTTGTCGGGACACATGCAATTGGTCATGCTAGGATGGCAACAGAATCGGGAGTGGATATTAAATCTGCTCACCCATTTTGGGGTTATCCTTTTAGCGATGTGTCAGTCGTTCATAATGGGCAATTAACAAATTATTGGAATAATAGAAGAGTATTGGAAAACAAGGGCATGAGATTTATGTCAGAATGTGACTCTGAATTAATCGCTGTATATCTTGCAGAAAAAATGAGAAATGGAGCTACATTAGAAGAGGGAATGAAAGAATCTCTCGTCGGTTTAGATGGGGTATTTACTTATTTTGTTGCTACAAAAGATAGCCTAGGAATGGCGAAAGATACAATGGCTGCAAAACCACTAGTATTGTATGAGTCAGATGATTTAGTTGCAATGGGGTCAGAGGAAATTGCAATAAGATCAATATTACCACAAGAAATCGAAACTTATGATCCTTTTGATGGAGAAGTTAAAGTATGGCAAATTTAAAAACATCAGAAAAAAAAAGTAAAGCTCAATCAATGGGACTTCATACAGAAGTCTTAACTGGAAAAACACAACAAAAATTTTTTAATCCAGATGAGGCAGAGAATTTTTATTACTTTGGGACATATGATGTAGATTTTAATAAAAGAACTGAGATTGACGTTAAGAACATGGATTGTCGTGAAGCAAATAAAAAAATTGATGAATTAATGAAAGATGGATACGGAACTATTGTAATAAAGAACCCACAGGGAAAACATAGCTTGGGAGTTGGAATTCTCAATAAATTAAATTTAATATTTGAAGGTAGTTTGGGTTACTTTGGGTGTGGATCAATGGATGGTCCTATTGTTAGAATTAATGGAAGAGTGGGATGGTCATGTGCAGAAAATATGATGGCAGGAAAAGTAGTAATTGAAAAAAATGCAGGGTCTTGTTTTGGTGCGGCAATTAGAGGTGGAGATCTGATATGCAAAGGAAGCGTAGGTGCCAGAACAGGAATTGATCAAAAAGGTGGAACAATAATTATTGGCGGAGATGCTGGTGCTTTTACAGGTTTTATGATGCAGAGAGGGCGAATTATTATTCTTGGAGATGTTGGAATAAATTTAGGAGATTCTATGTATGATGGGACAATTTTTGTAGGTGGAAAAATTGGATCATTTGGTAGTGATGCTGTCGAAGCTGAATTAACTGATTCAGATCAAGACTGGCTTAAAAGAAAATTAAAGGTTGCGGAGATCGGAGAAAACTTCGATGTTTCTAAGATGACCAAAGTTGTAGCAGGAAAAAAACTTTGGAATTACGATGCTCTTGAACCTACAGAAAAAAAAGGAGCAATTTAAATGGCAAAGAAAAAAAATGGTAATGGAAAATCAAACGGACATTCTAATGGTAATGGAATAGCTTCAAGAAACAAAAGTTTGTTAGGACACAACGCTATTTTTACTCCAGAGGTTATGGACGACATTCATATCAAAGCCGAATTAGGAAGATACAGAATGAGAGGAATGGCTTTGATGAAAAAGATACCTACTTTTGATGATCTAGTTTTCTTGCCAGGAACATTAACAAGATTTGTTATTGAAGGTTACAGAGAAAAATGTGAGACCAAAACTATTATTGGTCCAAGATGTGAAAATCCAATTGAGCTTGATATTCCAGTTTACATTACGGGAATGAGTTTTGGAGCTTTATCTTATGAAGCAAAAACTGCATTAGCTAGAGGTGCTACAATGGCTGGTAGCGCAACATGTTCTGGTGAAGGTGGAATGATACCAGATGAGAGAAGATATTCAGAAAAATGGTTTTATCAGTGCATACAATCAAGATATGGTTTTAACCCACACCATGCACAACTAGCTGATGGAATTGAGGTATTTATTGGACAAGGACAAAAAGTTGGAATGGGTGGTCATTTGATGGGTCAAAAAGTTACTGACCAAGTTGCAGAAATGAGATCGCTACCTGCAGGTATAGATCAAAGATCTCCAGCAAGACATCCTGATTGGCTGGGTCCAGATGATTTAGCTTTAAAAGTTCAAGAGCTTAGAGAATTAACGAAAAACAAAGTGCCAATTCAATTAAAACTTGGAGCAGCTAAAGTGTATGATGATGTAAGGATGGCAGCAAAATGTGATCCAGATTCAATTTATCTTGATGGAATGGAGGGTTCAACAGGTGCTGGGCCACACATTGCAGCTGCAAACACAGGTATCCCAGGAATTGCTGGAATTAGAGAAGCAAGAAGAGCTTTGGATGATGTAGGTAAAACTGGAAAAGTAACTTTAATTTATGCAGGTGGTGTTAGAGATGGAGCAGATATGGCTAAAGCTTTAGCACTTGGTGCAGACGCAATTGCAATCGGAACAGGTGCAATGGTGGCTTTAAATTGCAACAAGGAAATTCCAGAATCTAACTTTGAAAAAGAAATGGGTGTTCCCGCAGGTCATTGCTATCACTGTCACACGGGTAGATGTCCGGTAGGAGTTGCTACTCAAGATCCAAAATTAAGAAAAAGATTAAATCCTGATGACGCAGCATTAAGAGTATACAATTATTTGCATGCAATGACATTGGAGGCTCAATTATTAGCTAGAGCATGTGGAAAAACAAATATTCACTCGCTAGAGCCAGAAGATATGGCTGCATTAACTATGGAGGCTTCTGCTTTAGCTAAAGTGCCTCTTGCAGGAACAAATCATACAGTAGGAGTTAAAGATTTCCATAAAATCTAATAGCAAATATGCCAAAGAAAAAAGGTAAGAAAAAAGTCAAATCAAAAGAGATCAAAGGTCAATTAGGTAAGAAAAAAGAGACTGCTAGAGAAAAAATGATTGGCCAAACAATTGGCTATCGGTATGACGTTAATCTTTTACCTGACTATAGTCGACTCACTCCATTTTTAAAAAAATATATAGAAGCTATGGGTTGGGATGATCTTAATTGGTTAGAAGATGTGCATATGGGATATGAAGAAAATAGACCTGCTGTATTCGATAGAAATGCTAACGGTTGGGTAACGATACCAAGTAAAATAAAATTACCTAATAATCAGCAGGATAGAGATATGATAGCTAGAGAATTATTGGTAAAGTTTCAAATGTCCCCGAATCATCCTCTGGTTGACCTTAAAAAAGCATATTTAAAATTCTAATTTCAATTTCAAGTTGATAAAATAATTATTAACTTCTACTTTTTATAAATAAAATAAAATTGTCAGCGTAAAAAAAATTTCATAGAGTCTGTTAACTATTAATAGGAGAGAGAAATATGACTGATCAATTAGGTGCTCTCACAACCTTATTTACAGAATTTTACTATTGGGTAACTGTGGTTCTTATGTTTTTGATCCACGTGGGTTTCTGTATGTATGAAGTTGGGGCATCTCGTTACAAACATCACCAACACACTCTTATGAAAAATACAATGCTGATACCACTGGTAACAGTCACATGGTTTTTCTTTGGTTGGTGGATATACTGGGCATTTCCAACAGGACCCGGATTAGCTCCCTCGATTATGACCGAAAGTACTGGTCTAGTTCTTGGAGGTGGATTTGGTGGAAATGATCTTGCTAATCCTACAAATGCATTGATGGCCGTAAATCTTAATGATCATATAATGGGTGTCTTCTGGGCAGCCTTTTTATTATTTTCATGGACTGCAGCTTCAATTGTATCTGGAGCGGTTATTGAAAGGATAACTACTTTTGCATTTGGAATACTTGCAATTGCAATTGGGTCTGTTTTCTGGACAATAGATGCTTCATGGGGATGGCATTTTGATGGATGGATGTTAAAAATATTAGGATATCACGATGCTTATGCTTCCGGAGTAATTCACGCAATTGCCGGAGGTTTTGCCTTAGGTGTTCTAATTGTTTTAGGACCAAGAATTGGAAAATTTTCATCTAGCGGAGAACCAAGAAACATTGGACCAAGAAATCCTTGGTTAGTGACTGTTGGATTATTCTTAATCTATACAGGTTTTTGGGGCTTTTACGCTGCATGTAATGTTCCGATTTATGATCTTGGACCTGAATATGGTATGGAAGGTGTAACTTTCTTTACTGCAACGAACATCTACCTAACTCCCACCACACTTAGTGGAATAACGATGAACTTTTTAATGTCGTTATCTGGAGGGTTGTTAGCAGGGTATGTGGTCTCGAAGGGAGATCCTTTCTGGACTTATTCATCAGGACTTGCGGGAATAATATGTGCATCTGCAGGTAATGATTTATATCATCCAATACAATCAATGATAATCGGTATGATCGGAGTAGTTATAGCTTACAAAATGCATTACTGGGTCGAGAAAAAATATAAAATCGACGATGCGGTTGGAGCGGTAGCTGTTCATGGTTATGCTGGATTTGTTGGTCTTGTAATATGTGGTTTCGTTTTAAATGGTTATCCTTCATCTGGATACAGTGTTGGTGCTATGTGGGATGGAACTAATTATGCAGCAATTAATCCTCTTGGAATGTTTATCGGTGCAATAATAATGTTTTTTGTACTAGGTATGCTTCCTGGATATATAATTGCAAAAGTTCTTCACGGAATGGGTAAATTAAGAATACCAAGAGAAGTAGAACTTGCAGGACTTGACTATACAATTATGGAAGAGGCTAAAGAAGACGAAAAAGCTGTAGTCTCGGCCAGTAGATAAAGGAGGTATGTAAATGGCAACAGTATCAAATTGGATAGATCATTTAAGTGCCTCTGAGGTACAAGGATCTGTCTATCCAGGTGTTGGTTCGGAAGGAGTGCTAGTTATAATAGCAATTCTTATTTGGGTTGGCTGGCATGTTATTTCATCTAAACAAGAAGATGGTAAAATGAATGCAATTGTCAGAAAAAAACCAAGTGCTAACGACTGGAAAAGCAATATAACAGACGGTTAAAACTTTTAAGAGGGCGCATGAAATACTGTGCCCTCTTTTTTTTTAATGCAAAATTCTGAAGAAAATAATCAAAACGAAAATAAAACTCCTAGCAAAATGGCACGTCTTGCATGGCCAAAAGCAAAGTATGGAGTAATTATAGCGATATTAATTATTATCGGTGTAAATTTAATTTATTACAAAGATTTCTTTTTATCATTTTTTAAATAATTGTGTTACGTTATTAGATGGCAAAAAATTTATTTAAAATTTCAAAACAAAGAAAAATTAAATATTTTTTGATAAGTTTTGTAGATTTATTTGGTGTCTTAAGATCAAAATTGGTTCCTGCTCGTGCAATTAAAGATATGCAAGTAAATGGTGCTGGATTTGCTGGATTTGCAGCCTGGCTAGATATGACACCAGCTGATTCTGATATGTTTGCAATACCTGATCCTGACAGTTTAATTCAACTACCATGGAATAAAGAAGTTGGTTGGTTGGCTTCAGATTTATGGATGAATGGTAAACCAGTCGATGCTTCACCAAGGGTGATGTTAAAAAAACAAATAAAAAAATTATCTGAATTGGGATATAGCATGAAGTCAGGTGTGGAGTGTGAGTATTTTTTGATTTCTCCTGATGGGAACGCAATTGCAGATAACAGAGATACTCAATCTAAACCTTGTTATGACCAGTCTTCATTAATGAGAAGATATGAGCTTATAAAAGAAATATGTGATTGTATGATTGAAATGGGATGGGGTCCTTATCAAAATGACCACGAAGATGCTAATGGGCAATTTGAAATGAATTGGGATTATTCAGATTGTCTAAAAACTGCTGATAGACATACTTTTTTTAAATTTATGGTTAAAGCTATTGCAGAAAAGCATGATTTGAGAGCAACATTTATGCCAAAACCTTTTGAAAATTTAACTGGTAATGGATGTCATGCACATATTTCTTTATGGAAAGGAAAGAAAAATATCTTTCTTGATAAACATGATAAGCTTGGGCTAAGCAAGACAGCTTATAACTTTTTAGGAGGCATCATGAAACATGCTTCATCCTTATCTACTTTTTTTAATCCAACAATAAATAGTTACAGAAGAATAAATGCTGCACCAACAAAATCTGGTGCCACATGGTCTCCAAGCAGTATATCATATACAGGAAATAACCGTACACATATGATAAGGGTTCCTGATCCGGGAAGATTTGAATTAAGACTTATGGATGGATCCGCAAATCCTTATTTACTTCAAGCTAGTGTATTAGCTGCAGGAATAGAGGGATTAAGTAAAAGAATTAATCCTGGCAAACCTCTTTTTTGTAATATGTATGAGGATTATAAAAAATATCCAAACCTTTCTAAATTACCAAATGAACTAAAAGATTCTCTTGATAAAATTGAAAATGATAAAGAAATGAATAAAGCATTTGGAAAAGAAGTAATAAAAAGTTATGTCAAGTTGAGGACTTCGGAATTAAAAGATTTTAATGATAACGAAAAATTTGATAAGTCCAAACCAATTACAAAATGGGAAAGACAGAATACTCTAGACTGTTAAAGTGAAAAGCTTTGATAGTTATAGAAAATGGAAATATACAAAATTTTTATCTAATAAAAATTATAGTTTTAATAGAAATTATATTTTAAATATTATTTCGTCAAAAATAATCACTGATGCTTTTAATTCTATATCTAAGTGGAAATACTATAAAAAAACACCATTATTAAAATTAGAGAAACTAAACAAAAATTTAAAACTTAATAATATTTTTTACAAAGATGAGTCGAAAAGATTTCATTTAAAATCATTTAAAGCTTTAGGTGGTGCATATGCCGTAGAAAAAATATCTAAAAAGAAAAAAAATATAATAATATCATCTGCAACAGCTGGAAATCATGGTAGATCAGTTGCTTGGGGTGCTCAAAGATTGGGTTTACAATGTAAAATTTTTGTTAGTCAATATGTAAGTGAAGAGAGAGTAAAAGAAATTGAAAAATTTGGAGCCGATGTAATTCGAGTAAAAGGTAATTACGAAAATTCATTAAACGAGTGTAAAAAATTATCAAAAAAGAATAATTGGAATATTGTTCAGGATGTATCTACGAAGAATTATAGTTATGTTCCTTTGTTAACTATGGCTGGTTATTCAATTATGATTAAAGAAATTTCAAAACAAACTACGCATTATATTACGCATATATTCCTTCAAGCTGGCGTTGGTGGCATGGCAGCAGGTGTAGTTGCAGGAGTTGCAAAATATTTCAAGAGAGTTCCTAAAATAATAATAGTTGAACCAGATGGAGCTGATTGTGTACTTCAAAGCATAAAAAGCAAAAGTTTAAAAAAAATTAAAATAAAAAAAGAAAGTATAATGGGTGGTATGTCATGCAATGAAATGTCTCTCATTCCTTGGCATGTATTAAAAAAGGCTAGTGATTGTTGTGTCACTGTAAATGACTCAAAAGTTCCTAAAACTGTTGCAATGCTTAAAGATAAGAAACTCAGTAAAAGATCAATAATAGGTGGTGAATGTGCTACACCAGGAATTATCAGTCTTATTAGTCTCTGTAATAATCCTAAAACAAAGAAATTAATAAATCTTAACGAAAAATCTAATGTTTTAGTTATTGGATGCGAAGGTAATGCAGATGTAAAACTTTACAAACAATTGCTATTTAAAGGCAGAAAGTAAATTATATGTCAAAAAAAGCTGTTGTTTGGATAAGAGACGATTTTAGAATAAAAAATAATTCTGCGTTATCTTATGCAACAAATAATTACGATACTGTCACGGCATTGTATATTTATAACAAGAAAAATTTTGATGATGTTAGAGAAGCACAAAAATGGTGGATAAGTAAATCATTAATAAATTTTAAAGATGAATTAATTAAATATAATATTGAATTAGACTTAGTATTTTCTGATGAGATAACTTTTTTTAGTAAAATCAAAGACAAACATAAAATTTCTATTTTTTGGAATAAAATATATGAGCCATCTCAATTAAAGTTAGATGATGAGCTCATTAAAATTTTTGAAAAAAAAAAAATACTCTCAAAATGCTTTAAAGGAAATGTTCTTAATGAATATAAAAATGTTACAAAAGATGATGGAAGCCCTTATAAAGTTTATAGTCCATTTTGGAGAGTTGGAGAACAAATTTACTTAGATAGTATCCCAAGCAAATCATTAAACGTAAAAAGAGCTAAGAGCAAAATAAAATTATTCAAAAATAGTAATGTTCCAGATCAAATTTTACCAAAGAAAAATTGGTATAAAAAATTTGAAAAATATTGGGATCCATCTGAAAAACAATCCGAAAAATATTTAAATGAGTTTGTTGAAAATAGAATGTTGAAATATGGAGTTGATAGAGATTATCCAGCTATAAATGGTTCGTCAAAACTTTCGCCATTCATTAGAAACGGACAAATACACGTAAGTAATATTTGGGACAAATGTTATAAATATAAATCAAAAAATATTAGTGTTAAAAAGTATCTAAATGAATTAGGCTGGAGAGAATTTTCACATAGTTTAATTAATTATTTCCCTGAAATGCTAAAAGGTAATTTAAGAAAAGAATTTGACAAATTTCCATGGGATAAAAATGCAAAAAATTTGAAAGCTTGGAAAAATGGTATGACTGGATACCCAATTGTTGATGCTGGGATGAGACAACTTTATGAAACAGGTTGGATGCATAATAGAATTAGAATGGTAGTTGGTTCTTTTCTTGTAAAACATTTAAGAATTAATTGGAAAGAGGGTGAAAAACATTTTAGAAATTGTTTGTTAGATTTTAACGAAGCAAACAATGTTGCACAATGGCAATGGGTTGCTGGCTGTGGTGCAGATGCAGCCCCTTATTTTAGAATTTTTAATCCTATATTGCAGGGTGAAAAATTTGATAAACAAGGTCTGTATGTAAAAAAATGGGTACCTGAATTAGAGAGAGTTCCAAATAAATTTATTCATAAACCATGGGAAATGGAAACTAAATATCAAGAAGCTATAAAAACTAAAATTGGTTCTGATTACCCTTCCCCAATAGTCGTGCATGAAGAAGCTAGAAACGCAGCTCTAAAAGCATTTCAAACATTAAAAAATTAATTAATCTCCAATAAAATGATGAATAATAAGCCTTTTCATAGAAGCTAACCTATGTTCAAAAAGGTAAATTCCTTGCCAAGTTCCTAACAAAAGTTGTTTGTTTTTTATACTGAGGGATATTTGATTGTTAGTTAAAGCTGACTTTATATGAGCTGGCATATCGTCCTTACCTTCTATTGTATGAACATATAATTTATTATCCATTGGAGCAATTTTATCAAAATAATTAATTAAATCTGATTGAACATCTGGATCAGCATTTTCTTGAACAATTAAAGATGCACTAGTGTGCTGTATGCTTAAATTTAAAATACCATTATTAAAATTATTTTTATTTATCCAGTCTATCGTTTGATCTGTAAATTCATATAATTTTTGACCATTTGTTTTAAGTTCAAGATTAAAAAATTCTTGTCTCATAAATATTTTTTAGATGTTAGTTCATATAATCGGCTAATGGTTCGCTTAAATGGTTTTTCCAATAATTTTGATGATGTGAGTTTATCAATATTTAGTTCTGCACTAATGGCCATAGGTATATTTTGATCATATACGATATCTAAAAAAGTTATAAATCTTTGTTGTTGATTCGAATTTAAATCATTAAATGCTGGCACATTTTCCATAACTATAAAAAAACAATTTTTTACTATTTTAATATAATCTTCCGATCCTAAATTTTTATCACATACTTCTTTAAAAGTTAATCGAACAATACCATCATAAAAATTTTTTAAAATAAATTTTCTCCCTTTGATGTTTAAAGTCTTTTCTTTTAAAATCTTATCTTTAGTCATTACTCTAAATAATTTGTTTATTTTAAAATTGTTTTCTTGATTTAAAGGTGAGTAATATCTTTGAGTTTTATTGCCTTTGGACTTTCTATAATCATCATCTATATTTAATTGATATTCAAATGATTGATTTTGCATTATTTTTATAAAAGGTTTGAATTGATCCCTTTGCAAACCATCTTTATACAAATTTTCGATTTTTATATTAGAGGTTACAATAATTTTTAAATCTTCTTTAAATATTTCATCAAATAATTTTCCAAGTATCATTGCATCTACTATATTTGTAACCTGAAACTCATCAAAATATATTAATTTTACTTTCGATTTTAATTTTTTAACAAATTTACTTATTTTATTTTCGTCATTTTTATCTTTGGATTGGTGTACAAAATCATGAAAGCTAAGCATAAATTCATTGAAGTGAAGTTTTAATTTTTTACCCTCAACTAAGTTGAAAAAAAAATCTAATATCATGGTTTTACCCACACCAACATCTCCATAAAGATAAAAGCCTTTTTTATAATTTTTTTTTGATAAAATTTTTGAGATAAATGATTTGTAGTTTAATTTATAATATTCTTCTAATACTTTTATGAGTTTTATCTGATGCGAATTAACGTCTAAATTTTTCTTTTTGCAGTAAAGTTTAAAATCTTTAACAAAACTTTTTTGCATTAATTCTTTTTTGAATTAAAATCGATACCATATTCTGATCTTGGTCCTTTTCTTAATCCAAAAGGTCCAGAGATAAAAATTGTCATTGGCCTTGTTCCTGGCTCAAGGTCTACTCTATGATATGCATTGGCTGATCTAAATCCAATATATCCAGGTTTTCTCCAGAACTTGCCTTTTTTAGTAGTTTCCCAATAACCGTCTCTCAAAATTATTGTAATATAAGGGAATAGATGATTATGAACTCCATCCCCATGATCATCATCCAACATTTCATGAATTAATATATTAAATGGGAACCACTTTGGTCTATTCCTAAATAATAAATAATATCTATTCATCCATGGTTTGGCTTCATTAAATTTTGGGTGAGACGGCCCCCTATCTAAAACTATTTTTTTTCTTCCAATTTTTTCCAAAAATTTTAATAACATTAATTTGATTTTATAATTCCATTATTTTTAATTAAAAAAATATTGGCATTATTAATAAATGGCCTCGATATTTTTTCATTATTAAATTTAATTACTTTCTCTGTTTCAGAATTAGTTAAATTAATAATCAAAATTCGTCCATTATCAGTAGACAAATAAATTTTATTTTTAGAAATAACAAAACCTACTGGTGTAATTTTCTCTCTTTTTTTAAATGTTGAGAAAACATCAGTGATCCTGATTATATTTCCAGTCTCAGTATCAATCACAAATAAATATCCTTCCTCAGAAATATTAAAAATATAATTTTCAGAAATCGTAGGCTTTAAACTGGAATTTACAGTTTGTTTCCATTTTACTATGCCAGTTCTTGTGTCAATTGAGAATAACTCATTTTTATTATTTGAAAAATATATTGTTTCATTATTTAAAATCATTTCTGAATTTTTTAGACTAAATGCATTTAAGAATATTTCGTTGCTCTGAGTAGGTGTTTGCCAAACTAAACTCCCATCATTAATATTTAATGCCGTAAGATCACCTAAATTATTAAGTGAATAAACAATGTCATCTTTAATAATAACAGATAATTTTTTTTGAGATTTAATGAATGTGTTTTCTGTTTTAAAATTCCATAATTCATCTCCATCTACTATTGAGAAACATCTAATAACATTATCAAAATCAACAGTGACAAATTTATCATTTTTTATTGCAATATTTGAATTAAATGGAGATAGACTGTCCTTCTTCCAGTTTAGTTCCCCATTATCTAAATTTAATGAAAAAATATTTGAAAGAGTATCAGCAGCAATAATTTTATTATCTATATAATTAAAATATAATATCGGATTAAGTTTTCTCTCTTTCTTTGAGTAATGATTTGCTTTCCACAAAGTTTCAAAATTTTCATTAATTCTGAAAATTGTGCCTTTGTTATCAAAATAAACAAGATCATTATTTTTGATAAATAAAATATCTGTATCGATTGAATTAAACTGTTTAATCTTTGAAAATTTAAAAGTTTTCTTTTTTTTAAATGTTGGCTCAAAGTTAATATTTCCATTATTATTTGTATTATTATTTATAAAACTATTATCTTTAACAAATTTAGATAGATTTATTTGTATATTGGGATTTAATTGTTTTTGAATTGGTTTAATTTCTTCAAATAAAATTTTAGAATTGGTATTTTCTACAGATTTATCACTTTGACCACAACTTGATAATAAAAGTAAAAAGACGAAATATAATACTATCCTACTCACTGAAACTAGATCTTAGCCTTTTTTGAGCTTTGGTTTTTATTTTTGAGTTATTATTTTCAAGACTAACTATTTGCTCAAAAAATTCTTTTGATTTTTGCATTTGATTTTTTGATAAATAATATTCTGCCATAATATAAAGACTGTGTGGTTTCCATATACTATCTGCTTTAATTAAAGGATTAAAAATAGCTAACAATTGATTTTCATCTGAAAAATCTGAATTATATAGGCCTTTTTTAAAGATTGTTAGTTCTTTAAACTTTTTATCCAAACCAATATCATTAATTAAAATATCAAAATAATTGTTAATTTCATCTTTTGAATTTATCAAATCGTTATCTAGCAAAAAATAAAAGGCTAGAGGAGAATATGTTTTGTCTTTAGCATTAATCACCTCTTTAAGATCTGGGATCACATTATATTTATTATCTGCTTCATACCTTATTACAGCTAAGTCGTATTTATCAGCTAATTTTTCTCTTTTGCTAGATTGATATTCTTCAAAAGAAAAGTAGCCGATTAAAGCCAAAATAATTATTACTAATATCGAAATTAAAGAATTTTTATTATTTATGAAAAAGTTTTTAATTTTTTCATTACGTGTTTGGGTATTTATTATTTCAATATCTTCATCCATTAAATCATGTTCCTAAGTACATATTGTAAAATTCCACCATTTTTGTAATACTCTAATTCGTTCTTGGTATCTATTCTACTTAACATTTTAATTCTCTTGATATCTCCAGAAACATATTTGATTTCAACATCAACTTCATCTCTAGGATCTATACCTTTTTCTAAGTCAATAATAGAAAATAGTTCTGAGCCATCTAATTTTAGATTAGTTCTATTTATTCCATCTTTAAACTGTAATGGTAGTATACCCATTCCTATAAGATTTGATCTATGAATTCTCTCAAAACTTTCTGCAAAAACAGCTTTTACACCTAAAAGTTTAGTACCTTTGGCCGCCCAATCTCTTGAAGAACCAGTTCCATACTCTTTACCACCAATTACAACTAAATCTGTACCTCTTTTTTTATATTCAACAACCGCATCATAAACAGGCATTACTTTTTCCTCAGGGTACAATTTTGTAAAACCACCTTCAGTACCAGGAGCCATTTCATTTCTAATTCTTATATTAGCAAAAGTCCCTCTCATCATAACCTCATGATTGCCTCTTCTTGCTCCATAGGAATTATAGTCTTTAGGAAGAATTTGATGTTTCATAAAATATTCTCCAGTCGGACTATCTTTTTGAATTGATCCAGCAGGTGAAATATGATCAGTGGTAATACTATCACCTAATATTAATAGTGGTCTTGCATCCTTAATTTCTTTAAATCCTTCTGGTTTATCAGGAAGATTGTCGAAAAATGGAGGTTTTTTTACATATGTTGAATTATCTTCCCAATTATAAATATTGGTTTCATCTGTTTTAATTTTTTGCCATTGTTCTGGTCCTTGGGAAACATTCGAGTATCTTTTTATAAACATTTCTGCATTTAACGAATTTCTCAATGTTTCTTCTATTTCTTTGTTAGATGGCCATATATCTTTTAAAAAAACATCTTTACCATCTTTATCTTTGCCTAACGGATCCTTATACAAATCAAATCTCATAGTTCCTGCTATTGCATAAGCAACAACTAATGGCGGAGATGCTAAATAGTTTGCTTTTATTAGAGGTGAAATTCTTCCTTCAAAGTTTCTGTTTCCAGATAAAACTGAAACAGCATAAATATTATTATTTTTTATGGAGTCTGATATGTTATCAGCTAATGGACCTGAATTACCAATACAAGTAGTGCATCCATAACCAACTAAATTAAATCCTAACTTATCTAAATAAATATTCAGCCCAGCTTTTTCTAAATAATCTGTAACTACTTGAGATCCAGGTGCTAAAGATGTTTTCACCCAGGGCTTAGTCATTAAACCTTTTTCAATTGCATTTTTTGCAAGCAAACCTGCTCCAATTAGTACACTTGGATTAGAGGTATTAGTGCAAGAAGTGATTGCAGCAATTAAAACATCACCATCAGTTATTTTAAATTCTTCTTTTTCAACATTATAAATATTTGGCTCTTCTTTTTTAGTAACTTCTGAAAACACTTTTTTAAAATTTGATGATGCATTAGTTAGCAAAACTTTATCTTGGGGACGTTTTGGTCCTGAAATAGTCGGCACTATAGTTGACATATCTAAAGATAGAGTGTCTGTAAACTCTACATCTAAACTTGCCCAAAGTCCTTGTTCTTGAGCATACTGTTTTACAATTTCAACATTTTGATCATCTCTTCCTGAGAATTTTAAATATTTTAAAGTCTCGTCATCTATTGGGAAAAAACCACAAGTTGCACCATACTCAGGTGCCATATTTGCTATGGTAGCCCTATCTGCTAAAGTCAGATTTTTTAGTCCTTCGCCATAGAATTCGACAAACTTTCCCACAACTCCTTTGTCTCTCAACATTTTAACTACAGTTAAAACAAGATCAGTTGCTGTTGTACCTTCTGGCATTTTTGATTTCATTTCAAACCCAATAACTTCAGGTATTAACATCGAAATAGGTTGACCTAACATTCCAGCTTCAGCTTCAATTCCGCCCACGCCCCAGCCCAAAACCGATAGGCCGTTTACCATAGTTGTATGACTATCTGTTCCAACTAAAGTATCTGGAAATATATATTCTTCACCTTTATATTTTTCATTCCAAACAACTTTTGAAAGGTATTCCAAATTAACTTGATGACATATTCCAGTTCCCGGTGGAACTATTCTAAAATTATTGAATGCTTGTTGCCCCCATTTGAGAAAAGAATATCTTTCAGCATTCCGATTAAATTCAATATCAACATTTTCTTTTAATGAATTTTTATTTGCAAATTTATCTACTTGTACAGAGTGATCAATTACCAAATCAACTGATGATAATGGATTGATAGTACTTGGATCTTTATTTTTTTCTTTTACAGCCTCTCTCATTGCAGCTAAATCTGCAACCGCTGGAATTCCAGTATAATCTTGAAGTAAAACTCTCGCAGGCCTATATGCAATTTCTGTATTAGAACTTTTAGATTTTAACCAATCTTTAATAGCTTCAATTTGTTTTTTATTAACCGTTATATCGTCTTCAAATCTTAACAAATTCTCAAGTAAGACCTTCAATGATTTTGGAAGCTTTGATATACCTGCTAAACCATTTTTCTCAGCCTCTTTCAGTGAGTAAAAATTATAACTTTTGCCGTTAACTAAAATTTTAGTTAACGAATTGAACGAGTTTTTGTCTCCTGGTTTCATATTTAATAATAAAATGTAGCTATGCAGCCTAATAAAAGCGCTGACATAACATAATTGAACCATTTAATAAATTTCTCATTTGTCGCGAATTTTCTCATAAATTTACCAATTAAAGTCCAAAATAAGATACTAAATATAGCAAAGAAAAAGGCAGAAGTTAGGAGCCAGAAAGAATAAGTAAAAAAGTTATCTCCAGATTCGATATAAGTTGATACTGCAATAATAGCAACGATTACTCCTTTAGGATTTAAGAATTGAAAAAGAAATGTTTCTATAAATTTAACAGGTTCTAGTTTTTCTTTTTGGTTAGAAGATTTGGAAAATGAAATTCTGTAAGCCAAATAAACTAAAAATGCAGACCCTGTGAAAACTAAAATTTTTTGAATTATTGGGTATAATTTAAAAATGTTAATTAGCCCAAAATTGACTAAAGATAACATTGAAGTAAAACCAAATATAACACCTAACATTAGAGGTATGGTTTTTTTTACTCCATGATTAAAACCTGAATGAGATGCAACAATATTATTTGGACCAGGCGAACAACTAGTAACAAAAAAAAATAAGCTTAATGATAATAGCTCTGGATGCATTTAAGCAATCGGTAATCCATTCTCTGCTTCTTGAGATGGATGAACTAAAGTTACTCTACCCTCTGCATCTATAGATCCGAGTATTAACACTTGTGAAACAACTCCAGCAATATTTTTTTCCGCAAAATTACAAACACCAATTACTTGTTTTCCTTTGAGATTCTCTTCATTATAATAATGAGTAATTTGAGCTGAAGATTGTTTTATTCCTATCTTTCCTCCAAAATCAACTTCTACAACTAATGAAGGTTTTCTTGCTTTTTCATTTTTTCTTACAGAAATAATTGTTCCCAATCTAATATCGACTTTATCAAAGTCTTCATACGTAATTTGTTCTTTCATAAATTTAATATATAATGATTTGTAAATGAGTACAGAAAATAATCCTGACAAAATTTATAAAGATTCGATACGAATATTGACAGATTTGATTGCTTTCAAAACTATTTCTGGAAACGATAATAATAGTCTCATTAATTACTGTGATGATATTTTAAAAAATTTAGGAGCAACTTCATTTAGAATTTTTGATGGTGATAAAAAACGAGTTAATCTTTTTGCTTCTTTAAAATCTAAAAATGGAAATGGTAAAAAACCCATTATTCTCTCAGGTCACACAGATGTAGTTCCAGTTTCAAAAGGCTGGTCTACTGATCCATTTGTTGCAACTATAAAAAATGAGAAATTATTTGGGAGAGGTTCTTGTGATATGAAAGGTTTTATTGCATGTGCTCTAGCATATGCTCCTGTATTTAAAGAAAATAATTTAGATAGAGACATTCACTTTTCATTTACATTTGATGAAGAAACCGCATGCATCGGCGCACCATTATTAATAAAAGAATTAAAAAAAAGAGATATTAAAGATGGAATTTGCATTATTGGTGAACCAACCAATATGAAAATCATTGATGCCCATAAAGGTATGAATGAATATACAGTTCACTTTGGAGGTTTAGCTGGTCATAGTTCTACACCAGGCCAAGGTGTTAATGCAGTTGAATATGCATCGAGGTACGTAAATAAATTACTAGAAATTAGATCAAAACTAAAAGATAGAGCTCCTAAAGATTGTATATTTAATCCACCATATTCTACATTATCAGTTGGTGGAGTTTCAGGTGGTATAGCTCATAATGTTATCGCTGATAAATGTAAAGTTGAATGGGAAACTAGACCAGTGGTCAGAGAAGATGGAGATTTTGTAAATCAAATAATAGACGATTATGTTGATAATGAATTATTGCCAGAAATGAAAAAAGTTTTTTCAGATGCTTATATTAAAAAAGAAATTATAGGCGAAGTAGTTGGATTTAATAGATTAAACGATTCCGAAGCTTGTGAATTTGTTTCTAGTATAACTGGTGACAATTCAAGAGAAGCTGTTTCGTTTGGAACAGAGGCTGGACTCTTTCAAGAAGTTGGTATTAGCACTGTAGTTTGTGGACCTGGTTCGATTGAACAGGCTCATAAAATTGATGAATATATAGAACTTAGTGAATTAAAAAAATGCCTAGACTTTTTAAAAGGTGTAAAAGATAAATCTATAAATTAATTCCAACCACCTACAGATTTAACTTCTAGAAATTCAAGCAATCCTTCTTTACCTGCTTCCCTTCCAATTCCAGAATGTTTGAAACCTCCAAAAGGTGCATCAACTGCAATACCAGCACCATTTACATCAACCATTCCAGATCTAAGTTTTCTGGCAACTCTTTGTACCTTTTCCTTATCTTGAGTTTGAATATAGTTTGTTAATCCATAATCAGTATCATTTGCAATTTTAATTGCCTCTTCTTCAGTTTCAAATGGAATAACAGATAAAACAGGACCAAATATTTCTGTTCTTGCAATTTCCATTTCATTTTTTACATCTGCAAAAACTGTCGGTTTTACATAATAACCATCATTTAATCCGTTTGGCTTTCCAACTCCACCTGCAACTAATTTTGCTCCTTCATCTATTCCTTTTTGAATTAAACCTTGAATTTTATTGAATTGAGTTTCAGAAATTACAGGACCAATATGCTCTCCATTTTTATTTGGATCATCTACTTTAAATTCATTTGCATATTTTCTTAGTCTTTCTATCGCTTCATTATAAATTGATTTTTCAACAAGCATTCTTGTAGGGGCATTACATGATTGTCCCGAATTTCTAAAACATCTAAATGCACCTCTTTCTATTGCTTCAGCGTCAGCATCTTCAAATATAATATTTGCACCTTTTCCTCCTAGTTCCAGACTTACTCTTTTAAAGTCCTTTGCGGCATTTTGAGAAATTAAAGCCCCTGCTCTTGTAGAGCCAGTGAATGAGATCATATTTACATCTGGATGACTTGTTAATGCATCTCCAGTTATTTCCCCATCTCCATTTACTAAATTAAAAACACCTTTCGGAAATTTTGCTTCATCTATTAACTCAGCTATAATCATCGCGGATAAAGGTGCTAGTTCTGAAGGTTTTAAAATCATGGTACAACCAGAGGCCAATGCAGGAATGACTTTTAAAGTAACTTGATTTATTGGCCAGTTCCACGGTGTTATTAATGCACACACACCTTTAGGCTCATATATTATTCTTTGATTTTTTGCATGATCTCCCAAAGGTTTTTCGAATTCAAATTCTTTTAGATAACGAATAAATGATTTTGTATGACTCGCACCAGTTCCTGTTTGTAGTTTTGACGCAAAGTCTTTTGGCGCTCCCATCTCTTGAATAATTGCATCTGTAATATCATTCCATCTTTTTTTATATAATGAATAAAAAACTTCTAATAATGACAATCTTTCTTCTTTAGAGGTAAATCCCCAGGTTTTAAAAGCTTCTTTAGCTGCTAAAACTGCATCATTGATATCCTCCTTACTGCCTAAAGAAATTACTGCACAATTTTTTTCTGTTGCTGGATTTATGACCTCAATATCTTTTGGGTTTTTTGGGGGAACCCATGAACCATTAATATAAAAATTTCTCTTTTCAATCATGCGCGCAAATTATCCTTTCTTCATGATTTTGCAAATAAATTTGTTAATTCATAAACAATTGTTGCTGCAGCTAGAGAGGTAACTTCTGCGTGGTCATAAGCAGGCGCAACTTCAACTACATCTGCCGAAATCAAATTTAAGCCTGATAAACCCCTGAGGACGTTTACCATTTCTCTTGTGGTCATTCCTGCAATTTCAGGTGTTCCTGTGCCTGGTGCAAATGCTGGATCTAATACATCAATATCAATAGACAAATATAATGCATTATCACCTACTCTATTTTTTATTCTTTCAACGATTATATCAATTCCTTCTGTTTGAAATTCATCACAATGAATAATTTTAAATCCAAAGCTTTCATCATTTTTTATATCATTTCTGCTATAAAGTGGACCTCTTATACCTACATGCATAGAGGCATCATCTAAAAATAAATTTTCCTCACGAGCTCTTCTAAATGGAGTGCCATGCGTATATGGTGCTCCAAAGTAGGTATCCCAGGTATCTAAATGGGCATCAAAATGAACAAGTGATACAGGTCCTTTATTCTTTTTATTGGCTGCTCTAAGTAAAGGCACAGCAATTGTGTGATCTCCTCCAAGGCTTATTATTCCTCCAACTTTATTTAATAAATTGGTTGCTCCTACTTCAATTTGTTTGATGGCTTCATCAATATTAAATGGATTGCAAGTAATGTCACCTGCATCTGCAACTTGTTGTACTTTGAATGGTTCTACATCATAATTAGGATGATAATTAGTCCTTAAATGTCTAGATGCTTGTCTAATACTTTGTGGGCCAAATCTTGCACCTGGTCTATAACTTGTTCCTGAATCAAATGGAACTCCGACAATAGCAACATCACAACTTTCTACATCTCTTAGCTCAGGTAATCTTGCAAATGTAGAAGGGCCCGCATATCTTGGTACTTCTGTGCCACTAACAGGCTGAATAGGTTTTTTAGACTTTGTCATTTTAGTAATAAGAATATTATTAGAATGATCCAGAAAAAGGGATAATAGAAATATATGTATTTTTTTGCAAACATCTTAGGCACTGACTCATGATCTCTATTAATATTTTTTTTTCTTTTTCTTTTTTTCATTAAATAAATCCTATCACATTCATATTATATCTAATATCATCAAATTATTAAAATGAGATACATTATATTAATTTTTCTATTATTTTTTAATTTTTCTTATGTAAATGCAGATGCAATATATAATTTAATTAAAATCCCAAATTTAGAAGTTCATAAAGTTGATGATGTTAATGGTATCAAATATTTGGTATCGAAAAGAGGTTTTGTAATTGGTGATACAAATAATATTAAGTGTAACGGCATAAATAACAGTGATTTGGATCGTGAGTTTAATACAATTCAAAATAATTTGAGAGATTATAACTCAAATTTCTTAAGGAAAATAAATTTGAAATTTGTAGTTCTTTGCAAAAACTTAGAAATTTCAGGCATTAATACAGGAGGTATACCAGATAATAAATTCAGGACTTTAATTTTAGACTTAACATTTAACCGAAATTATTTTGAAAGAATGATCCATCATGAAATATTTCACATGATTGATAACAGTTTTCCTGAGCTTTTTAAAAAAAATAAGTGGAGCAAACTTAATAATAAAGATTTTTCTTACGCATCATGTTCTACATGCACTGATTTATTAGGTTTAGATTTAGAAATTAAAAAAGGCTTTTTAACAGAATATTCAATGAGCACAGCTGAAGAAGATATGGCTGAAATTTATTCATTATTAAAAACAAACTTTAAAGAAATAGATTTACTAATAAAAAAAGATAATATTTTAACTAAGAAGAAAAATTTCTTAATTAATGGTCTTAAAGAAATAGATGAAAAGTTTATTTTTTGAATGATAAAAAAAATAAAACCATCGCTATCTGAAAAAATATTATTTATTTTTCTAATTCTACTTATTATTTTAACCTTATCTTCATTTTATATATTAAATAATAAATGTCTTTTTGTAAAAAAAATTGATTTAAATAACTTTAAATTTAAAGATAAACAAAATATTGCAATTATGGAAGTTGAATGCGGTAAAGTTCTGATAGAGTTAGACCCAAACATTTCACCAAAAGCTGTAAATCGATTTAAGAAGTTAGTAAATAAAGGTTCCTATAATGGTTCAGCTTTTTATCGAGTAATAGAAAATACTTTAATACAAGCTGGAGATATTGAATATGGAAATATATCTAATATAAATTATTCTAGAGTAGGAACTGGTAAGTCTGGTTTAGGAACAATTAAATCTGAGCTCAGTGATAATTTTTTATTTAATGCTGGTTCTGTTGCTTTTGCTAGAAAAGAAAAGTTCGATACAGAAGATAGTGAATTTTTTATCACTTTAATTGATATTCCAATATATCAAGGTGAATATACTCCAATTGGAAGGGTGATTGCTGGGATAGACTCTTTAAAAAAAATTAAAGTAGGAAATAAATCAACTTATGTATTAAAACCTGATTATATTAAAAGTCTGAAGTTATTAGTTAACTAGTGGTTTTCCGGTAGATAATGTGTGTTTAATTCTATCTTGAGTTTTACTTGTCTCAATTAATTTCATGAAAGCATCCAACTCTAATTTAAACAACTGATCTTCTGTAAGAGTTTTATCTATAGTTGTATCACCACCACTTAAAACATTTGCTAGCTCTGTTCCAACCATCATTCCATGATCTAATATAATTTTATCATTATACAGTTTTTCTAACATGCCGACCATTTTGTCTTTTAAAGATTTACCAGATAAATTAAATGTGCATTCTTTAGGAGGAGTAAATTCTTTGTTTTGATCCAAAATTTTTCTTGCTTCATTTAATAAACTATTTCTGCTCATTATTTTTTTATTTTCAGGGATTAAGTACTTTAGAGGTTCAGCTTCGACTGGAGAAGTTGCAGTTTTTGCATAACCAATGATATCAAAAACTTTTAAAGGCGCAAAATCTGGATCATTTTTTGCCTCTTCTGTTTGAGACCATCTCCATAACATTTCTTTACATCCTCCTCCGGCTGGAACTAAACCAACCAATGTTTCAACTAATCCAACAACAATATTTGTATGCGAAGCAACAAAGTTACTTTGAACTAAAACTTCAAAACCCCCTCCAAGGGTAAGACCTGATGGTGCTGAAACTACTGGAAATTTTGAGTATTTTAAATGTTTGCATGTTTCTTGAAAATAACCGACAAATTTTTCTATTGATTTAAAGTCACCTTTATCTGCAAAATTCATAGTATATGTTAAATTAACACCAGCAGAAAACTGCATACTTTCATTAATAATTATCAATGGTTTGTCTGTAGCGTTTTTTAAAGAGTCCATTGAATCATAATCCAAAGCGTTTGCTTTAGTTGTAAATTCGACAATGTTAAATTCAGGAAATCTGTAAATTTCAGCAGAATTATTTTTATCAAGTTTAAGGGCTCTTGGTTTAATTTTTCCTAAAGTTTCAATTTCAGTATATTGTTGTCTCTCACCATAAAAATTTTCATCTTTGGATTTTGATAAATTTTCTAAAAATTTATTTCCTTCAAAATTATCAATTTTTTGAAAAAAATTATTTACTCCAATTTCTTTTAACATTTCAAAAGGCCCTCTAGACCAATTGAAGCCAAGTCTCATTGCTTCATCGATGTCATTAAACTTATCTGTAATACCTGGAACTAATGAAGAAGAATATTTTATTATTTTAGAAATTACAGACCAAGCATAATCTCCATATTTATCTCCACGATTAATTAATTTTTTTAAATCAACTTTTTCAGATTTAATATCTATTTTTTTTGAGGGAGAATATTCCCCAGTTTCAAGATTGATGGCCTCTAAAATTTTCTTACCACCCTCCTTATTCATTCTATAAAATCCACCTTTTCCTTTTCTACCGGTATATCCAGTTTCTATTAATTTTTTTACAAGTGGCATTTCTTTTGCTAAACGTTGAAATGGATCGCTTTCAGGTAATTCTTTAATAAAACTTTTTAATACATCTGCCATTAAATCAATACCTATTAGGTCATACAATCCAAATACTCCGGTTTTAGGTATGCCCATTGGTCTGCCAAATACAGCATCAGCCTCTTCAACACTAAGTTTCATATTAAATGCTTCTGTCATTGCAATTTGCATTGCATAAACTCCAATTCTATTACCTAAAAATCCTGGAGTGTCATTACAGATAATTGCACCTTTGCCTAAGTCTATTTCACAAAAGTTTTTTAAAAGTTTAACTTTATCTAAATCGCTTTCATTACTTTTTACTATTTCCAGTAAATCCATGTATCTTACAGGATTAAAGAAGTGAGTTATGCAGAAATCCTTTTTGTCTTGATCAGATAATTTTTCTGAAAGAACACTTATTGGAATAGATGAGGTATTAGATGAAACAACGGACTCTTTTTTTCTATGCTTAAATATTTTTTCGTAAATATTATGTTTTATATCTATTCTTTCTACAACAGCTTCTACAATCCAATCTGCATTCGAAACCACATCAAAGTTTTCCTCAATGTTTCCTACATGTATATTATCTAATTTTGATTTATCTATTAACAAAGGAGGTCTAGATTTTCTTATTCTCTCTTTAGCCTTTTGACTAATTTCAGTAGTTAAATCCAACAAAGTGACAGGTACATTTGCATTACACAAATGTGCAGCTATACCGCTCCCCATTGTTCCAGAACCAATTACAACTACATTATTTATTTTCATAAAGAAGGTTTCTTATATTAAATTGAGACTGAGTAGGAAATAAAATAAATGTCATAACTATTGCTGTAAACTTGCTAATTCATCAATATTAATATGACATCTAATAGCGTTACCATTTTCACCTATTTGCCACGGTGGAACCTCCAAATTACAAATATCACCTATTTTCCTTGGGCATCTTCCTTGAAAAGAACAGCCTTTCTCAGGGGGTTTTTCCTCTACAATATCCTCAGCTACTAATTTTGGTTTTATATCTGGATCTGGTTCCAAAACAGCACCTAATAATACTTCAGTGTAAGGATGTGATGGAAATTTGTAGACATTTTGAGAAGGACCAATTTCACATAACCTTCCTTGATATAAAACTGCAACTCTATCACTAATTGCTCTAACAACAGCCAAATCATGAGAAACAAATACGTAGGTTGTTCCTAGATCTTCTTTCAATTGTTGTAATAAGTTTAAAACAGCTGCTTGAACCGAAACATCTAAAGCTGATGTAACCTCATCGCACAAAATTATATCTGGCTTGGCTGCAAATGCTCTTGCAACTGCAACTCTTTGTTTCTCACCACCTGATAATTGTCTAGGGTATCTTGACATATAAAATTCTCCTAACCTTACTTTTTTTAGTAGATCGATTATATTTTTTTTTAATTCTTCTCCTGATAAATTAAAATACAACTTTAGAGGTTGTGAAAGTATTTGCTCAACTGTGTGGTTTGGATTTAATGACTCATCTGGATTTTGAAATATAAGTTGTATTGCTCGCAGATCATTTGGATTTCTCATTTTTAAATCAGAAGATAAAATACGATCATTTTCAAATTTAATTTGACCATCTTTTGTTTTGAGTAAGCCAGCAATTGATTTTAAGATAGTAGACTTGCCACTTCCAGACTCACCAACCAGGGCTATAGTCTCTCCTTTTTTTATATCTATATTTATATCTTTAACTGTTGGATTTTGATCAGAAATTTTATTTAATAATTGATCAAAAAATTTCTGCTTTGCATAACTAATTGAAACATCCATTAATTTTAAAACTTCATTTGCTTCACTATTATTTAATTTTTTTGTTATTGAAGTTTGTAAATTATTATTTTGGTTTATTAATTCTCTATAATTAAAACATCTGACATTGGTATCTAATTCTTTAATATGTTCCAGATCTGGTGAATTTTTTTTACAATTATCAGTTGCTAGGTTACATCTATCATAAAAACTACAACCTTCATTTATGCTTCCAGGCTGAGGTTGGCTTCCTGGCATAGAAGCTGGGAGTCCAGCTAGTGAAAGTTTAGGTATCGATTTTAACAATCCATAAGTATAAGGATGAATAGGTTCTTTTAATATTTTTCTTGCTGGTCCTTCTAAAACAATTTCTCCCGCATACATTACAACTATTCTATCACTAACTTGTGCTATGGCTCCAAGGTCATGACTAACATAGATCATAGATGTTCCAGTATCTTTTGCTATAAATCTTAATAGTTCTAAGACATGCGCTTGTGTTGTGACGTCTAATCCAGTAGTTGGCTCATCTAATAAAAGTAAATCTGGTTTGCCAGCCAATGCCATTGCAACAGCCACTCTTTGTTGCTGCCCTCCAGAAAGCTCGTGTGGATAACGAAAAGCCATAGTTTCTGGTGAAGGAAGTCTAACTTTATTTAGTAACTCTGAAATTTTTTTATCTCTCTCTGTTTTGTTTAGATCTGTATGTAATTTTAATGCTTCATCAATTTGGTATCCAATTTTTAAATTCGGTGTTAATGCTTGTCCTGCATTTTGAGGTATCATGGCTATTTTTCTACCTCTAATTTTTTCTAGCTGTCTACTGCTCATCTTCAATAAATCCTTAGATTTAAAGAGACATTCACCCTTAAGAGGAAATAAGCCTTGTTTTATATAGCCCATCATAGCAAGTGCTAATGTGCTTTTTCCAGAACCCGACTCCCCTACGATCCCTACGGTCTCTCCTTTTTTTATATTAGTTGAAACATTTCTAAGTATTGAAATTTGTTTGCCCTTCTGACTGTTAAATCCAATTGATAAATTTTTAACACTTTCAATTATTTCATTCATTTAAACAGGTGCCTTGGTTGAACGATCAATTCCTAAAGCTTTTGCAAATGCATCAGCAGTTAAATTTATTCCAATAATTAACGAACTTAATCCTACTATCGGAGCAATTACAGACCAGTATGCAAACGACATCAATCCTCTAGCATTGGATATCATCAAACCCCAATCAGGCGTTGGTGGACTTACACCAAAACCTAAGAATGACAATGAGCTAAATCCTAATAACATCCAAGACCATCTCATTGCTCCCTCTACTAATATAGCATCTCTAACATTTGGAATAATTTCATTCCAAATAATAGACATATTGCTATGACCTCTAGCTCTGGCTGAAACTATAAAGTCTTTAGCAATAACATCGTGAGTAGCAGCTCTAGCAACTCTTACTATTCCTTTACCATAAAAAAAACCTAGTGCAGGAATTAAAACCTCTGTTGATGTTCCTAAAAGAGAAACAATTAATAACATTGCAAGTATCCAAGGGATAGAAAGAAACGCATCAACAACTCTCATTACAACATCGTCAATTTTACCTCCAACTAAACCACAAAAAATTCCAAGTAAACCTCCCCACAGAAGAGCTATAAGTGATCCAAAGAAAGTTACCGTAAGAGCTGTTCGACCTCCAAGTATTGTTCTTGTAAAAACATCTCTACCCAAGCTATCTGTTCCAAACCAATGTTCAGCTGAAGGTGCAAGTAACATGGTATTTGGGCTAATTGCTTTATAATCGTATGGTGCAATGTAAGGGCTTAATAATGCTAAGACTACATGAAATAAAACAATTGATAAACCAATTAATCCAGAGGGCTTGGAAGCCATAGTCTTTAAAATCTCAAAAGCCTTTTCTAGCTTATTTTTATGTTTATCTTCTGTAATTAAATTACTCTCCATTTTATTTTCTTATCTGTAAACTTTTTAATCTTGGATTAAGCATAAGTGTCATTAAATCTGCTATTAAATTTATTCCCACATAGATTGATGCCAATATTATTGCTAATGCTTGAACAACAGGTAAATCTCTATTTGATATAGACTCAATTACCAGTCTGCCTAAACCGGGATAATTAAAAACAACTTCTGTAACAACAACACCACCTAGTAACCAAGCAATTGTTAACGCCACTACATTTATTGCTGGTAATAATGCATTTGGTAATACATGTCTAAATACCATTTTCCAATATGGAACACCTTTTAAAATTGCCATTTGCACGTAATCACTAGCCATTACTTGAATTACACTTGAACGTACCATTCTTGCCATGTGTGCGGTCATAATCATTGAAATTGCAACAACAGGTAAAATTATATTCGAGAGTAATTCATAAAAAGTTGCATCCGATGGTATAATCACGATGCCTGGTAGCCAACCAAGCCAAATTGCAACAACTAAAATAAGTAAAGTAGCACTAATAAACTCAGGAATAGTCATTGAAAAAATTGTGATAGTTGAGATCATAATATCTGGAAGCTTATCTCTCCAAAGAGCAGTTATTATTCCTAATACAATTGCTAAAGGAATTCCTATAAGTATTGAAACAGAGGCTAAAACTAATGAGTTTTTAACTCTTGGACCTAGTACTTCATTAATTGGCATTTCTCCACTTAAAGAGTAACCAAAATCACCTCGTACAACATTTGATGCCCAGTCCAAGTATCTTTCATAAGCAGGAACATCTAGACCAAGTCTTTTTATACAAGCATCAAGAGCTGCTCCATAAGCTTCTCTTTCTAAATATGTTGTGCATGCATCCCCAGGTAAAACTTCAACACCTACAAAAGTAATCAATGAAACTATAAATAAAGTGATAAGCCCTAGTCCAATTCTTTTTAAAATTAATAAAAGCATAAGATTAACTAGAACTTTTTAACAAAAATAAATTAAATAGAAATAAAATAAAGGCCGCTTATATGCGGCCTTTATCTAAATACTTTTAGTCAACTTTTACTTTATGCCACTGTATAGAAAAGTGATCTACAGCATCAAGGTTTTTCACTTTTGATGATGTAACTACAAGTCTAGATACGTGGTATGGGATCATTGTTCCACTTTGTTCCCATAAAGTCATTTGAGCATTTTGATATGCTTTTTTTCTTTTATTGAAATCCAACTCACTTCTAGCATCAGCTAAATTTTTATCAAAGTCAGCATTTTTGAAATAAGACTCATTCCATTTAGCGCCACTATGATAAGCTTCGTGCAAGATTGTGTCTGCTGGTCTTTGGTTCCAACGTGTCATTGAAACTGGTTTTTTCATCCATACTTCATTCCAGTAACCTTTAGATGGTACCATTTCAATGTTGACTTTAATTCCAGCTTTTGCAACTTGCTGCTGAACGACTTCTGCAATCGTAGGCCAAGTTGGTTCTAAAGTTGCTGGATAAACAGTCAATTCAATTCCATTTGGAAATCCTGCTTCTCTTAGTAAATTTTTTGCTTTACTAATATTTTGAGGACAATCCATTTGTAAACGATATTGATCAGAAGGCATTACAGGTGTATCACAAGATACAGTTGCCGCACCACCCATAACCAAATCTACAAGTTCTTGTCTATCAACCGCTAACCTAAAAGCTTTTCTCACTTTAGGATTATCAAATGGAGCAGTATCAGTTCTCATAACCACACCTCTCCAGTTTCCAGTTGGAATTACAGTTGTTGTAAATTTAGAATTACTGTCAAATATCTTTTTTTGATTGAAAGGAACATATCTGTTCATATCAATTTGGCCTGTTAAAAGAGCTTGAATTCTTGCTTGAGCATCTGGGATCGCAATAACATGAACTTCTGCAACTCCTGGTGCACCTTCCCAGTAATCTGGGTTAGCTTTTAGAATTGTAGTTCCTTCTGGATCAAATTTATCAACTATAAATGGTCCAGTACCAACTCCTGTTTGTCCAATAGTGTCTCCTGATCCTTCAGGTATCATTCTTAATCTGTAGTCAGTTAACAATAATGGAAAGTCAGCAAATGAAGTCGATAACTTCATTTTAACGGTATGCTGATCGACTACTTCAATCTCTTCTACAACATTTAAACTTTTTCTAACCGGAGATCCAATATCAGGATCTTTAGCTCTCATCAAAGAATATTTAACATCTGGAGCATCAAAAGCTGACCCATCATGGAAATATATTCCTTTTCTTAAATTAAATGTCCATTCAGTTGCATCAGAATTAGCACTCCAATCTGTTGATAATGAGGGTGATGGCACACCGTTCATATCAGGCCTTACTAATCTATTTTGAGTTTTGATGACAACTTGAAATAAACGCCCTTTAGTTATGGCATCTAAGTTAGTATCTTTTCCAAATCCAAGATCATGTGATACTTTAAATACTCCACTTGATGCATTGGCAATAGAAAAAGATAATATCAGAGACATAAAAGTCACTGAAAAAACTTTAAGTATGTATTTCATAAGTTCCCTCTTTTTCTTTAGTTGTTTAAATAACTAAAAAGATAACAATTCCAGAACTAGATAACAACATGCAAAATGTAGTGATTCATCTACTGATTGAATAGATATTTTAATTAATATACACTTTTTCTAGATTTATAAATGCAAAACGAATTAAACAAAGTCAGATTTTCAGTAAAACCTTTAAAATCCAATGATAATAAAGTTGTTGAACTTGCAAGAACTGTGGGAATACATCCTCTAGCGTATCAAGAACTTCCTTACGATCCAGAGTATTCTTTTTATGCAGGAAGATTAAATCCAGAAGTGCTTTCACATGCAACAGCTGATGAAATGTATTGGAAGGTAAGACAAGAGGTAATTTTTCGTCATACTGGTGAACATCCATATGAAATATCTGGTCCTGATGCAGAAAAACTATTACAAAAAATATTTACAAGAGATATCTCAAAAGTAAAGGTAGGAAGGTGCTCTTACCAATTCGCTTGTTACAACGATGGAGGTATGCTTACAGATGGAGTTTTACTAAAACTTGAAGAAAATAAATTCTGGTTTGTTCAAGCTGATGGTGATCTTTTTTCATGGTATAAGGCGCACACTGATAATCTTAATGTAAAAATATCTGACCCAGACGTTTGGGTAAGTCAAATTCAAGGACCAAAATCTATGGATCTTTTAAAAGTTTTAAGTAAAGAGACTTTTCCTGAGAATTGGAAATATTTTGATTGGAAAGAAATAACTATACTAAATGAAAAGGTAATCATAAGTAGATCGGGTTTCAGTAATGAACTTGGTTGGGAAATTTATTTTAGAAAAAATAATAATACTGAAAAAGTTGGGGATTACATTCTTGAGGAAGGAAAAAAAATGGGAATGATACTCACGGGTACACCTGGTTTCAGATGTAAAAGAATAGAATCTGGACTATTATCAGCTGGGCAAGACTTTAATCATGAAACAAATCCATATGATGTTGGGTTAGGCAAGTATGTAGATTTAAAAAAAAATTATTTTATTGGAAAATCATCATTGATGACTGCTGATAAAGAAAAAAGATGTTGGGGAATACGAGTAGAAAATGGAACAGGTTTAAAAGGAACTTATATAAAATTTAATAATGAAATAATTGGAAAAATTACTTCAAGCACTTGGTCACCTTTTCAAAAATGTGGTGTTGGAATTGTTTTAATGAATTCTACAAAATATAAACCAGGGCTAATAGTGGATGTTAATTGCAATGATAATAAAATTCATAAAGGCGAAATATGCACCTTACCAATGTATGACTTTAAAAATGAAATTGTAAGAGGTTTAAAAATTGATATTCCAACAGGTCCTTCTCCGTGGTCAGGAATAAAAAAATAATAATAGCAATTGGTGGTGGTGGATTTACACATTCGTCTGACGAAGACTTGGATGAATATGTTATAAATCAAGTTAATAAATCAAAAATAAATATCGGTTTTTTACCTACCGCTAGCAATGATAATCAAGAAAAGACCGATCTTTTTTATAAAAGATTTAAATCGCATAAATTTAAATTATCTCATTTTAATCTATGTTCAAGTGTGGAAGGTTTTAATGAATGGATGATGAACAAAGATATAATTTATGTAGGAGGTGGTAATACCTCTAACATGATTAATATTTGGAAAAGACATAATCTTATCAAAGTATTTAAAGATGCATATGAAAAGGGAATAATTCTGAGTGGAATAAGCGCAGGAGCCGTCTGTTGGTTTGATTGGATATTATCAGACTCGGTCGATAAAGAGCTAAGTCCATTAAAAGGAATAAATTTTTTAGATGGAAGTTGCACACCTCATTCTTCAGATAATAATCGACTTCGACAATTTATTTCAGAAATTAAAGACGGAAATTTGCCAGATGGAATAGCCATTGATGATGGTGTAGCTGTGCTTTTTATTGACGGAGTTCCTTCAGAGGTTTATTCTTCAAGAATTAATCATGACGCTTATTATGTGACTAGACATGATAAGATAAGTTTAAAAACATATATAAAAAATTTAAATGGATAACATTAAAGCCAGTAATAAAATTTTTAGCATTGAAGACGCAAAAAAACTATCAAAGAAAAGATTGCCAAAGATAGTTTATGATTTTATTGATGGCGCATCTGGAGATGAAAAGTTATCAGAAATTAATAGTTTTGCTTTAGATCAAATACGTCTTGAGCCAAGAGTTCTAAGAAATGTAGAGGAAAGAAAACTAAAAAAAAATATTCTTGGATTTAACTATGACTATCCATTTGGTTTTGCCCCAATGGGTATGACAAATCTTTCATGGCCGGGAGCAGACTCAATGCTGGCAAAAGAGAGTGCAAGAAATAATATACCAACTTGTGTATCGATGGCTTCCACAACTACCTTAGAAAAAATGCATGAACTTTCAGAAGGTCATTCGTGGCTTCAACTTTATATTTTTCAGGATGAAGCTTTTGTCATGGAATTGCTCGATAGAGCAGAAAAAACTGGTTATGAAGTTGCTATACTTACTGTTGATGTTCCGGTTTTATCTAGGAGAACTAGAGATGATAAAAATGGATTCTCATATCCATTTAAAATTGGACCTAAACAATTTTTTGATTTTGCAACTCATCCAGTTTGGTCAATATCTACATTGCTTAATGGAATACCAAAGCCAATGAATTACGAGACTTCAAAAAGTGGAAAAGGTGTTTTTAAAAGAAAAGAAAGTAGAGGAAAAACAGATTGGGAAACTCTAAAAAGAGTAAGAAATAAATGGAAAGGCAAATTAATTGTAAAAGGTGTTATGTCATCAGATGATGCAGTTAAAATTAAAGAAATGGGCGCTGATGCTATTCAAGTTTCAAATCATGGAGGTAGACAATTAGATAGTGCCTCAGCAGCAATAAACATATTACCTTTTATTAGAGAGGCAGTAGGAAATAATTTTCCGATTATTTTTGATAGTGGGATAAGAAGTGGTAGCGATATTGTTAGATCATTAGCTTTAGGAGCAGATTTTTCAATGATTGGAAGGCCTGTAATGTATGCTATGGGCGCTGATGGTGCTAGCGGGCTAAGAAGAATTGTAGACATAATCAAAGAAGAAACCAGCACAACACTAGGTTTGGTTGGATTAAATGATATTAATGAAGTTTCTTCTGATATAATCGAACAAAAACTTTTTATGAATACAACTTACTAATATGGAAAAAAAAATAAGAGGCGGAGCATTAATTGCAAGAGCATTAAAAGATAAAGGTATTAATAAAGTTTTTACTCTATCTGGTGGGTTTTGTAATCCTGCTATTGAAGGTTTCATGGAATGTCAAATTGATGTGGTTAATTGTCCTCATGAACAAATAGCTGGACACTTAGCAGATGGACACACAAGAATTACAAGAAAACCATCTGTATGTTTAGTTGGACCAGAAGGTTTTGCAAATGCAGTGCCATCTATGATGGAAGCATGGGGAGAAAGAACACCGATAATTTATATAACTGGATCAAGTAGTTTAAAAAGACAAGGCTCAGGTGGCTTTAAAGAAATTGATGATGTTTCAATAGCTGCTCCTCTTACAAAATATAGCGCAAGCATTACAGATGGAACAAGAATTAGAGAATTTGTTGACAAAGCTTACAGAATTGCAACTAATGGATATCCTGGAGCTGTTCATCTAAGTTTACCAGTGGATATAATGTTTTCTTCATTTGAAGAAAATGCTGGACTTGAAGAAAGACCATTTTCACATAAAGCAAAGCCAGTTGCTAAAGCATGGCCAGATCCAAATGCTCTATCAAAAATACTTGAGCTAGCATGTAATGCAAAAAAACCTGTCATAATTGGAGGACATGGTGTTTGGTGGTCAAACTCAGAAAAAAATTTAGAGACTGCGGGTGAAAGTTTAAATATTCCAGTTTTTAATGTGCCATACCATCAAAAACTTTTGGGGGAAGAGGCAAATGCATATATGGGTTTAGCAGATATTCACCAATATCCACCCTCAGAATTTGCATTACATAATTCAGACTTAGTTTTAATGATTGGTGCAAGGTTAGATAACCAAATGAATTTTGGTAACCCTCCTTTCATTCCAAAAACAACAACGTTAGTTTGTATTAATGGTTCCCATGAAGAAATTGAGTTTAATAGAGCGGCTGATCATAACCTTTTATGTGATCCAGGAGTATTTTTGGATACTCTATGTAATTTAAAGAAAAATAATAAATGGAATTTAAGAAATAGTTGGTTTCAAGATAATAAAAATAAAAAAAAAGATTGGGTGGATAAATCTTTAAATGAATTAAAGATTGAAGCAGATAAAGCAAAAAAAAATGGAGGAAAAATTCATCCGCTACAATTAGCGTTAGACGTTCAAGACGCAATGGATGAGAAAGATTGGCTTGTAATTGATGGAGGAAATACTCATTTCTGGTCGGAGATCGCTATAAATTTAGCAGGAGCTCAAGGAAAAAAATTAGGTGGAATTTTACATCCAGGCACATTTAGTATGCTGGGTGTTGGTGTATCATTTGCATTATCTGCAAAAAATAATAATCCTAAATCGAACGTAATTTTAATTAGTGGAGATGGTGCCTTTTTATCTGGTGGCATGTCTATAGAAACTGCATTTTTTGAAAAGAAACCAATCGTTGTTGTTATTGACAATAATGGTGGCTTAGCATCAATTGGTCAACAACAAGAAAGACTATTTGAAAGCGGAAAAAGAGTTGCAACAGACTTTAGAGATATACCTTTCCACAGTATATTTGAAGGTTTTGGGGGTCATGGAGAATTAGTAACGAAAAGAGAAGAATTGGGTCCAGCACTAAAAAGAGCTATTGCAAGCGGTAAAACTGCTTGTGTAAATGTAAAAGCTAAACCAGTATTAAGTCCAATTGTTGCTGCTGTGGCCAGCAAGAGAGAGAAATCTTCAATAGAGTAAAATGGCAAAATTTAGCTCACATTTATTGAATGGTTCTGATGGAACTCATGCAAGTAACGTCAAAGTAAAGATTTATCAAATACAGTCCTCAAAATTAAAAAAGCTTTTTTTGAATACAAAGACTGATGGAAATGGTAGGATTAATCAGCATTTCAATCTTAGCAAAAAAGATTGTGAATGCGATTATGAAATGATTTGTGATATTAAAAGATACTTTAAAAAAAAAAAAATTGTGGGTGAAATAGTCGTAAAATTTAAAATGACTGATAATAAAAAAAATTATCACTTGCCAATCATAATTTCTCCTAACAGCTATACAGTTTGGTGGTCAAAATAATATATGGCTTCGTTGATACAAAGCAAAATTAGCACAAAACTAAATATGTCTAGGAGGATAAGAAGAACTCCTTACACCAAGAGAGTTGAAGAATGTGGTGTAACTGATTTTACTGTTGTAAATCATATGCTCTTACCAAAAAGATTTCAGAAATCTGTTGAGGATGATTATTGGCATTTAAATGAGCATGTTCAGCTATGGGATGTTTCTTGTCAAAGACAAGTTCAGATATCAGGTCCAGACGCTAGTTTATTAGTCCAAAAAATGACGCCAAGATCTTTAAAAAATATGGAGACTGGAAAATGTTTTTATATTCCTATGATAGATGAAAATGCTGGAATGATAAATGATCCAGTGTTGTTAAAGTTAGATGATGATATGTTTTGGATTTCAATAGCAGATTCTGATGTATTGCTTTGGGCAAAAGGTATTGCAGTTGGTTTAAATCTAAATGTGAGCATAACAGAACCAGATGTATATCCTCTTGCAGTACAAGGTCCAAAGTCTGAAGATTTGATGTCATCAATATTCGGAGAAGATATTAGAAAATTAAAATTTTTTAATTTTAGAATATTTGATTTTTTAGGAACTAAACAAGTTATTGCAAGATCAGGATACAGCAAACAAGATGGATTTGAAATTTATTTTAAATGCTTTGAAGATTACTTCGACAAAAATGAAATGGGAGAAAAAATTTGGGATATAATATGGAAAGCGGGGAAAGAATTTAACATTGCTCCAGGATGCCCAAATTTAATTGACAGAATAGAAGCAGGATTAATGTCATATGGAAATGATTTTACAAAAGAAAATAATCCAATTGAATGTAACTTAGAAAAATATTGTAGTGACAAAAGCGATCATGATTTCATTGGAAAAAATGCTTTAGATAATATTAAGAAACAAGGTGTAAAACAAAAATTAAAAGGAGTATTATTTGATGGTGTAGATTGTCCTCCATGTTCAATTCCTTTTCCACTTTATTCAAAAGATAAGAAATTAATTGGTAAAATTACTTCAGGGATTTATTCTCCAAAATTCAAAAAAAATATTGGTTTATCTATGATTTTAAATGAATTTTGCAAAACAGGATCAGAAGTTTTAGTTCACACTCCTGATAATAAATTAAGAAAAGGAATTGTGTCCTCTTTACCATTTTCAAAATAATAATTAGTAGGTATAAGTCTTATATGAAAAGAGCAGTTATAGCAGGATATTCAAGATCACCTTTTACAATGGCAAGAAAAGGTGAATTAATTGATGTTAAGCCTGTAAATATGTTTGCAGAAGTTGTTAAAAATCTTGTATCTAAAACTAAAGTAAATCCAGCTGATATAGAAGATATTGTTGTTGGGTGTGCTTTCCAGGTTGGAGAGCAGAGTTTTAATATTGGGAAACTCACAACATTTTTATCTGGAATGGAAATACATACGTCTGGAATGACTGTCGATAGATGGTGTGGTTCATCTATGGAAGCTATTCATGTTGCAGCAGGTAAAATAGCAATGGGCGCAGGAAAAGTTTTCGTATGTGGAGGTGTTGAAAGTATGACTAGGGTTACAACTGGCTTTGAACCAATACCTTATCCTTACACAGATAAAGAAAATCCAAATGTCTATTTTTCAATGGGAATAACTGCTGAAAATGTTGCCAAGAAATATAAAATTTCAAGAACTGAACAACAAGAGTTTGCAATTCAAAGTCATCAAAAAGCCAATGAAGCTGAAGTTAATGGTAAATTTAAAAATGAAATCGTTGAAATCGCTGGTTGCACAAAAGATGGAAACATACGTCCAAAAAGTAATCAAGAAACTTTAGATGGTTTAAAACTTGCATTTGACCAAGAAGGAACTGTTACTGCGGCAACATCCTCACCTCTTACCGATGGAGCAGCAGCAACATTGATATGTGAAGAAAGCTATGCCAAAGAAAATGGTTTAGAGATTTTAGCTAGAATTGTTTCAACTGGAGTTAAAGGATGTGAACCAGATGTAATGGGACTTGGACCTATAGGAGCAACTAAGAAAGCATTAGAGAGAGCAAATTTATCAATTAATGATATCGATATTGTAGAGATTAATGAAGCTTTTGCTTCTCAATCAATAGCATGCTTAAAAGATCTTGGTATCGATCAAAAAAAAGCTAATTTAGATGGTGGAGCTTTAGCACTGGGACACCCTCTAGGAGCAACAGGAGCGAGAATAACTGGCAAAGCTGCAGATTTACTTAGACGTGAAAATAAGAAATATGCTTTATCTACTCAATGTATCGGTTTAGGTATGGGTATTGCGACAGTAATCGAGTCGGTAAATTAATTATCTATTAATTCCTCTTAAACGTTCCGATCTTCTTCTTAACAATTCAGCACTAATCAATATTAAGGTCGATAAAACGATTAAACAAGTAGCTACTGCTAGAATTGTAGGGCTTAATTGTTCTCTTAGACCTGTCCACATTTGAATTGGAATAGTTGTATTTTCAAGACCAGCTAAAAATAAAACGACCACAACTTCATCAAAAGAAGTTACAAAAGCAAACAAACCTCCTGATATTACTCCAGGTAAAATCAACGGAAGTGTTACTTTCATAAATGTATTTACTGGGTTACTACCTAAACTAGCTGCCGCTCTTGTTACACTATGATCGAAACCTGATAATGTTGCAGTAACAGTAATTACAACAAAAGGTGTTCCCAAAATTATATGAGCTAAAACTATTCCTGTATGAGTTGCCGCTAAACCTGCTTTTGCCATAAAAAAGAATATTGCAACACCTGATATAATAAGTGGAACTATCATTGGTGAAATCAAAGTTGCCATTATTATTCCTTTAAAGGGCATGTGTCTGCTGCTCAATCCTAATGCAGCAACCGTTCCTAAAATTACTGACCCTAAAGTTGCAAATATAGCAATAATAAAACTATTCTTTGCAGCAAGACCCCATGGGTTCTTTGTGCCGTAAACCATATCTTTATACCATCTTAATGAAAAAGCATCTGGGTCTAAATTCTTCATCCCTTCTGAAAAAACAAGAAACTCTTCTGCATTAAATGATAATGGAAATATTACAAACAAAGGTGCTATTAAAAAAATAAAAACAAAAGTACATATGGCAATGTAAAAGTAGTGCCAAATTCTATATCTAGTTTCTGTATACTTTGGTAATGCCATACTAACCTAACTTAATATTATCAACTCCAACTAATTTATTATAAAGCCAATAGATAACCAAAACTCCTCCAAGCAACATAAGCCCCATCGCTGAAGCAAAACTCCAATCTAAAGTAGTTTTCATATGATATGCAATTTGGTTACTAATTAAGGTTCCTGATGCTCCCCCAACTAATGCAGGTGTAATGTAATATCCAATTGCTAAAATAAAAACTAAAAGACACCCTGCCCCGATACCTGGTATGGTTAATGGAAAATATACTTTCCAAAAAGCCACAAAAGGTGTTCCGCCAAGAGATTTACCTGCTCTCATTAAACTCGGCGAGATGGTTTTCATCACACTGTACAGTGGTAAAACCATAAATGGTAAGAGGATTTGAGTCATCGCAACATAAGTTCCGACTTTGTTGTACATCATTTCTGGCCTATTATCGTCTGCCACGATCCCAATCATTACAAAGAAATCGTTAACTACTCCTTGCTGTTGAAGTAAAATCATCCAGCTAGCTGTTCTAACTAATAATGATGTCCAAAATGGTAGAAGAACGCAAATCATTAATAAATTACTATACTTCATTGGGAGTGTTGCTAGTAAATGGGCTATTGGGTAACCCATTAAAAAACAAAAAACCGTAACAAAGAAAGCAACCTCTACAGTTCTCAACCATAAAATTCTATGTATTCTTCTATCTTCACTAACTTGAGTAATTTTGTTATCTTCATTCAAATACATATCCATAGCTTTTAAATATTTAGCTGAAGTATAAGGAGGGGCAGTTCTTTTAATTGCTTGCCAATATTCTACATTTCTCCATCTCTTGTGCACTTTCATTATTTGTTCTTTAATACTTTGTGTCTCGTCGATTTTATTCCTTTTTACCTGTCTGAATAATTTTTTTGTAATAGTGTTGAACCCATTTTTTTCTTTATTAAGTCTTTGGGCTAATTTTCCATGTTCTTTTTTTTCTACAAGAATTTTAAAATCAGATAAAAATGAAGCAAATACTTCTTCGGATGGAAGCTCTTTACCGTCCCATGTTTCCATAGACTTAAATGTTTTTGGAAGCATGTTTGTAATCATTTTATCATCAATGCTTCTTGTAAACATTTCCCCGATTGGAAAAATGTAAGTGATAATCAAAAAAAGTAATAATGGTGCAACAAGTAAAAATGCTTTAATTTTGTTTTTTCTTTCAGCTTTTTTTAAACTTATCTCTAAAGGAATTCCGTCAGTTGTAAGTATTTGTTTTGTTTCGCTGCTCATAAATAAAAAGGGCGACTTAATAAAGTCGCCCTATATATATTATATTATTCTAGTCTTTTATACTCTTTTATAGACCAGCTTTCATAGCTTCCCACTTCTCACCAAGTTCTGTACCGTTATCAGCCCAGAAAAATGGATCAACTAAAAAGTATTTTTTAGTGTTTGAAGGAGCAGTTGGCATTTGTGGCATCATTTCAGTTTTACCATCTTTATACCAAGGCTCATTTGCTTTGATAATTTCTAAAGATGATAATCTGTATGGAGCATATGCAATATATTTAGCACTTCCAGCTAACATTTCAGTGTTAGTCATCATTGCTAAAGCTTTTTTAGCATTTGCTTCATCTGGTCCACCTTTAACAAGTGCGAAATATTCATAGTCAAGACCTTGTCCATCCCATACTTGTTTAATTGGAGCACCTTCACCGATTTCAGCATTAAAGAATCTTCCATTCCAACCAGTTGCCATAACAACTTCACCAGATACTAATAATTCTGGTGGTTGAGCACCTGCAGACCAGAATACACATCCACCATTTGGATCTGTACAAAGCTCTTTAATTTTGTTCATAGCTCTATTAACACCAGCTTCAGTTTCTAGTAATTTGTAGATCTCTGATCCACCTTTACCCATGTAAACTCCGTCACCAGCTAAAGCGATTTCTAGGTTTGTTAGAGCTGATTTATAAATAGCTCTTTTTCCTGGAAATTTTTTAGTGTTAAAGAAATCTTTTATAGTTTTTGGCGTACCATCAACGTTGTTTACGTTATAAGCATAGTTCCAAGAATATAAAATGTTTCCTACCGCACATTTACTTGGCATTGGAGCAAAGAAATCTTCACTTGCAGGAGTTCCATCTGGAGCTGCAGGGAAGTCTTTGTCAAAATCGAATTCAACGAAAATTCCTTCGTCACATCCGTTGATAGTATCAAATGCGAATACATCGATAATATCCCAAGTAATTGCACCTGCTTCTTTTTGAGCTTTAATCTCAGATAATCCACCTGAATAGTCTACCCAGTTGATATCAACACCAAGAGCTTTTGCAGTTGGATCACCATACCCTAGCTTTTGAGACTCTGTATAAGCTCCACCCCAAGATGCTACTGTAACCGCAAATGCAGATGAAGTTATTGAAAGAGCAAAAGAAAGAGCAAGTAATAATTTACTTAATTTTTTCATTTATCCTCCGTTTAAACGTTTAATATAAATTAATTTATATAAGCGAAGTACAACAAAAACGATATTCAGAGTCAACAGGCCATTTTGTTATAGGAATACTGGGATATTTAAGAAATTATTTAGGATCTAGAGCTCTTGCGTCTTGACTGTTCCATCCTACTTTAATCTCATTACCTAATTTTAAATCTAACTCGTTTGAGCTATTTGGAACTTTTAAAATAAATTCTTTATTACCTAAAAGATCTAATCTTACTCTAGTGTGATCACCATGGTAAATAACTTCTTCGATTTTTCCCGTTTGATTATTATCCATTTTATCTTTTGGATTTATCAATGCCCTCTCAGGTCTTATTGAAACTGTTGTTTTATCACCTTTGGAAGTTACTGAAACTGGATTAGCTAAAATTTCTCCATTTTGTAGTTTAACTTTACAAACATCTTTTGAAATGTCAGTTACTTCTCCTCCAAATGTATTATTTTCACCTATAAACTCTGCAACGAAAGAATTAACTGGTTCTTCGTACAATTTATCAGGACTCGATAATTGTTGAACTTTACCATCATTAAAAACTGCTATCCTATTTGACATTGTTAATGCTTCTCCTTGATCGTGTGTAACGTAAACTACAGTAACACCAATATTTTCATGAATATGTTTAATTTCGTATTGCATACTTTCTCTTAAGTTTTTATCTAAAGCTCCAAGAGGTTCATCCATTAGAACTACTGCTGGATCAAATACTAGAGCTCTTGCAACAGCTACCCTTTGTTGCTGACCACCAGATAATTGCGCTGGCATTCTACTTTCAAATCCTGATAAAGAAACCATTGATAAAGCTTTATCTACTTTTTTATCAATCTCATCTTTTTGAACTTTTCTAACTCTTAAAGGAAATGCTAAATTTTCATAAACTGTCATATGAGGAAACAATGCATAATTTTGAAAAACCATTCCAATTCCTCTTTTGTGCGGTGGTATATTTGAAATAGGATTAGAATCTAAATAGATTTCACCATTGGTTGGTGTTTCAAATCCAGCCAACATCATCAGACAAGTTGTTTTTCCTGAACCAGATGGACCAAGCATAGTAATGAACTCGCCCTCTGAGATATTAAGATTTAAATCTTTTACTACTAAGACTTTACCATCGTAACTTTTGTCAACTTTATCGAACTTAACGAATTCTGTATTTTTAGACATCTAGTGTTTAAAACATTTAAGAAGTTAATTATCAATAGCTAATAGTTCTTAATATGTAGCTCTTTTGGAAATTTACAGAATAATTCACAACCTTTGTCGGTAACTCGGATTGCTTCAGATGCTTCTACTCCCCAATCACCAAACTGCATTACTGCAATCATATGAAAACAAACATTTGGTTCAAGTACTGTCATATCGCCTTTATAAATATTTAAAGTATGCTCTCCCCAATCTGGTGGATATCCAATACCTATTGAGTAACCCGTTCTTGATTTCTTCTCGATACCATATTTATCTAAAATTTTCCAAAAGGCTTGGGCAACATCATTTGCTGTGTTTCCGGGTTTTGTAGCATTAATTCCAGCTTGTAAAGCTTCTATAGTTTTATTCATTGTATCTATTTTTAATTGATCAGGTTTACCTAATAAAATTGTTCGAGCCATAGGTGCGTGATATCTTTTATAAACACCTGAAAGTTCAATTATAGTTGCTTCACCTTCAATAAATTTATCTTGGGTTGCTGTTAAATGTGAAGCAGATGTACCTTTTCCAGTTGGAAGAAGCGTTGCGATACTAGAATATTCACCTCCAAATTCTTCTGTACCATAAAATAAAGACTTTTGAATTTCTCCAACAGCATCGCATTGTCTTGTACCAGGTTTAATTACTTCCATTGCAGTTTGCATTCCTTTTTGAGAAATTAAAGCAGCAGACTTCATATAATTTATTTCTGCATTAGATTTAATTAATCTAGCCCAATTAACTAGTCGATCAGAATCGATAATGTTTGCATTTGGTAACCCCTGTTTAATCTTTTCATAACAAAAAGCTGTAAAATAATGAGCATCCATTTCAACTCCAATAGACAGTTTATCCCATTTTTTTTCTTTAATTACTTTGGTCAAGTAATCATAGGGATGTTTTGGCCAAGTATGAATATAACTCTCATCATAAACAATAATATTGTCTTTATTTAAATAGGTCTTTATGTACGCCCCACCTGCATCCTGATCTCTAACAAAGCAAATTGGCTCTTTTGAATCAACGTGCACTAATACACATTGTGCATAATAAAAAGACCAAGCATCGTAGCCTGTAAGATAATTCATATTATTTGTGTCGTGAGAAATGATTAAATCAATTTTTTTCTCTCTCATCAGAGATTGAACTTTTAATAGTCTTTGTTTGTATTCTTCTTTTGAAAAGGACATAAATTAATCAAACAGTCTTCCAAATCCTTTTACAGATTTATTTTCACCTATGTTCTCTAAAGATTCCCAGATTAAAGCCTGATTGCTTGAAAGAACTGGTATTCCAAGTTTATCTTCTAATTTTTGTATTAGAGGAAGAACTGGTAAAGCGGTGCAAGATACAAATAAAGCATCTGCCTCACTTACATCTAAATTTATTAGCACATCAAACAGATAATTTTGATCTACTTTACCAATCTCCATGTCAGAATGAATATCAAAGTATGAATTTGAGGTGATTTCAAAACCAGATGATTTAAAATAATCAACAACATCATCGTTAACTTTTTTACTATAAGGTGTGAATATAGAAAGTTTTTTAATATTTAATTTTTTCAATGCTTTCAAAGCTGCTGTACTTGGTGTTGAAAGTTTTGCCTCAGGTTTTGCTGCTTGTATTTTATTTTTAATATTATCGTACCCTGCTGCAATAGTTCCTGATGTACAAGCATATACAACACAGTCTAATTTTTGCTCTGGCAAGATATCTCTTGTTACTTGAGTAATATTCTCTGACATTTTGATCAAATTTTCTTTGGTTAAGGGATTATAACATTCTATTCTATTTACAAAAAAATCTATTTTTTTATCTTTAATTACACTTATAAAATCTTTTTCAATCACTAGATCGGTTGCTAAAGCGATAAGTCCAATACGTGGATTTTGGTTATTTTCAAACTTTGGTTCTATTTTTTGTGATTTCATAAATACAATATACCACCACATATTGATTAATCATTAAAATTTAAAAACTGTATCTAATTTCTTGAATGGTTATAGTAAATAAACGTATAATAAGAAAAATTAATTTTGAAATATAAATGCTCGATAAAAAAAAATTTTATATCAATGGCAAATGGGTTGAGCCAGTAAATAAGAATGAATGTGAAGTTATTAATCCATCAACAGAAGAAGTTTGTGCAATTATAAGTCTTGGAAGTTCTGATGATACAAATGCTGCAGTCAAAGCAGCAAAATCTGCATTTGAGACTTGGAAAGAAACTTCAAAAGAAGAAAGATTAAATTTATTAGAAAAATTATTAAAAATTTATAATTCTAGATGGGATGATATGACTGATGCTATTACTACAGAGCTTGGTTGTCCTAAAGATTGGTGTTCAGCTAATCAAACATCTTCTGGCGCAGGTCATATTGAAGACTTTATAAAAAGATTAAAAGAATTCGAATTCGAACCAGGTTTTGATAAAGGATCTACTAATCATATTGTATATGAGCCAATTGGAGTTTGCGGATTAATTACACCTTGGAATTGGCCTATAAATCAAATTGCTTTAAAAGTAATTCCAGCTTTTGCTACTGGGTGTACAATGGTACTTAAACCATCTGAAATTGCACCATTGTCAGGAATGCTATTTGCAGAGATGATAGATGAGGCTGGATTTCCAGCTGGAGTATTTAATTTGGTAAATGGTGATGGGCCTGGTGTTGGAACTGACCTGTCAGGACATCCTGATGTTGATATGGTCTCATTTACAGGATCTACTAGAGCTGGAAAATTAATTACAAAGAATGCTGCCGAAACTATAAAAAGAGTTTGTCTTGAACTTGGTGGTAAAGGTGGAAATATTGTTTTTGCTGATGCATATCCTGATGCAGTCAGAGATGGTATTAGAAACGTAATGAGTAATTCAGGTCAATCCTGTGATGCCCCAACTAGAATGCTTGTTGAAAAATCAATTTATAAAAGAGCTGTTGAAGAAGCTGCAGATGAAGCAAATAAAATTAAAGTTGATCTTGCTTCAAAAGCTGGTGACCATATTGGGCCTGTAATTTCAAAAACTCAATTTGATAAAATTCAAAGTTTAATAAATAGTGGAATTGAAGAAGGTGCTACTTTAGTAGCAGGTGGTCCTGACAAACCTGAAGATCTAAAGAAAGGTTATTTTATTAAACCAACAGTATTCACTGATGTTAATAATAATATGAGAATTGCTAAAGAGGAAATATTTGGACCAGTATTGTCGATTATTCCTTTTGAAAATGAAGAGGAAGCTATCCAAATTACAAATGATACAGAATATGGATTAGGAAACTACTTACAAACAGAGGATAATGAAAAGGCAAAAAGAGTCTCAAAAAAATTAAGGTCCGGAATTGTGTATGTAAATCATAAAGCAGCTGACTCTGGGACTCCTTTTGGTGGGTATAGACAATCTGGAAATGGGCGTGAAGGTGGAACCTGGGGATTGCATGAATATCTAGAGGTAAAAACTATTACTGAATGGAAAAATTAAAATGCTTGGTTATGTAATGGTAGGAACCAATAACTTAGAAAAAGCAATAATTTTTTATGATGAAGTCTTAAAAGTTTTAAATCTAGAAAGAAATTATAAAGATGAAGTTTGCGCTGGTTACACAGAAAAAAATGGCGATGGAACTATAGAGTTTTATGTGACCAAACCTGTCAATATGAAAGAGGCAACTAATGGAAATGGAACGCAAGTTTCATTTATTACATCATCTAGAGATATAGTTGATAAGTTTCATGAGATTGGACTTAAGGCAGGTGGAAAAAGTGAAGGAGCTGGAGGTGAAAGACCAGAAGGTTCTGGAGTTTACTATTCTTATATTCGAGATCTTGATAATAATAAAATTTGTGCTTTCACAAACAATTAATGTCTTACAATTTAATTCAAGAAAAAATTAATGAAGGAAAAATTATTTTACTTGATGGAGGTATAGGTGCTGAGCTTGAAAAAAAAGGAGCTAAAATGGATCAAAACCTCTGGTGTGGAAAATGTTCGGTAGATAGCCCAGAATTTCTAAAAGAAGTTCATGAAAATTATATTGATGCAGGTGCTGATGTTATTACAACAAATACTTATGCTACAACTCCAATTTCTCTTAGAAAACACGGATATGAAGACTCAATTGAATTATTTAATAGACAAGCAGTTCAAATTGCAAAACAAGCAATTAATAATTCAAAAAAGAACATCTGTTTAGCGGGAAGTGTTTCGAGTTATGGAAGTTTTCTTAAACTTGGAACAAAGAACATGAAGCCATGTTTTAATGAACATATTAAAATTTTATCAAATGAGGGTGTTGATTTAATAATTTTAGAAGCAATGACATCTCAAGCAGAAATCGTGGAGACTATGCTTGAGTGTTCTTCAAATATAAAGTTACCTATTTGGCTTTCTATTTCCTGTGTAATAGATCAGAATACAAAAAATATTACACTTGGTTATGATGATGTGAAGAATAAAACTGAAATTTACGAGGATTTAGAAGTATCGTTGAAAAATTTTAGTAAATTACATAAGGGGCCAATTTTAATTGCTCACTCAGATATTAAAACAACGAGTGCAGCTTTAGATACTGCATTAAAAAATTATAATGGAGTTATTGGTGCATACCCTAATAAAGGCTATTACGAAAAACCAAATTGGAAGTTTGTGGATGATTTTTCACCCAATGATTATTTGGAAGTTGCAAAAAAATGGTTTAGCAAAGGTGTAAAAATTGTTGGTGGTTGTTGTGGTATAGGAGTTGAAGAGATAAAAGCTATTTCAATTTTGAAGTAATAATATATTGTAAAATTATGAAAACTTTTATTGGTGGTATTGGTTGTTTTTGGGACGAAACTAAATACGATGGTATAAAAGGAATATTATCTACCGAATGTGGTTATTGCGGAGGTGATGATCCTAATGTTACTTACAAAGCAGTTTGTGGTGGGGATACAGGTCACATAGAAGTAGTCAAAGTTCAATATGATGAAAATATTTTAAGCTATGAAGACATGGTCAGATTATTTTTTAAACTCCATGACTCAACTCAAAAGAATAGACAAGGAACTTATGTTGGAATTCAATATCGCTCTGAGATATTTTATAATAATGATAATGAAAAAAATACAGCAGAGAAAATTTTAAAAGAAATGAATGAGAAATTAGATGGAAAAGTTACTACAAAAATTTCCAAAGAAAAAAACTATTGTAAAGCAGAAGGCTATCATCAAAAGTACGAGAAAAATAAATCTCTTAAGTTTGGATAAAAAGTACTAATTTGAAAAAAATTATTTCAGAAAAAAATCCAGAATTAGTTACAAGAAAAGATAATAAAGCTCAATGGAATCTCCCAAATAAAAGGAGGTTGGGTTTTAGAAATTTATATAAAATTAATAGATATGGAATATACCTTAGATCAGATTTTGTTTTAAAATTAAAAAAAAAAATTAATAAGAGAATTGGTAAATTATCTTCTGTAAAAAGGGTAACTAAAAATAAAGCTTTTTGCTCTTTAATAGTTGGTAAAGATCAGGATATTTTATTCGAGCAGTACGCAAAGGACTTTTCTACAAATCAGCCTCAAACAATAATGTCAATTACAAAAATGTTTATACATTTATTTGTGGGAGAGCTGATAGACAGAAAACTAATTAACTTAAATAAGAAAATTTCATTTTACTTGCCAAAAATTGGCAGTGGTTATGCAAATGCAAAAGTAAAAGACGTTTTAGACATGAACATTGTAAATCTATATAGCGAAGATTATACAAAAGCTTATTCGTCTTCATTTTTACATGAGCCTGTGGGAGGATGGAGACTGCCGATTAAAGGCAAAAACATTCAAAGCCAGGAACAATATTTAAATTCAATTAAATCTTTAAAAAGCAGAGATTTAAAAAATTATACCGATCTGGCGCATTATAAATCAGCTAATACCGATGTTATTGGACTAATTGTAGAAAAAGTAAGTAAAAAAAGTTTAAGACAATGGCTGTTGGAAACAGTTGAAGCAACGGGATTTGAAGAAGGATTGTATATAGGAACAGATAGATTTGGAACACCGTGGATGTCTGGAGGCGGAAGTTTAATTACAAGAGATTTTTTAAGAATGGGTTTACTATTTTCTAGGTTTGGAAAAGGTATAAATGGAAAAAATATTGGTTCTAAAACTTTTTTGAGTAAAACTATTAATAGTGAGGGACCCAAATACATTCAATTATCTAAAGATAAATTTGTCTGTTATGTTAATTCATTAATGAAATGCGGTAACTGGATTGGTCACTCTGGGTATGGGGGCCAATTTTTAGGAATAAATTTGAAAACAAAAGTTGTTGCTGCGTTTTTTTCTGTCTTAGAGACTAAATCTGCAACAAATGAAAAATATAAAAAAGATATGGTAAATATGATAGACCAAATAATTAGTAAAGATTACTAATTTAAGAAAATTTTGTTATCAAGGATTTTAAATGTTTATCTGTGACGCCACAACAACCCCCAATAATTTTTACCTGATCATCTATTAACTCAGAACACTTATCAACAAATTCAATTTCATTTTCAGTTATTAATGCTTGCATAGTACTCGTGTCAAATTTATGAATTTCTGGATAGAACATAATTGGCCCATTCCAATTTGATTTTAAAACTTTCATTCCCTCTTTTGTATCAATAAACCAACTATGCATAATGCCATAAACATCTCCACCGATAGATTTGAGTGAATTAATTATTTCAGCGAAATTTATAATTTTATCTTCAGGAAGGAATTTTGGCTCATCAGGATATTTTAAAGGGTCATATATAATAGATCTCTCTTTTTCAGCTCTAAAATTTCTACCTACTACGGTTTCATCAAACTTACTTATGCAGCAACTTAATCCAACCCAGACAGGTAAACCTGTTTCCAAAGCTGCAGTAAGCAAAATTTTAGCATGGTCAATATCTAAAAGCATTTCAAGAATAAGCACTTCGACTCCCTCTTCTTTTAATACCCTCGCTTGTTCTTTATAATTTTTTTCTTCTTTTGCAAATGATGGTACAAATTTTGTGTCAGGTCTAAATTCATTTTCAGCCAAAGCTAAATATGTTGACATGCTTCCAGCAATTTTAATTTTTTTTCCAGAATTTTTGACTGCTTGTCTTGCTAACTTAACTGTATCAATGTTAATTTTTATAGTCTGATCTCCTAAATTTGAAGGCTCAAGACAATGTCTTGCAGTTCCAAAAGTATTGGTTGTTATCATATCACATCCGGCGTTTATATGACTTTCGTGTACTTTGATTACTATTTCTGGTGAGAAAACATTTGCTAAACCAGAAAAAGCTGGTCCCATAGTTCCACCAAGTCTCTGAATTTCTGAGCCTGTTCCACCATCTAAGAAGACTTTTTTTTTTGATTTCAATAATTCATTAATATCCATTATGCTAATTTCTTCTCTGACTTTGGAACATATACAACTTCAATTACACCACCAAGAATTATTAGAATACTACCTATTGTTTCTCTCCAACCAAAAGGTTCATTTGTTAAAATACTAGCACTAACAACACCAACAATTATTTCAGCTAAAAATAAAATAGATGATAAGCCGGCTCCTAGTTTGCTTGGAGCCCAAAAGATTATTACTCCTGTAGGAATAAAATAAAATATCGAGATAAGTAATAAAAAAGTGGACATTGACATGATAACATCCACTGATGGAACTGGTCCTAAATAATCTACTAAGAATAACCCAATAGGTATACTGGCTAAACCTCCATAAAAAAAGAATGTGAATATAATTGGAAAGACTCCATCTGTTTTAATTATTTCCATTCTAATTAAACCAGCACCAAATAGTGCACCTCCAGCAAGAGCCAACCAATCCCCTGCATTTTGAGGTAATGGGATTATATTTTCTTGACTGAATACAATCCATAAACCTCCTAGTGCCAAACCTAATGTGATTACCCTCTTCCAACCAAATTTCTTTTTTAAAAATATAATTTCAAATATTGTTGTCCAAACAGGTATCATGTAAAACATGATTAATGCTTTAACTACATCAGTAAGAAGAAAGCTAAGAGCATAACAAACAAATCCACTTCCAACAAAAAAACCAGTCAGAGGAAATTCCAATCCAATAGACTTTCCTTTTATAGCTCTCCAAATTGCGACTGGTGATAATATTAATATTCCAACCGCCATTTGGGATATTGTTCCCCAGCCACCAGTCAAACCTCCATCTTCTAGTATTCTTTGAGGTAACCAATAAATTCCCCATGAACCAGCAGCAATAGCTAATGCAAATGAAATTTTAAAATGATGAGGATGTCTGGTCATTATTATTCCGTTAATTCTGGTTTAAATTTTGAAAAGTTAAAAATTTCCTCATAAGATTTGGCAAAGTTAATTAGTTTATTATCTTCTTTAACATTTGCTATAATCTGCATTCCCATTGGTAGCCCTTTATTATTAAAACCAACTGGAATAGATACAGTTGGCAAACCAAGCAAACTTGATAATGTATAGACTTCCATATATCTATGATAAGTGTCAATTTTATTATCATTGATAAATTCTGGATTGTTTAGGTTCTTTTCAAAAGGAAATAGTTGAGCCGAAGGTAATGCTAAAAAATCATAATGTTTAAATAGGTTTTGTATTTTATCCATATATTTATTTCTTATTTCTATTGCTTTTAAAACATCGTTTGTTTTGATGCTTTTCCCTTTTTTATATTCCCAATATGCTTGAGAAGGTAATTCATTTAAATTTTTTAAATTATATAACAAAAAGTTTTCATACAAAAATTTGGCTCTTAATATTGTCCAAGAATACCACAATTCTTCTGAATTAATTTCAGTTTTTAAATCTTCAATATTTAAATTATTTGACTGTAATTTTTTTAAAATATTTTCACATAAGTCAATGATTCCATCTTCATACTTATATTGTTCGTTTAGATCAATGCACCATCCAATTTTTAAATCTGAAAGTTTTTTAATATTTATATCTTCAAGATCGAAAGATAATTTATCCTTTACATTCTTCCCTTTTATATAGTTAAATAAAAATTCCATATCATTGGGAGTCCTAGCAAAACATCCAGTTGTAGATATTAAAGGAAAATCTTTTAAATTTTTAATTTCAAATCTATCTTCTGCAATCGCACCAGGTGTTGGTCTTAATCCATAAATATTTGCAAATGCTGCTGGGTTTCTACAAGATCCCATCATATCTGTGCCATCTGCAAAAGGAATTAAATTTGCTGCAACAGCTGCTGCTGCACCACCAGAAGACCCTCCCGCTGACTTACTATGATCATAAACATTTGAAGTTGCTCCATAAACTCTGTTAGTAGTATGACAACCAACAGCAAATTCAGAGAGATTTGTTTTACCAATTAAAATTGTGTTTTTTCTATAATTATCTACTAATAAAGAGTCCTGTTTTGGTATATTTTTTAATAACTCTTTATATCCATAGCATGTTACCTCATTTTTAATATCAAATAATTCTTTAACAGCAATTGGAAGTCCATAAATATCATCTTTGTCATTATCACTATTAAAATTTTCATCTTTTAATTTTGCTTCTTCAGTAATTTTTGTTTCATCTATATATGAAATAATAGCATTTAATTTTGGATTGAATTTTTTTATTCTATCTAAATAGAAATTTAGTACCTCTACTATTTTAATTTCTCTTTTTTTTATTTTTGAAATTATTTGATGGACAGAAAAATTCTCAAGCACTTAATTAAACCTATCTTGCTTGTCTAATACTCTCTAAAACTAAAGTCTTGACCTCATCTAATGATGCCTTTTTAGGATTTTGTCCATAAGCTTGGTCTAACATTGATTTCTTTGCTATTCTCTCTTGGCAATCTTCTGGCACTCCTAATTCATTTAATCCTTTAGGGATTTTTAATCTATCTAGAATTATATTTAAGTTGTCTTGAAAACTTTCAATTGAATGGTTTTCAAATTGCATGGCCTCTGACATTCTTTTTACTTTTTCTTCTAATCCAGGTAAATTATATTTCATGACTGCAGGAAGTATAATTGCATTAGTCAATCCATGATGAGTATTATATTCAGCACCAACCATGTGCGAAATTGCATGAACTAAACCTAGGCCTTTTAAGAAAGCTATTCCACCCAAATAAGATCCTATAATCATTCCTCCTCTCGCTAAAAGATTATCAGGTTCTTCGACAGCTGCATAAAGTGATTTTGAAATTAAATTTAAACTTTCTAATGCAGAACCATCACAAAGTGGATGAAATATAGGAACACTATAACCTTCAATTGCATGTATCATTGCATCTATACCGGTCCAAGCAGTAAGATTAGCCGGTAATTTTAAAGTTAGCTCTGGATCTACTAAAGCTAAACATGGTCGGGCATCTGGATGCCATAAACAAAATTTCATTCCTTTTTCAAGATGAGTGACCATGGCAGTAACTTCTGTTTCAGCACCTGTTCCTGCTGTAGTTGGAATAGTAATTATTTTTGGAAAAGGATTTTCCATAGTTAGTTTTGGTGGTTCTTTTTCAAATTCAAAATCCCATAAAGGCACACCGCTATCAACTGTAAGAGAAATTGCTTTTCCTCCATCCATTGCACTTCCACCGCCTATTGCAATTATTGCATCATGATTGCCTTCACGAAATTTTTTACATCCAGAATCTATTTCATCATCTCTAGGATTTGGCGATATATTTGAATAAATATCTGATTTGATTTTTGAATCATTAAGTAAATTTTGTAAATCACTTATAAATGGTAAATTTATACTACCACTATCAGTAACGATTAATGCATTATTTATTTTAAAATTTTTACAAAACTTTCCAATTTCTTTAAATCTTCCAGGTCCATAAGCTGTAAAAGTTGGGAATGTCCAATCCTGATTATTTAATAAAAATTCTTCATTAAGCTTAAAATTTTGCATAATATTTTAAAAACTTATACTAATTTCAATATTATTAAATGAAAATTTCATCTGAAAAAACAGATCTAAAAAAAACATATTTAGCAATTGCTACAATGCTCTTAGCAATTTTATGTATAGATCTTTACATGGTTATTATTAAATTTTTAGGTGATGAATACTCAATAATTCAATTAACTTTATTTAGAAATGTAGCAGCAATTATACCTTTGTTATTATTGATCTTATTCACAAATGAATTTTCAACAATATTCAAAAACTTAGGAAATAAGTTTTTGATATTGAGTTGCTTGAGAGGAATATGTTTTCTTTCTATGAATGTATTCATTTTTATCTCAGTAGTAAATCTGGAATTTGCAACAGCAATGACGCTAACCTTTTCGTCACCTTTCTTCATAGTAATACTATCAATAATTTTATTGAGTGAAAAAATTGGTATTTACAGATGGTCAGCAGTTATAATTGGTTTTGTTGGTGTAGTTATGATAATGAAACCAACAAGTGAAATTTTTAGTTTGTACTCAATTTTTCCAATTCTAACCGCTATAGCATGGGCTTTCACTGTCATAATTTTAAAATTCATTCAAGGCAATCATTCAACTGCAAAAATTCAGTTATACACATTAATATTTAATGTCATTGGTGGTTTACTTTTATTTTTTGTAACTACAGGACATGTTGAAATTAAAAATTTTAAAGATTTTATTTTGATGACAATGACTGGGGTTTTGGGTGGTACAGCTGCAATATTATTTATTTATTCATATCGTTTAATTTCAGCAAGTAAAATTGCTTCATTTGAGTATCTTGGTATACCGTCATCTTTTATTCTTGGTTGGATTTTCTTTAATGAAGCACCATGGAGCCAACTATTTCCTGGAGTAATAGTAATTATTTTTGCTGGTATGATTATTATATGGAGAGATAATATTAAAAAGAAATCAATAGAAGGTAATAAACAAATTTATTGATTTGATCTCATAGATTTCATGACTATTACTCTATCTATTTCACCTAATAGCTTTCCACTTTCGTTACAAACTACCGGATAAGTTTTATCATTATCAATTAGCCTATCTATTAAATTTTCAATTTTAGAATTATCTAAAATATTATCTTTTCCATTCTCAAATAAATTTTTTGTTTCATTGCAGCATTCTGTTCTCATGACTTTGCCTGCACTTAATACTTTATATTTAGGAACATCTTCGCAAAAATCTTTAACATATTGATCTTTTGGATTAGATACAATTTCTTCAGGTGTGCCAACTTGAGAAACTTCTCCATCTTTCATGATTGCAATATGGTCTCCCATTTTAATTGCCTCTAAAAAGTCATGAGTTATAAATACCATAGTTTTTTGAAGCTTCTCTTGGATCTTTAAAAGCTCATCTTGCATTTCTCTTCTAATCAAAGGATCCAAAGCTGAAAAAGGTTCATCAAAAATTAATATTTCAGGATCCACAGCTAATGCTCTTGCGAGTCCTACCCTTTGCTGCATACCTCCAGATAATTCTCTTGGATAATTATTATGCCAACCATCTAAGCCAACCATTTTTAAAACTTCCATTGACTTTTCTGTTCTTATATCTTTTTTTGTTCCCCTTACTTCTAATCCATAACCAATATTTTCAAGAACTGTTCTATGAGGAAATAAACCAAAATGTTGGAAAACCATGCTCATTTTATTTCTTCTTAATTCTAATAATTCACTTGCGCTCATTTTTGTAACTTCAACATCATCCATTTTCACTATGCCAGCTGTTGGTTCAATCAATCTCGAAATACATCTGACTAGTGTTGATTTTCCACTACCAGATAATCCCATTACTACAAATGTTTCACCTTTTTGAATTGAGAAACTGACATCTTTTACAGCAACAACATGACCTGTCTTTTCTTGAACTTCCTTAATACTTAAATTTTTATCAAGGTTTTTAATAATTCTTTTTTCGTCTGGTCCAAATAACTTCCATATATTTGTACAAGTGATTTTTTGTTCTACAGCCATTTTTAATAAATAATATTATCCCAAAAATAGACAATATTTTACTTTAAATGTAAAATTATTTATTTTAACTTGTGGACATGGCTACTAGAACTGATTTAATAGATAAATCAAATCAATCAAAAAACATAATAACTTATGTAATTATTGGAGTTGTTTTTTTGGTAGCACTTTGGTTGTCTACTCAAAGTGAAGGGCCTTCAAAATTTCCTAAAGAAGTCACTGATAAATTTACCTTTACAGCTTGGGTAAATGACGGAGAAGATTATTTAAAAAAAAATTACAGATGGGTAACTAAAATTATAGCAAGCTATATAAAAGAAACTTACTATTTTTTAGAAGACTTTTTGCTAGAGTCTCCTTGGATTTTGATAGCTGCAATAATTGTAATACCTTGCATAATTGCAGGTGGTTTGCGATTGGGAATTTATTCTTCTTTTGTAGTTTATTTTTGGGGAGCAACAGGAATGTGGGAACCATCCTTACAAACAGTGGCATTGATGGGATTGTCAGTTTTATTATGCGTATTTTTTGGATTTATACTGGGTGTATTATGTTCACAAAGTAATAGATTTGAAAATTTTATGAAGCCAGTCTTAGATACTATGCAAGTGATGCCAGCATTTGTATATTTGTTTCCAGCATTATTTTTTTTTGGGATAGGAGGCGCGCCGGCAATATTAGCCACCATGATATATGCGATGCCTCCAATAATAAGATTGACAAATACCGGCATAAGACAAGTGCCAGCTCAAACTATTGAGTCTGCCACTTCCTTTGGTTCAAGTAAACTTCAGCTTTTATTTAAAATTAAGATACCATTATCTTTACCAAGTATAATGATGGGTATTAACCAGGTAATAATGATGGCATTGGCATTAGTGGTTCTTGCATGTTTTATAGGTGCCGAAGGTATTGGTGGCCAAGTTTGGCAAGCAATAAGAAGATTGGATGTTGGCTGGGCAATGGAAGGTGGGCTATGTATTTTATTTATGGCGATAATGTTTGATAGATTTAGTTTAGCGTTTAGTAAAGATAAAGAAAGACTTCCTTCAGATGTTCAAAGATTTTATTTACTTCCCCAAAGTTGGGAAAAATATCAAATCGCAAAAATTTTAGAAACCCCATTAAGTTTTGGAAATAAGATTTTAAAAATCATATGTCAAACAGTTACATCTGCTATATCAATAGTATTTAGAGTCTTAGTTTCGGTTTTTAATAAATCTACAGCAGAAAACATCGGTGAATTCATTAGCAAAAGATATTATGTTATTCCTTATTTTTTAGTTTTATTTCTAATTGCATTTATAGATCATTACTTTTTAGAAGTAGGCACATTTCCAAAAGAATGGAAATTATCAATAAGACAACCAATTACTAATGCAGTGGAAAGCTTGACTGTAAATCCAGGATTTATTTCTTTTGCAAAAGGTTTAAGAGCTTTTGTTTATTTAAATTTGTTAAGACCTTTAGATGTCTTTCTAACTCAAATACCTTGGTGGTATACATTAGCAGTATTTTCGGCTTTAGGTTATGTAACTGTTGGAATAAGATTTGCAATAATTACCGCAGTACTTCTTCTATTCATTGGTGCATGTGGAATATGGACACAATCAATGATAACTTTATCCTCAGTACTTGTGTCTGTAGTGCTGTGTTTTGTTATAGGAGTTCCTCTTGGAATAATTGCATCTTACAATGAAAGATTTAGAAATATTCAGAACGTTGTGTTGGATGCAATGCAAACACTTCCTTATTTCTGTTATTTAATTCCTGTTCTAATGTTTTTTGGTGGTGGAACAGTGTCAGCTGTTCTTGCAACTGTAATATATTCAATTCCACCCATAATTCGATTAACATCACTAGGTTTAACACAGGTTTCTGGTACTTACTCTGAAGTATCGAGATCATTTGGCGGAACACTTATTCAAACATTAAATAAAGTTAAATTTCCGTTAGCTATTCCAAGTTTAGTTATTGGATTTAATCAGACTGTAATTATGGCTTTTGCTATGCAAATAGTTACACCGCTTATTGGTGGTAAGGGCTTAGGTCTAGAAGTCTTTAATGGTCTTGCAAGATCAGATACTGGAAGAGGATTAGCAGCTGGTATTGGAATAGTATTACTAGCTATTATTATTGATAGAATTACACTTGCGTGGACTAAGAAACAAAGAGAAGCTTTAGGCTTAATAAGCTAAGACAAATAGTACTATTTGCGTGGTTTACATACCAATACATTTTGATCTAAAATGTGTTTTTAATTAATTAAAAAGAGAGGAAATAAATGAAGTTATCAAAAAAGATATCAGCACTAATTCTTTCTGTAGCTCTGTTAATTGGAAGCTTTGGTCAAGCCAATGCAGCTAAAAGACTTCACGCAGCTATAGCAGATTGGACTGGTGGGATAATTACGTGCGAAGTTGCCGTAGCAATTCTTGAAAGAGAAATGGGATACAAAATTAAACAAACTGTATTTCCTTCAGGAACTGGTTTATGGGAAGCAATCGCTGCAGGTGAGTTAGACTTCGCTTGCGAAAGTTGGCCAAGTTACGCTGAAGCTGACACTGTTATGTTAAAAGAGGACTTAATATACGAAGGTAAAGTCGTTGGTACATACAATGGTGATGGAAGTGTGGACTTACTTGGAACAGCAGGAATAATCGGTATGTCAGACTACTGGATACCAAGATATGCTGCTGAGGAACTAGGTATTAAAACTTGGAAAGACTTAAATAAACACAAAGCTAAATTTGCAACAATTGAAAGTGGTAAGAGAGGTAGACTTATTGGATGTCCGGTTGCAGGTTGGAACTGTCATGACCAAAAAAGACTTGATCTTTTAGGAATAGACTTCCAAGCTGATGAACTTGGAACAGAAGCTGCTGCTATAGCAGAAGCAAAAGCTGCTTACATGCGTAAAGAGCCATTCCTACTTTATCTATGGTCACCTCATTGGTTCTTTGGTGAGTATGATATGGTTGGTGTACAACTTCCAGAACACAAAACTTGTGACAGCTTCACTGAAGCAAATAACTGGAAAGATTGTGGAACTGCTGCATGGCCAGCAACTGGTTGGGCAAAAGATTACACTATGAACTATGGAAACCCAGCTACTTTTGCTAGTGCAGAACATGCTGATGCTAAGAAGTTCTTTGAAAAAATGTCTTTACAAAATATTGACCAAGCTAAAATGTTAGTTGAAGTTGATATTAAGAAAAGAGATGTAAAAGAAGTTGTTAATGAGTGGTTAGACAATAATCCAGATAAATGGAAAAGTTGGCTTCCATAATAACTCTAAAATAAATTAGATAAAAAGGGCTTTGATTTTCAAAGCCCTTTTTTTTTATTTCTTAAGATAATTTAATCTACCCACAATTTCATCTCTATCCATGTAATAACCTTGTAGGTGTCTGTGTCCAGAATTTGGATCAAATTCAGTTCTTCCATGAAGCACTCTTCTATTATTGAATGTATATATATCTCCTGGTCTTAGCCTAAATTTTATTTGAAATTTGTCATCGTGTAAAAGTTTTCCAAATTTATGATGAGATTTATAAACTTTATCCATTTGATCTGGATGACAATCTAAAGCGTCCATGGTTGCAGTGCTAAATCTAACATCATTATAATCACCATCTTTTGTTAAACTTATTGCAGTGCCATAAAAGCTTCTATGAGCTTCTTGTGTGTAATCTTTGTCTCTAAACTTTAAAGGTATTTTTGTTAGCGTATCAAAAGTATCTTTATCATTTTTCTTTAAATATTCTGCTACAGCGAAAGCATCTACTGCAGATGAGTCACCACCTTTTGCTGAATTAACTAAACAATGTAAAAATTGATACCCAGGAGGATTTTCAAACCATGGTAAATCCATATGATTTTGAAGTGCATGAGCTGTATAAGCTGAGTTATTAGGTTTTGGTATATTTATAACTTCAAAAGGTGTTTTAAAAAATGTCTCTCTTGTATGACTAATTCTGTTTAAAACAGGAAACGCTGAATTTTTTTCTACTGAAGCATTATAAACTATTGCTATTCCTTTATAATGAAGAAGCTCTAACCATTTAACTAATCCCTCTTCAGAAGATATAATTTCATTGTGATCTATATATATACTATCAATATTTTTTTCTAAACTACTATCCCATAATTGATAAGGTGATTTGTACTCTTCGTTATTTTTAATTGTGTAACAATTTTCTCTAAGCCAACTAATATCATAATGGCTTACATGATTTCCCTCACTCCACTCTATTTCTAATTTACCATCGCTATTAAGATTATATTTTTTTGGGTTTATATTTTCTGATACATCTAAAATATTAAACATTCGATGCCTAGAATCTTTATCGTGTGCTGTAGGACAATTATCTCTCAGCCACATATAATTAAATTTACTCTCTTTTCCGTCATCCCAAATTACTTGAAGATAAGTGCCGTTTTTTGAGATTTTTGAAATTGAGTGCATAATCAATATCAATATAAAATAATTTAGTGCTCAATTCAATTATTAGTTGACATATTAATAGTTGGAAGATTTGTTAGTTTGAATTATCTTTTAAAATTAAAAATGAGCATTACCTTAAAAAATAAAAAAATAATCATATCTGCAGGAGCTTCAGGTATTGGATGGAGTTCGGCAAAAATATTTTTAGATAAAGGTGCAACAGTATATCTTTGTGATATCAATTCAACTTTTCTAAATAAATGTAAGAAGCACAAACTCAATAATAAAAAATTATTTGTATTTCAGTGTGATGCTTCGGATGAGAACCAAGTAAAAAATTTTTTTAGCAAAATAATAAAAAAAACAAAAAAAATTGATGCTCTAATAAATAACGTTGGAATTGCTGGGCCGACAGGGACACTTGAAAAATTAAAAAGCAAGGATTGGGAAAATACATTAAAGATAAACGTAATTAGCCATTTTTATTTTTCAAAATATTCAATTCCAATGCTAAAAAAAAATAAAGGTGGAGCTATAATAAATTTATCATCAACTGCAGGTATATTTGGATTTCCATTAAGATCCCCTTACTGTGCAAGTAAGTGGGCTGTTGTTGGTATAACCAAAACACTGGCAATGGAACTAGGAAAATTTAAAATTAGAGTAAACGCTATTTGTCCTGGAACAATAAAGGGAGATAGAATGGGTAGAGTAATAAGGGATAAATCGAAATTTTTAAATGTTTCAAAAAAATTAATAGAAAAAGAATTTGTTTCAATGACTTCAATGAATACATGGGTCTATGAAGAGGATATTGGAAGAATTTGTAGCTTTTTAATTTCGAATGATGCACCAAGGATATCAGGACAAGTAATTGCTGTAGACGGCAATACTTTAAGAATGCATTAGTATTTAAACTTTAGTATTTTTTTCGCTTATTTCCATAAATGGAAAATGAGACTCTTTATAGTGTATGTTCTCTGCTTTATTTAAAAAACTAATATCGTCTAGTAAACCTGCATATAAATAGTATTTTTTATACTTTTCTACATAAGTTAAAATAGGAGCAGCACATTTCCCACAAAAATGTTTTTTAATTTTATTACCACTGCCACCTTCATGTTCATAAATTTTTAATTTAGACTTATCTATATCTATTGCTCCATCTCTAAGTAGTATAATTGTCATTATTCCTCCTATTTTTTTTCTGCAATCAATACAATGACAATTGAAAACTAAAGGGACTTCATCAAGCTTAACCTTAAAAGTTATATTTCCACAGATACATCCACCAGTTTTATTTATAAAAATTTTTTCTTTCATCAATTTCTAATTTTATTCTCATATTTTTTTCTAATTTTTAATACATCAACTAAATATTGGTCCCTAATATTTGAAAGCATATTAATTGATTTACCTTTAGCTTGTTTTTTTGTGCCTGATATAAGTTTATAAGATAATTTATTTGTTAACTTTGGAGCTTTTAATTTTGTCCAAGGCAATTTTAAGGCTGGACCAAATTGCTTTAACATATGTTTCATTCCTGCATTACCTCCAGCAAGATGAAAGGTTAAAAATGTGCCCATTATTGAGTATCTAAGACCTGGTCCATCTTCTATTGCACGATCTAATTCCTGTGTTGTTGCATAATTTTCATTAATAATATGTAGACCCTCTCTCCACAATGCCTCTTGAAGTCTATCCGATAAATAACCTGGTAATTCTTTTTTGAGCATGATTGGCCTCATTGAGATTGATTTGTAATATTTGTTTGCATCTGAAAGAAACTTTCTTGTAGTTTTTTTTCCAGGAACTATTTCAACTGCTGGCAATAAATACGCTGGATTAAATGGATGTCCAATTATGCCTCTTTGAGGATTTTTACACTTAGAAAAAATTTTAGAGGGTAAAAGTCCTGACGAACTTGAAGAAATAATTACATTTGATTTTACATATTTAGAGATTTTTTGGATTAAATCAGTTTTAACTTTATAATTCTCTAATACACTTTCTTGAACAAAATCCACATTTGAAAGAGCCTTTTCCAAAGAATTAAAGAATTTTAAATTTTTAATTAAAATTTTTTTTCCAAAAAGTTTTTTTATACTTTTTGAAGTTCTTTTTATTTCTTTTAAAACATAGTTTTTGAGATTTTTGTTTTGATCATATGCATGAACAATTTTGTTGTGAGCTAAATTTCTTATTATCCAGCCAGTCCCTATGACACCAGTTCCAACTATTCCTACAGTTTTAATTTTTGACATTACTTGTGTTTTACAAGCTTTAATTTTTCTCTTGTTTCTGAAGGTGACATAATCTCTACACCAAGATCTGTGACGATCCTTATTGCTTTCTCAACTAATTGAGGATTTGTTGCCAATTTTCCTTTGGATAAATATAAATTATCCTCTAAACCAACTCTTGGATTACCTCCCATTACTACAGTTTGAGCAACATATGGCATTTCGTTTTTAGATATTGCAAAACCTGACCATATACCTTCTTTAGGCATTATATCTTTCATCGCCTGCATAGCTAATGGTGTTGCCGGTGCACCCCATGGAATTCCTAAACACATTTGAAAAAGAGGTGGATCACTTAATAATCCCTCTTTATATAATTGAGCACCAAACCACATGTTTCCTAAATCAAAAGCTTCTATTTCAGGTTTAACTTTTATTTCTTGAAGTTTTTTTGCAGCTTTTCTTAAATCGTTAGGTGTGTTGACTGTGATAACTGAACTATCTCCAAAATTTAAGGTTCCACAATCAAGTGTGCATATTTCTGGAAGAAATTGTTCTGCATTAGCAATTCTTTCCATTACATTTGCCATGTCTGTCATTGGACCAAAGTCTAAAGGGTTCTTGCCTTGGCCGATATCTAAATCACCACCCATGCCTGTCGTGAGATTAAGAATTACATCAGTTTCAGATGATCTCACTCTGTCAACCACTTCTTTATAAAGCTCGAGTCTTCTACTTGGAGTTCCATCTTCCTCTCTGACATGGATATGGGCAATTGCAGCACCAGCTTTAGCAGACTCTATTGCTGCTTTTGCAATTTGCTCTGGAGTTTTAGGTAAATCAGGATGTTTACTTGCTGTATCACCAGATCCTGTAACTGCACATGAGATGAAGACCTTATTGTTCATTTTTATTTCTAGTAAAATATAATATCATATCATTAACAATTATAAGAAATAAAAATTTAATGGACTTAAATAAACTAAGGGTTAGACGTAGCTTTATATTTACACCAGGTCTTCAACCAGAGATGTTTCCAAAAGCCTTGGCTTCAGGAGCTGATATGGTTTGTATAGAATTAGAAGATGGAATTGCCATGAAAGATAAAGACGAGGCAAGGAAAAATACTATTGAAGCATTAAAGTCACTAGAAGTAAAAAATGATGTTGAATTAGTTGTTAGATTAAATTGTCAAAGAACTAAAAATGGTCTTTTAGACTTAGAAGCTATTGCTTCAAATAAACTAAAGGTTAAAGCCATCATGTTGCCGAAAGTTAAAACACCTGACGAAATTACATTTATTGATGACATGCTTACTGATTGTGGTTTAGATACTGATCTTCATGTTATAATGGAAACTAATCAAGCTCTTGAAAGTATTTATGATATTGCACATTCTAGCGATAGAATAGTTGCTTTATATTTTGGTGGAGAGGATATGGCAGCAGAATTGAGAGTGGAAAACAAATTAGAGAATTTAGTTTATGCAAGATCAAGGTTAGTTCATGCTGGTGCAAGTAAAGGAGTTGATGTTATTGATGTTCCTTATTTAAATTTAGAAGATATGGAAGGAATGAAAAAAGAAGCACAGTTTGTTAAAAACTTAGGTTTCACTGGGAAAGGATCTATTCATCCAAAGCAAATAAGTATTTTAAATGAAATTTTTACTCCAACCGAGGAAGAAATAAGTAAAGCTAAAAGAATTATGGATCAATTTAAAAAAGCAAACACAGGTTTAGTTGTAATAGATGGTAAATTGATAGAAAGACCTGTTTTACGAGAGATGCAAAGAAAATTGTTAGTAGCAAATAAAATAAACAAAAGCTGATAAAATGTCATTTCATTTGGCTTCGAGAAAAATAATAAAAGATTGGACAGATTATAATGAGCATATGAACATGGCTTATTATGTTTTAATTTTTGATGAGGCATGGGAAACAATGCTTAATAAATTTGATATGGGCGGAGCTAAAGCACAAATAAATAAAAGAAGTACAATGGTGGTTGAAACAAGAACAACTTACGACAATGAAGTTAAAGAAAATGAAGAAGTTGATGTTTATTGCACTTTCTTTGATCATGATAAGAAAAGATTACATTTAAAATGTGAGATGATCGAAAAAAAAACAGGAAAACTTGCTGCAACTACAGAAAGTATATCTCTTTATATCGATCTTGAAAAAAGAAAAGTTACAGAATTTGAAGAAGATAAAATAAAAATTATGGATGATTTTATTAACGAAAATAAAAATAGTTTTAAATCAGATAAATTAGTACTTGCAGATAAACTTAAAAAGTAAATGAATTTTGACTACATAATTGTTGGAGCTGGTACAGCAGGATGTGTTCTTGCAAATAGATTAAGTGAAAATGGGAAATTTAATGTTGCCTTGTTTGAGGCAGGTGGATCTAGTGATATTTGGAAGGTTAATATGCCTTTGGCAATTTTGTATGCAATGCATGATCCAAAATATAATTATAAATATTATTCGGAACCAGAACCTAATTTAAATAATAGGAGATTATTTTGCCCAAGAGGAAAAATGATAGGTGGTTGTTCTGCACATAATGGGATGGTTTATGTTCGAGGAAATAAAAACGACTATGAGAGATGGGCCTCATTTGGCTTGAAATCATGGTCTTATGAAAATGTTTTACCATTTTTTAAAAAAATTGAGACGTGGTCCGAAGGAGAGAATGAATTCAGAGGTGGGAAAGGAATTTTACCAGTAAATCAATCCAAAAACAAAAATCCGTTGTTTAGTGCTTTTATTAATGCTTCAGTCGAAGCAGGGTATAAAAAAAATAAAGATATGAACGGAGAAGATCAAGAGGGATTTGGAATGTATGATATTACAATTCATAAAGGTCAAAGAGCTAGCGCTTCTAAATATTATCTAGAACCTGCAAAAAAAAGAAAAAATTTAAAAGTCTTTACCAATTCTTTTGCTGAAAGGATTATTTTTGAAGGAAAAAAAGCAGTTGGAATAGAGGTAAATATCAAAAATAAAGTCACAAAGGTTTATGCTAGCAAAGAAGTTATTTTAAGTGGAGGTTCAATCAATTCACCACAACTATTAATGTTATCAGGTGTAGGACCTGAAAAAGATTTAAAAGATAAAGGAATTAATGTTGTGCATTCTTTAGAGGGAGTAGGTCAAAATTTACAAGATCATTTAGAAACCTACATTCAGCAAGAATGTAAGACTAAAGATACACTTTATTCTTATGTTAACAAAATAAATATGCTTAAAATTGGTATTCAATGGTTTCTTTCAAAAAGTGGTCCATGTTCTACTTCATTTTTAGAAGCAGGTGGTTTCTGCAAATCTTCAGAAGACAAAAGCTATCCAAATATTCAATTTCATTTTTTTCCAGCATTTGTAATCGATCATGGATTAGTTGATCCTGACAGACATGGTTATCAATTACACGCAAGTTTGAATCAACCTAAAAGTAGAGGACATATTAAATTAAATAGTTCAAATCCATACGATTACCCTAAAATTCAATTTAATTATTTAGAAGATGAATATGATTTAAAAGAAACAATTAAGTGTGTTCGTGTAGCTAGGAAAATTTTAAGTCAAGATTCAATGAAACCTTACGCTGGAAAAGAAATAGGACCAGGTGAAAGTGCAGCTGATGATGATCAAATTACCGAGTATATTAGATCAAAAGCCGAAACAGCTTATCATCCATCCTGTACATTAAAAATGGGTGTGGACAAAATGGCTGTAGTTGACGAAAAATTGAAAGTTCATGGTTTGGAAAATTTAAGAGTTGCAGATGCTTCTGTTATGCCAGAGATTACTAGTGGTAATTTAAATGCACCAACTTTAATGATAGGTGAAAGAGCAGCTGACTTTATCCTTAATTAGACTCGAGATATTCTTTATATCTATCTAAACTTTCTTTAGGCCAAGCAATTTTAGGATCATACATTTCATCATAGCAAATATCTTTGTTTACAATATTTATCCATGGATCTTTACTTTTAACAAATATGTGTGCTTGAGGCGGAAAAAGCTCTGGATTAGATAAAGTATTTGTTCTGATACTTATCCTTTTAACAGCGAATTCATAGTCAGAATAAATGTAAACACCGCACTTTTTGCAAAAGTAAACCTTGCAGCTTTTTCCACTGCCTGCAATTAACTTCTTTTCTAAAAGCTCACCTTTGATATCTAATGAATTTTCAAAAATACTTGTATTAACAACGAAAGATGATCCGGTTATTTTCTTACAATCTTTACAATGACAAGCATGTGTAAATAAAGGCTTAGATTTAATAGTATATTCAATTTCTCCACAAATACAGCTACCAGAAATTGGTTTAAAATCTTCCATAAATACTTTTTAGAGTATCTTATTAATTATGAAGGTTAAAGTTTTTTTGATATAGGTGCGATATGCAAACAAACGATAATACAAAAGGTATTTTATTTATTATGACTGGAATGGCCTTTTTTTCCATTCAAGACTCATTAATAAAGTTCATTTTTGAGGATATTGCATTGTTTGAGTTATATTTGGGAAGAACTTTAATACAGGCGACTATTCTCATATCTTTTTTTTTAATAACAAAAAAAAAATTTACTCTAAAAACTCATTATCCTTTTTTAACTTTAGTTAGAGTTGTTTGTTTCTTTTTTGGATTTGCTTTTTTTTATATTTCTTTAACCTTTATGTCTTTAGCGATGGTTAGTGCTTTGTTTTTCTCATGTCCTTTTTTTATGTCTATGTTTGCTAAATTTTTCTTAAAGGAACAAATTGGAATTAGAAGATGGAGTGCAATTGTTGTTGGTTTTATAGGAGTATTAGTTGTGCTTAATCCAACACTTGAAGAATTTAATTTTTTCAAATTATCACCTGTAGGATGTGCGCTTTGTTATGCTTGCTCGATGACAATTACAAAATATACTTCTGATAAAGATAATATTTATACTCAAATGACTTTGCTTTATATTTTTGCGGTTATTGTAAGTTTAATTATTTATCTAGTTAGCGGAGATGGGAAATTTAATAATTTTTCTGATCCTACTTTACAATTTATTGTTAGAGAATGGTTTACTAACCCTTCGGCTTCATGGCCATATGTCTTTGTAATGGGAGTTGTTGCTTCTATATCTTTCTTTTGTGTCTTTTCAGCTTATAGTATTGCTTCACCGTCAATTGTATCTTTGTTTGAATACTCCTATATAATTTTTGCTATGATTGCAGGATACATATTATTTAAAACAATACCTGAGCCAAGAACGTTTCTTGGAGCAGCTATTATTATTTCTGCAGGAGTGTATATTTACTTTAGGGAAAAAGTGAGAGGTCAAATGATTGCAACAGACACTCCAAACAGATAATTGTTGAAATTATAAGTATTTGTTCGAAAATTGAGATAATTTTCTCATTGAAATAATAATTTAATAGGATTTAATTTTGATTATATAAATTGTTAACAATTAAAGGGAAAATATGAAAAAATTACTGATAGGTATATTCGTGTTTATCTTAAGCTTTACTTCAAAAGCTTTTTCAGATGGGCATGGAATTAAAATGGGTATTATTTTAGGATTTACTGGTCCAATTGAAACCCTAACACCTGCAATGGCTGCTTCAGCTGAACTTGCTTTTAAAGAAGCTTCAGATTCTGGCTCATTACTTGGTGGAAAAAAAATATCTGTAGAAAGAGCTGACTCAACTTGTGTTGATTCTGCTGCTGCTACAACTGCTGCTGAAGGTTTAGTTTCAGGTGGTGTTGTTGCTATTATGGGTGCTGATTGTTCTGGTGTTACAGGTGCAATAGCAACTAATGTTGCCGTACCTAATGGTGTTGTTATGATCTCACCATCAGCTACATCTCCAGGATTAACTGATCTTAATGATAATGGTTATTTCTTTAGAACTGCTCCATCAGATGCTAGAGGTGGACAAGTCTTAGCGGATATTACAAAGGACAGAAAAGTTAAATCATTAGCTGTAACTCATACTAACAATGACTACGGAAAAGGTTTAGCTGATGTTTATGTAGCTGCAGTTAAAGCTCATGGTATTAAAGTAACAGCTGTTACAGCACACGAAGAAGGTAAAGGTGACTATGGTGCAGAAGTAGCTACACTTGCAGCAGCGGGTGGAGATGCTCTTGCTGTTTTAGGTTATTTAGATCAAGCTGGTGGTAGTATAATTCAAGGATCATTAGACTCTGGATCATTTGATACTTTTGTTCTTTCAGATGGAATGATTGGTGACTCTCTTACCGACAGATTTGGAAAAGATTTAAATAAATCATTTGGATCTTTACCTGGATCAATGGGTAAAGGTGCTGGCATATTTAAAGAAGTTGCTAGTGCTGGTGGTATTGATTCATCAGGTCCTTACACAGGTGAAAGTTATGACGCGGCAGCCTTGATCACGCTTGCAATGCAGGCTGGTGGAAAAGCTGACAGAATGACTGTTCAAAAAAATGTAATGTCAGTAGCCAATGCTCCTGGAACAAAAATTTATCCAGGTGAATTAAAGAAAGCACTTGATTTATTAGCTAAAGGTAAAGCGGTAAACTATGAAGGTGCTACAGCTGTTGAATTTACAGATGTTGGTGAAGCTTTTGGATCTTTTATTGAAAAAGAAATAAAAGGTGGAAAGTTTAAAGACAAAAAGCAAAGATAATTAGAAATTAAAACCCCAGTTTCTTAACTGGGGTTTTAAAATAAATATTTGTCAGATAAATAAAATATTAATCCTAAAACAATACCTAATAAAATATAATACATTATTGTTTGATGATTTTTTCTGGAATAATTCCTTGTGGTCTATATCGCATTATTAAAAGTAAACCAATTCCAATAACCAAGAATCTAAAATATGGAGCACTTTCAATTAAGTGAACTCTAACTGCATTAGTTTCTGGCAGATGGGATGTAAACAAATTAATTAAAAATAATGCAATTGGAGCAGCTTCGACCCATAAAAACCAAACTACAAATCCCCCCAATATTGCTCCGAAATTATTTCCTGTTCCGCCTACTATAACCATAACCCAAATTACAAAAGTATATCTCATAGGTCTGTAGCTACCTGGTGTAAACAAACCGTCATTTGTAACCATCATAGCTCCAGCTAAGCCAACAATTGCAGATCCCAAAATAAAAATAAGAAGATGCTCTTTAACAATATTTTTACCCATTGCACTTGCCGCCTCTTCATTATCTCTTATAGCTCTCATTTTTCTTCCCCAAGGTGAATAAAGGGCTTTCTGTGTCACAATTAACAAGATAATAACAACAGTTAGAAATAAACCTGTAAAACATAATTTTACATAGACCGATGAAGCATCAATAACCATTTGATTTAGAGCTTCTTGCTTATCAGAGATTGAATTAATCAAATTTAATTTTGATGAATTAAATTTTGTAACTAAATTTATAAACCATTCTGAAGTTTGTAGATCTATTTCGTATGGTGCTGGTCTTTTTAATCCTATTACATTTTTTACACCTCTTGCCAACCATTCCTCATGTTTAATAATTGAAACGATAATTTCTGCTATTAATAATGTTGCAATAGCTAAATAATCTGCACGAAGACCTAATGCGATCTTTCCTATGACAAATGCTAAACCGCCAGCCAAAAGCGCACCAAAAATCCAGGAAAATAAAACGGGTAATCCCATGCCACCGAGAAATCCTGTCTTTGCTGGATCAACTGACTCTATAGCTTCTATTCCTGGTGCAGCAGTTACTCTTAGTAAAATTATTCCACCCAAGATTACAGAAGCAACTGAGTAATTTCTTAATTTAGACTTATCAAATCTATTAAGTATAAATTTAACTACAAAGATAATTGCAACAATTATCCATATACAAGCTAAAATATTTAAACCTCCAACTTGCCAAGATTTTTTGACTGGTTCAACCGAAACTAAAACTACAGCTAATCCTCCTAATGCTGTATATCCCATTATCCCAAAATTAATTAATCCAGCATAACCCCATTGTATATTTGCTCCAATTGTCATAACTGCAGAAATTAAACAATAATTTAAAATAGTTAATGCTATAGACCAGGATTGAAATATCCCAACCAAAATTATTAAAAATATCATGATTGAATATGCGGCGATGACATTTTTATAATTCCTCATATTACTTTTCCTTTAAAGATACCTGACGGCCTTATTAATAAAACAATTACTAAAATTGAGAATGAAACTGCAAACTTGTAATCTGTCGATAATAATTGGAGTAAAGAATCTGGCTCAAGATGTTCAGGTAATAGATATGAAATAAATCTTTTGTATGCGTAAGTTACAAATATTTCTGCAAAGGCTATAACGTATCCACCTAGGAAGGCTCCAAATGGATTTCCGATTCCCCCAACAATTGCTGCGGCGAATATTGGAAGCATATTATTAAAATAAACAAAAGGTCTATAACTTTTATCTAAACCGTATAATACTCCACCAATAGTGGCCAAAATTCCTGCGATGACCCATGTTATCAAAACAACTCTCTTAGGATCTATACCAGACAATAATGCTAAATCTTCATTGTCTGAATAAGCTCTCATACTTGTTCCAGTTTTAGTTCTATTTAAAAACCAAAACATTATTGAAACAACAACTAAAGTTACGATTATTGTTATTGCTTGTGTTGATTTTAAAGTTATACCTTCTGCAAGACCAGTCATTTCTTTAAATTCCGTTGCTTTAATTATAAATTTTTCACCATCTAAAAATCTTCTATCAGATGGTCCAATGATTATTCTAATTAAGGCTTGAGTGACAAACATAACCCCTACACTAACCATTGCAAACTGAACTGGAGGACTTTTTTTTATCCTGTAATAACTGAAAACAAATTTATCTATGATTAACATATATAAAATCATCATAAGGATGGCGAAAGGAATTGTTAAAAGTGCTGTTGGTAAAAAACCTAATCCAAAACCTAAAGACTGAAAATAATATGTTAGAATAACTGCAAACATTGTTCCAAAAGACATCATGTCTCCGGTTGCAAAATTAGCAAATCTTAAAACTGCATAAATTAAAGTGACAAAAATAGCACCTAAAGCTAATTGTGAACCATAAGCTAACGCTGGTATTACTGTGAAATTAAAAAGTACAATTATTGCATTTAAGAAATCCATTACGCTCCCAAAAATGATCTACGAACTTCGGGATCCTCAAGCAAATCATTACCGGATCCCTCAAATTTATTTTGACCTGTTACCAATACATAGCCTCGATCTGAAATACTTAATGCTTGCTTTGCGTTTTGCTCAACCATAATAACGGCAACATTTGTTTTTTTAACTTTTATTATATGTTCAAACAATTCATCCATTACAATTGGAGAAACTCCAGCTGTGGGCTCATCTAACATAAGAACTGATGGATCACTCATTAAAGCTCTTCCAAGCGCGACTTGCTGACGTTGTCCGCCAGATAATTGTCCGACGACTTGGGATTTTTTTTCACTTAAAATTGGAAATAAACTATAAATACTCTCAATTTTATTTTCTAAACTACCTTCTGTCAAAAAGCCACCAATCTCTAAATTTTCTCTTACAGTCAATTCAGCAAATACATTTCTTGTTTGTGGAACAAATGAAATACCCTTTTTTACTCGATCTTGAGGATTAATTTTTGAAATATCTTCGCCATTCAAAGTTACAGAGCCTGATTTTAATTTTAATAATCCGAGCATCGCTTTCATGGCTGTTGATTTACCAGCACCATTGGGACCTAGAATAGCTACTATCTCTCCCCTATTGGCAGTTATGGAACATGAACTAATAATATCAGGTCCATCCCCATAACCTGCTGTCATTTTTGCTCCTTCAAAGTATGCCATTAATTTTCTTTTTTTGTTAAGTTTGACTTTCCAAGATAGCTCTCAATTACTTTTTCATTTTTTTTTACTTCTTCAGATGTTCCTTCAAACAAAACAGAGCCATCTGCCATTACTATTACTGGATCACACATTCTGCTTATAAAATCCATATCATGCTCTATCATACAAAAAGTGTAATTTTTTTCTTTATTCAATTTTAATATTGCAGTTCCTAGATCTTTTAAAAGTGTTCGATTAACTCCCGCTCCCACTTCATCAAGTAAAACCAATTTTGCATCAACCATCATGGTTCTTCCTAATTCTAATAATTTTTTTTGACCTCCTGAAAGATTTCCTGCCCTTTCATTTGCTAAATGTGTTAAATTAAGAAAATCTACAACTTCATAGGCTTTTTCTCTAATAACTTTTTCCTCTTTTTTAACTAGTCCTGGTTTAATAAGTGCATTTAATAAATTTTCTCCGCTTTGATTAGAAGGCACCATCATTAAGTTTTCTAAAACTGTTAAGTTTGAAAATTCATGTGCAATCTGAAAGGTTCTTAATAATCCTCTGCCAAATAACTCATGTGATGGTACATCAGTAATATTTTCATCATTAAATATTACCTCTCCATCATTAGATTTTAAATTTCCAGCTATTAAATTAAATAATGTTGTTTTCCCTGAACCGTTTGGGCCAATTATTCCAGTTATTGAACCCGATCTAATATTTAATGAGCAATTTGATACTGCTGCTAGTCCTCCGAATAATTTTGTAAGATTATTTACCTGTAAGATATTATCAGACATTTTACTTACTTTTTTTTAATCTATTCAAGACGCTATTTGCTGTTCTATTCAGAGATTTATAAAATCCAAGTTTTCTTAATTCTTTAACAGCTTGTTCATTTAAACCTTTTGGGGTTTGTGAATTTTTAACAAGGACTTTTAAATCTTTATTTGAATTAATTTTTGCATCTTCAGATAAAGCAATAAATAACGAGGTAATATACTTTTGAGAGTCGCTTCTATTAATTCCCCTTTTTACTAACCATTCACTCAGAGTTTGTAGTAATTCATAAAATGGTGCCATCATCGATGAAGTTGACCAAAAATTTAGTGATAGGTTTTCATTTTTTATTTCAACAGATGTGCCAAGCTTATTAAAAAAATTTCTAACTTGTTTATCTGGTGGAAAAATTGGTACCGGTCCTTTTCTAAGAGAAATTGGAGGTAAAGGAATTGCTCTAATAATCTTGGTTTTAACTTTAATATATTTTTTTAATTCAGTCATTTTTATAGTTGATATAAAACTTATTATCGTTTGACCTTTTTTAAATTTTAATTTTGGAAGAATAATTTTTCCAATCGTTGGTGTTACTGCTAAAAAAACCCAATTTGATTGATTTATAATATCCTGATTATCATTAGATATTTTTATCTTTTTACTTTTTCTTTTCAGTTCACTTGAAATTTTTGAATTTCTTTTTGAAACAATTATTTTATTTATTTTTAATTTTGATCCCAGTATTCCATTGATTACTGATTTTGAGATATGTCCTGTACCAATAAATCCAATTTTCATGATAAACTAAGTGATTATTATCACTAAAATTAATTAATTAGTAAAAAAAGAACCTCTAATTCTTAGTAATTCTCTTGATAATTTTTTATTTTCTACAAATGGTTTTCTACCATGAAGCCAGAAATAGTTGTTTGCAACTACAGAAAAACCGACTGGTAAAGGCATTACGATCTTATTTTGACTTCCTTCTAAAGAGTCTGATAATTTTTGTAGAAATAATCCCTGTTCCATATTTTTAGGCTCAGGAAATTGGTCAATATAAGAAATTTGTGGTTTTCCATTATCATCCTCTGAAAAAACAGGATGTTCTACTTTGTAGTCAACATTTTTACTTTTCGGAGAGCCCCATAAGAAGTTTTGTTTTCCAACTTTATCATTAGTTAAGCTATCTAAATGTTCCCAATCATCAAGGTGCAACATTGCAGTTTCTCCACCTTGTACATTTTCTTCCTCCATTTTTAACATTAATAACCAATCAGTTTTTTCTTTAACATAAGTACCATCAGTATGAAGATCCATATTTGTATATGCTTTTCTAAGATATGAGTCGCTATTGTCCTCATGTTTAACATGAAATCTTGCATAATATTTTCCAGCCATTGAGTCAAAATTTGGATTACCAAGTAAGTGGGTTACAGCTGTAGATAGCTTGATAAGAAAATTATTATCGATTTTTTTAGATTTATTTTTAGGTCCTATAGTAAAACAACCTGTGTCTCTATCTCTTAATATAGTGTTTATAAATTTTCCTAGCTTTCCACCTGTAGAATCATCTAAAGATTTTGCAAGTGTAAATCTAGTAAAAGGTTTATATTCAAGAGCTGTAATATCAAATTTTTTAAAAGGAAATATTAGTTTATCTATAATTTCATCTTCAATTTTAATATTGATAATTCTTTTGGAATAATCGCTAAATGAAATATCAAACCCTTGAATAGTATCTAAGCTATCCATTATAATTATTTGTTACAAACTCCAATTGAATTTGGTCCACATGTTTCACCATTAGTCCATGTTGCTCCAATTAAATTTGCTCCATCAAAATTAGCATTGGTCATATTCGATGAAGTAAAATTAGCTTCCATTAAATTTGCATTTTGAAAATTTGCTTCAATCAATGTTGAGCCCATAAAATCAACTCTTGTCATATTGGCTCCTGTAAAGTTAGCTTTTTCGAAGTTTCCACCAACTAGAGTTGACTCATATAAGTTAGCTCTAACAAATGTTGACTCTGGAAAAGTTCCAAATGACAAGTTAGAAGTCATCATAATGCTTTTATCAAAATTTACTTGTATAAAACTTGCGAATGATAAGTTTGAGTTAGGCAAATAACTACCTTGCAAATCTTGTCCATCTGAAAATCTACAGTTAGTATAATCAACTCCATCAGTTAAAGGATCATCACATGCTGCTTGTGAAATACCTGGTATTAAAATTAAGAACAATAGTAAAATAATTTTTTTCATTTATATCGTAAAACTACTTAATAAAAACATAATGATAGCAGAGAATAAAGTTGGGTAAACTAAATTATTTCTAGTTAATTTAAAAATTATTATTGCTAAAAGCACAACAATAAATCTAGACAAATAATTACTGTCAGAAAGTGCACCAGCTGGAAATATTATCATTCTAGAAATTAAAGCAGCCAATGTCGAATAGGCTAAATAATTAAACCACCTATATATCTTAGTATTTTCATCTATTATTTCAGATGTAAAAGCTCCTAAAAACCTTGAAATATAAGTAGCTAAAGATGTAATAAATATTATTAAAACAATATTAGCTGACATTTTTTTCTCCTATTACAAAAGCAACAGTTCCAGCTACAAATCCACCAATCAAAACACACCAATTAGGACTAATAAGATAAAATAAAGGTCCTAAGATAGCTCCTAAAATTATTGAAACATTTAACTGTATAGACTTCATTACCCCTATCATTGTACAAGTAAAATAAATTGGATTAATAATAGCTAGTCCAATCATCATTTCTCTATTTAAGAAATCCGCAGAATAATAACCTAAAATTGTTGAAAAAATTGCTATCAACCAAGTTGCAGTTCCAATTCCTATCCAAAAATCGACTCTATATTTTTTTTCAATATCTTTATAATTATTTTTTAGAATTAACCACGAAGATACTGCAACAAAATGACATGAAAGATAATACTTCCATCTTGGTTGGCTTTGATGTTTTAATAATGGCATTAAAGATACAGTCATCGGATACAATCTTGCATTAACTAACCAAACTGCAAAAAATAAATTAAGTAACGAAACGCCAATCAAAATCGATTCTGCCATCACAAGTGAGCCAGGTAATGCATAAGTTAAAAAGGTAGAAAAAATACTTTCTTGAATTGTAAAACCTAAATTTTTTAATAAAGCACCAATTGCTAAAAAACTTAAACCAAGAGCAATTGCAGGGCTATCGAATTCTTTTGCACAAAGAATTCCTTTAAAAAAATATTTTGAATTAATCATCCGCCTAGGAATAGACGTCCAACATCATCATTTTTAAGTAAATCATCGCCTCTTCCTGCTATTGCAGTTTGGCCAGATACTAATACATATCCAATATCAGAAAACTCTAAACCTTTTTTGGCATTTTGCTCAACTAGAATAATTGTTTTCTTTTCATTTTTTTGTAAGTCTCCCAAAATTTCAAATACCATATCAATATATCTTGGCTCCAATCCAATAGAAGGTTCGTCAACTAATAGAACAGATGGTTTCATTACTAAAGCTCTAGATATTTCTAATAATCTTCTTTCTCCACCTGATAATACTTTTGCTGGTTGATTTCTTCTATTCCTTAATCTTTCATATTTATCTAAAATCTTTTCTGCTTCTTGATATGACTCTTCAGTTTTATCTTTAATAAAACCACCCATTAACAAATTTTCCTCAACAGTCATATCTGGAAAAACTGAATTATCTTGCAGGATATAAGCTATACCAACTGACTTTAATTTTTCAGCTGGAGTTAAATTTGTTATTTCTTTTCCATCAATTTCTATTTTACCAGAAAAAATATTTGTAAATCCATAAATAGAATGAAGTATTGTTGATTTACCTGCTCCATTAGGACCAATTAAACATAATGATTGTGCTTTGCTTACAAATAAATCAAAATTATGTAAAATCTCCATTTTACCATATCCAGCATTCAAATTTTTTATTGTTAAATGAATATCTTCGGAAGATAAGTTTTTTAAATCTTCTGCACCAGGTGCTTTTCCTAAAACTTCATATTGATTAGACATTATTGAGCCCCCAAATATGCATCAACTACTCTTTTGTCATTTTTAATCTCTTCTGGAGTGCCATTTGCAAGCATTTTGCCGTGAGCAAGACAAAATATATCTTCGGCTAATTGCATAATCACTCTCATATTGTGCTCAATAACAAGTAATGTTATTCCAAAATCTTGATTAACTTTGATTAGTCTATCAATAATTCCATTAATTAAAGTTGGATTTATACCTGCTGTTGGCTCATCTAATAATAGCATTTCTGGCTCATTCATTAGTGCCATTGCAAGTTCTAATAACTTTTGTTGTCCAAAAGATAGGTCGCCTGCCCTGAGTTTTCTTTTTTGATACAATCCAACAAAATTAAGTAAGTTTTCTGCTTTTTCTGTGAGCTCTTTTGGAATTTTAGAGAAAATTTTGAACAAACTTTCATCACTACCTTTGTGACTTATAAGCATGTTATCTACACAATTTAATTTTCCATAAATTCTAGTTTGTTGAAATGTTCTTAATAATCCCAGTTTTGCAATTACTGGAACAGGTAATTCTGAAACTTCTTTTCCATTAAACTTAATTGAACCATTATCTATTGGATAAGTTCCAACTATTGAATTAAATAAAGTAGTTTTTCCTGATCCATTAGGTCCTATAAGTCCTACTATTTTCCCTTTTTCAACTGACATAGAAATATCAACATTAGCTTTAACACCACCAAATGATTTACTTACATTGTTGACTTCTAGAATACTCATTTTAACTCTACCTGTGCTTTTCGATCGGCTTCATCGACAACTTCACCAAATCTTTCTGGATATTTTTCTCTTAACCATCCCATTAATCCCTCTGGGAAATAAATTACTATCACTACGATTAAAACTCCTAACGCCACATACTGCCAGCCTAGGAAGAATGTCCAAAAACCCTCTTTAAAAAAGTGAAATAAAGTTGCACCAATAATTGGTCCCCATAAAGTTCCTTTACCACCAAGGATTGCCATTAAAACCATAAAAACACCCATCTCTCTCCCGTCGAAGGCAACATCTGTTGAATCGATATAACCAACTAGACCTCCCATAATTCCACCAGCAAGACCACAAAAGAAAGCAGAGATCATCCATCCAGTAATTTTGTATTTCATTGTCTCAATACCCATTGCTTCAGCTTTATCTTCATTATCTCTAATTGCATTGAGAATTAATCTAAACCTTGTTGTATAAATTGCTCTTACAGCAATGAAAGTTAGTACAAGTGCTCCAAAACTTAAAAAATAAAAAAATTCACCTCTTGCCTCAAGACCTCCAATATTTGGAAAAGGAGGAGTAGTAAAGCCTTGTCCAGCTCCAATAATTTCAATACCTCCAGAAATTTCTCCTGCTGCAACTCCTAAACCCAATGTACAGATTGCAAAATAATGACCTCTTAATCCTAAAATTGCATAACCAATTAATCCTGCAACAATTGTAGGAACAACTGCTGCAACTACCAGACCAGCTGCCATGCCTTGAAAGAATTGTGAAGGTGTGTGAACGAAAGTTTTTTCACCGCCGCTTTCTGTCCATTCTGCCAATGGGAAAAACATACCAACTTGAACAGATGCGCAAAGATACATTCCCAAACCATAAAAAAGAATATTTCCAAATGTGTTGTAGCCCATTTCTCCACCTTGGATATTCCAAGTAGTTGCTAGAACAATTAATACACACAGAATTGATAATTGAACTTTAAAAGCTGGAAAAATAAATGGTGCAACTAAGCCGAATACTAAAATTCCAATGTACAAGATCCAACTATTTTTGTTCATACAAACTCTCTATTTTATCTCTAAAATCTTTATCAACTGTAAAATAATGTCCATTTTCTTCATGAAGACTAGATCCTGTTGAATGATATTGATCTAAATGTTTTTTAAATTTGATAATATCCACTTCTATCAATTTGCCATTATCATCCTTAATTTTAGCTTTTTTCACTTTAAATACTCTCTCTTTCTTGAAAGTTTAAATCTTCTGTAAACTAAAATTAAAACTAATAATAAAAATACTGAACCAATTCTAAATTCTGTACCAAGAATGTAATCTGCAAATTCTTCAAATATTCCAAGTCCCATACCTGACATAGCTACTCCAGGTAAATTTCCTAAACCTGCAACAATTACAATCATAAATGATCTTATAGTGTATGGTAATCCCATATAAGGATGAATTGTAAAAGTTATTGAAATTAAAGCTCCAGCTACACCGCATAATGCAGCATTTATTCCAAATGTTGCTGCATAAACTTTTTCAGTATCGACACCTAAAATTTTTGCAGCTCTTGCATTTTGAGCTGTTGCTCTAATTGCGCGTCCAAGCTTCGATCTTTTCATATAAACCACTAAACAGATTGCAAAAACAATACTTATAAAAGCAGAAAATATTTTAGAGTTTGGTAAAACAACATTATTATCAAATAGCATTGTAGTTCCATACCCTGAATTAGCTAAAACAACGTCTGCTCCAAATGCGAAGTTCATTAATTGCATGAAAAGAATACTAATCCCAAATGTTGCTAAAATTGAAATAAAGAGATCTCTGTCTACAACTTTATTTATAACTAATTTATAAATTGCAATTCCAACAAAATACATAATTATAGGAGAAACAATTACTCCCCAAGCAGGATGAATTCCATATAGATACATAAAGTATGCAATGTATCCTCCTAAGATTACAAGATCTCCCTGTGCAATGTTAATTATATTCATAACACCCCATTGCAGTGCCATTCCATAAGCAATTAGTGCAAATAATATTCCAAGTAAAAGTCCATCAAGACAGGCTTGAACGGTTATCATTGGATATTGGAATACTAAAAAGTCCATAATTATTTTTGATTTCTATAAAAAAAAGCCCCCTATTTCTAGGGGGCTTAAATGTTTTTTTTTATCTTTCAGACCACTTTGGTACTGGGTGTATTAACTCAGCTGAAGCCCATTTTAATGGAGCAACAACTTTATTTTCACACTTACCAGCATCATCACACATTACTTGGAAAAGTACCATTGGTTTGTCAACATTTTGACCACCAGGTGCAAATTTAATATTTCCATAGAATGTTTGCATGTTAGTTGCGGCAAGAGCATCTCTTACTTTTTTTTGATCAAAAGTATTTGCTCTTTCAAAAGCATCTTTAAATACTAACAATGCAGCTGAAGATTCTGCTGATTGATATGGTGGATCATAGCCAAATTCTTTTTCAAAATCTGCCGCATATGTCATACCATCTTTAAAGAAATCATCTTTGTAAGTTAATGTTTTATGCCACTGTGAAGCGCATAATGCATATTGTGAGTTTTTGCCATGTTGCTTTGATAATTTTGCAGCATCACAGTGTGTCATTGCCAACATTGGAACATCAACTTTCATTTCTGAAATTTGTCTTATTGCTGTTAAAGCTCCTTTTGTATGACCTGAAACAACCAATACATCTGGCTTCATTTGTTTTACCTTAACTAAAGTAGCAGCCATATCATTAAGCTCTTTTGGAAGTTTATCGTCGATTATAATTTCAGATCCAGTTTCTTTAGCTGCATCTAAAATACCTAATCTTACGTCTTGCGAGAATGCATCTTGCTCAAAAGCTTGTGCAATTCTTACACCTTTACCGCCATTTAACTCAACAGCTGTTCTTATTGCTACATCAAGATACAAGTTTGCTGGTGCTAATACCGCAAATAGATATTTGTAACCTTTAGTAAACAAAGATCTAGAAGCACCGTTAGCCTCAACCATTGGTACACCATATTTTTCAGTGACTGGCGCAATTGCTTTTGTCAAACCCGAACTGTAAGGTCCAAGCATGAACTCTACTTTATCTTGTGAGATTAATCTTTCTGCAAGCTGAGCTGCTCTCTTAGGGTTTGACTCATCATCATAATAAATAATATCAAACTTATAAGTTTTTCCCCCAACTTTTACTCCACCCATGCTGTTAATTCTATCAACAGCCATGTTGTAGCCGTTTTGAGTATGAACACCATTAGATGAATACTTACCAGTTAAAGAGATTGCAGCACCTAAAATAATTTTATCTCCAACTACTTTTGCAAACGATACAACTGAAGTTGAAAATAATAATGCTATTGCAGAAACAAATGTAATTAAAATGTTTTTTATTTTCATTTATTCCCCTTTGATTAATTAATAAAACATAAATAAATAACAAAAATTATTTAATTGCAAGTGGGAGTAGTAACGCAACATAACCTAGTATTGTTGGGTAAATGCAATAATTATAGCTATCAAAATAATTACACAAGCAGAAATTGTATTTATAATTTTAGGATTAGCCTTAATCCAAACTATTAATTTGTTTGCTAAAACTGCATAACCAACCAAAGATAAAAAATCTAATATAACATAAGTTGTTATTAAAATAATAAACTGAATAATATAATTAGAATTAAAATCAATAAATTGTGGAAATATAAATGGAAAGAACATCCATGCTTTAGGACTTGTTCCTGCAACTAAAAAACCATCTTTATAAAACGAAAAAAAACTTTTATCTGAAATATCTTTTGTATTTATATTTTTAGGTCTCGATTTATAAATATCATATGCAAGATATGTTAAATAAGCGATACCTAACCACTTTAAAGTACTAAGTATTGTTGGATTATCAGATAAAAAAGATCCAATAACAAATATTACAAGAGTTGCCTGAATAATGTTCGCAGTTACATCTCCTAATGCAGTCCAAACACACTTTTGAACACCATAGTTCATTGAGTATGAAATAATTACGATTCTAGGTGTGCCTGGGGTTATAAACATAAAAATGATAATCTGTAAAAAGAGGATAAAATCTAAGGGAAGCATTTTTAGGATAGTCCTAAAAAACCGGGAGCTAAAGATGGCTAGATAGGACTATCTAAAAATGATAATATCATAGCATTAAGTATTTGCATTAAAATAATTTTAGCAATTTGTTGAATTTTGATGAAAAAAAGTCACAGACCCACAACTAGAGTAAAGAATCCAGAACCTCCTTTGGAGAGTCCAGATTGGGTTATATGGGCTGCGTGGGCAGATCGAATTACTTTTGAAGAAATCGAAAAAAAAACCGGTAAGACTGAAAGTGAAGTCATTAAGATTATGAGAAGATCTTTAAAACCTTCTTCTTTTAGATTGTGGAGAAAAAGAGCAAGTTCACAAAGTATAAAGCATAGAAAAAAATTTGAATATTCTAGAAAATTAATCAAATCAAAGATAAATAAAAACGATTACTTACTCTAGTATTTTATGAAACAAAGATTATATTTCAACTTATGAAAAATATTACTGTCTATTCTGGACCAATGTGTGGTTTTTGTGATGCTGCGAAGCGTTTGCTAACAAGAAATAATTTAAGTTATACCGAAATAGATGTGTCACTGAAAGATGGTTTAAGGGAAGAAATGATAAAAAAAGCAAATGGCAGAAGAACCATACCTCAAATATTTTTTGATGATTATCATGTTGGAGGATATCAAGAGTTAAGAGAACTTGAAAAAGCAGGTAATTTAATTTCTAGCTTAAAATAAATTTTATTTTATCGTAATAGTTACGATTGGTTCCTCTGGATAGAAAGAACACATCCCATCGTTTGCAGTTGGTGTACCAGATCCTTGGCTATTACTTACTTCTTGTACTCCTAAAGCATTTCTTGTTCCAAATGAAATATCAATAGTTGGTGCAATTAATGCCACTGTGTATGGACTTGTTAATTTGTAAATAAATTGTACATCATCAGTAGAAAGTGAAGATCTCATAGTTTGCATAGCTATTGCAGATGTTAGTTCAGATGCATCTTTAGCATAATTCCAATTCCAAGTTGCATTTCTTTGTGAACAACTCGCATTTAAGCATTGTGTATAATTCGCTGTACTTTCGTCTGACTGTCTTCCATTAGTCAAATATAAGTTCATTTCCGCATTTGTTCCTCCTTCAGCTACTGCAACTTTATGTGTATACTTGTCGGTTGCTTCATCGTTTTGATATTGTGAGTCAGCTGTTGCAATAGTTACACAATTATCGGTGTCATCAGATCCACCTGTATCAAGTGCACTTTCGGATTTAATTTTAAACGTTCTATCAATTGTAACTCTCATATGTGTATAAGTTTCACCTAGTGGTAATAAAGCTGGATCTCCGTAGGTTGCTGCAGCAGAGCCAGCACCGACAGAAGCTATATCAACTTCTTTATCTCCACTACCTATCACAACTGCGTTATGGCAAGCAGCTGCAGTATTAACATCATCAAAATCAACAACAGTGTAACCAGTACATAATTCTACCTTTCTCATTATGACTTTATATACATCGGCATTTCCTGTTCCAGTTGCTGCAATTGCAATTTTATTGCATAAAGCTAACATAAATATTAATAAAGTCGTTTTAAAAAGTTTTAACATTAGTCAGTCCTTGATATTGTTGCATTACCTTTAAACTCAACCATAATTTTATTATTTCTTTTTACTTTTGTTAGTAGTTCTCCAGTCATATCTTTATTCTCCCTCCACATATCTGAACTTATTCCATCTCCTAATGTTGGACCTTCTTTTGGAGGATAAACAAACATTAATTTTACATAGTACTCATCATCTAGCCCAGTTCTATCCTTGTCATCATAAGCTAATTCTAACTGCAATGTTGATGATAAAGATAATTCAGAACCAATAATTAGTCCGTCAATATCATTTCTTTCTACTCCATCCCAAGAATATGAGTTCAAAAATATATCAGCCCAGTGTAAATAAGGTATTTGCGACGCTAATCTTAAATCATATCCGTCTAAAACTTTCTCTCCATCAGCGTCATCTAAACCAAAATAATTATTAAATGCAAATTCTAATACAGCATTTCTCATTTCCAAACCAAGGCTCGATCTAGCATTTCCTTCATTATCATAATCTAAAAATACATTTACTCCCGTAAGTGTAAATTTATCATCACTAAGATATCTTTTTCCTAAACCAAAATTTGCAGTAATTCTTTCATCATTATTTTTCTCGGTATTAAATAAAGACATTTGGGTAAAATAATTACCATTTTCATTTCTATCTAATTCTCTAACTAACAATATACTATAATCTGGAGAATAATTTTCTCTTAAATCAATACTTACTTCCGTATCTCCTTCTCCTGGAATTAAGTTTGAAATATACTCGGATACTGAATTTGAAGAAGCATAAGTAGTTAGAATTATATAACTTAAAAGTAAAAGAATTAAATTTCTCACAATAAAATCATTATATATGATTTAAAATTTATTAAAGATTTTTTTTGTTAATTTTTTGCCTTAAATACTAAACAAACACCGTTGTTACAGTATCTTATGCCGGTAGGTTGTGGACCATCATCAAATATGTGTCCATGATGTCCTCCACATTTTTTACAATGATACTCTGTCCTAGCATAACCAATATGGTGATCTGTTTTAGTCTCAAAAACGTCTGGAAGAGATTTGTAAAAAGAAGGCCATCCAGATCCACTCTCATATTTTGTTGATGATTTAAATAATTCAGCATCACAGTTAGCACAGTGATATGAGCCCTCTCTTTTTTCGTTGTTTAATTCACTTGAACCGGGAGGTTCAGTTGCTTCATTGAATAAAATATTTTCTTGTTCTGGGGTTAAATTTGAATTTTTTTTCATTATAAAAATTTAGCACATGTTTTGTGTAAACTAGAATGTAATTCTACTAGTTTATGAAAATCTTCGTTGTATCCACCTCCTAATACTCCACAAATAGGAATTTTATTTGAGAAAAAATTATCAATTACTAATTCATCTCTCTCAAATATACCATTATCAGAAATTTTTAGTTTACCCAACCTGTCATTATAGTGAATATCAACCCCAGCAATATAGAAAACAAAATCAAACTCTTCTTCGTTCAAATATTTTAGATTATTTTTTAAAATATCAATATATTCTCTATCTTCTAAATTTTCCTCTAATTCAATATCAAGATCACTTATTGATTTTTTTGCTGGATAATTAACCTTGGCATGCATGCTAAATGTAAAAACTTGATTATCATTTTTAAATATTTCAGAGTTCCCGTTACCCTGATGGACATCTAAATCAATAATTAAAATTTTATTTGCTAACCCTCTTGAGGTTAAATATTTGGCTGCTACTGCAACATCATTAAAAACACAAAATCCAGCTCCTTCATTAGATGTTGCATGATGACTGCCTCCTGCAGTATTACACGCTATGCCATAGTTTAAAGCTAGCTTTGTAGCAAGCACTGTACCTCCAGTTGCAATAAAAGACCTTCTAACCACGCTGTCAACTAAAGGAAAACCAATTTTTCTAATCTCGTTTTTATCTAAAGTTTTATTTTTTATTTTATTTATATAGTCTTCTGTATGTGCCTCTCTTAAAGTTTCTACTGAGCATGGCTCAGGAATATAGAAATTTTTAACAATTTTATTTTTAATTAATACTCTAGCCAATTCCCCAAATTTTTTTATAGGAAATTTATTGTCATCATTTAATTTTGCTTCATAGTCTTTATGATTGACAACTGGTAGTTCCATAAATGCTATTAAGGATTAGATATCCCAAGGATTATTCTTATTATTGTTGAGATTATATTTACTAATTGCTTTTTCTAGTGTTTGTAATGGAACTTTATTATCTTCGTAAAGTGTATACAAAGAACTAACGACTATATGTTTGCTATCTACCTCAAAAAAGTCTCTCAAATTTTTTCGCGTATCACTTCTTCCAAAGCCATCTGTACCCATCGCTAAAAACTTATTATTTATATGACTAGAGATTAATTGTGAATATGCTCTTACATAATCTGAAGTAGCAATTATAGGGTCGTCATTAGAAATTAGCTGTTGCAAATAATTTGGTTTTTTATTTGCAGGAGACAATGTGTTTTGTCTTAAAACTGATTTAGCATTTTTTTCTAACTCTGAATAACTTGTTATACTATATAATCTTGAACCAATTCCATATTCATCTTTAAGTATTTTAGAAGCTTCAATACATTCCCTAAAAATTGGTCCAGATCCTAATAAATTTATGTTTATTTTTTCATTTGATTGATCTTTGAAAAGGTAGCCACCTTTTATTATTCCATCTTTATTTTTTATATCAATTCTAGGATGTGAGTATTTTTCGTTATTTACAGTAATGTAATAAAATTCATCTTTACATTCTGTCATCATTCTTTTCATTCCTTCATCAAATATAACGGCTAGCTCACTTGCAAAACAAGGATCGTAAGATTTTAAATTAGGAAATGTCGAGGCGATTATATGACTTTGTCCATCCTGGTGCTGCAATCCCTCTCCAGCTAAAGTTGTTCGCCCAGCTGTAGCACCAATTAAAAATCCTCTTGGCATTTGATCAGCTGCTGCCCAAATCAGATCTCCAATTCTTTGAAAACCAAACATTGAATAAAAAATATAAAACGGCATCATTGGAAAATTATGATTACTGTAAGAAGTGGCTGCTGCTAGCCATGAAGATATTGCTCCTGCTTCATTAATTCCTTCTTCTAATAATTGCCCTGTTTTTGATTCTTGATACTTTAAAATTGAAGTTGCATCTTCAGGCTCATATAACTGACCATCTGGTGAATAAATTCCAATTTGTGAAAATAAGTTAGCCATTCCAAAAGTCCTAGCTTCATCAGCAACTATAGGTACAACTCTTTTTCCAAATTCTTTATCTCTCATTATATTTCCTAAAGACCTTACCAGTCCAGTCGTTGTTGAATATTCTCTGTCACTTTCTTCGAATAAAAAGTTTGAATGTTTTTCGATTTTTGGAGTAACTAATTCAACTTCTTTAAAGCTTCTTTTGGGTAAAGATCCTCCTAAAGCTTCCCTTCTTTTTTTTAAATATTTTATTTCCTCAGAATTTTCATCTGGTTTATAAAACTCCATATTTTCTAATTTATTATCTGGAATATCTAATTGAAAACGATCTCTAAACTCTTTTAATGCATCAAGATTTAACTCTTTTTGCTGGTGGTTAGTCATTTTTGACTCGCCAGCTTTACCCATTCCATACCCTTTTTTTGTTTTAGCCAAAATAACTGTAGGCTTACCTTTAGTTTTAACAGCAGCATTAAAGGCAGCATAAAGTTTTTTAAAATCATGGCCTCCTCTCTTAAGCTTGTCAATTTCATCTTTGCTTAGTGAAGAAACCAATTTTAAAACTTCTGGGTCCTCTGCAAAAAAATTTTTAAGGTTATACTCTCCGTCTCTTGCTCCTAATGTTTGATATTTTCCATCTACGGTTTTAGCAAAACGCTTTAACAACAAATGATCTTTATCTTGTTGAAAAATTTTATCCCATTCAGATCCCCATAGAACTTTAATTACATTCCATCCATTAGCTTTAAAGATTGTCTCCAGTTCTTGAATTATTTGTCCATTACCTCTTACAGGTCCATCTAATCTTTGGAGATTACAATTTATAATAAAAGTTAAATTATCTAATTTTTCTCTTGAAGCGATAGACAATCCAGCCAAACTTTCAGGTTCATCCATTTCACCATCTCCAAATAAACCCCATACTCTTTTATTAGTTTTTAATAAGTTTCTATTTTCTAAATATTTCATGAAACGAGCTTGGTAAATTGCATTAACTAAACCTATTCCCATGGACGATGTTGTAAATGTCCAGTAATCTCTCATTAAGTATGGATGGCAGTATGAAGACAGTCCTTGCTCGTTTAATTCTTGTCTATAATGCTCCAAATGATTTTTAGTTAATCTGCCCTCTAAAAAAGATCTTGCATATATCCCAGTTGTACACTGCGATTGATAAAAAATTAAATCTGCTTCATCACCACCTTTAAAAAAATGATTAAATCCCGTTTCAAATACCTCGGCGAAAGATGCATAACTTGCTATATGTCCTCCAAGCCCGCCATAATTTTTATTTGCTTTCATAACCATAGTTAAAGCATTCCATCTTAAAATTGCTGTAATTTTTTCTTCGATTTCTAAATCTCCGGGATAAATTCCTTGGTCATATTGAGATATTGTATTTCTGTACGGTGAATATGGAACTGGAGAATATAATACTCTCAAATCTTTTGCTCTTTTCTCAAGTTTTTCTAAAATTAGTTTGGCACCCTCTCTACCATGATTTTCAACAACTGCATCAAGAGAGTCTAACCAATCAGTCAATTCTTGATTATCAAATTTTTGGTTTTGATTAGCTTTAAATTCTTTGCTCATCAAATTAATTATACACAAAAAATTAAAATTTATATCTGTAAAAATTGTCTTAATTTAATTTACTCAATGACCCTTTTTGGTTTACCAGATATAAAACTATCAAGATTCTCTATCATTTGAGTGTAGAAAGTTTCATAATTTTCGGCAGTTACATAACCAATGTGAGGAAGTAAAAGAGCATTCTGTACGAATCTAAGCTTATGGCTTTCAGGGAGTGGTTCTTTTTCGTAAACATCTATGCCTGCACCAGCTATAATATTTGTTGATAATGCAATAATTAAATCATCTTCATTAACTATTTCACCTCTTGAAGTATTTATTAAGTAGGAGGTTTTTTTCATTTTCTCAAATTCTTTAATAGTAATACAATTTCTATATCTATCTCCTCCTTGAACATGAATTGATAGAAAGTCTGAATTTTGAATCAAATCTTCTTTGTTACATGGCAACACATTTAGCTCTTTGCATTTATCTAAGTTTAAATTTTCACTCCAAGCCATAATTTGCATACCAAAAGCTTTACCAATTTTAGCAACTTCAGAACCTACTCTACCCAATCCAAGTAAACCTAATATCTTACCTTTAAGCTCCACTCCAATTGTTGACTGCCAGTAACCTTGATACATATTATCTATTTCCGTTTTAAAATTTCTTGCAAGTCCCAAAATTAATGCCCAAGTCAACTCTGGCGTTGGGTTGCTATTGATTTCAGTGCCAGTAACCAGAATTTTATTTTTCTTAGCAGCATCTAAATCTATAGATTTGTTTCTCATTCCACTTGTAACAATAAGTTTTAATTTTTTTAAACTTTCTATTAATTGTTTTGTTATTTTTGTTCTTTCTCGCATTATAAAAAGTATTTCAAATTCTTTCAGTTGTTCTATTGCATCATCCTCATTTTCAAAAGGCTGATTAAAAATTTGAAATTCATATTTTGAAGATAATTTTTTAAGATCAATAAAATCTTTTGCAATGTTTTGATAATCGTCGAGTATAGCTACTTTATGCATTTTTTTTGTTTGAAAGTAATATCCCTGAAATAATAAATATTCCACCGATATAATGATAAAATAGTAATACTTCATCAAATATTATCATCGCTAGAATTGCTGCAAGAATTGGCATTAAATGTAAATAAATTCCTGCTCTATTAGCACCTATTAAAGCAACACCTTTTATCCAGAAAAAAAAAGAAATTATTCCAGGTAACAAAACAACATAAGATAAAACAAGAATGAAATTTGTATTAATTGTAATTCGATTACCAATGTAAATATAATCTATTGCATACATTGGTATAAGAAATATTACACCAAGACCAATAACAACTTGAAGTAAAGTTATAGGAGATAATCCATAATTTTTTTTCTTTAAAAGAGCAGAATAAAGTGACCATGATATCATCGCAAATAACGCAAATAAATCTCCTTTTTCAAAAGCTAAATTTTTAAAGACTTCAAAATCTGCTTTAGAAATTATAAATAACACACCTAATAAAGAAAAAATAACTCCAACAACTTGAAAGGTATTTGTTTTTTCTATCTTTAAAATAATTGAAAATAAAATTATCATAACTGGAACAGTTGAAATCATAAGCACACCAGTAATTACTTGCGTTGTTTTCAAAGAATAAAAAAGAGCTGAATTAAAAATACTGACCGCTGTTATACCTAGAAAACATAAGAGATAAAAATTTTTAAAAATTAATTCTTTTTTTTCAAGCATCTCTTTGTAAGTGAAAGGTAGTAAAATTAGAAATGCCAAGGACCATCTTAATATGTTTAACGATATTGGAGGTATGTCATTTAAACCTGCAATCTTTCCAACAATAAAATTTCCAGACCAAAACAAAGCTGCTAAAAAAAGCAAAATCGATGCAATTATGACATTACTTTTATTTTCAAACATTAAATAGAGTACTATAAAAGATTACTTTTAACTAAACCTTATTGAACTGTATGGTTGCAGATCTAAGTTAGTATTCTCACCTGAGATCATTTTAGATATGATTTTTCCTGATATTGCACCAAGTGTCCAACCTAAATGATGATGACCAAATGAATAAAAAACATTTTTATAGTTTTTTGAAGGTCCTAAAACTGGAAGAAAATCTGGCAATGTGGGTCTAAAACCAAGCCACTCGTCTTTATGCTCTGGTAAACCATCTAGCATATCTTTTGCGTTTAATATCAAGTTTTTTATTCTAGATTTAGATGGGGAGTTTTCTAAACCTCCAAATTCTACTGTACCAACAACACGTAAACCCTGTTCCATTGGAGTCATTCCAAAACCTCTATTTGCATAAACAATAGGTCTTGAAATTAAATGGTCATAATCTTTGAAGTGAACATGATAGCCTCTCTCAGTATCTAAAGGAATATTTTCATGTAATTTATCAGTTAATCTTTTTGAGAATGCTCCACATGCAACAACAAGTTTATCAAAAATAAATCTTTGTGTTTCAGTTCTAAGAACCGGTTTTTCTTCATCAAAATCTATATCTTGAATATTTAATTTTAAAAATTTTCCGCCTTTGTTAACAAAATTTTCAAATAACTTTATTAAAATTTTTCTTGGATTCCTTGCATGCCTTGCATAATCATAAAATACCCCACCATGATAAAATGGTTTTAAGTTTGGCTCTAAATCGTGAATTTCTTTTTTATTTACTAGTTGTTGCTTCACACCAAGCTGATCTCTTATTCTAATTTCTAGTTCTCTACTTTTCATATTTTGATCAGTCCAAACATAAAGAATGCCATTATTTTCAACTAATCCTTCTAAATCAATTTCGTCAAATAATTCATCGAATGCCGGCAAAGACTGATCTAAAATTTGGTGCATATTTTTAGCAGTATGCATCATTTTTTCTTGTCTACAATTTAATATAAATCTTGCAAACCAAGGGATCATCTTTGGCACATAGTTCCACTTTAAAGCTAGAGGTCCTCTTGAACTAATTAACATCGAAGGAACATCTGCTATAACATCTGGTCTGTTTAAAGGAACGGACGCATAAGGAGAAAAGTGGCCAGCATTTCCATATGATGCTGCACTGCCGGGCTCTTCTCTATCAAAAAGTGTAACCTGAAAACCTTTTTTTTGAAGAAATAAAGCATTGCAAACACCTTGTATACCGGCGCCAATAATTCCAATTTTCAGATTTTTTTCATCCACGTTTATAATATATTTTCAAAGAAATAGTTATTATATATGATATTTGATCGCGGGTTTATTTTACTTAAATTCTTAATTGCCTATAGAAATTAGGGTTAGGTTGTCACTTAGCTAATTATCCACAACTGTATTAATTACCGTATTTGATATATCTGATAGTTGTTTGTTAGAATCTGTATTAAAATTTTGCTCTATAATTTTCAATGCCCAATTCCAATGATAGTTAAATCATCATCAAGTATATCGTTATTTGCTTTTATACCAGTCTCTTTGTAATCTTTTTTGAGACTTTTAAGTCTTATTTCCTCTGTAGAATTTTCAAGTTCTTTTTGTAAAGAAGAATTTTGATGATTAAGTAAAAGTTTCTTAACTCCATCAATACCTATTTCTTTTTTATTTTCGTCCATACATTCTGAAAAACCATCAGTAAAACAATATATTCTTCCTCCATCTAATTTAAAAGTATCTAGCTTATAAACATTTTCATTTTTATGTTTGACTATTGCAAGAGGAGTAGAGGAAGATGAATATTCAACAAAATCCTTTCCTTTTCTCAACAAAGCTGGTTGATGACCTGCATTTGCAATTTCAATAATGTCTGTTTTAATATTATAGCATCCGACTATTGAGGTTATAAAGGTGCCTGGCGGATTAGTTTCATTCAAATCATTGTTCATTTCAAGAAGAATTTCATTAGGTTTAAATTTTAATCTAGAAAAAATTTTAAATAAAGTAATTGCCTTAGCCATAACCATACCAGCATTAACTCCTTTGCCAGAAACATCTGACAATGTGAAGTAAACAAGATCATCATGTAAATAAAAATCATAAAAATCTCCTGAAATTTCTCTGGCTGGAATATTTAGTCCATAAATTGGATAATTAGACAAATCTCTATTTGGCATTAAACGTCTCTGCACATTCATTGCTAATTTAATTTCAGATGAAACTCGATTTTTCCATTTATTTTTTTGTTTTTCACTTTGTTCTAATTTTTCCATCAAAAAATTGTATTGGGTACCAATAATACCACTATCAGTAAATGGATCTTGGGGAGCTCTTAATGAATAATCTTCGGTTTTTGCTTGATTGGTTAGTACTTCGAGTAATTCGTGAGTATCTGTTGATGCGTTGTGTTCTGATATATTTAAACCAAGCTCCTCTTGGATTTTACCTACTCGAAGTGGATAAATATAATTTATAGATTTAAAAATTATGTATGAAGCAAAAAAGCAAAATCCACCAATGCTAAATGTTCCTATGATTTGAATTGTTAATTGTTCTAATCTTGTTTTATCTAATCCCATCATTTCGAAATCACCAAATATCGCAACTGATATAGTTCCCCACATACCTCCTACTAGATGAACAGGTATAGCGCTAACAACATCATCAATTTTTAATTTCTCTAATAAAATAATTGTTGAGCCTGATAAAATTCCTCCAATTGCTCCAATATATATTGCCTCTGATGGATTAACATAAGCGCAGCTTGCTGTAATCGAGACTAAACCAGCCAAAGGACCTGTAATCATAAATAATGGCTCTGGTTTTTTCATTACGATAATACCCATTGCACTTGAAAAGATTAAGCCAAATGATGCTGATAAAAAGGTATTAATTAATATCAATGGAATTTTTAAATCCATTGCTCCATTTGCACCACCATTAAATCCAAACCAACCAAACCATAAAATTAAAGCGCCTAGAGCAGCAATTGGTGTATTACTTCCTTGAAATAATTTTTTATCTTTATCTTTTCTGAATCTGCCCGTTCTACTTCCAATAATGAGTAATATTGCTAATGCCACCCAACCTCCAACAGAATGAACAACAGATGCACCAGCAAAGTCTAAATAACCCATCTTACCAAGCCAACCAAATTTTACTGTTGGATTCGTAAAATCAAAAGCCCACGCCCAATGGCCTACTATTGGGTATAAAATTCCTGAAGTTATAAAAGTAATTATTACGTATGAGAAAAACCTAAGTCTTTCAGCAACAGCTCCAGATATGATAGTTGCTGCTGTTGCAACAAACATTGCCTGAAATACAAAATATGTTTGATAACCAGCTACCTTGGTTGTAAAAAAATAAAATTTATTACCAAACAAGCCCATCACACTGGTTCCATACATTAATGCAAAACCAAAGGCCCAAAAAGTAACTACGGCTATTCCAAAATCTGTAATATTTTTAAGAGCAACGTTAATGCTATTCTTGCTTCTTGATAAACCAGATTCTAAACACATAAATCCAGCCTGCATCAAGAAAACTAAAATAGCGCAAATTAATAACCAAAATGTATCTAAATTCGCTTGTAGTACAGCTTCTAATCTAAACTCTGTTGCTTTGATAGCTCCTTTACTTGTGAGCTCTAACTGACTTATTTTAGACTGTAGCTTATCAACCAAAATTTGGAGTTCAGCTACAGTCATAAAATTTTTTTTAATCTATAAGTTTTCTTGCTTCTTCAGCGTCTGTAATTATGCCATCAACACTAATTACTTTAACTACTTCAAATCCAGTACCTAAAATTGCATTTTTATATTCATCCTCAGATAAATTTGATTTATCTGCAAAAGTAGATACTGCAACCCCTTCTGGCCAAGAAACATTAACTGTAGCATCAGGACAAGCCTTTTGTAATGCTTCAGTGACCATTTTTTGACACTTGATACATATCATACCATTTACTTGTGCGATTTGCGTTTGGGCTGCAAATAAGTTAGTGCTAAATAATAGAAAACCTATAGTTAAGACTATTTTTTTAAACATAATTTCCTTATTATTTTTTATAAATGGTATCATTTATACAAAAAACATACAAAATAAATTAGATCAAAATAGGGAAATTATTTTCCAATCGAAATTAACGTTAAATCATCACTTAACTTATTTTCACCTGCAACTTTAACTACTTCTTTTGTGATTTCATTTAGTTGTTTTTTTATGTCCATATTGAAGTTTTTCTCAATTATTTGAATTGATCCATCTATTCCTATTTCCTCACCTGAGCTATTTAAGCTTTCGGATAAACCATCAGTGAAAGCGCAAAACCTTTTATTTTCTAGCTTAACTTTGTGAGTTTTATAGACTGACTTATCCTTTTGAAGTATTACACCCATTGGTGGAGAATTACTTTCAAATTGCTCATAATTTCCAGATGATGATCTGATTAAAGCTGGCTGATGACCGCCATTTACCCATCTTAATTCATCTGTCCTCATATTATATTCTCCTAATATACTAGTAACAAACATGCCACCGGTTTTAGTTAAAAACAGATCATTATTCATATGAAACATCATTTCATCCGGATCTACTTGGTCTCTAGACATAATTTCAAAAAGAGTTGATGCTTTTGCCATTACCATTCCAGCATGAATTCCTTTACCAGCAACATCTGCGATAATAAAGTAAACGCTATCATTGTGAGGATAAAAACTAAAGAAGTCTCCTGAAACTTCTCTAGCTGCAATATTTATTCCATGTACAGGATAATTTTCCAAGTTTCTTTTTGGTAAAAAGTTTTCTTGAACTTTTACCGCAAGTTTTACTTCATTTGATATTCTATCTCTCCATACTTTCTTTTCAGCTTCACTAGTTTCTAGCTTACTCATCAATCTGTTATAATAAAGTCCAATTACACCTCCTGCAGTGAATGGATCTTGTGGACCTCTGATTGTTAAATCACCAGACTCAGACTGTTTTTCTAAAATTGTAATCAAATCATGTTCTACAGAAGTTGCATTATGCTCAGCAATATTCAAACCTAACTCTTCGTGTAGCGGACTTACTCTTAATGGATAAAAATGATTTAAAATTTTTAATAAAATATATGAACCAAAAAATGAAAATACACCGATCGATACAATTCCGATAAATTGTGCTTTGATTTGTTCCAGTCTAGTTAATCCTGTTCCAAGTATTTCAAGATCACTAAATAATCCTACAGCAATTGTTCCCCAAACTCCTGCTGCCAAATGAACAGGCACTGCTCCAACAACATCATCTATTTCAAATTTATTTAAAAATTCATTTACAAAAATTGCAACTACCGCTCCTATAATTCCAACAAATATTGAAGTCACGGATGTCATCGAATTACATCCTGCCGTAATTGCAACTAAACCTGCGAGTGGTCCAAGGATTACATAGTAAGGATCTGGTTTTTTAAATAATGCAAATGAAATTCCAAGACCTGTTAATAAACCAAAAGAAGCAGCAAGAAATGTATTTATTAAAATTAAAGGAACTGCCTCATCCATAGCACCGTTACTTCCACCATTAAAACCAAACCAACCAAACCATAAAATTAAAGTTCCCAATACTGCTAAAGGGAAACTTGATCCTGTAAATTTTCCTTTATTTGCATCTGAATATTTTCCTATTCTTGGACCTAAAATTAAAACAGCAGATAGTGCAATCCATCCTCCAACAGAATGAACTATTGTGCTTCCAGCAAAATCAACAAATCCTATATCTGTCAGCCATCCAGTTGTTTTAACTTGGCCTGTAACAGCAAGTAATTGCCTTGTTGCATCGATATTATTTAGATAACTCGAAGACCACGCCCAATGACCAACAATTGGATATATAATTCCGGTAGCAATAATTGTAATTATTAAATATCCATTAAATTTCATTCTTTCAGCAACAGCACCTGATACAATTGTTGCTGCAGTAGCAACAAACATTGCTTGGAATACAAAATATGTCATGTATTCAGCCTGATCTGTTTTAAAAAAGAATAAATCAGTTCCAAAATAGCCATTAAAACTTTTTCCAAACATCAAGCCAAAACCAAATAGCCAGAAAATTACAACTGCAAGACCAAAGTCAGCAGCATTTTTAAGGGCAACGTTAATGCTATTTTTGTGCCTTGAAAGACCTGTTTCCATACACATAAAGCCTGCTTGCATAATGAAAACAAGAATTGCACAATCTATAACCCAAAGGGTATCAACAAATGATTTTACTGATTCCAGATCAACACTCTCCATCTTTTCCTCTAAGTTATTATAAAAAAATATACATCATAGATAATAGATGCTCAAAATAGGTTATTACTCTTTTTTCTTCCAAATATAATAGAATATATAAGGTGATACAGCTGG
>CACAIK010000004.1 GCA_902532525.1 uncultured Pelagibacteraceae bacterium
TTCAGACATTTTATAATGATAAAATACAATATAATGAATTTGATAAAATGCCATTTATTTCTACACCTATCTTTAAAGAAATAGATCTAAAAAGTATTAAAGAAAGTAATATATTAAAGGAAATGAATTCATCTGGAACTTCAGGAAAAAGTTTGTCAAAGATATATCTTGATAAAATAAATGCAAGTAATCAAGTTAAAACTTTAAAAAACATTGTCCAATCAGAAATAGGAGATAAAAGATTACCAATGTTGATTGTTGACAGTGATCCAAGGGAATATAAAAAAAAATATTCTAAAATTAACGCTAGACTGGCAGCAATTAATGGCTTCTCTATTTTTGGAAAAAATCACACTTACATTCTAAAAACAAATATGGAGATTAATTTTGAAAAATTATTAAATTTTTTAAAATTAAATGGAAATAAACCATTTTTAATTTTTGGTTTCACAAGTTTAATCTATGAATTTTTTGTAAAAAAACTAAATAATACATTAAGTAACAATGCGTTAAAAAACGGTATTATTATTCATGGAGGTGGGTGGAAAAAATTAGAAAATATGAATATTTCTAATAAAAAGTTTAATGAAATTTTACGAAAAAAAACTGGGGTGGATAATATAATAAATTATTATGGTTTAGTTGAGCAAACAGGATCCATATTTATGGAGTGCAAAAAATGTAAAAATTTTATTACCTCTAATTTTTCAAAAATTATTATTAGAACTAAAGAATTAAAACCTCAAAAAGATAATAGTATTGGATTAATTCAGTTGTTTTCTTTAATACCAACTAGTTATGCTGGTCATATTTTGCTTACGGAAGATGAAGGAAAAATTGTAAAAAGAGGTAAATGCAAATATTGCAAACAAAAAAAAGGAACTAGATTTAAAGTTTTTGGTAGAACTAAAATGGCTGAATTAAGAGGTTGCAGTGACACCATCTAATAAAAAAATTAAAATTGTATTAGGAGAAAAAAAATTCAAATTAAATATATTTAAAAATTACGATGATCTAATTTTAAATTTTTTGTCAGACCTTTCCAAAATAATTTTTGAAGAAAAAAATATTAAAATTTATCCAGATCTTTTGTCTTTTGCGTTTTGGATAAGAAAATCTAATTTATTAGCTAATAAAAATAAAAATATTAAAGCAAACTCTTTGGGTTTGGGACTAGCATTTCATGTTCCACCATCAAATATACCTTTAAATTTTGCCTACTCATTAGTTTTTGGTATGATTGGTGGAAATTCAAATATAGTAAGAATTCCTAGCAAAGAGAATCCACAAAGTGAAATTTTAATTAATTCTTTAAAAAAAATTTTAAAAAAAAAAAAATATTTAAATATCAAAAAATCGCTTCTTTTAGTTAAGTATGATCATGATGATGAGATAAACAAATTTTATTCGAAAATATGTGATTGCAGACTAATTTGGGGAGGAGACTCTACCATTCAAATATTTAAGAATTATGAGACTAAACCAACTAATTTAGATATACTATTCCCCGATAAATATTCTTTAAGTATTATAAATTCGGATAAATTGGTAAAATTAAGAAAACAAGATATTAATACACTTATAAAAAATTTCTATAACGACACTTATCTTTTTGATCAAAATGCTTGCACTTCTCCTCACCTAATTTTATGGTTCGGTAGAAATATTAAAAGTGGAAAAACATTATTCTGGAATAATCTTCACAAATATTTAAAGAAAAAATATGAATATAATAATTATGTATCTATTAGAAAATATTCAACATTATTAAAATTATTATTAAAATTAAATAAAATTGAAAAACTAAATAATTTATCCAATTTATTATATGTTGCAGAATTAAATAAACTTCCGAGTAACATAGATGAATTCAAAGGATACGCAGGAATTTTCTTTGAATTTAATATTAAAAATTTAAATAGTCTATCAGGAATACTTAATAGAAGATTTCAGACTTTATTATATCATGGATTTGAAAAAAAAAAATTATTGGACATTTTGATAAATAATAAATTTAGAGGTATCGATAGGATAGTTCCTATTGGTAGGGGATTGGATATGAATTTTTTGTGGGATGGATATAGACTTGACAAAGTTTTATCCAGAGAAATTGAAATTTTATAAAGATGAAAAATATCAAATTAAATAGAGATGAAATATTAAAAATTCAAATGAATAGAGATCCTTATTTAATGATTGATCATGCAGATGAAATTATTATTGGGAAAAAATCACGAGGCTACAAACATTTAAAAAATGATGAATGGTTTTTTAAGGTTCATTGGCCCGGCGATCCAAATATGCCAGGAATGTTACAACTAGAAGCTATGACACAAATGGCATCTTTGATAATTCTTTCAAAAAAAGAAAATCATAAAAAACTTATGTATTTAGTTTCTATGGATAAAATACGTTTTTTTAAAAAAGTAGTACCCGAAAATAAATTACAAATTGAAACAGAATTGATTAATTGGAATAGAGGTATAGGCAAATTTGTAGGTAAATGCATGATAAATAATGATATTGTAAGTAAAGCAGAATTTAAGTTAATGTTGCTTGACGAATTAAGAAAGTATAATAAATAAGGGTATATAAATTATGCCAATTGCTTCATCACTTTTAAACAAACCAAGACTGGTAAAAAAATTAAGAGATTTTTATACTTATGTCCAAAAAAATAATGGACGTGTTGGAACTAAAACAAGAGGTATTGATCTTAATTTTAACAATGCCTGTAATTTAAGATGTAAATATTGTTTCACTAATTCCCCTAAAGGTGACCATGTAAAAGAATATTTAGATTATGATGCAATTGCTAAACTTGCCAATGAAGCAGATGAACTAGGTTATTTTGAGTTTGATCTTCAAGGTGGAGAGCTTTTGCTGCAACCAAAAAAACTTTTTAAAGTTTTAGAGGCAATAAAACCTGAAAGATTTTATCTTTATCTTACAACTAATGGTTTTTATCTAGATAAAGAAATGGCTCAAAAACTTGCAGATGCTAATGTGAGTAGAGTTTCAGTTAGCATTGATAGTATGGATGAAAAAATTCATGATGAAATTAGAGGAAGAAAAGACTCTTGGAGAAGAGCGATAGAGGCTTTAAAGCATGTTAAAGATGCAGGAATGGATCCTTATCTGAATATTACTGTTGGCCATTATAATGCTAATACTGATCATTTTAAACAATTACTAGATTATTCGAAAGATCAAAAATATAAAACATTGTTGAATGTTGCGGTGCCAGCAGGCATGTGGCAAAAAATGGATGAAATTATTTGTGATGACAAAGATAGAGAGTATTTAAGAAAAATTAGAAAAGAATATAAAAATTTAGTAAGAAATGTTTGGAATCCTTTTGATAAGAATCATGAAAAAATATTAGGATGCACTACAGTAAATAGACTTTATGTTACACCAATAGGAGATGTTTTAGTTTGTCCTTATGTTCATATAAAAATAGGAAATATATTTAATAGTTCTCTTAAGGACATTGTTCACAATGGTTTTAAAATAAAATACTTTAGAAATCACAGCGATTTATGTCTTGCTGGTGAGGATAAAGAATTTATTTCTAAATTTATGACAAAGTCAGGTCAAACAATATTTAAACCTGCTCTGGCAGAGGATATTTTCTCTAAAGAAGATTACGTAGAATAAATTATGCTTCTAAAAAACAAAACAGCTTTACTAACAGGCTGTAATAGAGGGATAGGAAAAGAAATTTTAAAAATATTTGCAAATAATAAATCAAATCTAGTTTGTTGTGTAAGGCAAGCAGATGAGGCCTTTTCGAATTTAATTAACCAACTTAAAATTGAAAATAATATTAAGATAGACGTCTATTATATAGATTTTGAGAAGGAAAAAAATATAAAAGAAATTGCAAGTGATATTATTAAGAATCATCAAATAAATATTTTGGTAAATAATATTGGGTACTTAGAAAATTCATTATTTCAAATGACAACAAGTCAAAACCTTAAGAAACACTTTGATGTCAATTTTTTTTCACAGTTCGAATTTACCCAATATATTATAAAATCTATGATTAAAATTAAAAATGGTAGTATAATCTTCATTTCTTCAAGCGCATCTTTAGATGGTAACATTGGAAGATCATCTTATTCGTCAAGCAAATCTGCAATAAATGCATTATCAAAAGTCTTATCAAGGGAACTAGGAAGATATAATATTAGAGTAAACACAATAGCTCCAGGACTAGCAGATACTGATATGATGAGAAATACAACTGATGAAAAAGTTTTAAACGACATTGTTAAAAATCTGTCTTTAAAAAGGATTGCAGATCCTGCGGAAATAGCTAACGTTGTGTTATTTTTAGCTTCAGATTTATCATCATATTTAACTGGCCAATTGATACGAGTTGACGGAGGCATCTAATGAAAAATAAAGATAAAATTGAAAGTATAAAAAATTTAGCTAAGAAATTAAGAAAAAATATATTAGATATGTCCTTATATGCAGGTTCAAGTAGTGCTCATTTTGGAGGGGCCCTGTCATCTGTTGAAATAGTCTCTACTCTTTTTAATGGAATTATGGAATTAGATAAAAACGTTGAGTCAGAAAGTAGGGACCGTTTTATTTTAAGCAAAGGGCATGGTTGCCTAGTGTATTATGCTGTTTTAGCTGAGTTAGGTTATATTTCATATGATGAGCTAAAAACATTTGAAAAAAACGACTCAGATTTATTAGGTCATCCAGTTATTAATCGAAAAAAAGGTATTGAATTTAGCAATGGAAGTTTAGGCATGGGATTATCATTGGGTATCGGAGTTGCAAAAGCTTTAAAAATTAAAAACTTAAAAAATAAAGTTTTTGTTCTAATGGGAGATGGAGAATGCAACGAAGGATCAGTTTGGGAGTCGGCAATGTCAGCTGTTCATTTATCAATAGACAACATTACTCTTATTATTGATAATAATAACTTTCAACAAACTGGATCAAATTCAGAAATAATGAATTTGGGTGATATCAAAAAAAAATGGGAAAGTTTTGGATGGTATACTGAAAAGTGTAATGGACATGATGTTGAAGATTTAATATCGAAGTTTGAGAATTTTAAAAAAGTAAGTAAACCAAAAGTTTTGATTTGTGAGACAATTAAAGGAAAGGGTTTTAAATTTTCTGAAAATAATAACAAATGGCATCATTCAGTATTATCCAAGTCTCAATATGAAGAGGCTTTAAAAGAATTAAATTTGTAATGTTAGATAAGAGTTTTTTTAATAGTAAAAATATAAATATTTGGTCAGCTGTAGGCCCAAGAGCTAGTTATGGTTTAGCTATGTATGAAATGGCTAAAACTAGAGATGATTTGATGATTATAACTGCAGATGTTTCTACATCTGCTGGACTAGATAGATACAGAAGAGATTTTCCAGAAAAGTATCTTGATGTTGGAATAGCTGAACAAAATATGATTGGTATCGCCGCGGGTATTGCAAGTGAAAATTTTAAAGTTTACACAACGACTTTTGCTCCATTTCAAACAGCAAGATGTCTAGAGCAAATAAAAGTTAATTTAGGTTACATGAAACATAAAGTCTGCATGACTGGGCTTGCTAGTGGATTGGTTCTTGGAACACTTGGTTATACCCATTGTTCAATTGAAGATATCGGTATGATTAGATCTATACCAAATATTTCAATTGTATCTCCCGCAGACTCTTTTGAGACAATAAAAACGTTAAATGCTTTCATTGATCATGATCAATCATTATATATTAGATTAACAGGAGGCTCCCCAAATCCTAAAGTTTATGAAAGTGATTATGAATTCAAAATAGGTAAAGGCATTGTTCTGAACAAAGGCGAGGATATTGCAATTATTTCATGCGGTTCAAGCGTCAATATTGCTACGGAGGTTGTAAAAGATTTAAAAAATATTAATAAAATAAATGCTAAGCTAATAAATATGCATACTATAAAACCAATAGATGCTGAAGTATTAAATGAAATAAATGATACAACAAAATTAATTGTTACAATTGAAGAACATAATATTATTGGAGGTCTAGGCTCAGCTGTTTGTGAAGCCTTATCAGATTTAAACAAAAAAAATAAACATATAATGATTGGTCACCCAGATAGTTATGGTAAGGGAGGAGAGTACAAATTTTTGTTGAATAAGTATGGATTTTCAAAAGAAAATATTATAGGTAAGATTTTAAAAAATTTATGAGTGATAATTTATCTATTTATAAAGAATGTTTTTCTGAAAGTCTTTCTATTTCAAGTGAGATAGTAAATAAGAATTTAAAATATAACGAAATTGACGAATGGGACTCCATAGGTCATATGACTTTGATATCTTCACTAGAGGAGAAATTCAACATATCTTTTGAAACTGACGATGTAATTGATTTTAGTTCATATACCAAGGGTATAGAAATTCTAAAAAAATATAAAATAGAAATTTAATGTTAAACAATAAATCTATTTTAATTACCGGGGGAACAGGTACTTTTGGAAAACATTTTGTAAGTTATATAATTGATAATTTCAAACCAAAAAAGTTGGTAATTTTTTCTAGAGATGAAATGAAGCAATATTTAATGGAAGAAGATTTCCCTATAAAAAAATATAAATTTTTAAGGTATTTTGTTGGTGATATAAGAGATGAAAAAAGATTAAAATTAGCAATTAGAGATATAGATATTGTAATTCATGCTGCAGCTTTAAAAATAGTACCGACCGCTGAATATAATCCAATTGAGTGTATTAAGACAAATATTTATGGAGCGGAAAACATTGTTAATTGTTGTATAAATAGTGGTGTAAAAAAAGTATTAGCACTATCAACTGATAAAGCTGTAAATCCAATAAATCTTTATGGTGCCTCAAAACTGGCTGCTGATAAAATTTTTATAGCTGCGAATAATTTAACAAGAAAATTTGAAACGAGATTCTCAGTAGTTAGATATGGAAATGTTGTTGGATCTCGAGGGTCAATTGTGAATCTTTTTCAAGATTTGGCAAAAAAAAAATCAAGCATTATTCCAATCACACACAAAGAAATGACAAGGTTTTTTATTACAGCTAATGATGCAGTTAAATTTGTTTTGAATAGCCTTAATAAAATGAAAGGTGGAGAAATATTTGTTCCTAAACTTGGATCGTTTAAAATTGTTGATTTAGCGAAAGTTATTGCACCAAAAAATAAAATTAAAATTATTGGAATTAGACCTGGAGAAAAAATTCATGAAGTTCTTTGTTCTTATGATGAAAGCAGGAATATAAAAGAATATTCAAATTATTATCAAATAAATCCAAATTCAAAAAACTCAAGTGCTCTTACTGGAAAAATGTTTGAATACAACTCTAGAGATAATAAAAATTTTTATAATCTAATTAAAATTAAAAATATACTTAACAAGTCAAAATTGTTTGACAAAAAATTTTGACCACTTCAAAAAGTGAATTTTATTTCAAAATTTTTTTACTCTTTAATTTCTTTGATCTACTTAAATATTTTTTTTTTTATAAAAAGAATAATCAAAAATAAAAAAACCTCATTTTTTTATCACTCAGAAAATAAAATAAATGACATATCGATAGATTATATAAATTTTTTTTTTCATAAAAAATTAAGTAATATAAATATTCTTTTTGGATATAATGGTAACAAATTAGCTATAGATAAATATTTTTATATAAATGAGAGATTTTTAAAATATTTATATAATGTAGATTATTTTATAACAAATTATTTAACAAATGTTCATCCAATAAAATCTAAAATTATTTATATTCATCATGATATATATGATACCCCTCTCGTTGCAAAAAAAATTGAAAAAAAAACTTTTTATCAACTATCAAAAATAGATTATATATTTTTATCCTCAGAAATTGCTGAACAAATATTTAAAAATGGTTTTAATAAATATAAAATCAATAATAGACCAAAAACCATTATTTCTGGCTATCTCAAATTGTCATTTTTAGAAAATAAAAAAAAGAAAATTAAAATTTTTAAACAAAATAAAAAAATAATTATTGCCCCAACTCAATATAAATCTTTTAAAAATCTTAGCATAATTACTGATCTTAAAAAATTAATTTTAAAACTTTTGAGAAATGGATATATGGTGACATTGAGACCACATCCTTTAAATAGAGATGATAGTAGATTTATATATTTAAAAAATTTTTTTAATACCGAACAAAAATTTGTTTATGATGACTCTTCTAATTATTTAAAAAGTTATTTAAATTCTTTTGTTATGATAACCGATATATCTGGAACAGCTTATACCTATTCGTTTCTAACATTAAACCCAGTTATATTTTATTCATCGTTAAAAAAAGAAAAGTTAATTAATAATTATTTTGGTCAAAATCTTAATTATTTCAAAAATAGAGAAAAAATTGGTTTAATTAATTTAAAAGAAAAAGAAATACTTAAATCAATCAAGAAAATGAAAAGTAAAAAAATTAAATCGTCAATTCTAAAACAAAAAAAAAAAATAATTTCTGGTAAAGATGTTCAAAAAAGAATTAACTTAATATTTAATAAACTAATTTAACGACCAACCTCCATCTATAATAAAATTTTGCCCTGTAACATAATTTGATGAGTCATTAATTAAATAATTTATAATACCTTTTAAATCACTATTATTTGCCATTCTCTTGAGAGTAGTAAATTTTTCATAATTCTTTTTGAAATATTTGGGTTGTTTTGCATCCAAACCACCAGGAGAGATACAATTAATTCTAATATTTTTTGGTACAATTGATGCAAAATATTTGGTTAAATAAATTACACCTGCTTTAGAAACTCCGTAAATTAAAGGACTATTTATTTTAGAGTTTCCGTAAATAAAATGTTTTGGTGGCTTTATTCCATAAATAGAAGATATGTTTATTATTCTACCTATTTTTTTTTTATCCATTATTTTTAAAATCTCTCTTGTAATTTTTATATTTGAAATAATATTTATTCCTAAAACATTATTCCAATCTCTATATGTTTGTTTATCAAAAGGTTTTAGGCAATTAGCGGCTGCATTATTTATTAAAACATCTATTTTTCTGTATTTATCTTTAATTTTTTTAATAAAAATATTTATGTTTTTTTCACTACTCAAATTAACTCTAAATTCATCTATTTGACTAATATTATATTTGTTTGATTTTGTTAAACTTAAAAGTTTACTTTTGTACCTTGATGTTATTACTACTTGATAATTATTTTCTAAAAGTGTCGTCAATATTTGTCTTCCGTATCCTTGTCCAGCACCCCCAATTATTAAACAAATTTTTTTTTTATTTTTTTTCATATCTTCCATTTATATGGACTAAGAAATTTATCATTATTTAATTTAATTTTAAGAATTTTATTTATGACATCTTTTTTTTCTTTGGTACTTCTGATATTTAAATTTTCTTTTAACTGATTTATATTATTAACACCAACTATAACATTATCTATATATTTTAATCCATTAACCCAAATAAAAGATAATTCATATAACTTAATTTGTTTATAATTTTTTAATATATCTGTTATTTTATCTAATATAATTTTAGTTTTTTTGTCATAAAAACGGTATTTTTTTAAAAAAAACATCCCCTGAAAAAAAACTGATCTTGCATATATTTTTATATTTTTTTTCTTACAGTAACTTATAGTTTTTTTCTCAATAAATCTTCTATCAAAAATATTTATTGGTATTTGAATAATTGAAATATTTTTTAATTTACTGATATATTTTAAATCATAAACTCTATGGAAAGATACTCCAATCTCTTTAATTTTATACCTCTTACAAAGTGTAAATACTATTCTGCGTTTATCTTTATTTAGATAATCTTTAAAGTAATGAAAATATAATACTTTAGGTGGTTTACCCAACCTTTTGATCATTGATTTTATTTGTTCCTCAACTTGAAATTTGCTTTTAATTGAAATTTTCGTGTGAATATTCCATCTTTGTTGTTTTTGTTTTTTTATATATTCACCTATTATTTTTTCACTATTTGGATAATTGATCGAAGTATCAATGGTATTTATATTGTTTTTAAAACAAAAACTTAAAAGCTTAAAACATTCATGAGCTCTTAATTTTTTTTTATTTGATATACCATAATTACTTCCTATCTGTGCACCCCCCAAAATAATTTTATTTTTGTACATATTTTTTTAATAATCTAATAAATTTCAGTTGTTCTTTTTTTTTTAAACCTACATAATTGGGAATGGAGAACACATCATCATAAAATTTATTTGTATTAGGAAAATCATTTTCTTTAAATTTATATTTATCTTTATAATATGGGTGTTTATAAATAGGTATATAGTGAACTTGAAGCTTAAAACCACTTTTAAAAAAGTAATTGAAAAATTTAATTTTATTTAATTTTAATTTTTTAAAATTAATTCTTAGAGGGTATAAATGATATGCATGTGAAGTATTAGAAATTTTTTTTGGAGTATGTATATAATCTATATTTCTAAGTGTATCGTCGTAAATGCTTGCAATTTTCTTCCTAATTTTAACAAATTTATTTAATTTTTTAAGTTGTGAAATACCTAGCGCACAATTAATGTCTGATATCCTAAAGTTTAGTGATAGGTCTTGAACTTCATAGTACCAATTGGGGACGTTTTTTTTCTTTCTAAAATTACTTCTATTTCTCTCTATACCATGAGATCTTAGAATATTGACTTTATCAGAAATATCTTTTTTATTTGTCAAAATTGATCCTCCTTCACCTGTAGTTATATTTTTTACAGGATGATAACTCTGACAAACTAGATCAGCATATTTTGAAGCGTATCCCAGTGAGCTATTATATTTTGCACCCATGGAGTGACAATTATCATTTATTACTTGGAATTCATATTTGTTAGCTAAATATCTAATACTTTCCCAATCACATGGTTGCCCAGCGTAGTCTACTGCAATCAAACCCCTAACTAATTTATTTTTTTTTCTTAGATTAATGATTTTATTTTCTAATTTATTAGGATCTATGCAATTATCTAATTCATTTATATCTACTAGTTCTGTAATCCCACCTACAGACTCAATTGCATTTGCTGAAGCAATAAACGTATTTGGTGTTGTAATAATTATATCATTTTTGCTCCAACCTAAAGATTTACAGCCAATATATAGAGCTGCAGTTCCATTAGAAACAGCAAATGCATATTTTGCATTGAAGTAATTTTTTAAGTCTTTCTCGAACTTTTTGACGAAATCTCCTTGAGTTATTAAATCAGAATTAAGTGATTTAATTACTAATTTGATATCGTTTTTGTCAATATTTTGTCTTGAGTAATTAATTTTCATTTTTTTAATTTTAGTTTTTCTATGATAAATAAATTGATTTAATTATCAATTACTATTAAGTGTAGAAACCATATTATAACAATATTAATAAATATATGTCAAAAATTGATCTATTTAAAAAAAATGGATTTATAGTGCTCAGGAATATTATTGATAAAAAAATAATTAACGAGTGTTTAAAAACTGCAAAAAAAATAAATCCCAAAAATTTTACAAAAAATAAATATGTAATTTTCGATGAAGCCAAAAACAAAAAAAAATACTTAAAATATTTTCAGCATATTGAAATATTTTTTCCGGAATTTTATAAATTACAAAATCAAAAAATTCTTGAAATTTCAAAAAACTTGTTTAATCAAAATACATATTTTTGTTCAATGGGTTTGCATAATAAAGCTCCTTCTCAAGGTACCTCAACACCTTTTCATCAGGATAACTTTTTTAACAGGAAAAAACCCCCATTCGAATTAACCGCTTACATACCACTTGAAAAACAAGACAAAACTAATGGTTCAATTATTTACGTAAAGGGTTCACATAAAAAAGGTGTTTTGAAACATGTTCCAAGTAACGCAAAAGCTTTTTCGGCCACATTACAAGACTTCAAATCAGTAAAAAAAAATAAAATTTATAGAACTAGATTAAATAAAGGTGATATAATTTTTCATCATACTAATGTTATTCATGGAGCAGAAAAAAATAATTCAAAAAGTAAAACTAGATTTGCTGTTTCTGTGAGTATAGTTGGTATAAAATCAAAAATTGATAATAAATTGAATAAAATTTATCAAAAGTTTTTAAAATCTAATAGAAAATTATCTTAAATGATAAATGCCACATTGGAGGCCAGGTTAGGCTCTAAACGATTTCCAAATAAATTGTTTAGAAATCTTGGTAAAATAACCTTCTTGCAATTTCAAGTAAAGAGAATTTTAAAATCTAAACATTTAAAAAAATTAATAATTGCAACAACTAAAAAAAAACAAGATAAAAAAATTTTAAATTTATCGAAAAAATTAAAAATCGATTGTTATTCTGGAGAAAGTGAAAATGTTCTTAAACGTATTTATAATATACATAAAAAAAATAAAACAAAAGTATTAGTGAGATTATGTGGTGATAACCCATTTCAAGATCCAAAAATGATCGATGATGCAATAAAGATCTATTTGAAAGGCAAATATGATATAGTTTGTTATGGTGGTCCTCCAGGTATAAGAAAAATACCTTATGGTTTCGATATTGAGGTATTATCTTTTGATTTGCTTGCTTTAGCTTTTAAGAAAGCTAGAAAAAAAATTCACTTAGAACATCCAACAAAGTATTTGTATGATAAAGAAAAAAATTTAAAAATAAATTATCTTAGACCTAAGAACAAAAAATTTTTTGAACCTAAAATGACTTTTGCTTTAGATTATCCTGATCAAGAAAAATTTTTGAATAGTGTTCTGTTGGCTGTAAAAGATAAAAATGCCAGCTATAAAAAGATAATTACTACAGTAAAAAGAACGAAAAAATTAAATCACATGGCTAAAATTTTAACAAAAAAATATGTATTGAAAAGGAAATTTTAATTAAATGTTGAATAATTACAAAAAAATTATTTCCCTTTTAACACTAAAAGAAAAAACTTTATATAAATTTTTAATAATTTTAATTTTAATTGGAGGCATTATAGAGATTTTGTCTTTAACACTTGCATACCAAATAATAAGAATTTTTTCGCTTGGAAATGAATTTTTACAGGATAGCTTTACAAATATTATTAAAAATTTTTACGAAATTAATAATTTTAACGATATTTTATTAATTTCCTCTTTTTTATTACTAATTATATTTTTAATAAAATTAGTTTACTTGTTATTTCAAAATTTTTATCAAAATAAATTTATATTTAATCTTCAGTCAAATTTGATCTCGAGGCTATATAATATGTATTTAAATCAAGATTATTCTTATCATTTAAAATCTAGCTCGCCAAGGATGATAAGAAACTTAAAAGATGAAATTAGTTTATTTTGTGTTGGTGTTGTTCAGCCATTAATAAGTATAATTCTTGAAGTATTTTTAATTTTACTCATATTCATTTTAATTCTATATATTGAACCAATTATAGTCATATCATCAATAAGTTTTTTAATTTTTTTATCAGTAATTTATTTTTTTATAATTAAACAAAAGCTCTCAAATTTTGGATTAGAACGACAAAATTTAACTGAAAGAATACTTAAAATTATTCAAGAAGGGATTAATGGTATTAGAGACATTAAAATATTTAGCAAAGAAATTTTTTTTGTTGATTTCTTAAAACAAAGAACCAATCGTATGGCAACTGTCAGCACCTATTTGATTACTCTTCAACAATTTCCAAGAATTGCTTTAGAATTTCTTATAATATTAGTCTTTGTATCATTGGTATTAATCACTGATATAAACGAAAAAAACTATTCTAACACAATTAAAACAATTGGATTGTTTGCCATTGCGTCTTTTAGAATGCTACCATCAATTAATAAAATTTTAATGTCTCTACAAAATATAAGGACACATTTTCCTGCTGTTAATGTTTTAAATCAAGAACTGAATTTAGAGAAAGTTACAGAATACAATCAAATATATGAAAATGATGTGAAATTTAATAATACTATTGAATTAAAAAATATTAATTTTAAATATTCCCCTGAGAGAAAATTTGAATTTCAAAATTTTAATTTAACAATTAATAAAAATCAGATGATTGGCCTAATAGGTATATCAGGTTCTGGTAAATCAACTTTAGTAGATTTATTGGTAGGTTTGCTAAAACCAGATGATGGAGAAGTTAAAGTTGATAATGAAAGTATAAAAAGCAATCTAAGAAGCTGGAGGTCTAAAATAGGATATGTATCACAATCAACATATCTAATGGATGAAAGCCTTGAAAATAATATTGCCTATAACTTAAACAGTGATGCAATTGATAGTAAAAGAATTAATGAAGTAATTGAATTGGCAGAGTTAAACGAATTAGTTACAAATTTACCTAATTCTACAAAGACAATAGTTGGAGAAAGAGGATCGCAGCTTTCAGGAGGACAAATTCAAAGAATAGGTATCGCAAGAGCTTTATATAGAAATCCAGATATTTTAATTTTAGATGAGGCAACAAGTTCTTTAGATATAAATACTGAAAGCAAAATTATAAATACTATAAAAAAATTTAAAGGAAAAAAAACAATAATTATAATATCTCATAGACAATCATCCGTTGTTCATTGTGATAAGATCTACGAAATTAAAAACGGAAAATTAATATATTGACTTTCATGAATAGTATTCTTGTTCTTATAAATTTGGATAACAAAAATACTTATGAGTTTGAAAAAAAAAATTTAACAAATTTATCTAATTATTTACAAAAAATAATTATTATAAATGTAGGGAAAATATTGGGTAATAACAAACTAAACATAAATCATAATTTTAACGAAAAATTTGAGGTTTTAAACCCTGTAAACTATAATGAATTGTATAAATTATTGAAATTTTACAATATCCCAATTTTATATTGTCTATCTCTAGATTTACAGTTCTTTAAGATTAACTTTTTTCTTGCAAAATTAAAAAATAAAAAATTTGTTATAAGCAATCTGGGATATCAACCACAAAATTTTAATTATGTAAATCAAACTTTTATAAATAATTTTATTTTTTTTTTCAAATTTAGAATAAATTATTATTTAAAAAGGTTATTGTTACTTTTTGGAATATTTCCAAAAATTGACTATTTTTTTGAATCAAGCCAATACATTATCGATAATATAAACCAAGGGTTAAGTAAAAAATTAGATGCTTTAAATTTTGGAGTTAATTTTTCTTATTATAAAAATGTTATAAAAATTAATAGCAGGGTATGGGATAATCATTTTTATAAGAAGTTTGAGCAAACTGAGGAATATATAGTTTTTATTGACGGAATGATTTTTGATCATCCAGACAGAATTATGAGAGAAGGTCCTGTAAATTTAAAAAATCGTAATAATTATTATCAACAAATTAATAAATTATTGATCCATCTATCTGAGAAGTATAAGAAAGAGGTTATTATTTGTTTGCACCCAAAAAATAATTTATCTGAAAATAACAAAGATTTTAAAAAATTTAAATGTATTAAGTTTCAAACAGACAAGTATATCAATAGATCGTATATCGTATTATTTCATGAAGGAAGCTCAATAATCGAAGCAGTACTACTGAAAAAAAAAATAATTAATATTGATGGAAAAAGTCTTGGTCCCTATATAAATAATAGGGCCAAATTATATAGAGATCTTTTAAACTTAAAAAAAGTGGATTTAGATAATTATCTAATCGATATAGAAAATATTAAAGATAAAGATTTTAATAATCTCTCAAATTTTGAAGAGTATATTAAAAAAAATATAGTATTCGACAAAGGTGTATCTGGAGCTTATCAAATTATTAATCATTTAAAAAATAAAGATATTTAAAAGAAAATTAACTATTTACTGTTCATTATTTGAACGTTATGTTCAACTTATGAACATTTTAAAAAATAATAATAAAGATCAGTTGGACATTATGAGAAAAGTTGGAAAAAAAACAAACATGTCCCAAAGGGAATTAGCGACAGAATTAGGATTTAGCTTAGGAAAATTAAATTATTGTTTAAAAGAATTAAGAAAAAAAGGATTTATTAAAATTAAAAATTTTAGAAATAGTAGTAGTAAATCTGATTATATGTATGCATTAACACCTGCGGGGTTAATTACAAAAAAAAGATTGATCGTAGCATTCATGAAATTAAAAATGAAAGAGTATGATGAATTAAAATTAGAAATTGATAATTAAATAATGAGTAATATAGGTCATAATAATCCTCCCCTAGATCCTAAGGAAACTATACAAAAAAATATTGAGAGAAAAAAACCAATTCTAGATAGAATTCCTCAATATTTTAAATCAGTTCCACTTCCAAGTTGGATAGAGTTAAGTTTAATAGATAATTGCAATAGATCTTGTAGTTTTTGCCCAAAATCAGACGAGAAAGTTGCACCTAACACACATCAAAAAATGGAAGAAATCTTAATAGACAAATTATACAAAGATTTGAAAGATATAAATTTTCAAGGAGCATTTTGTTTTTGTGGATATGGAGAACCTATGCTGCATAAAAAAACTTTACAGTATGCTAATAAATTAGGAGAGTTAGGGGGAGTTGAAATTATAACTAATGGAGATACATTAAATGAAAAACAATTAGTTGAAATTTATCAGTCAAAAACTACTAGACTCTTAATAAGCCTTTACGATGGAGAACATCAAATAACAAAGTTTAAACAAATGATTAAAAATTCTCAAATACCTGAGGATTTTGTTATTTTAAGGGACAGATGGTATTCAGATAAAATAGACTTTGGAGTGAAATTAACAAATAGAGTAGGCACAATAGAAGTTGGAAAACAAAATGAAATAAATGTCAAAAAAAAATGTTATTACACAAGTTATCAAGTTTTAATTGATTGGAATGGTGATGTTTTTTTATGTCCTCAAGACTGGCAAAGAAGAGTAACAATGGGAAACATTATGCAAAGAAGTTTTTTTGATATTTGGAATGGAAAGATTTTAAATAAGTTTAGAAAAATTCACCAGACACAAAGAAATATTAACCCTTGTAATTCATGTAATGCTAATGGTGATGTTTACGGGGAGAAACATTTTTCAGCATGGAAAGAATATTATAGTCCATCTAAATAATTAAATGACAAATATACTAAATGAAAATTATAGAAATGCCAAAATTTTTTTTGATAAAGCAAAAAAAGATTATATATATTCCGGCAAAAAAAAATATATTGATTTATCTTTTGCATCTGGAACAGCTATACTTGGCCATTCGTCAACCATCCAAACAAAAATTTTTAAAGATTTCACAAAAAAAAATTTATCTTTATTCGCCCCTAATAAATACACTTTAGATCTATTAAAAACTTTAAAAAAATTTTTACCAGATCATTATACTAATATTATATTTTGCAATACTGGTACAGAAGCAGTAATAAAATCACTTAGAATTTCTAGAGCAATATCTGATAAAAAAGTTATTGCGAATGTTTCAGGTAGTTGGCACGGTTCAGTTGATCAACTTCTATACATGCCGAAAAAAAATTTATTGCCTAGGCAGATTTCAGATGGATTGAATAAAGATGATAAAAAAAACTTAATATTTATTCCATATAATAATATAATTGAAACTAAACAAATTTTAGATAAAGTTAAAAAAAAATTGGCTTGTGTCATAATTGAGCCAATCCAAGGAAGTCTTCCTAACGAAATATCGTTTAATTACCTTAAATTTTTACATAATTACACAAAAAAGAATAAAATTATTTTAGTTTTTGATGAAATGATAACTGGTGTTAGAACGGGATGTAAAAGTGTTCAAGAAATCTATAAATTAAAACCAGATATATCTACATTTGGTAAAATTTTTGGAGGAGGTATGCCTATTGGGTTTTTGGCTTTGAATAATAAAATTTCAAAAAAAATTAAAAAAAGAAAGTTAAATATACATTTTGGAGGAACTTTTACCTCAAACCCCTTTACCATGTACTCATCTAACGAAACGCTAAAATATATTTACAAAAACAAAAATAAAATTTTTAAAAAAATAGAAAAGTACTCAAAAATATTTCAAGAAAGTATTAATGATTTTTGTTTAAAAAATGAACTAGATATAAAAGTTTACAGATTTCAATCTATGTTAAGAATAATATTCACAAAAGATAAGATAAATAATAGGTTTCAAAGAGATCAATTAGAAAAAAACAAAAATTTAAAAATAGAAAACTTCAAAAATTTCTTATTACAAAAAAAAATATATTATCCAAATAATGGAATTATTTTTTTCTCAAATCAATCCAGTAAAGAAAACTTAAATTACTTACTAAAAAATTTTAAAATAGGATTAAAAAAATATTTTGGATAAAATTATTTAATAACAAATTATATTTTATTAATTAATGAAAAATGTTTGGAAAAAAATTGACAGTATAAATTTAAACAGCTCAAAAGAATGTTTGGATATGTTATTAAAAAAAAAATATGTCATAAGTCCATGGATAAATAATATTTTTAAAGGTAATCAATTTAAATTTGATAAAATTAATTTTCCTGTCTCTTTAGTAAGATACTCCTTAAAAGAGCTTAATTTTAATAATCAAACTGAATTGTTAAAAGTTTATGAAAAATCTAAAGATATGGGATTAGAATTAGTACCTCCTCAAATAGCATTATATACTAGGCTCATTTATGATGAACAGCCAAAAGGTGAATGGCTTAGATTTGCTACACCTTTAAAATCCATGATAGACACTGATGGAGTACCTCATCTTCCAAAATTTGGAAATGCTCTTGGCTTGTATTTTATAGAGACTTATTGGGCATATGAAAAAGCTATTTTTCATCCACACAACGAATTTGTTTTTGTTAAAAAAAATACATGATTCTAAAAAGAACTAAAATTAATAAAATTAATTTAGCAAATAGATTTGTTATTTCTCCAATGTGCCAATATTCTGCAAATAACGGCAATCCATCAGAGTGGCACTATGAGCACCTTTTAAGACTCGCTCGTACAGGAGCAGGTATGTTAATGATAGAATCTACATCCGTTAACAAAATTGGAAGAATATCAAAAAAAGATTTAACTTTAGCAAATAATAAAAATGAGAAAAGTATATCTAAGCTTGTCAAATTTTTAAAAAAAAAAACAAATATTCCACTAGGAATTCAAATTTCTCACTCTGGCAGAAAAGGTTCATCCGAAATACCATGGATAAAATCTAACCAAAGTTTAAAAAAAAATGCTTGGAATACAATTGCGCCATCACCGATAAAAAGAACAAAATTATGGCCCATTCCCAAAGAAATGACCTTAAGTGATATTAAGAAATTAATAAATGACTTTAAGAAAACTGCTCAAAGAGCTAATAGAGCAAAATTGGATTGTTTAGAAATACACATGGCTCATGGTTATCTTTTACATCAGTTTTTCTCAAAATTATCAAATATTAGAAAAGATGAATACGGTGGAAGCTTGGCTAATAGATCAAGACTTTTAATAGAAATATCTGATGCAGTAAGAAAAGTTTGGCCAAAAGGTAAGATTTTGGGAGCAAGAGTTACAGGTTCAGATTGGATGAAAAATGGCATTACAGAAAAAGATACAATTTATCTTGTAAAAAAGCTAAAAAAAATAGGTTTTGATTATGTTTGTGTTTCAAGCGGCGGGATTGTACCTAAAACTAATCTAGTTTTTAAAAAAGGATATAATGTCAAATTTGCAATTAAAATTAAAAAAGAAACTGGCATTGTTACACGGGTTGGAGGAATTATTAATGATTTCAAATATGCTAATTCATTGATAAAACAAAAAAAAGTTGATTTTATTGCAAATGCTAGAAAATTCATAAATGACCCAAATTGGTTATTGAAAGAGTATGCTAAAAAGAAAAAAAACAAAAAATTTATATTAAACCAATACAAAAGGTGCATCAGTTTTGATTAAATTTTTAAAAAGAAATATAAAAAATTATCTGGAAAAATTGTTAGGCTTGGATAAATATCTTTCAAAACAGAATCAAATTAAACTATTACTAGGAAATATTTTAGAAAAAAATAACAATTTAACTGATATAAATAAGGCTGAGTTTAAAGTATTTTCGCAATTTGGAGAAGATGGTATTATAGATTTTATCATTAAAAATATTTCGTTAAAAAATAAAGTATTTCTAGAGATAGGTACTGAGAATTATGAAGAGGCAAATACAAGATTTTTATTAGAGAATGGTCACTGGTCAGGTTTGATTATAGATGGCGAAAAAGAACATATAAATTACATTAAGAAACAAGATTATTATTGGAAATATGATCTTAATGTAATAAATAATTTTGTTACTATTGAAAATATTAATAATTTAATAGAAAATTATAAAAATTATAAAAATATTTCTTTATTATCTATAGACATTGATGGTAATGATTACTGGTTATGGAAAGAAATAAATATAGATCCTGCTATAGTTGTAATTGAATATAATTCAAGATATGGCAAGGATAGATCAGTCACAATCCCATACAAGAGTGATTTTACTAGACCAAAATTTGGAAAAAAAAAAATTTATTATGGAGCTTCGTTACAAGCTCTTAATAAATTAGGAAATTCAAAAGGTTACTCATTAGTTGCAACAAATGTAGCAGGAAATAACGCGTTTTTTGTAAAAAAAAATTGTTTATCAAAAGTTTTAAAAGAACAATCAGTAAATAATTGTTATACGGAAAATAAATTTTCTGAAATTTTAAATAAAAATAATGAAATTGAAAAATATAGTGCTAATGAAGAAAAAGAATATCTATTTAGCTTGCCATTAGAAGAAGTTTAATGAAAAATTTAATAATTACTGGATCTGGGGGATTTGTTGGGTTCAGTTTAGCTAAACATTTTTTAAGCAATAAATTTAATGTCATTGGGATTGATAATTTATCTAGAAAAGGATCAATTAATAGAATTAAAATTTTAAAAAAAAATTTTAAAAATTTCTTATTTTATAAGTGTGATGTAACTAATCATAATATGTTAAATCATATTTTCAGTAATGTTAAAAAAGTACATGCAATAATGCATACTGCTGGTCAGGTTACTGTTACTGAAAGTTTGGTAGATCCAATTAAAGATTTTAAAATAAATGGTTTAGGAACTCTAAATCTTTTGGATTTAACAAAAAAATATCATAGCAAATCAAAATTTATTTTTTCTTCGACTAACAAAGTTTATGGAAACTTAAATAATATAAAGGTTAAAAAAATAAAAAGTAAATATTATTTAAAGCAAAATATGAAAGGTATTTCTGAAAATTTAAATGTAGATTACTGCTCTCCTTATGGATGCTCCAAAGGATCTGCCGATCAATATGTAAAAGATTTTGGGAGAATATTTAAAATGAACACAATAGTATTAAGAAAATCGTGTATTTATGGGCAAGATCAGCTAGGCATAAAAGGACAAGGATGGATATCTTATATTATTAACCAAGCCATTATGAAAAAAAAAATAACTATCTTTGGCAATGGTTACCAGACAAGAGATATCCTTTATATCGATGATTTAGTTGAACTCTATAATAAAATTGTAAATAAGAATATCAAGGGATACAAGGTATATAACGTTGGAGGCGGTAAAAAAAATTTATTAAGTGTTCATGATTTGATAGATTTTTTAAGAAAACAAAAAATTTTAAAAAATAAACCTAGATATTCAAAAGAAAGACTGGGAGATCAAAAAACATATTATAGTGACTTATCTAAAGTCAAAAAAGAATTAAATTGGAGTCCTAAAATTTCAAAAATAAGTGGTTTAAATAAAATACTCAAGTATTCTATAAATAATTTAAACACTTTAAAAAAGATTTATCGTTAAATTGAAGAAAAAAAATAAAAAATTTACTTTTATAGACATAGAATTCCACAAAAAAACAAAAAGTGGTTTTTTTTTATTTAATTTGATTTCTGATTACTATGAAACAAATTTTTTGTGGGTAAAATCTCAAAATAAAAAATTTATATTCAATTATAAAAAAAAAAATCTAAAAAAAAACTTATTTTTTTTTCAATTTTTACCTAATATTAGAGAATTATTAAGTTTGCGAAATAAAAACCTTTTCTGGGCACCAATGTATGACGATATAAAAAACAAAAATTATTTTTTTTGGCTCATTGTTTCGTTTTTTAATATAAGAGTAATATCATTTTCAAGAAGAATTAACAAACTTTGTAAGATTTTTAAAATTAAATTTATATATCTAAAATATTTTCCTGATATTAAAAAAAAATATAGCAAATTAAAAAAGAAAAAAATATCAATTTTTTTTTGGTATAGGGGTACTGTTAAATTATATGACTGGATTAATTCGATCGATCCAGAATATATAAATGAAATTATCTATTTTAATCTAAAAGATCCAGCTTTCAAAAATGAAAAGATTAAAAATGAAGATAAAATTAAATATAAAATTAAATTTTATTACGGGAGATTTGGTAAAAAAGATAAAATATATAAATCTCTAGTAGACAAATGTGATGTATATGTTGCGCCACGAGAGAGAGAAGGTATTGGACACAGTTTTTTAGAAGCCATGGCAAAAGGTAAATATATATTATCAAAAAATGAAGAGACTATGAATGAATACATATTATCAAAAAAAATTGGAAATTATTTTGAACAAAAAATGCAAATAGAAAACATTTTAAATTATAGATATGAAAGATATAAAAATGCTTTGAAACTGAGCAATAATTGGAACAAAAAAAAAATAAAATTAATTAATTTCCTAAAAAAATAAATTTTAATTAAAAAAGTTTTTTAGATATCCCCAAATCTCAATTTTTGAGAAAGTTGGGTGCAATGACCAAAGGAAAAAAATGATAAATAAAAACAAAAATTTTGTTTCTGATTTTTCAAATTTACTATAATTAGAAAAAATAAGATTGATTGACACTACCAAATAAATGTAAGCAAAATTTGACAACCTTATCAAATTTTTTCCTGTTGTCGTTGGACCCCCAACAAACGCTATGCCAATTAAAATTACTGCTGTTAGAAATAAAAAAACTAAAAATTCATTCATTATAATTTTTATATTTCTTGTTCTATAAAAAAGTAAAATTGAATAAACTATTAATGGACCGAATCCAATTAAAGGAAACAAGAGATATTTAAATAAATCATTTAAAGTATAATCAATTATAAAAATACCTACTAAAGTGGTTATGTATAAATTTCCAACTTCTGTCGTATCTCCCATTGAATTTGTTGCATAAAAGGTGTTTAAGCTGAATATACATATAAAAGATATGATACTTATAATTATATCCTTAGTTGAAAATATTGATTTCTTCTTAAAAAAAAATTTTACAACAAAAAAAATTACCAAAATTATAAAAGCGTTTTGTCTACTTATGACAGACAATATTAATCCATAATAAAAGTAGTTTTTATTTTTGGTCAAAAATCCAAGACAAATTAATTCTAATGAAATAATAAATCCTAAATCTACAATAATTGTTGGTACAGCAATATAGTATCTTATTAAATAAGGATTAAATATTAATAATAATAAAGATATATAATATGAAAAATAATCTAGTTTTAAAAAATCAAGAATTTTTTTATATAAAAAAATTATAACAATAACAAAAAAAATTGTGACTATCTGATAAAGCAAATATACATCTAAAAATGTTAATTTACTTAAAACACCAATTAAATATGGTAATAAAAACCTTTCACCCTTAATGTATTCAATGTTATTACCAAAACTTGGTGCATACTCTGAAATTAATTTGTAAAACTTTCCGTCGTTTCCTCCATAAATCAAAGATTCTTCGAAATTATAGAAATTATTTGTAGCTATAATAAAAATATAAGAAATAATTATTAAAAAAAATTCTTTATTAAATTTTCTTTCCATCTATCCTAGCTCTAATCCATCCTAAAATTAATGGAACCCAGTCTATTACAGGTCTTATTTTTGAATAGTTTTTTTTTGTGTATTTCATTGTAACAGGTACTTCTGTAAATCGAATTTTTTTGTTAATAAGAACTTTTCCTAATGAATAGTATTCATAACCGTAGGTATAAAGATTTTTTTTGTCGAATATTTTAATGTTTTTTTGGAATAGTTTTACCTCGAATGCTCTATAACCACATGTAGCGTCGGTAATTTTTCTAAAGTATAAAATTGAAATCATCAAACTTAAAATTTTTATCATTATAATTCTAGACAATGGATTTGTTTTAAACTTTCCTTTTGGCAAAAATCTACTACCATTAACAAAGTTATAATTTTCATATAAAATTTTCCTTCTAAATTTCTCAATTTCTGAAGGCAGCATTTTACCATTTCCTGCAATATGTATTAAAAATTTGTATTTTTTTTTTATACAATATTTCAATCCATATATTAAAGCATAGCCAACTCCATAATTTTTGTTGAAATTTATAAAATTTATTCCTGAAGCTCTTATATATTTAAGGGAATTATCAGATGAGCCATTATTAATAAGTAAGAAACTTAAATTCTTAATTTTTTTTTGTGATGATTTAATTTTTTTAATTAAGTTCTTTAATTTTCTTTCTTCATTATATATAGGTACTATACATAAAAATCTCATTTTAAGACTTATAATGAATATAAAACAATTTAAAAAGCATAATATTGGCATATGTGGGTGCGGATATTGGGGAACAAATATTATAAAATCTTTGGAGGAGGAAAAATTCGAAAACATACATGTATTTGATTATGATAAAAAAAAATTATTAATTGCAAAAAAAAAATTTCCTTTCATAAAAATTTGTAAAAATTTTGATGATTTTTTATTAAAACAACTTTATTGTGTTCTGTTAGTAACACCTTCAAATACTCATTTTTCTCTTGCAAAGAAAATACTAAAAAAAAATATAAATTTATTTATTGAAAAGCCAAGTACTTTAAAATCCTCAGATTTAAACAAATTAATCAAAATTTCAGAAAAAAAAAGATTAACTTTGATGTCTGGCTATATTTATCTCTATAATACTTATGTTGAATACATAAAAAAAATTATTAAATCAAAAAAACTTGGAGAAATTAAGTACATGTATTTTGAAAGATCTAATTTAGGCCCTATTAGAAATGATACATCATGTTTATATGATTTAGCATCTCATGATTTATCTACATCTTTATATTTACTAGGGACTACACCAAAAATTTCTTACGTAAAGACATATAATTTTCTAAAAAAAAATTTATATGATATCTCATCAGTAGGTCTTGATTTCAAAAAAGTTAAAGTTGAAATAAAATCAAGTTGGATAAACCCTGAAAAAATAAGAAAAATTATAATCATAGGAACAAAAAAAATGCTTCAGTTTGATGAAATGGATAAACATAATAAAATCAAAATTTATAATAAATACGCAAGTTATCCAGATATTAAAGATTTTAAAAAAAGTTTTTTTACACCAAAAGCAAACATATATCTTGGAAAAACTTTTGCGCCTAAAATAAAATTTTTATCTCCCATGAAAAAAGAATTAGAACATTTTTTTAATGCTGTAAAATCAAAAAAAACTCCCCTATCATCTGGTAGATATGCTTTAAAAATTTTAAAACTTCTTGAAAAAATTAAAAATAAAATTAATTAAAATTATTTATTATATTACAAATTTTTGTAATATCCATTTTAGTTAATAAGGGGTTAATTGGTAAGCTAGTACCATATTTGCTCAATCGTTCAGAATTTATAAAATTTTCTTTTCTAAACATTTTTTTTACTGCTTTCAAATTATTGATTGATTGAGGATAATGCCTTCCAAATGGTATTTTATTTTTTTTTAAATACTTTCTAAATTTTTCTGGTTTATTTGATAAAATTACATACTGATGAAATACACAACCCTTTGAATATGATAATTTACTTATATTCTTATTATCAATAAGTTTATTGTAAAGTTTTGCCAATTGCCTTCTTTTATCGTTTAAACGATCTAATTTTTTTATTTTATTTTGAAGTACAGCTGCTTGGATACTATCTAGCCTGCTATTAATACCAACAATGTCATGTTCATGTTTAAATTTTGAACCCATATTGTGAAATTTTTGAATAAAATTATAAATTTTTTTTTTATTTGTAACAATAGCTCCTGCATCTCCGTATGCTCCTAAATTTTTTCCTGGGTAAAAGCTAAAACAGGCTAAATGACCAAATGAACCAACATAATTTTTCTTTTTTCCCGCAATTTCGTAACTTCCATGAGCTTGGGCAGCATCTTCGATAATATAAACTTTTTTATTTTTTAATATTCTTTTTAATTGTGAAAATTTACAACAATCTCCATACAGATGAACCAATATTATAGCTTTTGTCCGTTTATTTATTTTTTTTCTTATACCATCTATTGATATTGTTGGTGAATTGGGCTCTATATCAACTAACACTGGTTTTAATCCAGCTTGTAAAACTGAAAAAAGTGTTGAGCACCAAGTCATTGCAGGCAAGATCACTTCTGAACCTTCTTTTAAGTTCAAAGATTTTAAAGCTATATAAAGTGCATCTGTGCCATTTCCACAACCAATTGCAAATTTTGTCTTACAGTATTTAGCAAATTCCTCTTCAAATTCTCTAGTTTTTTGACCATTTATAAAATCTGATTTTGTAATTATTTTTTTTATATCTTTATAAATTTTGTTTAGTATAGGTTTATCTTGAGAATATATGTCTAAAAATTTCACAAAATCATTATGATAATAAAAAATAAAGTTTCAATAAAAAATGTATCTTTAGGAAAAAACGTAAAAATTATTGAGCCAACAAATATTTATGGATGTAAGTTAGGCAGCAATTGTTTTGTAGGTCCATTTGTAGAAATTCAAAAAAATGTAATTATTGGAAAAAATACAAGAATATCTAGTCACTCATTTATTTGTGAACTAGTAAAAATTGGTCAAAATTGTTTTATAGGTCACGGGGTTTTTTTCACAAACGATTTATTCAAAAATGACAAATTAAATAGAAAAGAAAAAAATTGGAAAAAAACTAATATTGGTAACAACGTATTAATTGGAAGTAATTCAACTATATTGCCAGTTAAGATTACCTCAGGTTGTATAATTGGAGCAGGCAGTGTTGTTACAAAAAATTTGTTAATAAAGGGAGTTTACGCTGGTAATCCCGCAAAACTCTTAAGGAAAATTTCTATTAAGAATAAATAATTATAAAGAGAGATTTACTAGATGATTGCAATTATTGATTACGATGGGGGAAACACAAAATCAATATTAAATGTTTTAAATAGATGTAAAATTGAATACTGCGTAACAAATAAAGAAAGTGAAATAATCAAATCATCAAAAATAGTATTACCTGGTGTATCAAATTTTTCATACTGTATGAATAGTCTGAAAAAGTATAACTTGGACATTATTATTAAAAATCAAATTTTGATAGATAAAAAACCATATCTAGGAATATGTTCTGGAATGCAAGTACTTGGAACATTTAGTGAAGAGGGTAATACCGAGGGATTAAATATTATACCTGGAAAAATTAAAAAGTTACCAATTAATAAATCTAAAATAGTCCCGCATGTTGGTTGGAATAAAATTTTTTTTAAGGATAATATCTTATGTAATAATATACTAAATCAAACAAGATTTTATTTCTGCCACTCTTATTATTTTGAAGTAGAGAATCAAAATCATGTTCTGATGAATGCTAATTATGGTATTAATTTTTGCTGTGGTTTAAGAAACGATAATATATTTGGTATACAGTTTCATCCTGAAAAAAGTTTATTAGATGGAATGAAAATATTACAAAATTTTGCAAAAATTTGAATATGAAATTAATAAGAATTATCCCATCTTTGCTTGTTAAGGATAATTTTTTAGTTAAAGGTGAAAATTTTAAAAAACATTCATATATAGGAGATGTTTATAATGCAGTAAAAATTTTTTCTGAAAAAAATTCTCATGAAATTATTTTACTTGATATAGATGCAAGACGAAATAAAAAGTCGTTTAATTTGGATTTAATAAAAAAAATTAAAAAAGAAATATTTGTTCCATTAACAATAGGTGGGGGCATTGAAAATATTGATCAGGTATCTGCAATAATTGATGAAGGAGTTGAAAAAGTTTCCTTAAATTCGAATATAGAAAAAAATTTTAATCTAGTTGAACAAGTGTCAAAAAAATTCGGAAGTCAAAGCTCGATTGCCTCTATAGACGTAAGAAAGATAGACAATAAGTATAAAGTTTATTTTAGAAATGGAGAAAAATTTTCAGACCTAGATTTAATTAAATATATCAAAAATCTTGAAAATGCTGGATGCGGTGAAATTATTTTGACCTCTATTGATAATGAAGGAAAGAGATGTGGATTTGACATTGAACTTTACAAACTATGTCATGAATTAGTAAGTATACCAATAATTGCTCATGGAGGTGCAGCAAATTTAAACTCATTTACTGAATTATTTGATAACACTAAAATATCAGCAGCATCAGGTGGCAGTTGTTTTGTTTATTATGGAAAAAGAAAAGCAGTATTAATTAATTATCCAAATAAATTAGAAATTAATGAATTAATGAATAAATATGAAAAGAACTAATTTTATATGTTAAAAAAAATTTTACCTTTTTTGATATTAATTATTTTTATTTCTTTAATTTTATTTTTTTACAATGAAAATAAGAAGGATTTTACATATTTATATAATCTAAATTTAATATTCATTATCAAAATTTTAATTTTATGTTTTTTTTACTTAGTAACCGAAACTATTATATTTAAAAATATTACAAAATTTTTTTTTGTAAAAATTAATATTTTTAGTTCTTTTTTGATAATCTGTACCACATATTTATGTAATACTTTTGTACAATTTTCAGGATTAGGCTACAGAGCTTATTATTTAAAAAAGTTTAAAGGTATTGGTGTTACAAGGTTTATAATAAAAAGTGTTTTTATAATTTTAATAGAAATTATGGTATTTTCACTTTTGAGTTTTTTGTTGTTATTAATTTTCGATAATATCAATAAAAATATAAATATTTATAATTTAATTTATTATATTTTATTAATAATTTTTTTAATATCTGTAATCTCTCTAAAGTTTTACAGGCCCATAGTTAAATTATTTAAAAAATTTAAATTTATAACTAAATTTAATTTAATTAATAAATTAATAAAAATATTAGAAAAATTTGAGCAAAAAAGATTTAATAAGTATTTTTTCAAATACTTTATTTTATTTTGTATTCAATTTTTGATTTTATTTCTAATTTTTTATAACAGTTATGGAATATTCCAAAAAGATAATTCAATTTTATTTTCAATCATTTCTACAATGTCCACAGATTTTTCTTTTATATTTACATTAACACCGTACGCTGTTGGCATAAGTGAGACATTTATTTTTTTTTCAAGCAATAATTTTGATATAAAAATTTCTGAAATACTATTTTTAACTAATATATTTAGACTAAGTATGTTCGCTATTTATTTTGTTTTTGGTTTATTTAATTTATACTTTTTTTCTAGAAAACTAATTAAATAATAATATGGGTAATATTTGTAAAAAATGCGTATCTGATAAATCTATTATATCTTTAAAGCTAGACAAAAACGGCATATGCCAATTTTGTAAAATTCACGAGGAAATGGAAAAAGAGTACCCTTTAAATGAAAATTCATTTTCAAATTTATTAAAAATTTGTGAAAAAATTAAATTAGATGGAAAAAAGAAAAAATATGATTGTATTGTTGGTGTAAGTGGTGGCAAGGATAGTTCATATTTATTATATTTAGTTAAAAAAAAATTAAATTTAAGGCCTCTGGCTGTTCATTATGACAATGGATTTGACTCTGATGCTTCGGTTAGCAATATTTTAAAAGTTTGTGAAAAATTAGATATTGATCTTGAGACAAAAGTTGCTGATTGGGAAAAATTTAAAAGTATTACCAAAGCTTTTTTTAAAGCTGGCGTTTCAGACCCAGATACTCCAACTGATGTTGGTATTTTTAAAACTATGTATGAAATAGCCTACAAAGAAAATATTAATTATGTTTTTAATGGACACTCATTTAGAACCGAGGGCATAGAGCCATTAGATTGGACATATATGGATGGATTATATGTCAAAGATATAAACAAAAAGTTTGGAGAAGGAAATTTAAAGAATTTTGATAATTTTGTCTTATCTGATCTTATAAAATATAATTTTTTAAGAGGTATAAAAACAATTTTACCTCTTAATTATATAAAATATGAGGAAAAAGAAGTTATCGAAACATTACAAAAAAACTTTGATTGGGTTAATTATGGAGGACACCATTATGAATCTTTGCTTACAAAGTTTGTAGTTTCTTATTACCTGCCAAATAAATTTGGAATAGACAGAAGAAGAACTGGACTGTCTGCTCTAGTAAGATCTGGACAAATTCAAAGATCAAAGGCCTTAGAAATATTAGAAAGACCACCAATTTTGAATGATGAAAATGAACTCAAAAATTATATTTTAGACAAACTGGATTTAAATGGAGATGAATTTGATAAAATTATGAAAATGCAAAATAGAAACTTTCGTAATTTTCAAACCTACTACAAATATTTTAAGCATTTTAAAATATTTGCTAATTTGTTTTATAAGTTAGGTGTAATACCAAAAATTTTATATTTAAGATATTTTGGTGATAAAACTTAATATTAATTTTCAATGATAAAATATTTTTCTTTAACACACATTCTGGCTTATCTTGCGCCAATTTTAATTTGTATATATAGTAAAAAATTAGCTTACTATTTCAATCTTTTAGATAGCCCGGATAATCTGAGAAAATTTCATAAAGAAATTACCCCATTGACCGGAGGGATAATAGTATTTTCCTCTTTATTTATTTTTGTATTGTATGATTTTTTTAGTTTTTCAGTTTTAAATGCTCATAATTTTATTGATTATAAGAGTCATTATTCTCTTTTGATTGGTTGTATAATTTTTTTCATAATAGGAATAGTTGATGATAAGATTAATTTAAAACCAAATATAAAACTATTTCTTTTTATATTTGCTATTACTTTTTTGTTATCTATCGATTATCAATTGAATTTAAAAATATTATATATTTCTGTAATTCAATCAAAATTTTCTATTGGTAATTTTTCATATTTTTGGACTATCCTATGTTTTTTACTTTTCATAAATGCTTTAAATATGTTTGATGGGATCAATCTTCAAGTTGGTTCATATAGCATTTTAAGTATTTGTTATTTAATTTTTTTTTACAAATTTCTTGATGATTTCTTAATAATTACTTTATTTAGTTTAATCTGTTTCTCTGTATTAAATTTTTCATCTAAGTGTTTTCTGGGTAATAGTGGAAGTTATTTTTTAGGTTTTTTGTTAGGATATGTTTTTGTAAAAAATTATAATTTAAACCAGAACATATATGCGGACGAAGTCGTTTTAATGATGATAATTCCAGGTATTGATATGATGAGGCTTTTTTTTCAGAGAATAATAAAAAAAAAACATCCTTTTTCACCTGATAGAAATCATATTCATCATATATTATTAAATAAATTCAATAAAATTCAGACAGTTCTAATTATAGTAATATTAATATGGGTTCCGTTTTTTTTAGCAAAATTAACAAATTTATTTTTCATTTTTATTTTGTTGCAGTTTATAATTTATACTTTTTTAATTATTAAGTTTAAAACTTAATCAGATCTATAAATCAAAAAACTCTCTATTGATAAACAATCCATATCAGTTCTTAAAAAACAATCTAAAGCCTCATCTGGCTTGCAAACAATTGGTTCATTTTCATTAAAAGATGTATTTAATAATATTGGTATACCAGTTATTTTATAAAACTCTTGAATCAGATTATAAAAATTTTTGTTAAGTCTTTTTTCAACAGTTTGTAGTCTACCTGATCCATCAACATGCACAACTGAAGGTATTAGAGATTTCTTATCGTTTTTCACCTGAAATACTTTTGACATAAAAGGAACTTCGTCGTCGTGCTCAAACCACTCTTTTACAAATTCTCTTATAATTGAAGGAGCAAAGGGTCTAAAACTTTCTCTACGTTTTATTTTTAAGTTTATGATATCCCTGATATTTTTATTTCTTGGGTCTGCTAAAATAGATCTATTACCTAAAGCTCTCGGCCCCCATTCCATTCTATCATTAAAAAAACCAATTATTTTGTTTTCAGAAATTTTCTTTGCTAATTTTTTTAATTGAATATTCTTATCCTCAAAATATTCGAACTTTATATTTTTTTTTTTAAATTCCAATTCATTATTTTTTATTAGTTTCTCAATATCACCATTTTTGAAGCAAGGTCCAAGGTAAGGATTATCGTCAAAACTATTTATCTTTTCAATTTTAACAATTGTTGTAACAGCCGCTCCAATAGCTCCCCCGGAATCACCAGGCGATGGCGGTATATATATTTTTTTGTAAGGAGTTTTTTTATGAATTTTACCATTTGCAACAGAATTCATCGCACAGCCTCCAGATAAACATAAATTATAAGAGTTTTTTTTTTTAAATAACTCATTTGCTATTTCGTTTAAAATATCTTCAAATAATTTTTGAGCTGAACTTGCTATATCCATATGAAATTGATTTATCCTTTGATTTTCTTTTCGTTCATCTCCTAATAATTTAATTAATTCATCGTTGTAGACATTACTAATTTGTGGATTTGATTTTAACCAGGTCATGTCAATTTTACTATTGTGGTGTTTGAAATATTTCAAATTTAACATAAATTTTTTATTTTTTTCTTTTATTAAGATTTGTTTCATTTTTTCGTAATATTTTGGCTGACCATAAGGAGCTAACCCCATAACTTTATATTCATCTCCATAATTTTTAAATCCCAGGTATTGTGTTATTGCCGTATAGAACAACCCTAATGAATGAGGAAATAAAACTTCATAAAATTTTTTTACTTTTTTACCATCATAATATCCCGCAATTGTGCTTGCAAAATCCCCAAAGCCGTCAATAGATATAAAGTTACATTCATTAAAATTAGAAAAATATATTGAACTGGATATATGAGCTATATGATGATCTACAAAATTAAATTTAGCTCTTATTTTTTCCTTAAAATGTAATTTAAATTCATCTTTTATAGATCCTATTTTTTGTAAATTATTTAATCTTTCTTTTAAAAAATTAATTTTAAAAATTTTTTTTGATGAATATAGTATTTTTGAAAATAATCTCTGTTTTGGATCTCGGTTTATTGCAATATGATCGATCTGATTAATATCAATTTTTGCGTATTTTAAACAATAATTTATAGCCTTTAATGGAAACCCCGCCGAATGTTTAACTCTATTAATCCTTTCTTCCTCTATCGCTACAATCAATTTACCATTAATAAAAATGCATGCAGAAGCATCACCATGGTAAGCGTTTATACCTAAAACGTTCATATTCAATACAATTTGTCGTAATCTAAGCAATTTGGTAGTTTTTTAGTATCTATTTCAAACAAATATCCGTTGTAAATATTTCCTCTACCAAATGGTTTTCTCGATGCATGATTACCAACTTTTTCCCCCATTTTAACTAATTTTATCTGACACTTCTTAAATAATATATGATTTTGCTCATTATTTTCAGTTCCATAAGATAAGATATATCTTGGATTTAAATTTTTAATTTCAGCAAGATAATCATTATATTTTTCTTCCTTTAAAAAAGTTAACCAAAAAACATCACTACTAATTGGCAAGTTATTAGATAAGGAAATTGATCTATGCATACTAAAAATTGGTCCTTCATAATTCATTTTTTTAAGCTCATAATTCGCCCATTTAAATAAAGAGTAACCACTAGCATTCTTAGTAAGAACTTTATCTCTAAAATTTGAATTTATATTCCCTTGAGAAAGATTGTAAGCACCATAAATTATGGCTGGAATTACAAGAAAAAATTGACAAACAACCAAAAACTTAAATAATTTTGGAACATCATTATTGGTATCACTTTTATTTAATACTATTAAAATCCATACAAATGGTTCAAAAAAAAATCTTGATGCAGGTTGCCCTTTAAAATACCCAATTATAAAAAAAGAAGTTATCAAAATTATTGGAATTAAATTTTTATTAAATTTTTTAAAAAGAACAAAATACAATAAAATTCCTATACCCAAAGCATTTGTCATTGTTGAAAAGTTATCAGGTATTATAATACCCAAAATAATATCATTACTTCTTCCTGCATTAATTAAGTAATTGTAGAAATTATCAAGTCCAGGTTTATCGATTGGAAAAGGATTTAAAATCAAATTAAAAATATCTGTTTCATATTTTATTTTTTTCCATACCATAGGTGGAAGCATAACAACTATATAAGTTAATATTGATATAAAAAAAGTTTTTATAAAAATTTTATTTTTAAAAGAATCATATAAAATATACAAACCAAGAATAAAATAACTCAACATGAATGAAAATTTAACTTGTGTACAGATTGCTAAAATTAAGAAAGATAATAGATATTTTTTAATAATATCCTTTTTTGCAACATTATTTGCAAACAATAATATTGAAAAAACTAGACTTGTTGATGCAATTTGAAATAATTGTGGTTTCAAACTAGAGCAGAAAAATAATAAAACAGGACTACCAAGTAATACAATTATATAAAATAGATTATCTTTGATTTTATCACTATTTTTTTTTAAAACACCTATTATACTTAAAATGCCTGTAAATTGAATTATAGAACCAAATTGCTCTGCACCAGATATAAGACCTAAAGTAATTATAATTTCACCTGCTCCACTTAATTTAGTGTGAAAATGATTTAAAGAATTTGGATATTCACCATTTTCTGCTAAAAATTTTGATACATATAAGTGATAATCAAGCGAGTCTGCACTAGTTATAGGCCCACTGCTTATTAGAAAGTATCCTAATATTGCAACAAAGACAAAAAAAATATTAATATTTTTTTTAATAGAAAATTCCAAATTTTTTAATTTTAATAATAATGCAACCAATTTATAGAATCCCAAAATTAGAACTATCACTGATAATAAAATCAAATAATATTTTGCAAGCAGACCAAAAAATAATGTTATTGGGTAAGAAATTATTAATATAAAATTAACTGATATAATTATGTATTGATATTTTATATCTGAAACTTCTATAAATATATTTCTTAAAGATTTATTGTAAAATATAATTTTACCAATTTGATAAAAGCCAAGTAATAGCGATATTGACAAAAATAAACTTAAAATTGGTATAGTATTCCATGTATGAAAGATATTATTCATTTAAATTTTATATTTAATTAATAGACTTTTTTATTTTATTAGCAAAATTTTTAGTTATAAATATTTTGATTACTCTCGACAAAATTTGATAACAAATTAATAAACTATATCTTATAAGTTTATAATTAATATTTTTATTGTATTTATTTACAATATAAAACTCTCTTATAGCATTAATTCTTCTTTTGTCTGAAAGTCCACCAGCTTCATTTATTGAAAAAATCTGATTTACATAAATAAATTTTTTCTTGTTTCTCAGTAGATTTACAAAAAAATTGAAATCGGCAGCTATTTTGAATGAAGTATTAAATTTAGTTTTTTTTATTAATGATGTTTTTACAACACAAGATTGATGAGAAAATGACGACTCCAAGCTATTAACTAGAAGCTTTTTTGATTTTCTTTTTAAGAATATATTTCCATCATAAACGATTGAATTACCTACCAAAACGTCAGTTTTTTTATTTTTTAAAAAATTTCTGATATTTTTTAAAGTATTCTTTCTGTAAAATATATCTCCTGAGTTCATAAATATCGTCCATTTTTTTGAAGCCATCTCTATACCTTTGTTCATTGCAAAATAAATTCCATTATCTCTACCTACATGCAATTTATTAATCTTTAAATCAAATTTCTTTATCAAGTGCAGCGTTCCATCTGTACTCTTCCCATCGATTACAATAATTTCATAATTTTTAATATTTTGCTTTAGAATAGATTTGATTGTTTTTTCAAATTTTTTTTTTGTATTCAAACTTACAACAATAATAGAAAACATTTATTTTTTTTTTAAAATTATAGTTATATATTGAAAATTATTTGCAAAAAAATTTGGAAAAAAAAATTCTAGTTTAAATAATATTTTTAACATTAACTTTCCTAAATAATTATTTGGAAAAATTTTTTTTTGATGTTGGCTCGAAAATGACCTCCATGGATATATTTTTACATCAGCAACTTTAGAAAACTGGTTCCACCAACTATTGGGATGACAATAAAAATACAAAATTTTTTTTCTTTTATTTTTTAAAAAATAAGGTTTCATTCTTGAAATTAAAGTTAATGGATTACTATATACAATTATAACAGGTTTATTTTTTTTAACTAATGACAAAAGTTTTTTTACAGCTAATTTTTGTTTATTCTTATCGATATGATAAATTGTATGCATACTTAATGCACAATCAAAATAATTTTTTTTAAATTTTAATTTAAAAAAATCTCCACAAAAGTATTTGCCATTTTTTCCTAATTTTTTTTTTGCCTCTTTTATTGCTGTATATGAAAAATCCACACAATATCTATATTTAAAATTTTTTGAATATTTTAAATACTCTTTGTATTGTATAGGGCCTGATGCAAAGTCTAGAATTTTTTTCCCCTTTTTTGGAATATATTTTAATATTCTTTTTCTACAGCTAGAAACATAATCACTTGCACATTTTCTGGTATCTTCAAATAAAACAGAGTCAAGAGTCTGATGATTTTTGGATTTCCAACCATCCTTATTATAAAAAATTCGAACATCTCGCATTTAATTTAAAGTTCTATATGATATTATTAATATTTATAAATTAATTTATGAAAATCTTACATGTAACGGACGAATTATCAAAAAAAAATTATAGTATTTCATCATTAATTTTATTTTTATCTAACTTTTTTCAAAAAACGCAAAACTTTAAATACAATATTTTAGCATCAGATATACAAAAAGATATTTTTCAACAAGACGAAAAAATTAGCATTATTAAATTTCAAAAATTTTCTGACATCTTTAACAATGATATTAATATTAAATCAGCTATAAAAAAATCTGATATTGTTCACATACATGGATTATGGAGAGCTATTAATATCCTAGTTGTTTTTTATTGTATAACACTTAACAAAAATTTTTTTGTTCATCCTCATGGAATGCTACTGGAACCTTCTCTAAAAAATAAAGGAATCTTAAATTATTATTTAAAAAAATTATCGTTAATACTAATCAACTTCACTTATGGAAGAAATTTAAATTTTATATCTATTACAAACGATGAAATTAAATCAATACTTAATTTTTTTCCAAATTCAAAAAATATTTTTATTCCAAATCCAGTAATCCAATCAAACTCCAATGCAAGTTCAGAAAAAATAAAAAAAAAATTTGTATATTTTGGAAGACTGCATTCAATAAAAAATATAGATCTGATGATCCTAGGTTTTATTAATGCTAAACTTGGAAAAGATTGGTATCTTGAAATTTATGGACTCCCTGATGACAAAGAATATGAAAAAAAATTAAAAATTCAGATTCAAGATATTGCAAATATAAAAATTTGCGAACCAATTTTTGGTGATGAAAAAATAAAAGTTCTCAATTCGGCTTGGGCAAATCTACTTTTGTCTAAAAGTGAGGTTTTAAGTTTGTCTGTATTAGAATCCGCTAGTCTTGGTTTGCCAAGTTTGGTTAATAAAAACATTCAAATTGACAAATTTGATGAAAACGAAGGTGAAGTTACAAGTTTAAAAATCGATGAAATTTCAAAAAAAATAAATCAGATTTCTAATTGGAGCGAAGAGACTAGAATTCAAAAAGGATCAAAATTAAAAAATTTTATCAAAGAAAATTATAGCATGAATAAAATAAATGAAATGTACATGCCGATTTACAATAAACTAAGCAATTTCCAGAACAATAGAAAAAATTATAACATAGTTAATTATTTATTTTTATTTTTATTTAACTCAACTTTTATAAATACATCTATCTCATACCTGTTTAATTTAATGGTACCCACATTCATAATGTTAGTCACGACTTTTGCTTATGATAAATCACTTGCAGCAGATATAGCCATAACATCAAGTATCTTAATTACAATTACTCAAATTTTTGCTAGTAATATGAAGGCTCAAGTCTTAGCTAATAATGATCCCAATTTAGCTATTGATGCATTATTATTTAGAGTTGGATTTTCAATTGTATTTGCAATCTTTTTTTTAGTGATTTACTTCAATCAAAACTTTTTCGTTTATGAAAATTTTAAAACAATTTTTCTTATTGTGTTTTTAATTCTGATTCAGTGGATTTATGAGATGGTTTTATGTTTAAAAGAACTTAGAAAAAAAAATTCAACTTTCCTTTTATACAACATGCTAAATTTTATTTTTTTTATTTTATTTCTTTTAGTAGTTTTATTTTTTGATAATTATTTAGATTTAATTTTATCTATTTACATAGTAAGTATTTTATTATTAGCATTATATGGAATTAAAAATGAATTTATTAAAGGAAACAGGATTGATATAATTAGAGTTATTAATTTAAATCTTAAATCCTTAGCTTTTTTGTCTTCATTATCTTTAATTGCCAGCAGTTTAATTTGGAGATTAACAATTTTTAATTTATTCTCAAAAGAAATATCTGCAATACTTTTTGCTTGTTTTGCTATTGGATCTTTTCCTGGAACAGCTTTTAATCTTGCAATAGGCCCAACATATGTAAAAAAAAATATTATTCTACCTAAGATTATTAAAATTTACATATACAGCTTTTACATATTTCTTTTTTTAGTTTCAATTTTCAGTGCATATTTAGTTTTTGTAAATCTAGAAGTAAAACCACCTAATAACTACTTTATATTGTACACTTTATCTTTCTCTCTCCTTGGATCACTATTTATGACTTATGCAATGTATATCAGGCAAAAATCTATGAAATTTGTTTACGAACTTAAGTCAAATGTATTTTTTTATGATGTATTTTATGGGATATTTATAACTTTTTATTGCCCGGTTCTATATTTTATTGGAAACGTATATGGAACATCGCTTAGTTTTTTTCTTGCATCAGTAACTGCCTTTTTAATTTATACAATTGTACTAAAAAAAAGAGAAGATAATGTCCCATCTATTAAAGTTTAATTTAAAATTAAAAAAAACTTTTACTATTTTTTTTTCTTCTATAATCTTTTTAATAATTCTTTTTACTGTTTATAATTATGAAGGTAATAAAATTATTTTATTTTGTTACTCTATTTTAATTAATTTAATTTTAATAAATTGTTTTAAAAAAAATGTATTTTTTTTTGAATTCTTTTTCGGCATTTTATTATGGCTTGGTTTCTGGCTTAAATTAGTTTTTATAATTAATTATTATGACTATAAGTTCTTCGAGGGGGCTGGAGAAAAGTTTGAAATCATTCCTAAAGCGGAAAGATTAAGTTTATTAGATTCCGGTTTAATTGTGTCTATCATAGCTTTTATTGGTTATTTATCAGCAATTATTTTAAAAGAATGGTTTATTAAAAAATTTAAAATGCAGTTTAATATTTCAGATTATAATAATAAAAAAATTTTTCTTAAAATTCAAAATTTTTTTATTATTATACTTTTCCTGCTTATTTTATTTTTAGCTTATTTTAATTTAGAAAATTTAATTTATCAAAGAGGTCTTAAATCACAATCTCAATACAATTTTCTTGTAAATGGAATTGTTAAATGGCTTCTTCTTTTTGGCCTATCTTCATTTATATCAACATTGTTATTTATTAACCTAAAAAATAAAAAAAAAACTATACAACTTTCGCTATTATCAATATTTGAAACATTCATATCTAATATAAGTTTTTTAAGCAGAGGTATGATTTTTAATGCTTTTGCTATTTTTTATGGAATATATAAGTCAAATAAAATATTTGGTTTAAGGTTGAATTTAAAATATTTTATATCTTATTTTTTAGTAATTTTTATTTTTTTTTTTATATCAGTATCTGTAATCAATTATTTAAGACATAACCATTTTTATTATCACAGTGTAGAAAGTATAGAAGTTGGGGAAAAAATTGAAATATTTAAAAAAAAATCGGCCACAAAGGCTATTGTGGAGAAAAGATATGATACTTTTTCAAAAGCAGTTAATGAGTTTTATTTTCTTGCAATTAATAGATGGGTGGGAATTGATGCGGTAGTTACCATAACAGCTAAATCAAACAAAAATTGGAAATTATTAATCGATTCATTTAAAGAAGAATATGACCCGTCTAAATTACCTTATTATGAAAGAGTGATGCAAGAAAGGACTACAAATATAAATGAAAATCAACTAAATTATGGAATAACGACACCAGGTATCGTTGCATTCTTATTTTACTCAGGATCTAAAGTATTTTTGTTTGTTTCATTATTTTTTTTAGTAGTTATTTTTTTATATTTTGAAAAAAAGCTATTAGACAACACCTCAAATTTAATATTTTGTTCTTTAATAGCTCAACAAATTGCATATAGGTTAATTCATTTTGGATATATGCCATCTAATTCATATATGTTTTTTGGGACAATAATTTTCACAATTATAATTCATCAATTTCTTTTATACTTGTCAAAAAAAATTTAAATTTGTAATTTAAAAAATTATCTTATAAATATTTTACGCTTAATGTTAAAAAAAAACTCAAAAATTTATATCGCTGGACACAATGGGCTTGTTGGTAATACTTTTTTTCAACTCTTGAAAAAAAGTGGCTATAAGAAAATAATAAAAGCAAATCGAAGTCAATTAGACTTGACAAAAAAAAAAAATGTTGAAAATTTTTTTGCTAAAAAGAAACCTGAATTTGTAATCATTTGTGCAGCAAGAGTTGGAGGTATATTAGAAAATAAGAGTTATCAATTAGATTTTCTATTACAAAATGTTAGTATACAAAATAATATTTTATTAGCCTCCAAAAAGCACAATGTAAAAAGAATAGTTTTTTTGGGGTCTTCTTGCATTTACCCAAAAATTTCAAAGATCCCAATAAAAGAGGAGTCCATAATGACAGGAAAACTGGAAAAAACAAATGAAGCATACGCAATGTCTAAGCTCTTTGGAATAAAATTATGCTCAATTCTTTATGAAGATTATGGAAAAGACATAATTTGTTTAATGCCTACAAATCTATACGGAAAAAATGATAATTTTGATATAAAATCTAGCCATGTAATTCCAGGACTAATATCAAAATTTTTGTTTGCAAAAAAAAATAATTTGAACGTAACCGTTTGGGGTAGTGGTAAAGCTATAAGAGAATTCATGCATGTTGAGGATTTAGCAGATGCGATTTTAAAGTGTTTAAAGATATCAAAAAAAAAGTATTTAAAATTATTTCACAATCAAATGCCAATAATAAATGTCGGGTCTGGTGAGAATATTTCAATTAGAAAACTTTCAGAACTTATAAGTAAGTTATGTAATTTTAAAAATAAATTTATTTTTGATAAAAGTTATCCAGACGGGACTTTAATAAAAAATTTAGATAGTTCAAAAATAAGAAGATTAGGATGGAAACCTAAAATTAAGTTAAAAAATGGACTAAAAAAAATCATTATTTATCGACAATCAAAAATATAATGAGCATCTCTAAGTCTATCACTCAACATAATCCGATAAATATTCTTATTGAAAAAATTATTAGATCTCATCCTCTTATATATTTATTTAGCAAAAAAATTTTATCTTATACTTCTATTTTTGAGGATGATATGAAAGGTGTTAAATATTTAAAATTTAAAAATACTAAAATTAATTACATTGATGTTGGAGCAAGCGATGGAGTATCAGTAAGATTTTTTAATAAAATATTAAATTTTAATAAAATTTTATGCTATGAACCAAATCCAATATTTAAAAAAAGGCTTTCATCGATTAGATCACAAAAGATAAAAGTTTTTTTTTATGGGATTAGTAATAAATCAGGCTCTATTAATTTGTATGTCCCTGTATACTATTTATTCAATATAAAATTATACTTACATACGTATATCTTCTATCAAAAAAAAGCTTTGATAAAACAATTAAATTTGGACTTTATTTTTAAAAAAAATATTAAAATAGAAAAAATTTCCTTTAATTTAAAAAAACCTCAAATAAAAAATTTTAAAGCTGATTTAATTAAAATTGATGTAAATGGTCATGAGTATGAGGTTGTGAAATCATTAAAACACATAATATTTAGAAATAATCCAGCTCTTATTATAGAAAGAGGAAGCCATATAAAAAAAATTTCCAAGTTTTTGGCAAAAAAAAAATATTCAAAATATACTTATGATATTGTTAAAAAAAAGTTTGTTCGGGGTTCAAGAGAAATACCACTAAGTTATTACTATCTTACGGAAAATTATCTATAAATTTTTAAAATTCTCTTAAAAAAAAAGACTATAATCAGTATAAAAGATAGAATTATATCATTAAGCTTAATTTTTGATGATCCATTTTTTCTATATGGAAGATTTATAGGTATTTCAAAAATTTTATATTGTTTTTCTTTTAAAATAAAAAGACTTTCCCAAAAAAATGAATAGGAATTACCAGATGCCATAATCAAATGTTCTTTTTTAATTTTCTTCAAGTTATAACTTCTAAATGCTCCAGAAGAATCCAGGCTTACTCCTAATAATATTTTATTTAAATAATATCTTGTGTAAGTAAATATTTTTCTGGTTAAGGGCCAGTCAATTAAAGAGTTTTTTTTTATAAATCGATTAGTATTTACTATGTCAAATTGATCCATCAATTTTATAAATGTTTCTATGCTTTCGGGTTCATGTGTTCCGTCCGCATCCATAGTTATTAAAAAATTATATTCGTGATTATAAGCATAATTTATTCCATCTTTATGGGCAGATCCAATTCCATCCTTTTTCTTTCTGATTATATGTGAAATTTTTTTATCTGATAAACTTTTTAAAAAACTTACTGTTCCGTCTGATGAATTATCATCGATAACTAAAATATCAATATCAGGATAAAGATTTCTTATTTTTTTTAGAATATTATCAATATTGTTGATTTCATTATAAGTAGGTATGAATATTAAACAATATTTCATTTAATATATATTTTTGGTAAAGGAAAAATAAATTTAGATCCTTTTGAAATAATTTTCTTCTCCCTGATTAAAATTTCTTTTTTAAAATGCCAAGGAAGAACAAAATAATAATTAGGCTTCATTAGCCTAGACTTATTTTCTGAAATTATTTTAATTTTAGTGCCTGGAGTATATTTATTATATTTATTAGGATTCCTTTCAGCAATATACTTAATTTCTTTATTAGAGATATTCATAAGTTGTAAAAGAACATTACCCTTGGTAGATGCCCCGTAACCATGTATCATCATCTTCTGTTTTAACAACTTTTTTATTAAATCTTTTAGTTTTCTCTTTATATTGACTATTTTTTTTTCAAATTTCTTAAATGTAATAATTTTTTCTAATTTAATTTTATTTTCTAAATTGATTGCATTATTAATATTTTTTTTATTTATTTTATAAGATGAGTTTTTGTGACATATAAAATACTGTGAGCTACCGCCATTAATATCGTTAAATTTGTGGTCAAATAACTTAAGTCCTACATGATCAATCATTCTAATAATCACTTTTGTAGAATAATATTCTAAGTGTTCGTGGCAAATAGTATCAAAAACATTATTTTTAATTATTAAATACAAGTCAGCTTGTTCAATAAGTAAAACTCCGTCTTTATGTAATACTTTTTTAATATCTTTTAAAAAATCACGCGGTTTTTCCAAGTCATAAAACATAGATAATGCAGAAATTATTTTGAACTTTTTTTTGCGGATATTTTTTGGTAATTTATTATAGGAAAAAAAGCTTGGGATTGCATAGTCAATATTTTTATAAAATTTTTTATATTTTTTTATTAATGGGTCAATTCCAATTTTAGTAATGTTTTTTTTATAAAATTTAAGTAGAGTTGCATCATTACTTCCTATATCAAGTACCTGATCAAAATCGTTTAATTTAACTTTTTTAGACAAGATTTTATTTACTGCTTTTACATGTTCTGTCATAGTTTTATTGATACCTGTCCTATAACCATAATCATTACCATACAGATAATTCTTGTTAAAATTTCTATCTAACTGAACCAATTTGCATGAGTCACACATTACAAGATTTAGTAATGCCTTAGGTATATTTTTATTTTTTTTAGGAAATTTGCCTGTGAAAGACAAATTTCCTAATGAAAACAAGTTCTTTAGATTGTTCGAATTACAATTTCTACATTTTTTTATTTTCATTTTTTTAATCTAATGTTTTATAAAGTTTCAAAACGTAATTATGTGTTTTTCCCTCATATTTTATTGGTTCTTTTATATTGTCATAATTAATTTTAACTAATTTCTCACATTTACCAAAAAATTCTGTTTGTAAATAACAAAAATTTTTTGGTAAATTTTTTGAAAATTCTTCTGTACCAAAAAACAATATATAAGTATTCTTAAACTTATTTTTATCAAATTTTATACTGTTTATATAATTAAAATCCTTTTTTAAATATTTTTTTGACAAATCATAAACAGATGGTGTTGAGTAAATTTTGTAATATTTTTCTTTTTGATTATAAACAGATAAAAATACATCTCTAGCTAAATATTGATAGAAAACTATATTTTCTTTTTTTACTACATTAATTATTTTATCTAACTTTTCATTCCAGATTTTGTTATTCGGATATTTATTTAAAATATCTTTCTCAAAGTTATTTTTATTTTTAAATGGTAGATTTAAAGAAATATTTGAAAAGATAATTAATATAAAAATTATATTAACTATTCTTATATAAATTTTATTTTTATACTCTAATTTTATCAAATTTTGACACATCAAAAAAATACATAAAATTAAAAAGTAATTAAATAATCTATCAATATATGCATTAAGTGGTAAAACTAAAAAAATTAAAAATGTAGAAAATAAGTAAACTTTTACAGTTTTATTTTTTAAATTTAATAAACTTATTAAAAATAAAATTGCACCCAAATAACCTAAATTATTTTTAAAATAATATAAAAAGTCTTTTAAAGAAGTTACTAAATAATTTATAATTTGAAAAATAAAGTTAATATCTGAACTTCCATTTGAATTATCAATATTTAGTGAAAAGAATATTTTCAATAATTCTAAATTTCTGGTTCCAAAAAATGAGAAAAAAATTAAAGGTAATAAAATAATAATAGATGTAAATATGAAAAGAAAAACATCTCTTTTTATTTTTTTATTTTGCAAATATCTTAAGAATATAATTAAAAATACAGAGAGAAGAATAATTGGAACATTAAATTTATGGGAAAAACATGGGATCAAAATCCCAAGAAATATAGTTTGTAAATCTAATAAATTATTTTTGTAAATTCTACTTTCCAAAATCAAAACAGATGAAACTAAAAAAAATAATCCGTAGTTGTGAATACCTAGGGGGGCTAAATAAAAAATTGATAAATAAGAGGAAATAAAAACGTAAAATAATAAAGAAAGATAAATCTTTAAATACTTCTTTCCATTAATACTAGAAACTAAATAGTATGAAATTAAGAATGGAATTAAACAATTTACAAAAATCGAAAAAAAATTAAATACTAGATTGTTATAGTTTATAAATTTTCCAATTAAAAAATTAAAAAAAATTGGAACTAAATTGTATATCACACCTACATCATTGTATATGCGTCTAAAATAATTGTGTAAAAGTGAATTGCTATCCATTAGCAATTTAGAATAAAATTCGTCTTTCCCGGATGGAAAAAAAGTTATTGAATTAGTTAAGTCAATTATCCATTTAATATAAAAAGACTGATCTGTCCTCGGAAATAAATCTATAAAAATATTATATTTTAAATAAAAAAAAATTAGTGAAATTATAATTAATATAATAAAGCTTAAATTTAATTTATTATATATTAATTTCATCGTAAATTTTTTATCTATTTTATAGATTTAATTTCTCTTTTTTTTAATATAATTATATACACATCCAAAATAAATTTATGAAAAAAATTGCATTAATATACGGAGCAACAGGCCAAGATGGCTCGTATCTTGCAGACTTCCTCTTAAAAAAAAAATATCATGTGCATGCTATAAAAAGAAAATCTTCTTCTTTAAACACAGAAAGAATTGATCATATATATGAAAAAAATACAAAAAATTTTTTTTTACATTATGGGGATATTACCGATCCTATTTCTGTTAATGAAATCATTCATTCAGTAAATCCAGATGAGATATATAATTTAGCAGCACAATCTCATGTAGCTGTCTCTTTCAAAATCCCAAATTACACAGCACAAGTAAACGCATTAGGAGCGCTTAATATACTAGAAGCTATTAAATCATCCAAAAAAAGAAATAAAATTAAGTATTATCAGGCGGGAACTTCTGAGATGTACGGCAAGGTGCAAGAAAATCCCCAATCTGAAAACACGCCTTTTTATCCAAGAAGTCCCTATGGAGTTGCAAAATTATTTGCTCATTGGATTACAATTAATTATAGGGAAGCATATGATCTTTTTGCATGCAATGGAATTTTATTTAATCATGAAAGCCCAAGACGAGGTGAAACTTTTGTGACAAGAAAAATTACTATAGGCTTATGTAAAATTAAATTAGGCATACAAAAAAAACTAATATTAGGAAATTTATATGCAAAAAGAGATTGGGGTCATGCCAAAGATTATGTCGAGGCTCAGTGGTTAATGATGCAACAAAAAAAACCTGAGGACTTTGTTATTGCCACTGGACACACGCATACTGTTAAATCGTTTATCATTGAATGTGCCAAACAACTTAATTTAAAAATAATTTGGAAAGGTAAAGGAATAAAAACTAAAGGGTATGATAAAAATGGTAAATGCATTATAGAATGCAGTAAAAAATATTTCAGACCAAGCGAAGTAGATTTTCTTCTTGGAAACGCAAAAAAAGCAAGATCTAAACTTAAATGGAAACCAAATTTTAATTTTTCTAAATTAGTAAAAGATATGATTACTAATGATTATGAGAAATTAAAATCATAAAAAAATTTTATGGCTAATATAAAGCCGAAATTGTTAATACTTTTAATCACTATAATATTAATCTTCGCAGTATATCTTTCTTACATAGGTGGTTACGGATCCGATGAAGATACTTTACCAATGATATATGTCTTTGAGAGAAGATTAAGTGATGGCTCCTTTGTAACCTCTAGATTTACTGGTAATCCAGTTGCTGAATTAGGCATTGGCTTTCTATCATATTATTTTGGAAGTTTTGTAGTTAATATAATTACTTTTTTATTTTTCTTTTCTGGCATTATTTTCATTTATTATTCGTTATCAAAAAATTTAGATAATAATTTATATATATTTTTATTATTATGCTTATCTAGCCATGTCCTTTTTTTTGATAATATTGAACCTATAGATTATTCTTGGGCATTATTACCTTTTGCATTAGGAATTTTCTTTTTAAAAAAAAAACTAATCGAGCTATCAGTTATCTTTTTTGCAATCAGCGTTGGTGTAAGACTTAATTACTTAATTTTTATCTTACCAGTCATTTACTTTTATCCATATAATTACTCAATTAGTTTAACAAGAAAAAGTATTATTTTTATATCAATTTTTTTTGTCAGCGGATTATTTTATTTACCAATTTGGTATGACTATTCATTTTCATTGGAATGGTTAACTTCAGCAAGACCTACCGAGCAAGGATTTCTGGGTCTACTTGCCAGATTTACGTACAAAATACTTGTAGCATTTGGTATTTTGCAATTTATTATAATTTTATCAAATATTATTACATCAAAGATTTTAATTCTAAACTTTTACAAACAAAAATTAATTTTTTTTTTAATTTTGCTTAATTTGGGATTATTCCTATATATACCTGCCGAACTATCATATTTGCAGCCAGCAATTATAATTCTATATTTTTTTGTTTCTAAATATTTCAATTCAAAACTGATTTACTTAATAATCTGTTTAAATTTTTTAACATGGATTATAAGTTTTAATTTTTTAGAAATAGAGTACAAAAACCAGGATGTATGTAAGACAAGAGAAGCAATTAGTGCTAACTTTAAACTTTCAATAGATAAAGGAGCAATACAAAATTTTATTGATACAAGAAGTATGATCGAGTGCTGGGCGTATGATACATATGAAGAAAGAACAAAAAAAATATTATCTGGAAAAGCTCTAAAGTAACATTCAAAAATGATTATATCTTTTTTTGCTACATTTATTATTTATATAGTTTTAGTTGGTTTTTCATATCCTTTTAAAAAACTTATATTTATAAAAAAATATAAAAATATTTACATAAAAAATATTGATGTAGTGTATGGAATTTTTTTTTTAACTTTTATTTCAATCTTATTCAATTTCTTACTACCTTTACAAAAAATATTTCCTTTAATAATAATTTTTGGCTTAATTTCATTTTCATATTTAATATTTCAAAAAAAATTAAAAATTAATATAATTATTTTCTCATTAATACTTCTATTTTTTATTTTTATTAATTTTGAAAATGGTCATAATGTTGACTCTCCAGTTTATCACACTCAAACAATAAGATGGTCTTATTCAAATAAAATTGTTTTTGGATTATCTAATTTAGATTGGTTGTATAGTTTGAATTCATCATGGCATATTTTCTTGTCTTTATTGAAATTTAAATTTAAAGATGTTGATACAATATATTTAATTAGTTTTATTCCTCTAAGTATTATCTATTATCAGATTTATTTAAGTATATTTAAAAAGAGAAATTTAAGTGAAATATCAATCTTTCTATCAGGTTCTTATATATTATTTTTTTCGATAATTCATCCATTTAAAAATGGAGTAATATTTAATCACCTTGGGAATCCTGAAGTAGATACTGTTGCAATGATGTTTTATATAGTTTCATTTTATAGTTTTTTAAAATTCTATGAACAGGAAAATAATTATAATTATTTTTTTATTTTAATTACCTCGTCTTTGTTATGTGTTCTAACTAAAATTACATATATAGGTATCTTAATTTTACCAATTTATTTGATTATAAATAATTTAGGTTTAATTAAAAAAGAACTTTTAAATTTTTTTCTTATTTCCTTTTTAGGTTTCTTATGGATGTGTAGAAATTATATTTTAAGCTCATGTCTTATATATCCTGTAAAATTTACGTGTTTAAAATCTAATTGGTATTTTGGAGATGAGCGAATTGATCTATTAGTCAATGCTACAAAGGGTTTTTCTCGAGATACAAGAGCAAGAGATAGGTACCTAGATTTTGACCATACTATTTATAGTTTTGACTGGTTTAAACCTTGGTTCAATGATTATTTTTTAAATACATCTTTATTAAAAATAAGCACTTTTATAATTGTATTATCATTTCTTGCAATTTGCATTCAAGTTTTTTTAAAAAAATATAATAAAATATATTTTAACAAAAAATTTATACTTTTAATAATATTAAGTTTTTTTATTAATATTTATTTTTGGATGCAGGCTCCAGAGATTAGATTTGGTTGGGGATTTTTAATATTTTATCCTTGTATGTTCTTAGGTTATGCAATTTTGAATATCAAAAATATAAAATTTATTTTAAGTAGAAGAATACTTTTAATTTCTTTCTCGTTACTTTTTGCTTTATCAATTAACAAAAATTATAAAAATTTAACTTTTGATAATTTATTTAATCAATATAAACACGAATATAATTATAAAAATATAAAAAGCATCGGCACTTTTAACGGTTACGAAATATTTGTATCAGAAGATTGGAAATGTTCTGATTTTGAGAAGATATGTGTAAATAGTCCAAAAAAAAATTATAATATTACAGAAAAATTTGGTTATACATTCTTTAATAATTAAACTTAGAGTATATTTTAATCAAATTAAAAAACATTTATGAAAATATTAGATTTGAAAAGTCAAATATTTGAAAAGTATATATTTTTATTAGCAGTCACAAGCTCCTTATTTTTCTGGAGCATAAGTTACGGTTTTTTTAATTTTAGATATTTAATTTTAATTTTGATAATTCATTTAATTTTTTTTTTTAGAAAATTCGAAAATCAAATTAAGAAAAAATTTATCTTAAGTTTGTTACTTATTTCTATTTTTTTAATTTCCCATTATTTGGTAAATATATATTATGAAAAACAGTCAATAAATTTTTATATAATACAAAGTATAATTTATTTTTTGTGTATTTTCACAATTGCTCATTTTTATAATAATCAGATCATTTCCAATATAGTGAATATTGTAAAACTTTTTTTCTATATTTTTTTTATAGTAACAATTTTTAATCTAATAAATTATGAGTATGAAAATCAATTTTTTTGTGGAGGCTTACCCAATTTTTTTAAAGATAGTTTTGAAAATAAAATATCTAATTTTTCATTCAAACATTCTCTTTTTAGTGAAAATTCACATTTGGGAATGATAGCCCCTGGTATAATTTTATTTTCTCTTAATAGGCTTGTTTTACAAAAAAATAGTAATTTAGTAAATTTGATGCTCATATTTTTTATATTAGTTTGCTATATAAAATCGTCTACAACACTGTTTGTTGGGCTTGCGACAAGTATATTCCTAATTATTTTATTTAACTACAAGTTGATTAATAGAAAAAGTTTACTAGCATTTTTAGTTTTGATGTTTGGAGCTTTATTTATAATTTTTTCTAATGATGAATGTAAAACAAGATTTATACCTAAATATTCTGGTGAGTTGTTATTAAGCAAAAAATCCAATGATTTTATATACGATAAATTATTTAAGGATAATAATAAAAGCAAAGATGGTTCGGCATCATCTGGAATTTTTTTTAGAAATTTAAAAATTTCAAAAGATTCATTTTTTAATAAACCACTAGGATGGGGTATTAATAGATATTATGAAAAATTAGACCAATATAACACGGACAACCCTCCAAAAATAGGAATTTATAATTATGTGAATAGAAAAGACGCAGTAAATAATTTTTTTAAATTAACAGTCGAATTTGGAATATTTTCATTATTAATTTATTTTTTAATATTTTTTTATTTAATAAATCAAAAAATTCCAATAGAACAAAAATTGTTTTTTGTCCCATTTATTATTACTCAATTAATCAGAGGTGCAGGATATTTTAATGGAGGATTTATATTAATTATCCTATTAATGTTATATAGTTTATACTCAAAAAATAATAACCATAATAAATTATAAATTTTATATAAAATTAATATGTTGAATTTGTTTTCAAAAAGAAATTTTATTCCCGAAATATTAATTATTTTATTTCCAGTAGCGCTAGTAAGTGGTCCTTTAATACCAGAAATTTTTATGCTGATTATAAATATATTTTTTTTGTATTTTTTAATAAGAAATAAAAACTTCGAAATTCTTAATAATAAACTATTATTTATGCTCTTTTTTTTTACGATTTATATTTTAATTCTTAGCTATTTTTCTAAATATAGTGATGAAATCTTCTTTAGAAATATCTTTTACTTTAGATTTATAATTTTTGTTACTGCAATTTATTATTTTATTCGTGAAAATGTTAAGTTAATGAAGTTAATTTTTTTAAGCATTATGATGTGCTTTACTGTGTTAGCAATTGATGGAAGTTATCAATTTTATTTTAATGAAAACATTTTAGGTTTCAAAAAAATAAGAGCAGACCGTATATCAAGCTTTTTTGAGGATAAATTAGTTTTAGGCAGTTATATTTCAAGATACTTCTTTATTTTTATTGGACTATATTTTTATCTAGAAAAAAATTTAAGCAAAACACTAAAAATCTTTTCTGTTGCTATAATATTCCTATCATTTCTGATTATTGTCCTTTCAGGAGAAAGAGCTGCACTTTTCTTGACTATTATTGGTTTATTAGCATTGTATATTTTAATCAATATATCTTATAAAAAAAAATTATTAATATTATTAGTATCCTCAATATTAATAGTGCCAACATTAGTATTTAATAATACTTTGAATGACAGATATATAAAACAAACTTTGTCACAAGTATTGCTGACAGAAAAAAATCAAGAAAATTTTTTTGAAAGATTTGTATATTACAGTTCGAGTTGGCAAACAGCATATAAAGCTTTTTTAGATAATAAATTTTTTGGTCAAGGCCCTAAATCATTTAAATATTTTTGCTCAGACCCAGAATTCGTGACTTACAATAAAAGAGGTAATCCATTTTTTAATAATTACCAGTTTCTTAACATTCACAAAAAATTTTTAAATGTGCAGATTGTTGAGATCAGTAAAAAAGTAGGTGATGAAATAAATCACGGTGATTTAATCCTCAAATTTAAACATAGAAAAAAAATTTATAATTTTTACGCTGATCGAATAGGCAAAATTAAAACAGTGAATGTATCCGAAGGACAAAGTGTAAGCACTGGATTAAATTTATTTACACTTGATCTTAGTCTGACAGGATTACCAGATACAAAATTAGTTTATAAAAATGGATGCACGACACATCCTCACCAGCTTTATTTACAGTTGTTATCTGAAACCGGGTTTGTAGGTGCTTTAACAATTTTATCCTTATTTTTAACCATAACTTACATTTTTGTTAAGCATCTGATTGAAAGAATATTTTTTAAATCAGAATATTTGCAAAATTCACAAATTTCTATTTTAATAAGCTTTTTTTTATTACTTTTCCCTTTTACTACGTTTGGTAGTTTTTTTAATAATTGGTTTGTTATGTCTTTTAGTATGCAAGTTGGTATATTATTTTATTTTTTGAAAATTAAAAAAAACAAATAAAGTAATATTTTTTTATTGAAATCATTATATATGATTTAACAAAGATAGTTTTAAAGAATTAAAAGGAGTAATTTGAAATTCTCAATCATAACACCAACATTTAATAGTGAAAAAACCATTTCAAAAAATATAAATTCAATTATTTCTCAAAGCTTTAAAGATTGGGAACAAATTATAATTGATAACTCCTCAACAGATAATACGATTGACCTTGTAAAAAAATTTAAAAATACAAACATTAAAATAATTTCTGAAAAAGATGATGGTATCTATAATGCTATCAATAAAGGTATTCTGAATTCAAAGGGTGAAATTATATCTATTTTACATTCAGATGATTATTTTCATTCAGATGATGTATTAAATTCTATTAATGATATTTATCAAAATAGAAACATTGATATTGTCTATGGCGACTTATTGTATGTTAATAAAAACTACAAACCTTTAAGATATTGGAAAAGTAACAAATACCATGAAAAATCCTTTTTGTTAGGTTGGTCTCCCCCACATCCAAGTTTTTTTGTAAAAAAAAAATTACACGATCTTTATGGTTTGTATTCTGAAAACCTAGGCAATCCTGCAGATTTTGAAATGATGTATAGATTTTTATACAAAAATAATATTAGTAATTATTATTTTAATAAAATTCTTGTAGAAATGAGATATGGAGGGGTTTCTAATAATAAAATTTTTAATATTATATCTCAAAATATTACAATTTTAAAAATTTTAAATATACATTTAAAACCAGTAAAGGTTTTTAAATTTTTAATATTTAAAATTATTAATAGATTAAAACAGTTTAAAGACATAAACAAAGTAACAAAAAATGAAATAATTTAATAAAATGAAAATATCAATAGTTATACCTTGTTTTAATGAAGAAAGAACTTTAGTTAAAGTTATAGACAAAATATTGAAACAAGAAAAAATAGAAAAAGAGATCATTATAATTAATGATGGATCAACTGACAAAACAAAGACCATTATAAATGAGCTGTGTAAAAAACATTCAATAATAAAAGCTATTCATCACGATGCTAATAAAGGAAAAGGGGCTGCATTAAAAACTGGTTTTTTAAAAGCAACAGGCGATATTATTTTGATTCAAGATGCAGATTTAGAATATGATCCAGATGATTATAAAAAATTGATTACCCCATTTGTTAAAACTGATGCACAAATTGTTTATGGATCTAGATTTATGGGAGGTGATTATGTAAGATTACATTATTTTTGGCATTATATTGCAAATAAATTATTAACATTCTTGACAAATATTTTTACAAATTTGAATATGTCAGATATGGAAACTGGGTATAAAGTTTTTAGATCAGAGTGTTTAAATCAAATTAACCTTAAAGAAAAAAGCTTTGGCATTGAACCAGAAATCACAATTAAACTAGCTAAACAAAAGTTCATTTTTTATGAAGTTCCGATTAGTTACAGTGGAAGGTCGTATGATGAAGGTAAAAAAATTACAATTAAAGATGCTTTTAGGGCAGTATATTGTATTATAAAATACAGTATTTTTGATAGATCATAAATTATTCTACCCAAAATATTTTATATCCAAATTTTTTTATGTAATTTAATTTCTCATTTTTATAATAACTACATGGAGAGGGGCTATACATGCATTGCTCTCCTTCACTGAAATATATAAATCCATTGTCACTTATTTTTAATTTTTTGAATTCTTTGTTTGGAAATATTTTAGGCCAGTAAGTATTTTCCACAAAATTATTTTTATCCAAGATTCTTATAATATTTTTTCCAAAAAAACCTACTGATGATAAAATCATAAAAAAAACAACGTATTTACTTATATATTTTATATTAATATTTAATATTCTATTTTTTAATATAACTAAAAAAAGAAAAGTCATTAAACAAAATATGTATGATGTTCCAAATCTATATAATGGGAATTTTACAAACCATATTATGGAGCAAAATAAAATGAAAAAAATTATTCTGTATAAACCTTTAATTTCTTCTTTTTTATGTTTTTCAAAATTTTTATTACTATAAAAAAATAATAATAAAGTAATTATTATTAAAAATACAAAAAAAGGTGAAACTTTTTCTATAATATATTTTAAGTGGTTTGCTTTCCAAGTTTCTAACCAGTTAAAGTTTGAATTGAAATTTTTGTAATTTTTAACTTTTATTTTTTGATCAGGCCAACCTTTAGACCAAGCTTCACTCATATCAGCGATATTACCAGTCTCAATACTATTGTGAATTTTTAACGATTTTAAACAAGTTATTTTAATTGGATAAAGTGCACACCCACTGGTTAAAAATGATTTTAATAATAAAATTAAAAAAAATATAGCACTTAAATAAATCATCTTATTTTTGAATAAAATTATTTTATTCTTAAACAATAAAAAAAAATAAATTGCTGGAATAGCTGAAATAACCATAAATAGTTTTGTTCCCACTAAGAATACAGAAGTTAAAATTAATTTTGATAAATCTAATTCATTAATATGGTCTTTGTTCAACAAGAAAAAAATAGATAAAATAAAATAAAAATAATAAATATGAGCTACAGCATCGTTGCCATAATTACTGTATCTATTAAATAGATAAATCGAAAATACAAAAAATATAAATATTAATATAAAACTAAAATTATTATCTTGAGCAAAAGCTTTAATTAATTTTTGATACAAATAATAAATGTAAAAAGCGAAAATACTCGCCGCTGGTATTGTAATAAAAGATTTATCAATAAATGGGATATTAAATAATGCTGAGAAATACTGAATAATTGAACCATGGGCAAATCTAAAATGTATGTTTGAAGAACCCAAGATAATTCTGTTTTCATTAATCATACTGACAATGGGTAAATGATATAGCCCAGCATCTGGTCTATTAATATTTGAGTTAAGTATTAAAATAAAAGCAATAATAGAGGAAATAATAATAATTTTTGTGTTTTTGTATGTTTTATTTAAAATTCCATAAATAAATATAAAAATAAATAAAATACTACATACATATGTATTTAAAGGAAATAACAAATTAATAATCAATGCTAAGAATGACAAAATTATTATACCTAGCAATGTTGTTTCAGCTATGCTTAGCTCCTTATAATAATTAGTTGGAAAAACAAATTTACAAAATAAATTTCCTGAGGTTATTAAAAAAAAAGAACAAAGTATTGTTGCAACTAATATTTCTAACATAAAAGTAATCTTTTAAAGATTGTATAGTTCAAATAATACCTGTCATATTTTACCGATTTAAAAAATCATCAACTAAAATTTTTATAAGTTGGTCAAAATTTACTTTGGGGCTCCATTTTAGGTCTTTTTTTGCTTTAGAAATATCACCTCTAGTACAATTAACTTCTGAAGGTCTAATAAGATTTTTATCTATTGTGATTATCACTTTATTATTTGCTAAATTTATTAGTTTGAGTTTATAACCTTTCCCTATCCATTTTGTATTCATTCCAAGTTGTCTAGATACAGTTTTAATAAACTTTTTCAATGAATGTGCTTTCCCAGTTGCGATTATATAGTCTTGAGGTTTTTTTACTTGCAACATTTTCCACATTTGTATTACATATTCTTTTGAGTATCCCCAATCTCTTTTAATATTTACATTTCCTAAACTTATTTTTTTTTTCTTATTTTTTTTTATATCAATGAGACCTTTAATAACTTTAGAAGTTACAAATCTTTTATTTCTTAAAGGAGACTCATGATTAAATAAAATTCCAGATACAGCAAACATTTTGAACGACTCTCTATAATTTTTAGTCATAAAATGTGCATAAAGTTTACTAACTGCATAAGGGCTTTGGGGATCAAATTTTGTTTTTTCAGATTGTTTATAAACTTTACTATTTCCAAACATCTCTGAAGACGATGCTTGATAAAATTTAATATTTTTGCTTTTTTGCTTGATTGCTTCTAACAACCTTAAAACTCCAAGTGCATTTATATTTGAAGTTTCTACTGGATCATTAAAAGATTTATCTATATATGATTGTGAAGCTAAATTGTATACTTCAGACATATTATAACTTTTAAATATTCTTTTAATATCTATTAAATTAGCTAGATCCATCTTTTTTAGAATTATTTTTTTATGTATATTTAATTTTTTTAAATTAGTTAAGTTAGGTTTTTTATATCTATGAGTTCCAATAATTTGATATTTTTTCTTTAACAAAAATTCTGCAAGGTAAGACCCATCTTGTCCTGTAACACCAGTTATTAATGCAATTTTTCTCATTTAATTTCTATTATGATTATATAAAGATAATATAAAATAAAACATTAAAATTCTGTTAGATATATTAAAATGGTATCAGTAATAATTCCCACATTCAATGAAAAGAAAAATATTAATAAAATAATTAAACGATTGTTAAATATAAAAATTATTTCTGAAATTATTTTTGTAGACGATAATTCTACCGATGGAACGTTTTATATAATAAAAAAATTTTTTAGAAATAAAAAAATAAAAGGATATCTGAGAAATTCTCCAATAAGAGATTTATCTAAATCAGTTTTATATGGAATAAATAAATCAAACTATCAAATAATTGTAGTAATGGATTGTGATTTACAGCATGACCCTAAGTATATAATCAATATGGTAAAAAAATTAAACAACAATAAATCTGATATTGTAATTGCAAGCAGGTTTGAAAATAAATTTTTTGAAGGAAATCTCGGTTTTTTTAGAAGCTTTTTGTCTAATATAGCAATAATAATAATTAACTTAATTTTAGGAAAAAAATCATCTGATCCTCTCTCTGGTTTTTTTGTATGTAAAAAGAAAATTGTATCCAATCACAAAAAATTTTTTTTTAAAAAAGGATATAAAATACTATTTGATATTATTTATAACGGAAAAAAAAAAATTAATATCTCACATCAAAAAATTAAATTTAAAAAAAGAACTTTTGAAAACTCAAAATTTAATTTTAAAGTAATTCTGCTGTTTTTAGCACAAATTAAACATACAATATTTGTTGTAAAAAAATAAAAATATACTATAAGAGCGTTGCCTGGTAATTATTGCGAAAGGGTAATACCCGATCCCATTCCGAACTCGGAAGTCAAGCCTTTCAGCGCCAATGGTACTTTGTCTTAAGACATGGAAGAGTAGGTCATTGCCAGGCTAATTCTCAATGACTAAATTAATTGTTGTAACTGGAGGAGCTGGCTTTGTTGGTTCAAATTTGATTGAATACTTAATCAAGAAAACAAAATTTAAAATAATAAGTATAGATAACTATTCTACTGGATCCAAAAGCAATCACTTTATTTCAAAACGTGTAAAATATTTAAATGGCAATACTTCAGATATAAAAAAATTATTAAAAAATAAGAAAAAAAAAATAAACTCAATTTTTCATTTTGGTGAGTTTTCTAGAATATATCAAAGTTTTAAGAAACTTGATGAATGCTTAGACTCAAATCTTATAGGAAGTAAAAATGTTTTTAGTTTTTGTTTAGAAAATAATATAAGATTAATCTATTCAGCCACGTCTGCTTCTCTAGGCAATAAAGGACAAGACAAGAATTTATCTCCTTATGCTTTTTCAAAAGCAAAGAATTTAGAATTATTAGAAAATTTAAAAAAATGGTTTAATTTAAAGTATGAAATAATTTATTTTTATAATGTATATGGAAATAGACAAATTAAGAAAGGTGAAATGGCTACAGTAATAGGAATTTTCGAAAATCAGTATAAGAATAATAAGCCATTAACAGTAGTTAAACCAGGAAATCAAACAAGAAGATTCACACATATATCTGATACTATAAAAGTATGCTATTTAGCATGGAAAAAAAAAAATTGTAATCATTATAGTATTACACATAGAGAAAGTTTTTCTATAATGGCTGTGGCAAAGATGTTCAAATCAAAAATTAAAATGCTTCCAGAAAGGCCAGGCGAGAGATATGCATCATCATTAACAAAAATGTCAAATAATAATCAAATAATTCGTAAATATGGAAGAATAAGTTTGAAAGATTACATCACTTCGTTTATTAAAGAAAAAAAAAAATGAAAATTGCAAGTTCCTTAAAATCTTTAAAAAAAAGAGATATTAACTCAAAGTTAGTTAGAAGAAGGGGTAGAGTCTACATAATAAATAAAAAAAATCCTAAATTTAAAGCTAGACAAAAATAATTTATGGATAATGAAAATCACAAGCAAACCTGGAACAATTTTACAAAATTTGTTCTTTGGGGCTCAGTTGTGGTTATAATAATATTAATTTTAATGGCAATATTTCTTCTATAAAATGATTATTGGTTCTATTTCTGAAGATATAAATATTGAAAAGAGAGTTGCAATAACACCTGATGTAATAAAAAAGTATAAATCTTTAAATCTAGAAGTTTATTTATCTGAAAATTACGCTTCTCATCTGGGTATAGATGATAAAGAGTATGAGACCGAAGGCGCTCAAATATCAAATATTGACAATATAATTAATAACTCAAACGCTATTTTACAATTAGGAATTCTTGATGATCAAAATTTAAATAAATTAAAAAAAAATCAAAATTTAATTGGTGTGTTAAATCCTTACGCTAATGAAAAAAAATTAAAAGAAATCATTTCAAAAAATGTAAACTGCTTTTCTCTTGAACTTTTACCTAGAATAACAAGAGCTCAGTCTATGGATATACTATCGTCACAAGCCAATTTAGCTGGGTATAAAGCTGTGGTTGATTCATTTGCTTACTTTCAAAAAGCAATACCAATGATGATGACAGCAGCAGGTACAATTTCAGCAGCTAAAGTATTGGTTGTTGGTGCAGGAGTTGCCGGATTGCAAGCAATAGCAACAGCAAAAAGAATGGGAGCAATTGTATTTGCCACAGATGTACGGTTAGCCTCTAAGGAACAAGTTGAAAGTTTAGGAGGTAAATTTTTAACAGTTGAGGGTGCGGAAAATCTCGAAACAGAGGGTGGTTATGCAAAAGAGGCTACTGAAGATTTTAAAAAAAAACAAGAGGAACTATTAAAAGAAACATTGAAGAAAACTGATATAGTTATTTGTACAGCTTTAATACCTGGAAAGAAAGCTCCAATAATCATAAAAAAAGATATGATAGATGTTATGTCAAGTGGATCTGTTATATATGATTTAGCGGCTATACAAGGTGGAAACTCAGAATTAACAAAAGTAAACGAAATTATTAATAGCAATGGAGTAAATATAATGGGAGAATCAAACATTTTAAATAAATTGCCAGTTTCAGCCTCAAATCTATATGCAAAAAATATGTTTAATTTTGTAAATAATTTATTTGATAAAGACAAAAAAGCTTTTGAAATAAATTTAGAAGATGAAATAATTGAAAAAACAAAAATAAAATAATGGAAATTGATCCTTTTATATTTAGATTAAGTATATTCATTTTATCAATATTTGTTGGATATTATGTTGTTTGGAGTGTTACTCCATCATTACATACACCGTTAATGTCAGTAACAAATGCAATTTCATCTGTTATAATTGTTGGAGCCATTATAGCAGCCTTAGCAGGTGCATCTGATACTATTTTCGAAACTTCAAATATTTTTGGTTTTCTTGCAATATTATTAGCTGCTGTAAATATTTTTGGAGGATTTCTTGTGACCCAAAGAATGCTCCAAATGTATAAAAAAAAAAAAAATAAGTAACTATGTCAGCTAATCTATCAGCATTTTTTTATTTAGTTTCAGGCATATTGTTTATATTGGCTTTAAGAGGACTATCATCTCCAGAAACTTCAAGACAAGGTAATTATTTTGGAATTGCTGGAATGACAATATCAATAATAATTACTTTTTTATCAGTTGGAAATTTTGGAGAAGGATTTATTTATGTATTAATTTTTCTTTTAATCGGAGGAACAATTGGCGCTGTAATAGCTTTTAAAATTCCAATGACAGCTATGCCAGAACTTGTAGCAGGTTTCCATAGTCTTGTAGGATTAGCAGCAGTTTTTGTAGCAATTTCTGCATTTCTTAAACCTGAAGCATTTAATTTAGGTGTTATAGGAAATATAAGACTTGCAAGTTTAATTGAAATGTCACTTGGTGCAGCTATTGGAGCAATAACATTCTCTGGTTCAATAATTGCTTTTTTGAAGCTTAGAGGAATAATGTCTGGTGCGCCTATAACTTTTAAGGGTCAACATATACTTAATTTGATTTTAGGTTTGACAATAATTTTCTTAATTTATTATTTATGTGTATCACAATCAGCTAATATATTTTGGACAATAGTTTTAATATCTTTCATTGTTGGTGTTCTTTTAATTATACCAATCGGCGGAGCTGATATGCCTGTTGTTATCTCTATGTTAAATTCATATTCAGGTTGGGCGGCTGCTGGGATTGGATTTACTTTAGAGAATACAGCTTTAATAATTACAGGCGCTTTAGTTGGATCATCGGGAGCTATTCTCTCTTACATAATGTGTAAAGGCATGAACAGGTCATTTTTTAATGTAATTCTTGGTGGTTGGGGAGCAACTGATCAAACAACTACTTCTGCGGCAAAGGAACAAAAGCCTGTAAAAAATGGAAACGCAGATGATGCGGCCTTTTTAATGAAAAACGCATCTTCAGTCATTATAGTACCGGGATATGGAATGGCTGTTGCTCAAGCTCAACACGCTTTAAGAGAAATGGTAGATGTCTTAAAAAAAAATGGAGTAAAAGTTTCATATGCAATCCATCCAGTTGCTGGGAGAATGCCGGGTCATATGAATGTTTTATTAGCTGAAGCAAATGTACCTTACGATGAAGTTTTTGAATTAGAAGAAATTAATAATGATTTTGCAAATTGCGATGTAGCTTATGTGATAGGTGCGAATGATGTAACGAATCCAGTAGCCAAGTCAGACCCCCAAAGTCCAATTTACGGAATGCCAGTTTTAGATGTCGAAAAAAGTAAATCAGTTTTATTTGTTAAAAGAAGTTTGTCTCCTGGATATGCCGGCATTGATAATGATCTATTTTATAGAGATAATACATTGATGTTATTTGCTGATGCAAAAAAAATGACAGAAGAAATAGTTAAGAGTTTATAGTTGACTAAAATTTTTTGTGATATTGCCGACATTAATCAAATAAAAATTTTTAATAAAAGAAAAATTGTAAAAGGCTTTACCACAAATCCAAGCTTGATGAGAAAAGCTGGGGCTAAGAATTATTTAAATTATTCAAAAAAAATTCTTCAAATTACAAGAAAACCTGTTTCTTTTGAGGTTTTTGCTGATGAAACTAAAGAAATGATTTTGCAAGGAATGAAAATTAATACATGGGGAAAAAATGTGTATGTCAAAGTTCCAGTTACAAATTCTAGGGGTAAATTCATGGGTAAAGTTATTAAAAAATTAAATAATGAAAAAATAAAACTCAATATAACAGCAGTTTATACATCAAAACATACAAAACAGATTTTAAGAAATATTGATAAAAAAACTAAAGTAATTATTTCTATATTTGCAGGAAGAATGGGTGATGCTGGTATAGATCCATTACCTCAGATTGAAGAAAGTATAAAACTTTCTAAAAAATTCAAAAATGTAGAAATTCTTTGGGCTAGTACACGAGAGCCATACAATTACTTAGAGGCAAAAAAATTAGGCTGCCACATAATAACTGCTCCTCCACCTATAATAAAAAAAATAGAGAAATTTGGAAAGACTTTTCAAAAATTAACAATTGCTACAGTAAAAGGGTTTTTGATAGACTCAAAAAAATCAAAATTTTATTTGTAAAATTGGTTGCGGGGGACGGATTTGAACCGCCGACCTCAAGGTTATGAGCCTTGCGAGCTACCAGGCTGCTCCACCCCGCGATAATTAAATCCTATTTTTGAGTTTGTTAAGTTTTTTTACTCTTTTAATGTTTTCTTGAAGAATTCTTTTCTTTTTTTCAGATGGTTTCTCGTAGTTATTCTTTAGTTTAATAATTTTAAAAAAACCATCTCTCTGGAGTTTTCTTTTTAAAACTCTCAGTGCCTGTTCAACATTATTATCTTTTACTTCTATTTTAATAACAACCTCCAAAAAGTGCGATTTGTTAGCATGTTAAATAATATTTGTCCATTATTTTAAATTTGATTTTTATTTGAAAGGCTTATTTTTTCCTTATCCTTTTTTTCTTTAATTAACCTTCTTTCGGCTTTTTCTATGGCGTTGAGTAATTCTTTTTGTGCAAATAATCCCATAGCTACAGGATCTTTTGCATTTAAATTATTGTAATTCCAATAACTTTTATTTCTTATTGAAGTAACTGAGTTTTTAGTTATTCCAACTAATTTTGCAATTTGTGAATCTTTTAAGATTGAATGATTTTTTAATAACCACAAAGCCGAGTCGGGCTTATCTTGACGCTTTGATAACGGTACATATTTTTTTACTTTGGTTTCGTTACTTTTTATTTCAACTTCTATGTCTGTAATATTTAATGGTCTGTTCTTATCAGCTGATGATTTATCTATTTCGTCTCTTGTCAACTGTCCGGAAATTATAGGATTATAGCCTACAATACCTTTCGCAACTTCACCATCAGCAATTCCTTGAACCTCAACCTCATGAAGATTACAAAATGTAGCTATCTGATTGAATGTTAAAGATGTATTTTCAACAAGCCATACAGCTGTAGCCATTGGCATTAGAGGGGCTTTTGACATTAGTTTTTCTTCTCGGATCTAAAGTTTTGAAATTTTTTGTTAAATTTACTTATTCTTCCCTTATCTAAAATCTTCTGTTTTCCACCTGTCCAAGCTGAGTGAGATATAGGATCAATTTCTAGTTTTAAAACTTCATTTTCATTACCCCAAGTAGATTTTGTCTCAAATTGCGAGCCATCAGTCATCTCTACTTTAATAGGATGATATTTAGGATGTATATTTTTTTTCATGGGCTGCCTTATAACAAAAAATATTTTAAAAACAATTAAAAGTTAGTTAGTTTTTTGAGCATTTTATCATAAATATTTGGATTTCCTGCTCTTATATTTATTTTATTAATATCAAAATTATTTATCTCGTTAACTTCTCCTCCAGCCTCTTCTATGATTATTTTTCCCGCAGCTATGTCCCATATATTTATATTGTTATGGAAATATCCATCAAATCTTCCACATCCAACATAAGCTAAATCTAGGGCAGCACATCCTGTATTTCTTGTGTTAAGATTAGGATAAATAGATTTTACACCTTCATTATTTGAAGCAAACAAACATTCGTCCATATTAGATTTTTTTGATACTCTTATTCTATTATTATTTAGATACGAACCGTTATTTTTTTCTGCATAAAAAATTTCATTTTTTATAGGGTCGAATATTAGACCAATAACAATTTCACCTTTTATTTGCAGTGCAACTGAAATAGCAAAATGAGGTATTCCATGCAGAAAATTAATAGTGCCGTCAATTGGATCTATCAACCAAAAAATATCTTTGTTTTGGTTTAAAATTTTTCCTGTTTCTTCAGTAATGTATGAATAGTTTTTTTTTGATTTTTCTAATTCATTTATAAGAATTTTCTCTACTCTTTTATCAGTCTTAGTAACAAAATCTTTAGGTCCTTTTTTTGATACTTGTAAGTTTTCTATCTCTCCAAAGTCTCTAATAATTACTTTCGAAGCTTTTTCACAAGCCTTTATCATCAAATTTAAGTTTGGAGATATTGAATTCATTTTAAATTTTTTTTACATATTCCATTGTTCTAGTATCAACAATTATAGTATCTCCACTTTCTATAAAAGGTGGAACTTGAATATTTAATCCATTTTTAAGTATCGCTGGTTTATATGAAGATGAAATTGTTTGACCTTTTAATGCAACATCTGTTGTTTCTATCACACAAGTTAGTTGATTTGGAAGTAAAATATTCAAAGGATTTTCATTGTGAAAATTAATTGTTACTTCTAGATTTTCACTAAGCATTTTACCTTTATCACCCACAACATTTTTACTTAAATTAATTTGTTCAAACGAATTGGGGTTCATAAAATAAAAATTGTTTTCATCACTATACAAGAAATTATACTTAATTTCTTCTATTGAAGCTTTTTCAACAGTTTCGCTTGATCTAAATCTTTCATTAAGTTTTGTGTTTTTAAGTAAACTTTTCATTTCTACCTGTGCAAATGCACCACCTTTTCCAGGCTTAACATGATTTGTTTTTAATATTTCCCACAGATCATCTTTATACTCCAAAATCATACCTACCCTTATCTCTGTTGCATTTATTTTCATGTTAAATTCTTTATTGCTTGGTGTGGTTTAAACTTTTTATTGTTCCAAATGTAGCCTGAGATAGCTAAAAAATCTGCTTTATTCAATAATAGTTTTTTATAATTTTTATGATTGATTCCACCAACAGCTACAACAGGTATTTTAACTGACTTTTTAATTTTATTTAAAGTTTTTATATCTGCTTTATGTCTGATTTTCTTAGTTCTGGTTTTATAGAATGCCCCTAATGCAATATAATTTGCACCTTTTGATGAAGCATATTTGGCCAATTTAATTGAATTATGACATGTAACTCCTATGATTTTATTTTTTAAAATTTTTTTTGCCTTAGAAATATCCATATCGTTTTGTCCTAAATGACAACCATCAGCATTCACTTTTGTTGCAAGATAAGGATTATCATTAATAATTAATTTTACATTATTTTTTTTGCAAATTTTTAAAATTCTTTTTGCAATTAGAGCTTTTTTTTTAATGTTTCCTTTTTTAAGTCTTAATTGAAAAAACATTACTTTTTTTGATTTCAAGACTAAATCTAGGTTATTGTAAAATAAATTATTTATTATTTTATTAGGTGATATTAAATAAATAAATTTTTTATAGCGAATTTTCAAGATTTTCTGACCATTTCCCTTGTGCTGCTAGAGTGCACATTTTTGCCCTATGATCGAATATTTTCTGAGTACCGATTATGTTTTTTGTATCTTTAGACCAAAATTTCAGTGCACTTTGTTGAAGAGCTCTTCCATAAGAATAAGTCATTATAAAATTCGTATTATTTTTTAAATTTATTTGATTTAAGTTTGCTGTAGCTTCTTTTTCCGTTTGACCCCCAGATAGAAAAGCTATGCCAGGGACTGATGATGGCACATTATTTTTTAAACAATCTATAGTTAGTTCTGCTATTTCTTCACTGGAAATTTTTTCACCGGAATTTTTTCCTGGTAAAATCATGTTTGGTTTTAATATTGTTCCCTTTAAATCAACATTATTTAATTCTAACTCTTCATAACATTTGTTTATTACTTCAGATGTTTTCATCAAACAATCTTTAGCAGAATGATCGCCATCCATTAAGACTTCGGGTTCAATTATTGGAACCATTCCTGCTTCTTGAACTAAAGCAGCGTATCTAGCTAATGCGTGAGCATTTACCGAAATAGATAGTTTGCTAGGATATTTATCTGAAATTAAGTAAACACCTCTCCATTTTGTAAATCTAGCTCCCAGTTCATAATAATCTTTAAGTCTTTCTCTTAAATTATCTAAACCTTCTGTAATTTTTTCTTCTTTAGATCCTGCCAATATTTTGGCTCCTGTATCAACTTTAATCCCTGCTAACGAACCGCTTGAGTTTATTAGTTCAGGTATAGTTTTTCCATTAGATGTTCTTTGTCTTATTGTTTCATCATATAGTATTACCCCACCTATACATTCACTCATTGATGAAGATGAAAAAAGAGTTTGCCTAAAAAGGAGTCTAGTATTTTCGTCAGAATGTACTTTTACTGAGTCTAATCTTTTTGTCATTGTGGCTGTACTTTCATCAGCTGCAAGTATACCTTTGCCATTTGACAATATTTGAAGAGCTATTTTGTTTAATTCAGACATTTAATTTAATGCTTTTATACCAGGGAGAACTTTGCCTTCAAGATATTCTAAAAATGCTCCACCTGCAGTTGAAACAAAATTAAATTTATCCTTCATATTTAGTGAATTAATTACTGCAACTGTATCGCCTCCACCAACAACAGAAAATATTTTGTTCCCTCTATTTGCTATATATTTTGCAACTTCTGAGCTTCCTAATGAAAAATTCTCATTTTCAAAGTAACCTAATGGTCCGTTCCATAATATTGTCGAGGAATCTTCAATAACTTTTTTTATTTCAACTAATGTTTTTGATCCTACATCAAGTATCATATCATCATCTTCAATATCTTTAAAATCTTTTTCAAATGATTTATCGTTCAATTTTTTTCCAATTTTAACATCTTTAGGAAAATATATTTTACATTTATTTTTTTCAGCATAGGTGAAAATCTCTTGAATTATGTTATCAATATTTTTTTCATATACAGAGTTACCAATTTTTAAACCTTTGAATTTCAGTATATTATTTGCCATAGCACCAACTATTATAATACTATTAAATTTTGGTATTAAATTTTTTATTATATTTATTTTCGAAGATATTTTAGATCCACCAATTATACATGTTATAGGTTTTTTTATTTCAGAAGTTATTTTGTTGAGAGCATTTACCTCTGCATTAATTTGAATTCCGCTGTACGATGGAATATACCTTGTTATTTTTGATACAGAAGCATGATCTCTGTGTGAACACGAAAATGCATCATTAACATATATTTCACCTAAGCTTGCTAATTTCTTTGAAAATTTATCATCGTTGGCTTCTTCTTCGGGATAAAATCTAATATTTTCAAGTAGTACCAACCCATCATTTGAATTCTTAAAAATGTCTTCTTTATTTAAATTAAAAATGTTTTCTTTGAGTAATGATACTTCTTTTTTAATTTTACTTTTAATATACAACGATATCAATTCTAGAGAAAGTTCCTTAACTACTTTACCTTTTGGCCTTCCAACGTGAGAAATTATTATAATCTTTGCTTTTTTTTTTAATAGAAATTCTAGTGTAGGCATAACCTTATCAATTCGGTTAGAGTCTGTTATTTTTCCATTTTTTATTGGAACATTTAAATCAAGTCTAAGAATTACTCTTTTATTTTCAATATTTTCTATATTTTCAATGGATTTCATTATTTGATCTTGCTTACATACTCAGCAATATCACACATTCTATTCGAGAAACCCCATTCATTATCATACCACGCTGAAATTTTACCCATTTTATTACCAACTACATTGGTAAGGGAGGAGTCTATGATAGCAGATGCACTATTATGATTAAAATCAACTGAGACTAGCTTCTCATCTGTAACATTTAGAATATTTTTAAGCTTCGTTTTAGAAGCTGAAAATAAAGAGTTATTTAATTTTTTTACGGAAATATTTTTTTTTACATTAAATATAAATTCTATTAATGAAACATTTGGTGTTGGTACTCTCATTGCTACTCCCTCTAGCTTACCTTTCAATGAGGGTATAATCTCACCAATAGCTTTTGATGCTCCAGTAGATGTGGGTACAATTGATTGACTCGCAGATCTTGCTCTTCTTGGATCTCTGTGAGAATTATCTAATATTCTTTGATCACTTGTAAAAGCATGTATGGTTGTCATAAAACCATTAAGAATTATAAAATTTTTATTAATTACGTCTGCAACAGGAGCTAAACAATTTGTTGTGCAAGAAGCTGCTGAAATAATACTATCATTCTTCTTGATCTTGTTATGATTTATGCCAAAAACTATAGTTTTATCTGCCATTTTACATGGAGCTGATACAATAACTTTTTTTACCCCATTTTCTATATGTGGCATTAATTGATCTTTAGAATTAAAATTACCTGTGCACTCAAAAACATAATCTACACCATATTTTTTCCACTTTATGTCATTAATTATAGAGTGTTGCGTGTAAGTTATTTTTTCTTTATTTATTTTTATGTAATTTTCTCCAGATTTCACTAGAGAACTAAAATTACCATGAATTGAATCATGTTTTAATAAATTTGCACAAATTTCAGAGCTCGATCTACTATTAATATGTTTGATAATTATTTTACCTTTGTAATTTTCATAAATTGACCTCACAATCATTCTGCCAATTCTTCCCATACCGTTAATGCCAACTTTTATTGTCATTTTTTTAAATAAAATTTAATTCTTTTACTAATTTTTTCACTACTTAAACCAAAATGATCATAGACTTTTTTATAAGGAGCACTTTTACCAAAGTCCTCTATTGAAAAAGACAAGCCTTTTTCAATATATTTTTCCCAAGGCATTTTTGATCCTGCCTCAATTGAAAAAGTGTTTTTGCTTTCTTTTAAGATTTTATCTTTATAGCTCTTGTTTTGTTTGTCAAAAATTTCTTGGCAAGGCATTGATATTACTTTTGAATAAATTTTTTGTTTGGCCAATTTATGACTAGTCTCAATTGCAAGATTAACCTCTGATCCTGAAGCTAAAATAGTTAAATTTATGTTTTTTCCAGTCCTTATTACTTCGTAAGCTCCCATAGAGCATTGATTTTTTTTGCTAAAGCTATTTCTTATGGGTTTTAAGTTTTGTCTGGTTAAGGCTAATACACTAGGTGTTTTGTTGCTATTTAAAGCAATATCCCAACATTCAATTGTTTCAGTTTGATCTGCTGGCCTTAAAACATTTAAGTTTGGAATAGATCTTAAAGCAGCAAGTTGCTCTACTGGTTGATGCGTAGGACCATCTTCTCCTAGTCCTATCGAGTCATGTGTCATTATATAAATTACCTTCTGTTTCATTATAGCAGACAGTCTTATTGAAGGTTTGCAATAGTCTGAAAATATTAAAAAAGTACCTCCATAAGGAATAAAATTACTATGAAGAGCTAATCCATTCATTATTCCACTCATAGCGTGTTCCCTAACACCATAGTGAATATAATTACCATCAAAGTTACTTGAATTAATAATTTTATGTAACTTAGTTTTTGTATTATTTGATCCCGCTAAATCAGCAGAGCCACCAATTAAAGTATTTCTCTCTTTTAATATAGCTGATAAAAACTCTTCTGAGGATTTTCTTGTAGCTATAGTCTTAGAATTTTTTATCGCATCTTTTTTTTGTTTTATAATTGAACTTGAGAATTTATTTTTTATGATATTTTTAAATTTTAGTTTGTATTTGCTAAAAGTTTTATTCCATATTTTTTCCTTTTTAATACCTTTTTCTCCAATTTTCCTCCAATCACTTAAAATTCTTTGAGGTATTTTAAATGGTTTATAATCCCAATCTAATTTTTTTCTAACTAACTTAATTTCATCTATTCCAAGAGGACTTCCATGAGAAGAGGCCTTTCCACTTTTATTTGGAGATCCAAATCCTATTTTAGTTTTACACGAAATCACAGTTGGTTTTTTTGATGTTTGCGCTTTTTTTAAAGCATTATAAATTTCTCTGTAATTATGCCCATTGATTAAAATATAATTCCATCCATAGCTTTTAAATCTGTTTTTATAGTCATCTGAGACTGCTAAACTAGTAGGACCATCTATTGAAATAGAATTATTATCAAAAAGCATTATAAGATTATTAAGTCTAAGGTGACCGGCAAGACTCATTGCTTCATGACTTATTCCTTCCATAAGGCACCCATCACCGGCCAAGACATAGGTTTTGTGATTTATTAAATTACTTCCTAATTTTTTCTTTAAAATTTTTTCTGCAATTGCAAAACCCACAGAATTTGCAATTCCTTGACCTAAAGGACCAGTTGTTGTTTCAATGCCTGAATTTGGGTGATACTCTGGGTGTCCAGCACAAATTGAATTTAGTTGTCTAAATTTCTTGATGTCGTTAAGTGATACACTTTTATATCCAGTTAAGTACAAAAGTGAGTAAAGCAACATTGATCCATGTCCAGCTGACAAAATAAATCTATCTCTATTAAGCCAGTTTGGATTTTTTGGATTAAATTTTAGAAAATACTTAAATAAAATTGTTGCAACGTCAGCCATACCCATTGGCATACCTGGGTGACCAGAATTAGCGTTTTGAACTGCATCCATTGATAAAAAACGAATAGCATTTGATAAATTTTTTTCTATATTTTTCAAAAAGTATCCTATCTAGACTTAGGTGATTCAATTTATTAATATAGATATATATATGAAAAACATTGATGAAAAAGAAAAAAAACTAAAGGATACTTTAAAAAAATTAGGTGAGATAAACATTCAACATAATGAAGAATTAGATAAAGTTGCAATTTTAAAAGATCAAAAAAATCAATTAGAAATTGAAAAAAAACAAATATCCACATCTCTCCAAAGCTTAGAAGAAGAAAACTTAAAACTTAAAAGTCAAATAAATGAATTAAAAAAGGATTACGAAACTTCAAAAAGAAAAGAAAATCAATTTAATGAAAAAATTGATGAATTAAATCAAGAAACAGATAATTTATTGGAAGAAATAGATAAATGGCAAATGTAAATATAAAATTTAATGGTAAAGAATATTTATTATCTTGTGAAGATGGTCAAGAGGAACATTTGGAAGAATTATCCTTGAGTTTAAATAAAAAATTTAATGATCTAAAATTTGATCTTGGAAATATTGGAGAGAATAAATTATTACTAATATCTTCTATAAAAGTCATGGATGAGTATTTTGAAACCAAAAAGAAAGTAAATGCGCAAAAAAAAGAGCTTCAAGAATTAAAAGAAAAATTTAAAGAATTAAAATCTTTAGTTTATCAGTACAAAGATAACAAAGAAAATGAAATTAAAAATTTAAGCTCATCACAAGAAGAACTTGAGAATGATATTGAAAACTACAAAATAAGTTATGAAAATTTAATAGACAAAGTAACTTTAGAAATAGAAGACTTTGTCGAAAAAAATAGTACAAATACTTCTGTTTCATAAAATATCAGTGTCAAAATTTAAATTAAGAAAAAAAATTATTAACTTAAGAAAAAAAAAATATTTTGAAATCAAAATAGGCAATAATATTATAGATAGTTTTCATAATAAAATTAATCTATCAAAAAATAAAATTATTGGAGGCTATTTTCCAATAAATTTTGAATTTGATTGTTTGCAAATACTAAAAAAATTTTATTCTCAAAGTTATAGTATTTCGTTGCCAATTATAAAAAGAAATCATCAAATGGATTTTTATAAATGGAGTCCAAATGATCCTTTAACAATAAGCTCATTAGGAATTCCTGAGCCACTAAAATTGAAAAAAGTATACCCAGATATAATATTTGTACCAATAGTTGCTTTTGATAAATTCGGGAACAGAATTGGCTATGGTGGTGGATTTTATGATAGATATTTAGAAAAAATTTCTCAAATTAAAAAATGTACAACAATTGGACTGGCTTTTTCGCATCAAAAAGTTAATAAAATTAATGTTGAAAATTTTGATAGAAAATTAGATTTAATTTTGACAGAAAAATTAATGTAAAATGAAGATTTTATTTTTAGGTGATATAGTTGGAGATGCAGGTTTCAAATCAGTAAAAAAAAACTTGCCAAATATAGTCTCAAAAAAAGGTATAGATTTTGTTTGTGTTAACGGTGAAAATGCAGCCAGTGAAGGCGTGGGTCTAACTGAAAATATTGCTAATGAACTTTTTAATGTAGGTGTAGATGTAATTACGACAGGCAATCATGTTTGGGATCAAAAAGAAATTTATGAATATATAAAAACTGAAAAAAAATTATTAAGACCAATAAATATGAGTGGAAATTTACCTGGCAAAGGTTTTTCCATATTCAATTCAAAAAAAAATCTGAAAGTTGGTGTATTAAATCTTATGGGTAACGTTTTTATGAAAAAGTGTGATGATGTTTTTAAAATTGCTACTGAATTTATTGCAGAAAAAAAAAAATCAAAAGATTATGATTTTTTAATAGTGGATTTTCATGGAGAAATAACAAGCGAAAAAATGGCTATAGGCAATCTATTTGATGGTTATGCAACTTTAGTTGTAGGTACTCATACTCACGTGCCAACAAATGATGCGAGAGTCTTAAAAAATGGAACTAGCTATATTACTGATGCTGGAATGTGTGGCGACTATGACTCGGTAATTGGTATGAATGCACAAAATTCAATTAACAGATTTCTAAAAAAAGAAGCTGTAAAACATTTTCCTGCCAATGGAGAAGCATCTCTGAGTGGGGTAGTTGTAGATTGCGATGTAAGAAATGGACTTGCAAAAAATATAGAGAGTTTCATTTTTGGTGGGAGTTTAAATAACGTAAATTAATTATGGCTGGACACTCACATTGGGCGGGTATTAAACATAAAAAAGGCAAAGCTGACAAACAGAGATCAAAAATTTTTTCTAAACTCTCTAGAGAAATCACGGTAGCCGCAAAACTAGGAGATAAGAATCCTGATATGAATTCGAGACTAAGATCAGCAATACAAGCAGCTAGATCAGCTAACATGCCAAAAGAAAATATTGAGAGAGCAATTGAAAAATCTTCTAACAATGATCAATCAAACTTTGAAAATATTAGGTACGAAGGTTTTGGACCGAGTAAATCTGCTGTAATAGTCGAAGCATTGACTGACAATAAAAATAGAACCGCTTCTAATATAAGAACAATATTTTCAAAAAATAATGGTTCTTTAGGAACCCAGGGTTCTGCATCACATAATTTTCAAAGACTGGGTGTAATTAAAATAGACAAAAATGAAATTGAACAAGATAAAATTTTTGAATTAGCAATCGAGTCGGGTGCAAATGATTGTATTTCACGTGATGAATTTCATGAAGTGCATACAGATATCGATGAAATATATGAGGTAAAAAAAAAATTTGAAAAAGTTATTGTAAATTTTCTTTCTACTGAAATTGAGTGGCTACCCATAAATACAGTATCTCTTAAAGGCGAAGAAAATCAAAATATGACAAAATTTTTAGAAACGCTTGAGGATGAAGATGACGTGCAAAATGTTTATACAAATGTTAACTTTGAAGTTTAGATGATAATTGTTGGAATTGATCCAGGAATAGCAGGCGCTATTTGTTTTTTTTCTGATGGGAAAGTTATTGATGTAATTGACATGCCTACAATGGCTGAAGGAAAAAAAAATAAAAAACAAGTTAATGGTAGGCAAATTTATAATGAAATAATGCTAATAAAAAATAAATTTATGAATGAAAAAATGAGTGTAATAGTCGAACAAGTTTCTGCTATGCCAGGACAAGGTGTAACAAGCATGTTTAATTTTGGACAATCATTTGGAGTTATTAAAGGCATATGTTCTGCAATGGAGCTTCCCATCTTTTATGTTAGACCAGCAAAATGGAAAAAACATTTTAATTTGATTAATTCTGAAAAAGATGCCAGTAGAACTAAAGTAATAGAGATGTTTCCTAGAATTTCTAATAAATTATCAAGAAAAAAAGATAATAATAAAGCAGACGCTATTTTAATTGCTCAATATTTTGAAAACACAAGGGAAAACAACGATAACTAGACTATTAGAATTTTAAGAAGTCAAATTAATGACATATTTTAATGGGAAACGATTGAATGGATGCAGATATTGCAACACAAAGTTTAGGTTTAGCAAGTAACACAGATTTTTCTTTAATTAGTCTGTTTTTGCGCGCGGATATAATCGTCAAGTCAGTAATCATAATACTAATTCTAAGTTCTATTTATTCATGGGCAATAATATTTGAAAAAATAAGAATGTTTAGAAAAATTAATAAAAGTGCAGAGGAATTTGAAGAGAAATTCTGGAAATCAAAGTCTGCTGAAACATTTTATAACAGTCTGCCTTCAAACATTGAGGATCCTATGGCAAAATTATTTAAAAGTTCTATGCAAACAGTTATGAAAACTAGATCAAAATCAAATTTATCTGAGAGACTATCTAGTGTTTTGGAAGTAAATATTGAAAAACAAATGGTGGCAGTTGAAAAGTATAATAGTTTTTTAGCAACTGTTGGATCGACAGCTCCATTTATAGGATTGTTTGGAACAGTTTGGGGAATTATGAATTCATTTCAATCGATTGCAATTTCAAGAAATACCAGTCTTGCAATAGTTGCCCCAGGTATTGCAGAGGCCTTATTTGCAACCGCACTTGGATTATTAGCTGCAATTCCTGCTGTAATTGCGTATAATAAATTTAATTCAGACTCCAGAAAATACTCACAAAAATTAGAAAATTTTTCAAAAAGATTCTTATCAATTATTTAAATGGGATTTAAGCTCAAAAGTTCAAAAAACGATCCAATGAGTGAAATTAATGTTACACCATTTGTTGATGTAATGTTGGTTTTACTAATTATATTCATGGTAACTGCACCATTACTTACCGTTGGAGTCCAGGTAGATTTGCCAGAAACTTCTGCTGACACACTTCCTGAGGAAAATGAACCTCTAACTTTAACAATTAATTCTAAAGGTGAAATTTTTATTCAGGAAACAAAAGTTGAATTTAATAATTTAATTGTAAAAATATTAGCAGTTTCAAATAATAGAACTGATACAAGAATATATGTTAGGGGAGACAAAGCTATTAACTATGGGAGGGTTCTTGAAATTATGGGAATGCTTTCAGGGTCAGGATTCACAAAAGTTGCTTTAATATCTGAACCGAATAAAGAGAGATAAAGATTATGTATCGAGGTCTTTTAATCTCATCTGGATTTCATTTTGCTATTGTTATGGTTAGTATTTTGGCTTTACCATTTGTTGCCAAAAAACCCTTGGATATTCCACCTCTTATTTCTGTTGAACTTATTCAAATAGCCGAAAAGACAAATATTCCTTTTGCACCAAAAGCATCAAAAATAATTGAGAAGGCAAAAAAAGAAAATCAAAAGCTTTTATCTGAACAGGCCCCTCCTAAAAAAGTAAAAAAAGATGAAAAAAAAGAAGTCCAAACAGATAAAAAAAAAAATGAAATTTCTAAGGTTGCATCAAAAAAAACACCAACCAGTGAAAATAAAATAGAAAAGTTAAAAAAAGAAAAACTAAATGCTGTACCTATGCCAGATGAAGATAAACAAAAAATTCAACCTAAAGAAGAAAAAAAGCAGAAACCTTCAAAAGAAATCAATGACGAAAATATCAAAAAAATAGTTCAAACTAAAAAACCTATTTTGGATGAAAAAAAAGTAAAACAAGTCTCAGAATTTGAAAAGAAAGAAAAATTAGATTTAAATGAAATTGCAGCTCTAATTGATAAAAAAAAAGAAAATTTAGCAGAAACAAAAAAAGAAGTTGATAAGATTTCTCAATCAACTGATGAAACTATGGATTATTCAAAATTAACCCTAAGTGAAGAGGACGCATTAAAGGCTCAAATATTTACATGTTGGAGTGTACCTATAGGTTTGCCATTTAGTGAAGATTTATTAGTAAGAGTTAAACTTCAATTGAAACCAGATGGAACAATTGAAAAGCTTGAAATGTTGGATCATGTAAAAATGAATACACCTGGCAAAGAAAAATTTAGAACACTAGCTGATAGTGTAAGACGAGCTATTCAGCTATGCAATCCATTAAAAGTTCCTACAAGTGGTTATGAAAGATGGAAAAATATGATTTTAAATTTTGATGCTCGTGATATGCTTGGAGGATAATGATTAGAATAATTAATTTCGTTTTTATTATATTTTTTTTATCATTGGTAAAAGCTTATTCCTTAATTGAAATTGATATAACTAGGGGCAATTTAGATCCGTTACCAATTGCAGTTTCTCCATTGTTTCAAGATGATAACTCAAAAAAAAATTCAATTAATGAACTTAAAATTGAAAATGTTGGTTCTGAGATTTCATCTGTAGTAGAAAATAATCTTAAAACTTCAGGTTTATTTAATCCGCTTAGTAAAGAAGCATTTTTACAAAAGCCAGATATTGCACATTTAAAACCAAGATTTGAAGACTGGGCATTAATTAAAGCTCAAGCTTTAATTACTGGAAAAGTAACAATTGAAAACAACAAATTAAAAGTTGAATTTAGACTGTGGGATATTTTAGCTGGAAGAGAAATGATGGCTTTGGCATTTACAACAGTTCCAAGTAATTGGAGGAGAGTTGGACATATAATCTCTGATAAAGTTTATGAAAGATTAACTGGAGAAAAAGGATATTTTGATACTAGAATTATTTATGTTTCTGAGGAAGGACCTAAAACAGCAAGAGTTAAGAAGTTAGCAATTATGGATCAAGATGGGTTTAATACAAAATATTTAACATTGGGGAATGAATTAGTTTTAACTCCTAGATTCAATCCAACAAGTCAGATGGTTACTTATCTTTCATATTTTAAAAATCTACCAAGAGTATATTTATTAGATATAGAAACAGGTACGCAAGAAGTGGTAGGTGATTTTCCAGGAATGACATTTGCTCCAAGATTTTCACCAGATGGAAAGAAAATTATTATGAGTTTTGCAAAGGATGGAAATTCAGATATTTACACAATGGATTTAGAAAATAGAATTGTTGAAAGAATTACAAATCATCCATCAATTGACACATCGCCCTCTTACTCACCTGATAATAAATATATTACATTTAATTCGGATAGAAGTGGGTTCCAACAAATTTATGTGATGAAATCTGATGGATCAAATGTAAAAAGAATTTCATTTGGTAATGGTTTATACGGTACTCCTGTATGGTCTCCAAGGGGTGACTTAATTGCGTTTACAAAATTGCATAAAGGAAAATTTTATATTGGTGTCATGCGAACAGATGGCTCAGGAGAGAGATTGCTTACTGAAAATTATTATCAAGAGGCTCCTTCTTGGTCTCCTAATGGAAGAGTTTTAATTTTCTATAGAGAAACTAAATCTAACGACAAAGGAGAGGGATTTAGTGCAAAGCTTTGGTCTATAGATCTTACAGGTTATAATGAAAGGCAAGTTCAAACCGAGACCGACGCCTCTGACCCATCTTGGTCATCTTTACTTAGTAATTAGGGCCTTTTTATTAAAATTTAATATAAATTAAGTTGATTTTTATGCTTGAAACATCTAATTAGTTGTGAAAAAGTTCTAATAAATTATTAAGGAGCATTAATGAATTTTAGCAAATCATTTAGAAATACTTTTCTAGTTATATTATTAAGTTTAATCGTATCGGCTTGTGCTACAAAGAAAACTGCTACGAAAGTAGAAGGCCAAATGCAAGGTGATGTTTATACAGGTACTGATACTGTTAAATATTTAGCTGACGGTGTTCCAGATAGAGTATTTTTTGCGACCAACGAATCTATTTTAACAACTAAATCAAGAGACACTTTAAGAAAGCAAGCAAATTGGTTAAGAGAAAATTCTAGTATCAATGTTGTTGTTGAAGGTCATGCTGATGAAAGAGGTACTAGAGAATATAACTTAGCACTAGGTGAAAGAAGAGCAAATGCTGCTAAAGATTATCTAATTACTTATGGAATATCAGCTGACAGAATATCAGTGATAAGTTATGGAAAAGAAAGACCAGTTGACTCAGGTTCTAATCCACTTTCATGGTCAAAGAATAGAAGATCTGTAACTGTAAAAGCAAATTAAGCTAATTGAAATATTTAAAAGACCCTAAGATTATCATGAATAATTTAAGGGTCTTTTTTTTGCCATCATTATAATTAAAAAATAATTTAATGTTAAAAAAGAGCAATAAAATTCTTACGTATTTAATTTCGATATTTTTAATTACTTCCAATGCAGCTTCTGAAGAATTGAATATGAGAGAAATTTTAGAAATTATTCAAAAAGATCTTAGAACATTGGAAAGGGCAGTCTACTCGGAGTCATTTCAAAAAAAATCTGCTGGAGAAGCTTCATTGACTGACAAGGAAACCGAAGATGTATTGACAAGACACTTATTAAAATTGTCTGAAATAGAAAAGCAATTTCAAAATTTAACTAATAAGTTTGAGGAAGTTAATTTTAAAATTGATAAATTATCCTCAAGATTATCAAAAACCCAGGCTGACAATCAGTTAAGATTTCAAGAATTGGAGAGCAGCTCAAGTTTTACGCAAAAAAGTGAAATTAACGAGCAGAATTTGTTAACAGACGAAAATAATCAAAATGAAGAGATAAAATTAACTAATAAAAAATTAATGCCAGGTACATCTCAGCCCCAAGATTTAGGAACAATATCCTATAAAGATATGACAGATAGTAGTGAGACGCAAGCAATACAATCTGTTGAAACAACTAAAACAATCTTGACTGAAAATTTTATTAACGAAGAAAAAATTTTACCTGATGCTCCTCCAACAGAACAATATGAATTTGCAACTAGTTTTTTAAAAGTAGGAGATTACAATATGGCAGAAAGAGCATTCAGAGAATTTGTAGACACAAACCCAGATAATGATCTTTCGGGAAATGCACAGTATTGGTATGCAGAGACTTTTAGGATTAGACAGCTCTATACGGATGCAGCATCTGCTTATTTAGAAGGTTACCAAAAATATCCTAAGAGCGAAAAAGCACCTATTAACCTTTTGAAACTTGGTGTGTCTTTAGTTCAAATTGGGGAAAAAGATCAGGGTTGTTTGATGATTGCTGGAGTAAAAAAACAGTATCCAAACGCTACTCAATCAGTTCTTCAAAAAGCTAAATATGAAGAGAAAAAGTTTGAGTGTAATAAAGAAAACTCTTAATTTTTATTTAACAAGATTAAAGGATCCTAAGGTAAAAAAATTATATAACATATTTTCAAATAATCTTGCAACTTCAGATGTTGTAAATAAAAGAATTATGGTTGGGGTATCGGGTGGTGTTGATAGCTTATCAGTTTTATTTTTCTCTCAGTGCTATGCTATTAAGCATAAGGCTAAATTGTATCCAGTAATAATAGATCATAAATTAAGAAAAGAATCTACTAATGAAGCTAAAAATTTAAAGTATAAACTAAAAAAAAGCTTTGGAATTGATTGTAAAATTTTATCAAAAAAAATTCCTAAAATTGATAAAAATATACAATCTTATGCTAGAGATTTAAGATATGATTTATTTTTAAAAGAGTGCAATAAACATAATATAAACTATCTTTTGTTAGGTCATCATAAAGACGATCTAATTGAAAATTTTTTTATAAGATTTCTAAGAGGTTCCGGTTTAAAAGGGCTTGTTTCTTTTTATAAAAATATAATTGATTATAGTGGCATAAAGATTGTCAGACCATTTTTGTCTATTTCAAAAAAAGAATTAATTATTATCAACAAAAAAACATTTGATTTTTATGTGGACGACCCAACAAATAATAATGATAAATTTTTAAGGAGTCGAGTTAGAAAACTACTAATAAATTTAGATAAAGATGGTTTAAATTTTAATAAATTTTATTTAACTTTAAAAAATTTATCAAAAAGTGATCAAGTTATTGAATTTTTTGTTAAGAAAAATATTATTGAGAATTCAAAATATTTTAAAAAAGATAAAAAAATAATCTTAAATCAATCTTTTTTTAATAACCCAGACGAGATTATTTTAAGAAGCTTTTCAAAAGCAATTCTACTTATTGGTAATAAAAAAAATTATCCAAGGGGCAAAAAGGTGGTTGCGATAGTAGATTCATTAAAGTCTTCTAAGAAAAATGCAAAATTCACACTTTCGAGATGTATAATTGAAAAAATTAGTGATTCTGTCATTATTTACCCAGAAAAATGATAATTTTTTTGTTAAATGATCAAAATGACACTTGTTAATTTAACAATAATTCTTAATTTAGTGCTTTATGAATTTTAAAAACTTAGCAATGTGGGGAATAATCGTAATCTTGACGATTGGCCTCTATAATATGTTTAAGAACCCACAAGGTTCGATTTCTCAAAAAAATAAAATCATTTTCTCCGAATTCTTAACCGAAGTAGATAATGGAAGAGTTGTTAATGTTGAGATACAAGGAAAAAATATAAAAGGTGTTTTATCAAATGGCAAGCAATTCACTACTTATGCACCTGAAGACCCGAACTTAATACAGAAGCTAAGTGAAAAAGGAGTTAGCATCTCTGCAAGTCCACTTGAGGAAAAGATGCCTTCACTAGTTGGGATACTGCTTTCATGGTTCCCTATGCTTTTATTAATTGCTGTTTGGATTTTCTTTATGAGACAAATGCAGGGTGGAAAAGGTGGAGCAATGGGCTTTGGAAGATCTAAAGCAAAAATGATGAATGAAGTAAAAGGCAAAGTTACTTTTAATGATGTTGCTGGTGTTGAGGAGGCCAAAGAGGAAGTAGAGGAAGTAGTTGAATTTTTAAAAGATCCAAGAAAGTTTAGTAGATTAGGTGGAAAAATTCCAAGAGGGTGTTTATTAGTGGGCCCCCCTGGTACTGGTAAAACATTATTAGCTAGAGCAATCGCAGGAGAAGCTGGAGTTCCATTTTTCACGATTTCAGGATCAGATTTTGTAGAAATGTTTGTTGGTGTTGGAGCCTCAAGGGTCAGAGACATGTTTGAACAAGGTAAAAAACATTCTCCATGTATAATTTTCATTGACGAGATTGATGCTGTAGGAAGAAGTAGAGGAGCGGGTCTAGGTGGAGGAAATGATGAAAGAGAGCAAACTCTCAATCAGCTATTAGTTGAGATGGATGGTTTTGATACTAATGAGGGTGTAATTATTATTGCCGCAACCAATAGACCAGATGTATTAGATCCTGCCTTATTAAGACCTGGAAGATTTGATAGACAAGTTGTAGTTTCCAATCCAGATCTAATTGGTAGAGAAAAAATTTTAAAGGTGCATGCAAAAAAAATATCAATGGCACCTGATGTTAATTTAAGAACAGTTGCAAGAGGAACACCTGGATTTTCAGGTGCAGATTTAGCTAACCTTGTCAACGAAGCTGCATTATTAGCTGCTAGAAAAAATAAAAGAATTGTTACATATCAAGAATTTGAGGAAGCTAAGGATAAAGTAATGATGGGATCTGAAAGAAGATCTATGGTAATGTCAGAAGAAGAGAAAAAATTAACAGCCTACCATGAAGCTGGACATGCAATTGTAACAATAAATGAAAAAGCCGCTTATCCTATACATAAAGCAACAATAATACCAAGAGGAAGAGCCCTAGGAATGGTTATGCAATTACCTGAAAGGGATGAAGTTTCTCAAACAAGAGAACAACTTCATGCACAAATGGCCATAGCAATGGGTGGAAGAGTTGCGGAAGAAATAATTTTTGGAGATGACAAAGTAACTACTGGAGCAGCAAGCGATATTGAACAGGCAACTAAAAGAGCGCGAGCCATGGTTATGAGAGCTGGATTAAGTAAAGAAATGGGACCAGTTGCTTATGGTGAAAACGAAGAAGAAGTATTTTTAGGAAGATCTGTTGCAAGACAGCAAAATATGTCTGAGGAAACTGCAAGAAAAGTTGATAGTGAAATTAGAAAATTTGTTGATATGGGTTACGAGAGAGCAAGAACAGTATTAACTGAAAAGATTGATGATCTGCATAAACTAGCAAAAGCTTTACTTATTTACGAAACTTTAACAGGTGCGGAAATTGAAGATTTAATTAATAAAAATATTTATCCTAAGAATAAAGAAGATCTAAAAGTTGAAGATGATGATCAAAGCTCAGCACTTGGTTCAATGGGTCTAAAACCAAAGATAGTGCACTAAGAGTTAATGAATAAATATTACACTAGAGCGTGTAATTTTTATTACGGAACAACATCAAAAACATACATTAAAAAAAAAAAATCTATTCCTCTCAATGGTTGCAATCATATTTCTTTTGATAAATTAGAAATCATTGACAGAAAAAAAAACAAAATAATCAATATTAGAGATATTAGTAAACTTTCAACTAAATTAAAAAAAAAAGTTAATAGAGATTTAAAAAATATAAAAAAAAAGAAAATTTTTAAACAAATAAATTTATCAGATATCCCTATTTTGATGGGAATAGTTAATTTAACTCCAGATAGTTTCTCAGATGGTGGCAAATATAATAAAAAAAATTTAGCCTTAAAACATGTAAAAAATTTACTATCAAATGGTGCAAAGATAATAGACGTTGGTGGAGAATCTACAAGACCAGGTGCAAAAGATATTAATCCTAGAAAAGAATGGGATAGAATAAAGTTTATCTTAAAGATTTTAAAAAATAAAAAAAGTTTTATTTCATTAGATACTAGAAAAACTTTTGTGATGAAGAATGCCTCAAAAATAAAAGTAGATCTTATAAATGATGTGTCTGGACTAAGTTATGATCATGAGACTATAAATTATTTAAAAAAAACAAAAAAACCTTTTGTTATTCATCACATGAAAGGAACACCAAAAAATATGCAATCAAAACCATCGTACAATAATGTATTGCTTGATATTTATGATTTCTTCGAAAATAAATTAAAATACTTAAGAAACGAAGGTATTAAGCATAATAATATTATATTAGATCCAGGTATTGGATTTGGAAAAAATTTGAAACATAATATTACTCTTTTAAAGAATATTTCTATTTTTCATTCATTAGGCCTTCCTGTAATGTTGGGCTTGTCTAAAAAAAGATTTATTAAGGATATTTCTAGAGAAAATGATACTAAAGAAAGGATTGGTGGAACTGTATCTTCATGCATTCAAGCATACCTTCAAGGAGTTCAAATTCTAAGGGTTCATGATATTAAAGAAATTAATCAAGCATTTAAAGTATTTAAAGAATTACAAAACTAAAAATGATTAAAAAATATTTTGGAACAGACGGAATCAGAGGAAAAGTGAATGGATCCAAAATAAATGGAGAAATGTTTTTTAAATTTGGCTTAGCCGCTGGAACATATTTTAAAAATTTAAAAAAAAGTAAACAAACAGCAATTATTGCAAAAGATACTAGATTATCAGGTTATACGCTTGAACCAGCTCTAGTATCCGGATTGGCGTCAGCTGGGATGCACATTTATACCTTAGGACCGCTACCAACAAATGGTCTAGCAATGCTAACCAAAAAAATGAAGGCAAATATGGGTATAATGATTACTGCATCACATAATCCATATCACGATAATGGATTAAAGTTATTTGGACCTGATGGACTTAAACTCTCTGACAAAATCGAAAAAAAAATTGAAAAGTTAATTGATTCAAAGATAACTAAAAATCTTTCAAAACCAATTGCGTTGGGTAGAGTTAAAAGATTAGAAGATGCTAATGAAAGTTATATAAAAATATTAAAACAAAATTTCCCATCCTCTTTTAGTTTAAAAGGAATAAAAATCGCTTTAGATTGCGCTAACGGAGCTGGTTATAAAGCTGGTCCTCAATTATTTAAATCACTAGGTGCAAAAGTATTCAGTACGGGCACTTCTCCAAATGGATTAAATATAAATCTTAAATCAGGATCTACTTACCCAAGTAAAATTTGTCAAATGACAAAAAAAAATAAAGCTCATATGGGTATTTCATTAGATGGTGATGCAGACAGAATAATTATATGTGATGAAAAAGGAAAAATTATAGATGGAGATAAAATTCTTGCAATGTTGGGTGAGAGGTGGAAAAGAAAAAAGATTTTAAAAGGAGGCGTTGTTGGTACATTAATGTCAAATTATGGCTTAGAAAATTTTTTTAAAAACAATGGAATTAAATTTTTAAGGTCGGATGTGGGAGATAGATATGTAAAAGAAAAAATGAAAAAAAATAAATTTAATTTAGGTGGAGAACAATCGGGTCATATAATTCTTGGGAAGTTTGCAACTACAGGAGATGGATTACTGGTTGCCTTAGAAATCCTTTTTTCATTAAGAAAAAGAAAGAAAGCTAGTGATCTTTTTAATAAATTTAAACCCACTCCTCAAATATTGGAAAATATAGAAGTTAAAGATAAATCAATTATTAATACTCCAAAATGCAAAAAAGCAATTAATCAAGCAAATAAAATAATTAAAAATAAAGGTAGAATATTAGTTAGAAAATCTGGTACTGAACCAAAAATTAGAATTATGAGTGAGTCGGAGGACTCTAGTTTAAATAAAATGTGTGTTAATATAATTAAAAAATCTATAAATTGAAAATCAAATCTAAAATATTAATAATTGCAGGATCAGATTCCTCTGGAGGAGCAGGTATTCAAGGAGATATTAAATCAGTTACTTCTCTTGGTTCTTACGCTATGACAGCGATAACAGCTGTTACAGTTCAGAATACTACAGGTGTTAAGTCTATAATACCAATACCTATTAAAGAAATTTCTAGTCAAATTGAATTTACTTCAAAAGATATTAAGCCAGACTCAGTAAAAATAGGAATGCTGCATTCTACCCAGGTTATAAATTCAGTGATAAAATCAATAAAAAAATCAAAATTAAAAAAAATAATATTAGATCCTGTCATGGTAGCCAAAGGTGGAACAAAGCTAATTGATAATAAAGCTATTTTAGTTTTGAAAAAAAAACTAATAAAAAAAGTTGATTTAATAACACCAAATATTCCTGAAGCAGAAATACTAACTAAAATAAGAATAAAATCTATGTTGGATATGAAAAATGCTGCTAAAATATTATTAGATTTAGGTGCAAAAAATGTTTTAATCAAAGGTGGTCATTTAAGTTCTAAAAATTTGACAGATATTTTTGTAAATAAAAAAGAAACTAAAATATTTACAAATAAAAAAATTAAAACAAAAAATACTCATGGAACAGGATGTACGTTATCAAGTGCAATCGCAACATATTATGGATGTGGAAAAACTCTAAAGAAATCTTGTGAGTTAGGTATTAGATATGTAAACAATGCAATTAGGACAAGACCAAACTTTGGAAAAGGAAATGGACCAATTAACCATTTAAATAGTTTTATTATAGAAAAGAAATTTAGATGAATAATGTAGTCGTTGTTGGATCGCAGTGGGGAGATGAGGGAAAAGGAAAAATAGTTGACTGGTTATCCAGTGAAGCAGACGTTGTTGTTAGATTCCAAGGAGGACATAATGCAGGTCACACCTTGGTTATAGATGGTGTTACTTATAAATTAAGATTGTTGCCATCTGGAATTGTTAGAAAAAATAAAATTTCAATTATAGGAAATGGAGTTGTTGTAGATCCTTGGGCACTTCTAGACGAAATTAATGAAGCTAAATCTAAAGGTGTTGAAATTAATAAAAGTAATCTGATTTTATCTGAGGCTGCTACACTAATTTTACCATTTCATAGAGAGATGGATGAAATTAGAGAGGACTCGGCTGGTAAATCCAAAATTGGAACTACAAGAAGAGGAATTGGTCCAGCCTATGAAGATAAAGTAGGAAGAAGGTCTATAAGGGTAATGGACCTTGCATCAAAACAAAATCTTGAAAATCGATTATCATTAGTACTTGAACATCATAATGCTATTAGAAAAGGATTGGGTAAACCAATATTTGAAAAAGACAAATTGGTCGAAGAATTGTTAAAAATAGCTTCAAATATTTTAAAATATTCAGCACCTGTTTGGAGAAAAATAGATCAATTTAAATCAGAAAATAAAAAAATATTGTTCGAAGGTGCCCAGGGAATATTACTTGATGTTGATCACGGAACATATCCATATGTAACTTCATCTAATACAGTCGCAGCTTCAGCAGCAACAGGATCTGGGTGTGGTCCAAACTCAATAAATTATGTATTAGGAATTACAAAGGCATACACAACAAGGGTAGGTGAAGGACCTTTTCCAACAGAACTAACAGATAATATTGGTAATCATTTAGGTGAAAAGGGACATGAATTTGGAACTGTAACTAGTAGAAAAAGAAGATGTGGATGGTTTGATGGAGTTTTAGTAAGACAAACAATAAAAATCTCAGGCATTGATGGAATAGCATTAACTAAATTAGATGTATTAGATGAACTTGATGAAATAAATCTATGTGTTGCTTATGAATTAAATGGAAAAAAAATAGATTATTTTCCCACTGCTGTCGAGGATCAATTAAATGTAAAACCAGTTTACAAAATATACAAGGGATGGAAATCTAAAACTCAAGGTATTAAAAAATTTGATGATTTGCCTAATAATGCAAAGATTTATGTAAAAGCTATTGAAGAGTTTATTGAGACAAAAATATCCAGTATTTCAACAAGCCCAGAAAGAAAAGATACTATTCTTTTAGTAGATCCATTTAACTATTAAAAAATAGCAGTATTAATTTGCAGGTAGAAGATTTTTTGATTTAGCAGAGTTAAGCATATGTTTTTGAAGTTTTTCAAATGCTTTATTTTCAATTTGTCTTATTCTTTCTCTACTTATTTTAAATTTTTTACTTAAATCTTCTAGAGTTATTGGATTATCTGTTAATCTTCTTGAGTAAAGAATTTCTTTTTCTCTTTCATTTAAAATTTTAATAGAATCTTGAAGAAGATCTTTTCGTTGCTCCATTTCTTCATTTTGAGCAAATTTAAGTTCTTGATCCATATCATTGTCTACAACCCAATCTTGCCATTCATCACCGTCTTCACCAATTGGTGCATTTAATGACTGCTCTTTTCCTGAAAGCCTTCTATTCATAGATACAACTTCTTGTTCACTAACATCTAATCTGTTTGCTATATCTTTTACGTGTTCATCACGTAAGTCACCTTCAGTTCTAGGTGCAATTTGGTTTTTTAACTTCTTCAAGTTGAAAAAAAGCTTCTTCTGAGCTGTTGTGGTTCCAATTTTTACTAAGCTCCATGATCTTAGAATATATTCTTGAATAGAAGCTTTAATCCACCACATCGCATAAGTTGCAAGTCTAAAACCTTTTTCTGGTTCAAATTTTTTAACAGCTTGCATTAAACCTACGTTACCTTCTGAAATCATTTCATTAAGAGGCAAACCATAACCTTTGTACCCCATTGCTATTTTAGCAACTAGTCTAAGATGACTTGTAACGAGTTTTTCAGCTGATTTAACATTTCCTGTAGTTTGCCAGTTTTTAGCAAGCATATATTCTTCTTCAGCATCTAGCATAGGAAATTTTTTTATCTGAGCTAGATATGCAGCTAAACCACCTTCATTTGAAAGAGTAGGCAAATTGTATGTATTATTATTCATAGGAAGTATTTATGTAATAGAGAAATTTTTTTTTACAATCGTTTTATTTACTTAATTTTCTTAGTTTTTTTAAGATATCATTTAATTCGTTTGGGATATTTGATGAAAATTCTAATCTTTCCCCTGTCCTTGGATGGTCAAAACCTAGCTGTTTTGCATGTAAAAATTGTCTCTCAAGATTGGAAATTTTATTATTAAGATCTTCATTAATGTTTTTAAATTTTTTAAATTTTTTTTTATATTTTTTATCTCCAAGAATATTGTTACCTTTGTATGACATATGAACTCTTATTTGATGAGTTCTACCAGTTTCTAATTTACATTGTATAAAACTAAAAGTTGGAACACTATCATTTTCAAATAACTCTAATGTTTCATAATGTGTAATTGCCTTTTTACCTTTGCTTGATGATACTTCCATCATCTGTCTATTTTTCGAACTTCTTGTTATGAAGGTTTCAATTGTTCCTTTTTGAGGCCTTAATTTTCCCCAAATTAAAGTTTGATAAACTCTAGTTATAGAATGTTTAGAGAATTGTAGTGATAATTTTTCGTGAGTTGAGTTATTTTTTGCTATTACAATTAATCCAGAAGTATCTTTATCAATTCTATGAACTATCCCAGGTCTCATTTCATCTCCAATATCAGATAAATTTTTGCTATTATAATTCATTAACGCATTAACTATCGTATTATCATAATTACCAGCACCAGGATGCATTGAAATTCCAGATGGTTTGTCAATTACAATTAAATCTTCATCTTCGTGAATTATGTTTAATTTAAAATTATAAGGTTTTAAGCTTTGTTTCTTAGGTTCAACAATTTCAAGCTCTATTTTGTCATTTAATTTAGTTTTAATTGAAGGGTCTTGTATAATTTTCTCATTAATTTTTAATTTACTATCTAATATTAAATTTTTTACTCTAGTTCTGCTTAAACTCTTATCATGATTTGCTAATATTGTATCTACCCTCTTGTTATTATCATCCTCTTTAATAATAAAATTGATGATATTTTTCATAAATTATTATATTAAATTATTATGCGTTCGTAGCTCAACTGGATAGAGCGCCAGATTTCGGCTCTGGAGGTTCAGGGTTCGACTCCTTGCGGGCGCACCATTATTCGCCCATATTAATAAGCGTTCCTTTGTTTTTTGCGACATTGAAAGAATAATAGAATAATGCAATTGATAATACAAAGTAAACTCCATTCCATATGAAAGCATAATAGATATTTTGAATATCTACAGTTTGATTAATCAAAATATTTCTTGCTTCTTCAAATATATATACCAATGGTAGCAGATAAGCTATCTTCTGGAACACCTCTGGCAATATTTCAATTGGATAATAAATGCATCCAAATGGAGCTAATAAAAACATTGTAGACCATGCTATATTTTCAAAAGAGGGTCCATATCTTAATAGACCAGCAGATACCAGTATGCCAAGTGTTATTCCAAATAAATATAGGCTTAAAAATAAAAAGAATAAAAATATTCCTAAATCTAAAATTGAAATACCAAATAATGGAGAAGTTAAAAGCACTGCTGGTATTAAACCTATAAGAGCTCTAATTAAAGCTGTAGCAACAAGTGAAGTTAATATTTCACCAATTTTCATTGGTGCAATAAATAAATTTGTAAAGTTTCTACTCCAAATCTCTTCAAGAAAAAGCATATTAAATCCAATGCTTGTTCTGAAAAGAAAATCATAAAGGATTGCGCATGTTAATATAACTCCTACCGCATTATTATAATATGTTGTATGTGTAGCAAAAAAATTTGAGATAAATCCCCATAAAGTAATTTGAATAGTTGGCCAATAAACAAGATCTAAAACTCTTGGGAAAGATCTAGTAATTAAATAAAAATGTCTTAAAAAAAGACCATACATTCTAGTTAAGCTCATTTTTGCTCCTTGATAATTTTAAAAAAACTTCCTCTAGGTTTTTTCTGCCATGTTTATTGATTAATTCTTTAGGATTTCCTTCATCGATAATAATCCCATCCTTCATCATTAGAATTGATTTACAAAGCCTATTGACTTCATTCATATTATGAGAGGCAAGAAGTATAGATATTTTTTTTTCTTTTTTATAATCTTCCAAAAAAGATCTAACAAAATCACCTACTTCCGGATCTAAAGATGCAGTTGGCTCATCTAATAGCAATACTTTTGGTTCGTTGATTAATGCTTTTGCCAAACTTACTCTATTTTTTTGTCCAGATGATAATTCACCTGTAATGCTATTAAGCAAATTTTCTAATCTTAATTTTTCTGATAAAAATTCGATCCTCTCATTAATATTATTTATTTTGTATAATTTTCCATAAACAATTAGATTTTGTTTAACTGTAAGTTTTTTTGGTAATTCAATATATGGAGATATGAAATTAATCTGTTCCAAGATTTCAATTCTATTCCCTTCCAATTTTTGACCGTTTATTAAAATTTCTCCACTAGTTGGTTTTAAAAGTCCCAATAACATGCCTATCGTTGTTGTTTTGCCCGAGCCATTCGGACCTAATAGACCTAAAATTTCGTCTTCTTTTATGTTAAAACTTATACCTTTGACAGCTTCATTCTTTCCATAATTTTTTTTTATATTTTTAACTTCCACTAAATTTTTCATTTTTTTGATGCTCTAAAAAGTCTATCGTTAATCACTAATCCAAAGTTTTGGTTTGGTATTCTTTGTACAGCTATTTTTTTGTAACCTAACTTCTTAATTTTTCTTAATGTTTTATATAAATTTTTAACACTCTCCATTAGATTATTTGTCTTACTTAAGTAAAAATAATTCTTATTATTTTCTTCTCTCTTCTTAATTAGGATAAAAGCCTCATCTTTTTTTATTTTAACTGCGTTTAATCTAATAGGTATACCTGGTGAATAATGAATTCTTCTTCTCCCTGGAGAACTTATGTTACTTTTAGTATACAATTTAGTTTTTAAATTTGTTTTTAATTTTTTATTTAATATAGAAATATTTAAACCACCCAATCTTAAGATTTGGGGTTTTTTTACTAAACTTATAATTGTAGATTCAACACCAATTTTTGATCTTCCACCTTCTAGAATAAATTTAATTTTTTCTCCAAATTCATCATATACATCATCTTTTGTTACTGGACTTATCCCTTCAGATATATTTGCGCTTGGCGCTGCTAAAGGATATTTTAAAGATTTCAATAACTTTCTAGCAGTTCGGTGACTTGGAAATCTTACACCTAAAGTTTTTTTGTTATTAGTAACGTTTTTTGAAATTTTGCTTTCATTTTTTAGTTTTAATATAAATGTAATTGGACCAGGGCATAATGAATTATAAAGTTTATAAAATAAAGTATTAGTCTTACAATCTTTCTCCAAATCTTTAATGTTATAGTAATGAACAATTAAGGGGTTATCGGCAGGCCTTCCTTTTAATTTAAATATTTTTTTGGTAGCTTTATCAGAATAGGCATTAGCAGCTAATCCATAGACAGTTTCCGTAGGTATTCCAATACATTCGTGATTATTTAAATATTTTACTGCTTTTTTAATATTTGAATCATTAATTTTCATATAATAATACAAATTATTATATGAATGAAAAAATTTTGCCAGATGATATTGAATCAAAATCTTTGAGTGAACTCACGGATATAGCAGATCGTTTAATACAAGAATTAGAAAGTAAAAAAAATTTGGAAGAATCTATTGATGATTATCAATATTTAATAAAGTTAAATAATTTAATAGAGAAAAAATTTCAAAAGGACTCAAAAAATATATCTCAAAGTACCAAGCTAAAAATCGAAGAACTAACCTCAAAAAAATGAAAAAAAAATTAGCGAGAACTGTTTATGTAGTAAATAAATTTTTGAAGAATTACTTAGCAAAACAAAAAAAAACAGATCTAATTATACCTATTAAGTATGGTTTATTTCCTGGAGGAAAAAAAATAAGATCTAAGATTATTTTTGATGTTGGAAAAATTTTTAATGTAGAAAAAAAAAATCTTTTATATTTAAGTTCAGCTGTTGAATGTATACACGCTTATTCACTAATACATGACGATTTACCTTGTATGGATGATGACGATATTAGAAGAGGTAAATTAACTACACATAAAAAATTTGGAGAATCAACGGCGGTCTTAGCTGGCAACTCCCTTTTGACATTAGCTTTTGAAATTTTATCTGATCCAAAGTTCAGCATAAATAACAATAAAAAAATAACTTTAATAAATCTTATATCTCAATCATCAGGACACCAAGGAATAGCTGGAGGTCAATTTTTGGATTTAAATTATGAAAGAAAAAAAGTTTCTAAACAAAAAGTTATAGATATGGAAATTAAAAAAACTGGAAAATTATTTTCATTCAGCTGTTTGTCCCCAGTTATTTTGACAAACAAAAAAGATCAAATAAAAAAATTCTCAGTTATTGGTGAAAAAATTGGTTTACTTTTTCAAATTGCAGATGATTTAATTGATTATAGCAGTAAATCAAAAACTGCAGGAAAAAAAACAAATAAAGATTCAAAAAGGGGAAAAGCAACATTAATAAGTTTACTAGGATATAAAAATGCTATTAAATATGCATCAAAACTAAAAAAAGAAATATTTAACAGTTTAGTTAGCTATGGAAATAATGCTAGTGATTTAAAAGAGACAATTGAATTTATATTAAGTAGAAATAAATAAATGCAGAATTATAAATATTTAAATAATATTAATTTTCCTTCAGATATAAAAAAACTCAATAATGAAGAATTAAAAGTTCTATCAGAAGAAGTAAGAAGCGAAATGATTGATGCTGTTTCAAAAACAGGTGGTCATCTAGGTGCGGGCTTAGGTGTTGTAGAATTAACAGTAGCACTTCATCATGTTTTTGACACACCAAAAGACAAATTGATATGGGATGTTGGCCATCAATCATACCCTCATAAAATTTTAACAGGAAGAAAAGATAAAATAAGAACTTTAAGACAAGGAAGTGGATTATCCGGTTTTACAAAGCGATCAGAAAGTGAATTTGATCCCTTTGGTGCAGCTCATAGTTCTACTTCTATTTCTGCTGGACTTGGTATTGCAACAGCAAATAAATTATCAAATAAATCAGATCAGGTTATATCAGTTATTGGTGACGGTGCCATGAGCGCAGGAATGGCATATGAAGCTATGAATAATGCTGGAGACTCAAAAACAAAAATGATCGTAATTTTGAATGACAATGATATGTCAATTGCAAAACCAGTTGGCGCAATGAAATCTTATCTTGCTAAAATTTTTTCAGGTAAGATTTATTTTAGTTTTAGAGAAACAGTTAAATTGATTATTTCATCATTTTCGAAAAGATTTAGCAAAAAGGCTGGAAAGGCTGAAGATTTTTTTAGATCGGCTGTAACAGGTGGTACATTATTTAATTCATTAGGTTTTTATTATGTTGGTCCAATTGATGGTCATGATTTAGATGTTTTATTGCCAATTTTAAAAAATGCAAAAGAAAGTAATCATAATGGTCCAATACTAATTCATATAAAAACTCAAAAAGGCAAAGGATATAGTTTTGCTGAAAAATCTGATGATAAGTATCACGGAGTTACAAAATTTGATGTTCAAACTGGAGTTCAACAAAAATCAACAACTAAGGCTCCTGCTTTTACAAAGGTATTTGCAAATACATTAATAGAGCATGCAAAGAAAGACAGTAAAATTATAGGTATAACCGCAGCTATGCCGTCCGGGACAGGAATAGACGCATTTAGTAAAGTTTTCCCGGATAGAACTTTTGATGTTGGAATTGCTGAACAACATGCTGTTACTTTTGCTGCAGGTTTAGCCACAGAAGGTTATAAGCCTTATGCAGCAATTTATTCAACATTTTTACAAAGAGCTTATGATCAGGTAGTTCATGACGTTGCAATTCAAAGTTTACCAGTAAGATTTGCAATTGATAGAGCTGGTTTAGTTGGTGCCGATGGAGCGACACATGCAGGTTCTTTCGATATTACATATTTATCAACTTTACCCAATTTTATTGTAATGGCAGCAAGTGATGAAGCAGAATTGGTAAGAATGGTCAATACGTCAGTAGATATTAATAATCAACCATGTGCATTTAGATATCCAAGAGGAAATGGAGCGGGTTTAGAATTACCTGATATCAACGAAAAAATAGATATTGGAAAAGGTAGAGTTATAAGAGAAGGTAAGAAAGTTGCCTTAGTAAGTTTTGGTAACAGATTAAAAGAATGTTTATTGGCTGAAGAAGGTTTAAAAAAAATGGGAATTAATCCAACAATTATAGATGCTAGATTTGCAAAACCTCTGGATGAAAATCTTATGTGGCAAGTTGCAACAAATCATGAAGTGCTAATTACGTTGGAAGAAGGCTCTATAGGAGGTTTTGGAGCTCATGTAAATCATTTCTTAAATGAAAAGAATTTATTAGATAATAATATAAAATTTAGATCAATGATTTTGCCTGATAAATTTTTAGACCAAGATAAACCAGAAGCAATGTATAAAGAAGCTGGTTTAGATGCTAAATCTATTGAAGCGAAGGTTTTAGAAACTTTAAATTCCAAAGTTGTAATTAAAAAAACGAACTAATTTCCACATTGAGCTTTATTCATTAAGTAGTGATCAAGGATTACACAATGCATCATTGCTTCACCTATAGGTACCGCCCTAATACCTACGCAAGGATCATGTCTCCCTATGACTGAAATTGAAGTATTTTTTCCAAATTTATTAATTGTTTTTCTTTGAGAAAGAATTGATGAAGTCGGTTTTACTGCAAATGAAACTATTATTTCTTGTCCACTAGAAATTCCTCCTAAAATTCCTCCAGCATTATTCGATTTAAATTTTGTTTTCTTTCCTGTTTGGGACATTTCATCAGAATTTTGTTCACCAGAGAGTTGAGCAGAGTTCATTCCTGATCCTATGTTTACTCCTTTTACAGCATTAATACTCATCATGGCTGATGCCAAATCCATATCTAATTTAGAATAAATTGGAGCTCCTAATCCGACAGGAACACCTCTTGCTCTTACTTCAATAATAGCCCCACATGATGAGCCAGCTTTTCTTATCCCAAGTAAATATTTTTCCCATAATTTTAAAACTGTTTTATCAGGACAAAATAAAGGGTTTTTTGTGATGAAACTGTCATTCCATTTTTCTGTGTCACATCCTAGTATTCCTAATTGTGTTACGGCTCCAATTACATCGTACTTTTTCCCAATAATATTTTGCAAAACTTGTTTTGCTATTGCCCCTGCTGCCACTCTTGAAGCAGTCTCTCTCGCTGATTGTCTGCCTCCACCTCTATAATCTCTAATTCCATACTTTTTAAAATATGTATAATCAGCATGACCAGGTCTAAATTTATCTTTAATATTTTTATAATCTCTAGAACGCATATCTTTATTGAAGATAATCATTGAGATAGGTGTACCAGTTGTTTTGCCCTCAAATGTTCCTGATAAAATTTCTACTTTATCATCCTCTTTTCTTTGGGTTGTGAATTTTGACTGACCAGGCTTTCTTTTATTTAATTCTAACTGAATGTCTCTGATATTAAGCTTAATATTTGGAGGACAACCATCAACAACACATCCTATTGCTGGACCGTGAGACTCACCCCAAGTAGTAAATCGAAAAAATTTTCCAAATGTATTAAAAGACATTATATTATTATATAAATTATTTTGGTTAAATTATGAACGAAAAAAATTCTTTAGGATTAGATAAATGCTTTCTAGATCTCGATAATCCAATACTATTATTCACTGAATGGTACAACGAGGCAAAGAAAACTGAAATAAATGATCCAAATGCATTAGCTCTAGGCACTATTAACGAAAAAGGTTATCCGAATGTAAGAATGGTATTGCTCAAAGATTATGGAGAGGATGGATTTGTTTTTTACACTAACTTTAATAGTAATAAGGGAAACTCTATAAAGCAGAATCCAAACATTTCGATGTGCTTTCATTGGAAAAGTTTACTCAGACAAATTCGAATAGTTGGTACTGCTGAAAAAGTTTCTGATGAAGAAGCTGATAATTATTATAAATCCAGAAGTTACGGAAGTAGAATTGGTGCATGGGCATCAAATCAGAGTTCAATTTTAAAAGATAGAGAAGAGCTAAACCAATCTATAAAAAAATTTCAAGATCTCTATAAAGATGAAAATAATGTTCCAAGACCTGATCATTGGTCAGGATGGAGATTAAAACACCATGAAATTGAATTTTGGTTAGATGGTGAAAATAGAATTCACGAAAGATTAAAATATATTAAAGAAAATAATGATTGGAAAAAAGTTCTCTTATCACCTTAAAATTTTCTATTAATACTAAATGAAGTTAAATTTTTGAGTATAGTTTTTTCATCACAATCTTGAAATATACTTAATGAATTTGATGCTAAACTTATATAGTGCTCAGCTTTTTTGTAACATTCATTAATTATATTATATTTTTTTACCAATGTAAGCACATAGTCAAATTGTTCTTTCGATCTGATATTTTGTTCAAATATTTTTTTTAAAACTAATTTTTCATTTGAAGATAATTTTTGATGTAATAGAATAATAGGGAGAGTAACCTTGCCCTCAAAGAAATCTTTCCCTATCTCTTTACCAAACATTTTTAATTCTGAGTTATAGTCAAGAGTGTCATCTGCAATCTGAAATGTTAATCCAAGGTTCTTTCCATAGAATTCCAGTGCATCTTTAAATTTATTGTCTTTATCAGTAATTATCGACCCAACTTTTGAAGATGCTGAAAATAAAGCTGCAGTCTTAGAAGAAATTATATTCAAATATGTATCTTCTAACATTTCAGAGTCACCTTTATGTTGTAATTGCAAAACTTCTCCTTGAGCAATAGTTGATGATGTAGAAGATAAAAGTTTTAATACTTCAATACTTCCATCCTCAACCATCATTTCAAAACATCTACTTAATAAATAGTCTCCAACAAGAATTGATGACTGATTTCCCCAAATTTTATTTGTAGTTTTTTTGCCTCTTCTTAAATCTGCGCCGTCAATTACATCATCATGCATAAGAGTTGCTGCGTGTATAAGTTCAACACATGCAGCTAGGTTCACATCTCTACTACCTTTTGTATATCCACACAATTTAGCACACTCCAAAGTAAGCAATGCTCTTAATCTTTTACCTCCACTAGTCATGTGGTAAGCTGTCATTTCTTTAACAAGCTCAACTTTACTATCTAATTTATAAGAAATTTTGTCTTCAACTAAACTTAGTTTTTCATCAACAGAATTTACTAAATCTGTATACGCATTAGTTATTTGCTTTTTTAATTGAACTACTGAACCCATAAATTCAAAATATTACATTAAGCTTATTAATATACTTATCAATTGACGCACCTAATTCTTCAACTATAAGTAGCTTTATAATTAAGTAAAATTTTTATAATCATTTGTATGTTTTCATTTTTTAAAAAAAAAAAAATTGTTAGTCATTTAAGACTTACCGGCGTCATAGGAAATGTTGGAAAGTTTAAACAAGGAATAGAATATTCCTCTCAAGAAGAAATGATAAAAAAAGCTTTTTCAGTAAAAAAAGCAGAGGCTGTTGCAATTTCAATTAATTCACCAGGTGGTTCACCCGTTCAATCACATCTAATATATAAATTTATTAGAGAACAGTCTAAGAAAAACAAAAAAAAAGTAATAGTTTTTGCTGAAGATGTTGCTGCATCTGGAGGCTATCTAATTGCATGCGCAGGTGATGAGATTTATGCTAATGCAAGTTCTATAATCGGATCAATAGGAGTAATTTATTCTTCTTTTGGTTTTAAAGATTTAATTCAAAAAATAGGCGTTCAAAGAAGAGTTTATACAGCTGGAAAAAATAAAAGTACTCTAGACCCTTTTTTAGACGAGAAAGAAGAGGACATTCAAAGATTAAAAAATATTCAACTGGAACTTCACCAAGAATTTATTAATGTTGTAGAGGAAAGTAGATCAACAAAATTAAACAAAACTGATGTTGAACTTTTTTCTGGAGAATTTTGGTCTGGTAAAACATCTTTAAAACTTGGTTTGATAGATGGAATAGGGAATGCAGAACAGATATTGAGAGAAAAATTTGGTGAAGATGTTGAAATTAAAAAATTTGAAAAGTCTAAAGGATGGCTTGCCAAAAAACTTTCGTCTTCCGAAGACCATACGGATAAATTGATAAGTGTTTTAGAAGAAAGATCTATTTGGCAAAAATATGGTTTCTAAAATAAAAACAAAAAATCCAAAATCATTTATTTCTTTTCAGGATACAATTTTAAATCTTCAAAAGTACTGGTCAAAAAAAGGTTGCGTTATTTTACAACCTTATGATTTAGAAGTTGGAGCAGGAACATTTCACCCAGCAACAACTCTAAGATCATTAGGTTCTAAACCATGGAAAACAGCTTACGTTCAACCATCAAGAAGACCAACAGATGGAAGGTATGGAGAAAATCCTAATCGTTTGCAACACTATTATCAATTTCAAGTTTTAATAAAACCTTCACCAAAAGATATTAAAAAAATGTATCTTAATAGCCTTTCATCAGTAGGTATTAAATACGAAGAGCACGATATCAGATTTGTAGAGGATGATTGGGAAAGTCCAACCTTAGGTGCTGCTGGTCTTGGATGGGAAGTATGGTGTGATGGTATGGAAGTTACTCAATTTACTTATTTTCAACAAATGGCAGGTATGGAATGCAATCCAATATCTGTTGAAATTACCTATGGTTTAGAGAGATTATGTATGTTTATACAAGGTAAAAAAAATGTTTTTGATTTAATTTGGAATGATGAGGGAGTTTTATACAAAGATGTTTTTCATCAAGCTGAAAAAGAATTTTCAGCCTATAATTTTGAGTATGCAAACACAGATAAATTATTTAAAATTTTTGATATGCTCGAAGAAGAAGCAAAATCATTAATTGAAAAGAAAATTTCTCTTCCAGCATATGATCAATGTTTAAAATCAAGTCATGTGTTCAATATTTTAGATGCTAGAGGAGTTATAAGTGTTGCTCAAAGAGCAGAATATATTGCAAGGATCAGAGATCTGACAAGAGAAATTGGAAAAATCTGGGTAGAAACACAAAATTAAAATGTCTGAATTTTTCCTTGAATTATTTAGTGAAGAAATACCTTCCAGATTACAAATCAACGCTAGAAATGAATTAACACAAATTTTTAAAAAATTTTTTGATGATTATGAAATTATAGTTAAAGGTAAAATTAATACTTATTCAACTCCAAATAGGCTTATTGTTCATATAAATAAGATATCTAAAGATGTAATAAAAAAAGCAGAGGAAATTAGAGGTCCTAATATAAATGCTCCAGAAAAGGCTTTGGAAGGATTTTTAAAATCCAATAAAATAAGTAAAGAAAAAGTTTTCAAAAAAAGCACTGAAAAAGGCATATTCTACTTCTACAACAGACCATCGCAAAAAATAAAAACATACGATTTATTAAAAGAAAGTATTGCAAGTTTACTTTTAAAAATTTCATGGAAAAAATCAATGAAATGGGGCAATCATGATTTATATTGGGGAAGACCGTTAAAATCAATATTAGCTTTATTTGATAAAAAAATAATTGAATTTAAATTAAACCATTTACATAGTTCAAATAAAACTTTTACAGATAAAGATCTAGAAGATGAAGTAAAAAGTTTTAATGATTTTAAATCTTATATAAAATTTTTTAAACAAAAAGGAGTAACAATTGATCAAGATAAAAGGAAAGAATTTATAATTAAAGAAATAAACAAGGCAACTAATCAAAAAAAAATTCATATAAACGTCAATGAAAAACTTATAGACGAAATAATAAATATTGTTGAAAAACCAAAAATTTTAGTATGTGAGTTTAATAAGAAATTTTTAGAAATTCCCCAAGAAATACTTATTATTACAATGCAGCATCACCAAAAATATTTTCCTACATTTGATAGCAAAAACAAAATAACAAATAATTTTATAGTTGTAGCAGATTGCAAGGACAAAAAGGGATTAGTTAAATTAGGAAATCAAAATGTTATAGATGCAAGGTTGGCAGATGCAGAATTTTTTTGGAATAGAAATAAGTCTCAAAATTTAGTTAAACAGGTGTCTAGATTGAAGCAAATTAATTATTTTAAAGGGTTGGGAAGTTATTTTGATAAAATACAAAGAGTAAGAAAACTTAGTGGAATAATATCAGATGAACTTTTAATAAGTAAAGAAAAGATAGAAATTGCCTCCTCAATTTGCAAAGTAGATTTGATGTCGGATTTAGTTGGAGAGTTTCCCGAATTACAAGGCGTGATGGGTGGATATTTCGCAAGAGAGCAAGGTTTTGACGAAGAAATAAGTTTAGCTGTTTCAGAGCATTACTTACCAAGCGGCATTGATAGTAAAGTTCCAAAAAAACCATACAGCATAGCATTATCGTTAAGTGACAAAATAGACTCTTTAGTTGGATTTTTTGGAATTAATCTCAAACCAACTAGTTCAAAAGATCCTTATGCCTTAAGAAGAATGGCAATTAGTTTGTTAAGGTTAATAATTGAAAATCAAAAAAAAATAAAATTAAGAGATCTAATAAATTATTCAATAAATTTATATAAAGAACAAAATTACTCTTTTGACTCAAAATTGATAAATGATGAATTGGGAGGTTTTATTTTAGATAGATTAAAAAATTATTTAAAAGAAAAAAATATTAGGTCGGATATTATTGAATGCTCCACTAATTCTTATGGAATAGATGATTTACTAAAAATTTTTAATAAATCATTAAATTTGAATAAAAATATTAAAAAAGATTTCGGTCTTGATGTTATTGCAATTTATAAAAGATCTGCAAACATTTTAAATAGTGAAAGTAAATCAAAACTAGAAATTGTAGGTTCTGCTGATCCTGGTCTCTTTAAAAATGATTATGAAAAAAATCTTTATAAAAAAATACATGCTATAAGAAAGTATTTTTCAAGCATAGGTAGAGATGAAGATTATGATGAAAGTCTTAAAACACTCTCAAGTGCCAAAATAGAGGTTAATGAGTTTTTTGATAATGTAATAGTTAATGATCAAGAAGAATTAATTAAAAAAAACAGACTAGAACTTTTAAAAATGTTGTGTAAAAGCTTCGATAATTATTTTAATTTTTCAAAGATAGAAGCATAAATGCCAAAATTAGTTTTTAATTTTAAATCTAAAGACACAATAAAAATAAAAAACCCAAAAAATATTTTAGGAGGCAAAGGTGCAAATTTATCAGAAATGGGAAGGATGGGTTTACCTGTCCCACCTGGATTTACGATTTCTACTGAAGTTTGTGATTTATTTTATAAAAATAAAAAGAAATTAAAGCCTAAAATTATAAATGAAATAAATAAAGAGTTAAAAAATATTGAAAAAGATTCTGGTAAAAAATTTGGAGATTTGAAAAATCCTTTGTTATTATCTGTAAGATCTGGCGCGAGAGTATCTATGCCAGGAATGATGGATACTATTTTAAATCTTGGACTAAATGACAAGACTGTGATTGCTTTAGCAAATAAAACATCAAATATGAGATTTGCAAAAGATAGTTATAGAAGATTTATACAAATGTATGCAAATGTTGTTATGGGTGTTGAAAGTTATAATTTTGAAGAATTAATTGAAAATTACAAACTTACAAAAGGTGTTTTGCTAGACACTGATTTGGATGAAGATGATTGGGATGGATTGATTAAAGACTTTAAAAATATTGTAAAAGAAAAAACAAAAAAAAATTTTCCTCAAAATATTAATGAACAATTACTAGGTGCAATTAGTGCAGTCTTTTTGTCATGGGAGAGTAACAGAGCAAAGGTTTACAGAAAATTAAATCATATACCTTCAGAGTGGGGTACTGCAGTAAATGTTCAGTCCATGGTTTTTGGTAATATGGGTGTTGATTGTGCGACAGGTGTTGTGTTTACACGTAATCCATCCAATGGAATCAATGAAATCTATGGCGAATATTTGATAAATGCTCAAGGAGAAGATGTTGTTGCAGGGACAAGGACGCCCCAACATATAACTAAGAAAGCTAGAATAGACACAAAAGAAACACTTCTTTCAATGGAGGAGTCAATGCCTAGAGTTTACAAAAATCTAAAAAATATTCTTATAAAGCTGGAGAAACATTATAAAGATATGCAGGATGTGGAGTTCACAGTCGAAAATAATAAGTTGTGGATGTTGCAAACTAGATCAGGAAAAAGAACTGCAAAATCATCAGTCAAAATTGCTGTCGATATGGAAAGAGAAAAACTCATCACGAAAAAAGAGGCTGTGCTTAGAGTACAACCAAATTCATTAGATACTTTGCTTCATCCAACTTTAGATGAAACAGCGAATTTAGAAGTAATAGCCAAAGGCCTTCCTGCTTCTCCAGGAGCAGCTAGCGGAAAAGTAGTATTTACATCTGATGAGGCTGAAAGATTAAATGGAATGATGCAAAATACAATCCTAGTAAGAGTAGAAACATCACCTGAAGATATCAATGGAATGCATGCAGCTAAAGGAATTCTTACTGCAAGAGGAGGGATGACCAGCCATGCTGCAGTAGTTGCAAGAGGAATGGGTAGACCTTGTGTATCTGGCTCAAGCGAAATAGAAATAGATTACCAAAATAAAATTTTTAAAACAAAAAATAATGAAATTAAAGAGGGTGATTTAATTACAATTGATGGATCAACTGGTAGAATTATAAAAGGTGAGGTTAAAACTGTTAAACCCGAAATTTCGGGAGATTTTTCTAAACTTATGAGCTGGGCTGACAAATTTAGAAAACTAAAAATCAGAACTAATTCTGAAACACCTCTTGATAGTAAAACTGCTAGAGAATTTGGAGCTGAAGGAATAGGTCTTTGTAGAACAGAACATATGTTTTTTGATGAAGAGAGAATTTTATCTGTAAGAGAAATGATTTTATCAAAATCAAAAGAAGATAGGGCTAGTGCTTTAAAGAAACTACTTCCTTTTCAAAAAAAGGATTTTATCGATATCTTTAAAATTATGAATGGTCTACCTGTTACAGTTAGATTATTAGATCCACCACTTCATGAATTTTTACCAAAAAATCAAAAAGAAATTAGCGATGTAGCAAATGCTTTAAATATCAAAAGTTCTGAATTAGAGGGTAGAATAACAGAACTTCATGAACAAAATCCAATGCTTGGTCATAGAGGTTGTAGATTAGGTATATCATTCCCAGAAATATATGAGATGCAATGTACTGCGATTTTTCATGCACTAGTTGAATGTAAAAAACTAAAGATAAAATCTATTATTCCAGAGATCATGATACCTTTGGTATCAACTGAAGCAGAAATAAAAATAATGAAAGATTTAGTAATAAGAGTTGCAAAAGAAGTAGAAAATAAAACTAAAACAAAACTAAATTTTTTAGTAGGTACAATGATTGAGCTACCAAGAGCTGCAATCAAAGCAGATGATATATCTAGACACGCAGAATTCTTTAGTTTTGGCACAAATGATTTAACGCAAACAACTTTTGGAATTAGCAGAGATGATAGTGGCAAGTTTTTAAATGATTATATTGATAATAAAATCTTCAATGTTGATCCATTTGTTTCTATAGATGAAGGAGTTGGCGATTTGATAGAAATGGCAACAAAAAAAGGCAGAAAAATAAACAAAAAAATCAAACTTGGTATATGTGGTGAACACGGAGGCGATCCTAAAAGTATCGACTTTTGTGCACGAGCTGGTCTAGATTATGTATCCTGTTCACCTTATAGAGTACCTATTGCAAGACTTGCTGCCGCTCAAGCTCAATTAAAA
>CACAIK010000005.1 GCA_902532525.1 uncultured Pelagibacteraceae bacterium
TTTTAATCAAATTCATTGTATAAATTATACAAAGGAGTTTTTGCTTATCTTCTAAAAAGTAAGGAGTTTTAAATTCATCAATTTCAACTTTTAAAGAACCAATTTTTGATTGAGATTTTGAATTATAATTTATATGCAATTTATTACCCTCAAATAGATAGTTTTTTAATTTTTTTGAGGTTCCTCCAAAAATAATTCCTGAAATTTTTCCATGATTTTCAGTGTAAAATTCAGATATTACAGAATTTTCATTATATTTATTTTTTGAAAGTAAGTAACCTTTATCTTGCCAATTCATTATATTTTAATAGTTTCTAAAAGTTTCATAGCTGCAGCTTGTTCTGCATTTTTTTTTGAACTACCATCAGCGATAACTGTTTTGCTATCTTTAATTTTTACACTAATTTTAAAATTTGGTTTATGTCTTGGTCCAGTATTAGAAATAAGTTTATATATTGGCAATGCTTTAAATTTCTTTAATGAATATTCTTGTAATCTTGTTTTGGAGTCTATTACAGTAATATCTGATAAATTTAAATAATTTTTCCAACAATTTAATATAAATTTTGACGAAACCTCAAGACCCTTATCTATATAAATTGCTCCTATCAAAGACTCACAACAATCAGATATAATTTTTTTTTCAATATTGACTTTTTTTTTCTTTTCTGTGTTTCCTGTTAAAATATAAATATCCAATTCTAATTCCTTGCCAATTTCAAAACACTTATTTTTATTAACTAAATTTGCAAGTTTTTTGTCAATCATACCTACTTTTTCATTTGGATATAACTCTAAAAGTTTCTTTGATATGACAAACCCCAAAACTCTATCACCTAAAAATTCCAGTTTTTCATAATTATTTTTTGTATCGAAACTTTTGTGCGTTAAGGCTTGTATCAATAGTTTATCATCTTTAAAACTAATACCTATTTTCTTTTGTAGTTTGTTTAACTTCATTTATTTAAATTATTTTATTAAAAAATCTTTCAAATCGGACTATTTCATTCCATTTGAAAATGTTAAAGATACTTCCTTTCCTTGGATTAGATGAAAAAAATAAAATTTGTGCTTTTCCAACTAAATTATTTTGATTAACATAACCAACTTCAGATAGAAATCTGCTGTCTTTAGAACAATCCCTATTGTCACCTAAGAAAAAAAAATGATTTTTAGGAACAATGTATTTATCTGAATTAGAAAAAGTTATATCGGTTCTATATGCAGCTAAATAACTTTTTCCATTTGGAAGTTTTTCTTCAAATATATTGACATCAATTTGGGATGATCCACAATATAACTTATCATTTTTGCTTTTAATTGTTTTTAATACTTGATTAGAATTTATATATAAATCACCATCGATAAATTGTATTGTATCACCTGGTAAACCAATCAATCTTTTAATATAATCTGTACGATTATCAGCAGGTGTTTTAAAAACTATAACATCTCCTCTTTTGGGATTTTTATTTAATATACGTCCTTTAAAAATAGGAGGACTAAAAGGAAATGAATGTTTACTATATCCGTAAGAAAATTTTGTAACAAATAGTCTGTCACCCACAAGCAAGTTAGTTTCCATTGATGATGATGGTATATAAAATGGCTGGATTAATATTGACCTGATAAATACTGCAATTATTAATGCATAAAATAATGTTTTAGTATTATCAATTATGAAATTTTTCATTTTTTTCTATTCAAAATAACAAATGCAATTGAGTGGTTTTTTTCATCTGAAAGTGAAAGATGTATATCGTAATTCCTTAATTTAAATTTTTTTTTTAATATATCTTTTATTTTCTGTGAAATTTTAATTTTAGGTGATCCTTTCTTATTATTGTATATTTCAATATCATTAAAATTAATATTATCTCTAAAGCCTGTGCCTATTGATTTAACGAAAGCTTCTTTAGCAGCAAATCTTTTAGCAAAATAATTCGTTTTGTTTCTGTATTTTTTTGATTGGTTAATTTCATTCAATGTAAAGAGTCTTTTTTTAAAACCTTTAATTTTTAGTGATTTTTCTATTCTTTTATTATCAATAATATCAACACCGTTACCAATTATCATTAGTTTAATATTTTTCTAAAATTAGTGATTACTTTTTTCATACCAAACATGATGGCTTCTCCAATTATAAAATGTCCAATATTAAATTCCTCTATAGATTTAATCTTTCTTAAAATTTTAGTTGATTTATAATCTAGACCATGACCTGCATGAACTTCCATTCCTAGTTTTTTTGCTAACTCGGCACAATTTTTTATTTTTTTGAACTCAATTAAATAATTTTTATTATTTTTAACTTTTAAAGCAAATTTTCCTGTATGAAGTTCCACACATTTTACATTTAATTCTTTTGATACAAAAACATCTTTAATATTTGGATTGATGAAAAGACTTGTTCTAATTTTTTTTGAATTTAATTTACTAATTACTTTTTTAATTATTTTTTTATTTCTTGTGATATTCAAACCACCTTCAGTGGTTATTTCATTCCTTTTTTCAGGAACTATACAAACAAAATTAGGTTTATATTTTAATGCAATTTTAAGCATTTCATTGTTAGCCGCCATTTCTAAATTTATTGGTACTCTTTTAATTTTTGAAAATATAGCTACATCTTCATCTCGAATATGTCTACGATCTTCTCTTAAATGAATAGTAATTGAATTTGCACCGAAATTCATAATTTGCTTTGCATATGAAATAGGATCGGGATGCCCCTCTCCTCTGGCGTTTCTTAATGTTGCAATATGGTCTACGTTAACACCTAGTCTAGATTTCATTTTAAATATCTACTTCCAGGTTTTGTAATTGGAATTTTTTTTAACTCAATTGGTAAATTATTTTTTTTATAAGTTGGTATTTCTAATTTAATTTGCGAAACAATATTTTTATCTTTAATTTTTAAACTTGGTTTACTAGATCTATTAATCAAACACGCATATCCAATTACTTTTGATTTATATTTTTTTACAAGTCGAGCACATTCTAAACTTGACTTACCTGTAGTAATTACGTCTTCTACAATCAAAACTTTAGAATTTTTTTTAATTGAAAAACCTCTTCTTAAAATAAATTTCCCATTAACTCTTTCACAAAATATTGTCTCCTTATTCAATAAATTTCCAATGATATAACCTATTACAATACCGCCCATAGCTGGTGACAAAATCATATCGATTTTTTTAAATTTTTTTTTTATTTTAGTACTTAAGGATTTACAAAATTTTTCTGATTTTTTTGGATAACTTAATAATTTAGCACACTGAACATATTGAGGAGAATGTAATCCTGAAGATAAAACAAAATGTCCCTCTAAAAGTGCCTTAGTTTTTTTTAAAACCGCTAAAGAATCTTTTAAAGAAAGCATATTTTTTGTTTTTATGTCTAATTATTTTGAAATTATATTCTTTCTGTTTTAGCTCACTAATAAGTTTTGTAAAGTTTTTCAAATCTTGAATAATTAGGTTGAACCTAAAATTTATAGTTCTTTTAGTCTTTTCTACCATTTCAACACTTGAAATGTTTACATTATTTGTTCCAATCATTGTTGTAACATCACCTAATATTCCAGGTCTGTCAGGTAAAGACATCCAAAGTGTGGTGTTGTATTTTTTTTCTGTAGGCTTGCTGTCCTCTTTATATTGCCAGTATCTTCTTATAGCAGCTCTAGCTTTACCAGTTTTAGCGCTTGTTATCCAATGCAAAGATGGTGAATCTTTTTTTGATGTTAATATTTTAACTACATCTCCATTTCGCAATATTGATTGTAAAGGACTTTCTTTTCCATTTATTTCACATCCAATCGCAGTATCTCCTACTTTAGTGTGTACAGCATAAGCAAAATCAATTGGACTTGCTTCTTTGGGTAATTTTATGACTGACCCTTTTGGTGTAAAACAAAAAACATTTTCTTGAAACATTTGGAGTTTTGTATACTCAAAATAATGTTCGGGATTTTCATTTTTATCAATAATTTCTACCAGATCTGCTAACCAATCATATTCCTTCCAAGTTAAAGAGTTAAACTTTTCTGACGATTTATATTTCCAATGAGAGGCTATACCTCTTTGCGCAAATTCATGCATTTGTTGTGTTCTTAATTGTATTTCAATAGGTCTCTTATTTGGACCGATCACTGCTGTATGAAGAGATTTATAATTATTTATTTTCGGAGACGAAATGTAATCTTTAAATCTACCTGGTATGCAATTCCATTTATTATGAATTACGCCTAAAGTTTTGTAACAATTTTCAACATTATCTAAAATTATTCTAAAACCAATAATATCTGTAATTTGCTCTAGTGAGGTTCTTTTTTTTTGTATTTTTCTCCAAATAGAAAATGGTGTTTTTTCTCTAGAAAAAATTTTAAAATCAATATTATTTTCATTTAATAGATTTTCAAATTCACTGAGAACTGAATTATAATTAATCAAATTATTATCCTTTATTGTGTCTAATCTATCTTTGATCATTTTCCTTGCTTCAGGGTTTAAAATATCGAAAGAAAGATCTTCAAGTTCATCTCTTATTCTATTCATTCCCATTCTATCAGCTAGAGGAGCATAAATTTCCATAGTTTCTTTAGCAATTCTTTTTCTTTTTTCCTCTTTATCAATGGCCTTCAAAGTTCGCATATTATGTAAACGATCTGCAAGTTTCACAAGAAGGACTCTGATATCTTTAGAAGTTGCCAGGATAAGTTTTCTAAAATTTTCAGCTTTTGAATTAGAAATAGCTTGATTTTCAAAAACTGAAATTTTTGTAACTCCATCAACCAAATCAGCAACTTCTTTTCCAAATTGTTCTTCTATAGTTTTGTAAGTTGCATAAGTATCTTCTATGGTATCGTGAAGTAAACCAGTTGCTATCGTTGCACTATCCAACTTTAGTTCGGTTAGAATATTTGCAACAGCAACCGGATGAATGACGTAGGGATCTCCTGATTTTCGTTTTTGATCTTTATGAACTTTTACAGCAAAATCATACGCTTTACTTAGTGTTTCCGGGTTAAGAAACTTATTGTATGATTTAACCTTATTTATTAATTCGTCAGAATTTAGCATTAATTTAGTATACCACTTATTTAGATAACTTTAATACTTCTTAAATTATTTTTTTTTAAAGAAGATATGAGTTTTACTATATTTTTTTTTAATTTTGGGTGAGACCAATTCTTACATATTTCATACAGTGGCATAAGTACAAAGTTTCTATTATGCATTCTTGGATGCGGTATCTCTAAATTGATCAATTTTTTATTTGATTTAGTTATCTTTCCGTTAAAGTCTAATATATCAATATCACAATTTCTCGGATGATTTTGAGGAGCTATTTTTCTGCCTAATTTTTTTTCTATAGATTTAATTATTTTAAACAGCTCAAATTGATGTAATTTTGTTTTTATCAGTAATACAGCATTAATAAATTTTGGAAAACTAGGATCTGGCCATGACTCAGTCTCATAATAACTAGATGTTTTGATAATTCTAATATCATGAGTTTCCAATAAATATTTAGATTTTTCTAAAAAATGTATTCTATTTCCTAAATTAGAACCTATTGATAGATATACATAATTAACTTGAGCGTCTGAAATATCTTGCTTTTTCACGGTTCCAATCTTTAGTTTTTTTGGTTTGTCGCTTATCGTATTGTTTTTTGCCCTTTGCAACTGCTATTTCAACTTTAGCTTTACCTTTTTTGAAATACATTTTAGTTGGAACTAAAGTCAGACCATCCTCATTCATTTTACCAATGAGTTTGTTAATTTCCTTTCTGTTAAATAACAATTTTCTTTCTGAATAAGGATTATGATTTGAATAACTGGCTTGTTTATATATGGGTATATGTGAATTAATTAAAAAAATTTCTCCCTCTTTTTCTACCGCGTATGACTCTGCTATATTTACTTTTCCGTCTCTTATAGATTTTATTTCAGAAGCTTTTAGAACAATTCCTGCTTCTAAGATTTCCTTAAAGAAATAATTAAAAGATGCTTTTCGATTTATTGTAATGATCTTGATGCCAGAAGTAAATTTATCACTCATCAATAAGTTTTGCTACTTTCAATGCTTTCTCGACTTCCTTTTTTGTATTTTCAGTTATTTTTACCAAAGGTAATCTTACAGCATCATCGCATAGACCAAGTAATTTAGCAGCGTACTTAACTGGTGAAGGATTGCTTTCTATAAATAAATTTTTATGCAATGGTTGCAACATATCATCAAGTTGTTGAGCTTTTTTTAAATCATCCTCATTTGACGATTTTGATAATTTTTGAAATTCAGAACATAATTTAGGAGCTACGTTTGCTGTAACACTAATTGTTCCAACTCCTCCTCGTTTATTAAATTCAAAAGCATTATCATCATTTCCAGTAAGTTGAATGAAATCATTACCCATTTTTTCTTTTTGTTGATCAACACGATTTAGATCACCAGTCGCATCTTTAACTCCAACTATATTTTTTAGTTCATATAATCTAGCCATTGTTTCAACGCTCATATCGATTACTGAACGGCTTGGGATATTATAAATTATAATTGGAATTCCACAGTTATCGTTAATTGATTTGTAATGTTGATATAATCCTTCTTGAGTAGGTTTATTATAATATGGTGTAACAACTAAAGCACCATCCGCACCAGCTCTTTCAGCGTGTTTAGTTAACGATACGGCTTCTTCTGTAGAATTAGATCCAGTTCCGGCTATTATAGGAAGTTTACCAGTAGCTTCTTTTATACATAATTCAATTGTTCTCTCATGCTCATCATGTGATAATGTTGGTGACTCACCTGTTGTTCCAACTGGAACCAGCCCATTTGTTCCATTTTCCAAATGATGATTTATTATTTTTATGTAACTTTCTTCGTCTAGCTTGTTGTCTTTAAACGGTGTAATTAACGCTACATTTGATCCTTTAAACATAATTATTTATAACATAAGTTGTTTGATTTAATAAAATGTATTTAAAATTATTAACAACAATTATCCTTTTTTTCTTATCGTTTCAATCTGCTTTTTCAAATGAAAATATACTTCCTATTAAAAAACCAGATTTAAGTGAAAAAAATACAAAAAAAAAAATAGCTGAAATCATTCCTCTACCAAAACCATCTGAAAAAGAAGATGAAATTCAAAAGGAAATAAAAATTACTACCACGGAGATATTTAAGAAAATTGATGGTGTAATAATTCCTAAAAATAAGCCTCTAATAGTTAAAGAGAAATTAAGAAAGATTAAAAAACAAAAATTTTATAGCGATAGAGATTTGAAATATGCAAAACAAGCTATTTCATTTATGGAGAAAAGTAATTGGAAGGATGCGAAAAAAGCCGCAAGTAAAGCAAGAGCAAAATCTATTTATGATTTTATTCAATGGAGACATCTACTTACAACCGGTAACAGGGCTACTTTTACAGAATATAAACAGTTCATCGAAAGAGTAAAATATTATCCAAGAATAGATAGAGTTCGTTATTTAGGAGAGCATAAAATAAATTCTAAAAATCATACTAAAAATGAAATTATACAGTGGTTCGATAAATACCCTCCTTTAAGTGGATTTGGAAAAATGATGCTAGGCAATGCTTTGTTATCAAAAAATAAAGAGTCAGCTATAAATTTAATAAAGGAAGGATTTATAACAGCTGATTTAAGTAAAAATGATCTTATTTTTTTTAGAAAGAAATTTAAAAAATATTTGAACAGTAGTGATTATATTAAAAGAGCTGATTATTTAGCTTGGGAGAATAAATATTGGGACCTTAAAAGAATGTTAAGATATCTACCAAAAGATTATCAACTTTTATATACAGCAAGGCAATTGTTAATGAGTAGATCTTATGGTGTTGATAGCGCTATATCGAATGTGCCTGCAAGTTTAAAAAAAGATGCAGGTTTAAATTATGATAGACTTAAATGGAGAAGGAAAAGAGGAAGAGTTGATAGTTCTTTAGAAATTTTATTGAGTATCAAAAATAATAAAGACTATATGGTTCGCCCAGACAAATGGTGGATTGAAAGATCAATAATTGCAAGATCACTTATTTATAAGAAAAGATATGAGCAAGCATATAAAATTACAAGTAAACATGGACTATCAGAGGGTGCCGAATTAGCTGAAGCTGAATGGATGAGTGGATGGATTGCTTTAAGTTTCTTAAAAGATCCAATTTTAGCAAAAAGTCATTTTACGAAGTTTTATAATAATGTTGGTTATCCTATTAGTTTATCAAGAGGAGCTTATTGGCTTGGAAAAGCAAATTTAGCACTAAATAATAAAGAAGAAGCAGATAAATGGTTTAAAGAAGGTTCTAAATATCTAACAACCTATTATGGTCAATTATCACATATGAAAATATATCCAAATAAAACTTTTGAACTTAAAGAGACTACACAAGTTGATAAAAATTATGCTGAAAGTTTTTACAAAAATAAATTAGTTGCAATAGTACACTTATTAGATGAAGTAAAAAAAGATAAATATACAAAACATATTTTAAGGTTTCTAGCAAATGACAATGTTTCTGCAGGAAGTGAAATATTGGCAGCAAAACTAGCAACTGACATCTCTAGATTTGATTTTGCTATTCAGGTTTCTAAAATAGCATCTTATCAAAAAAGATTTCATAACAAATATAATTATCCAGTAATAAGCACTCCGAATAAAGTTGGATCAAGAAAAATTCCGGAGCAAGCTTTAATATTATCTATTATAAGACAAGAAAGTGAATTTGATATATCTGCAAGAAGTAGAGTTGGAGCGCAAGGCTTAATGCAGTTGATGCCTTACACTGCAAAAACAGTTGCTAAGCAGGCAAAAGTTTCTTATTCAAAATCTCGTTTAACAACAAGTCCTGAGTATAATATAAATTTAGGATCTTTTTATATCGCAGGTTTAATTCTTGATTATGATGGATCTTACCCTTTCGCTGTAGCAGCATATAATGCAGGACCAAAAAGAGTGAAGTATTGGAAAAAAATAAATAAAGATCCTCAAAAGAAACAAATAGATTATGTTGATTGGGTTGAGCTTATTAAGTTTAAAGAGACTAGAAACTATGTTCAGAGGGTTATGGAGAATTACAATGTTTATAGATACATTTTGTCTCAAAAACCAATATTTTTAAAAGATTTTTTTAGAAATAATCCGCTCTATTAGTGGCGGAAGGAGAGGGATTCGAACCCTCGGTACACCTTTTCAAGCGTACGGCGGTTTAGCAAACCGCTGGTTTAAACCAGCTCACCCATCCTTCCACAATAATATGTGTAACTTGAAATCATTGAATATTCAATCATATTCAAGTAATTTCTCCAAAATATGAAAAACAAATATTCAGTATTCTCTCTAATAAAAAATGCTTTATCACAGCATGAGAATTGGCAACAAGCTTGGGGAAATCCAGAGCCAAAAAAAGAATACGAAGCTATTATTGTAGGCGGGGGCGGACACGGTTTAGCTACTGCTTATTATTTAGCAAAGAAACATAATTTAAAAAATATTGCAGTCTTAGAAAAAGGTTGGATTGGTGGTGGAAATACAGGGCGTAACACTACAATCATTAGATCAAATTATTTATGGGATGCTAGTGCTGGTTTATATGATCATGCTCTTAAACTATGGGAAAATTTATCTCAAGAGCTAAATTACAATGTGATGTTTAGTCAAAGAGGTGTAATGAATTTAGCTCATAATCTTCAAGATGTAAGAGATTTAAAAAGAAGAACACATGCTAATAGACTAAACGGAATTGATGCAGTTTGGTTAAATACTGAGGAAGTTAAAAAATTTTGTCCAATTATAAATACATCACCTGATATCAGATACCCAGTTTTGGGTGGAACGTTACAAAGAAGAGCTGGAACAGCAAGACATGATGCTGTTGCCTGGGGTTATGCAAGAGGTGCAAGCGATATGGGTGTTGATATAATTCAAAACTGTGAAGTTAAAGGTATAAAAAGAAATGGTGATAAAGTTGAAGGATTAGAAACAACTAAAGGATTTATAAAAACTAATAAAATTGGAGTTGTTGCTGCAGGCCACTCAAGTGTAATTGCAAATATGGCTGGATTAAAACTTCCTCTTGAGAGTAAACCATTACAAGCTTTAGTTTCAGAGCCAGTAAAACCAATTATTGATACTGTTGTAATGTCAAATGCAGTTCATGCTTATGTAAGTCAATCTGATAAAGGTGAATTAGTTATAGGTGCGGGAACAGATTCATATGTTTCATATACTCAAAGAGGAAGTCATAATATAGTTGAAGAAACTTTAAAGGCTATTCTAGAGCTATACCCTATTTTTAGTAGAATGAAGATGTTAAGACAATGGGGAGGAATTGTTGATATATGTCCGGATGCGAGCCCTATTATAAGTAAAACTAATATAAAAGGTTTATATTTTAATTGCGGTTGGGGTACTGGTGGTTTTAAAGCTACTCCAGGATCGGGAGATTTATTTGCCCACACAATCGCAAATGATGAGCCACATAAATTAAATGCAGCATTTAATTTAAATAGATTTGTAAGCGGTGATCTTGTTGATGAACATGGTGCTGCAGCAGTTGCACATTAGTAATGTTTTTAATTAATTGTCCATTTTGTGGAGAGAGAGATCAAAGCGAATTTTCTTCAGGTGGCGAAGCTCATATAGTAAGACCAAAACAACCAACTGAACTTAGCGATGATGAATGGGCGGAATATCTATTTATGAGAAAAAATATTAAAGGTATTCAATTTGAAAGATGGAATCATGTTCACGGATGCAGAAAATGGTTCAACATCGTTAGAGACACATCGAATGATAAAATTTTATCTGTTTATAAAATGGGTGAAAAACCTCCTGTTAATTATAAGTAATGCCCAATTATAGAATTCATAAAACCGAATATATTGATGAAACTAAGAGAGTTTCATTTAAATATGATGGCAAGACTTACTTTGGATATGAGGGTGATACCTTGGCATCTGCACTTTTGGCAAATGGTATTCATTTAGTCGGTAGAAGTTTTAAATATCACAGACCAAGGGGTATAGTTTCTTGTGGAGCAGAAGAGCCTAATGCAATTTGTCAAATTGGTAGTAAAAAAGACCTAACAGAACCAAATGTAAGAGCTACCGAGTTAGAATTGTATGAAGGATTAGAAGCAAGTTCTCAAAATTGCTGGCCTAACGTAAATTTTGACATTGGAGGTATTAATAATTTTATATCGCCGTTAATTCCTGCAGGCTTTTATTATAAAACATTTATGTGGCCAAAAAGTTTTTGGAAAAAAGTATATGAACCATTAATACGATTATCTGCGGGTTTGGGAAAATCTCCTACAGAACCAGATCCTGATATCTATGATCACAAATATGTTCACTACGATGTATTGGTAATCGGTGGTGGAGTTTCAGGTATTATTGCTGCAAAAATGGCTGCAAAAAATAATTTAAAAACTTTATTAGTAGATGACAAAAAAATACTAGGTGGTTCTACAATTTATCAAAACAATGAATCTATTAAGATTGATGATAAATTATCAAGTGAATGGTTAAAAAATGAAATTCAAGAAATTAAAAAATTAAGTAATTTAACAATTAAGACAAGAACAAGTATTGCAGCTTATCATGGATACAATTTTCTTTTAGCTAAAGAAAATTTAACAGATCATTTACCAGAGGAAAAAAAGAAAAATAAGATTAGACAACGATTATGGAAAATAAGAGCAAAAAAAGTTGTAATTGCAACTGGATCAATTGAAAGACCACTTGTATTCAATAATAATGATAGGCCAGGAATATTATTATCTAATTCTATAAACAAATATTTAGATTATTACGGCGTTACCTGTGGAGAAAATATAATATTATTTACAAATAATGATAGTGCATACGAAACTTCAATTTCACTTCATAAAAAAGGTATAAAGAATATAATTGTTGATTTAAGAAAATCTGCTAGCTCTGAATTAATCAAACAAGCAGAAAGTCTAGGAATAAAAATCTACTTCAATCATGTTGTAACAAATACTTTTGGATACAGAAAAATAAATTCATTAGAAATCATGAAACTATCGGAAGATGGAAATACAACTGTAGGCAATAAAATTAGATTAAGTTGTGACTGTTTAGGAATGAGTGGTGGATGGACACCTATGGTGCATATGCATACTCAATCTGGAGGTAAATTAGATTTTAGAGATGAAGACCAAGTATTCTTACCAAAAGAAAATAGTGAAGATCAAATTTCTGTTGGTTCATGCAATGGAGATTTTGATTTAGAAAATATTATAGATAAAACAGTCAATAAAATTAATAAATTCTTAGATATAGATAATCAAGATTACCAGGATACAAATATAATTTGCTCTAAAGAAAATGATAAAAGAAATATATGGCTTTTACCAAATAAAATACCTTTAGGTAAAACAAAATGCTTTATAGATTTTCAAAATGACTCAACTGCAAAAGATATTAAATTAGCCTTAAAAGAAGGTTTTAGATCAATTGAACATGTAAAAAGATATACAACGACTGGTATGGCAACAGATCAGGGAAAGTTATCTAATATGCACGCACTTGGGATTATAGCTGATACAGCTGGCGTAAAAATGGGTACATTGGGAACAACTACATTTAGGCCTCCATTCACACCATTAACTTTCGGAACACTAGTTGGCAGAAATGTTGGAAAATTTTTTGAAGTAGTAAGAAAAACATCCATGCATGAATGGCATGTGGAAAATAATGCAGAATTTGAAAATGTTGGTCAGTGGAAAAGACCCTGGTACTATCCAAAAAACGGTGAAAATATGTATGATGCTGTTCAAAGAGAAAGTAAAGCAGCACGTGACAGTGCGGGAATCTTAGATGCATCAACTCTAGGAAAAATTGATATCCAAGGAACAGATGCATCAGAATTTTTAAATCGAGTTTACACAAATGCTTGGTCAAAACTTGCAATCGGAAAATGTAAATACGGACTTATGTTAAACGAGGATGGTATGGTTTATGACGACGGTGTTACTACAAAAATATCTGAAAATCATTATCTAATGACAACCACCACTGGGGGGGGGCCGCAAATGTATTGAGCAAACTTGAGGATTATTTACAAACGGAGTGGCCAGAGTTAGATGTTTATTTAACATCAGTGACAGATCATTATTCTACAGCAAGTATTTGTGGTCCAAATTCAAAAAAAATCCTTAACAAACTTTTTCCAAATTTAGATTTAAGTGATGAAAACTTCCCTCATATGTCATTTAAAGAAGATAAACTTGAAAATATAAATTGTAGAATAATGAGAATAAGTTTTACAGGTGAACTAAGCTATGAAATTAACATAGAGTCGAAATATGGACATTCATTATGGAAAATGTGTATAGAAGCTGGGAAAGAGTTTAATTTGACACCTTATGGTACCGAAACAATGCACCTACTCAGAGCTGAAAAAGGTTTCATTATTGTTGGACAAGATACAGACGGCACAATGACTCCCTCAGACTTACAGATGGATTGGATTGTAAGTAAAAAGAAATATGACTTCATTGGCAAAAGATCTTTATATAGAAGTGATACTATTAGAGAAGATAGAAAGCAATTGGTAGGACTACTTACAGATGATCCAAAAGAAATTTTGGAAGAAGGTGCTCAAATTGTTTCAGACGTTAAATCAAAGCCTATAGATATGCTAGGACATGTTACTTCTAGCTATTTTAGTCCAAACCTAAATAAATCAATTGCCTTAGCTGTAGTTAGGAGTGGAAAAACAATGAAAGGTCAAAAATTAATTATTCCAATGGAAAACAAAAATATTAATGTGACCGTTTCTGACACAATTTTTTTAGATAAGGAGAATAAAAGACTAAATGCTTGACATTTTACATCCAAATATTTCGAATATTAATAAAAACAATATCGATATTAATTTATCTGAAGAAAAAATTAAAATTAATATCAGGGGAAAAAATAAAGAATTTTTTACCAAAGTGGGTAAAATTCTATCTATTATATTACCTTCTGAGTCAAATACCAGTTCGTCAAATGAAAACTATGATGTTTTGTGGCTAAGTCCGGATGAATGGATGATATATTTTGATGAAAATAAAAATTCAAATATTTTTGATCAACTTTATAAAGATATTTCGTCTTTAAATTTTGGATCAATTACTGATGTCTCTTCACAATTAATTTGCATAAATATAAAAGGAGAAAATATATTTGAATTATTATCATCTGGATCACCTTTTAATTTCGAAAAATTTAAAAATAATGTTGGTTCATCAACACAAACAATAGTAAATCATATTGATGTAATTCTTCATCACAAGTCAAAGAATAATGTTAATTTATTTGTAAGAAGATCGTTTTCAGAACACCTTTATGAATGGTTAGTTGATAGCTCTAATTTTGTCTAATTTATAATTCAAATAAAAATAAGTATAACCAAGATACATCAGAGAGAAAATCCAATTGAATATTACCCATAACCAAAAAAATTCAGAAAAGTCAGAATTAAAATAAATTGCAGTATAAAATACGACAAATGGAAAAATTCCATTTCGGCAAATATTAGCAATTAATGCGTTTTCAGCTTTTTTTAAAGCCATAAAAAAACCATTTGATAAAAAAAATATTGGATAAGCTGGTAGCACAAAGGCTGAAATCTCTAAATATAATTTCCCAAATTCAACGACCTCTAAATCTTTTGAAAATAATTTTGTTATCATTTCAGCACCAAAATAAATAATAAAAGAAGAAATAATCATTATAATGAAAGCATATTTTATAGCTTGGAAATACGTTTCTTTAATTCTTAAAATATTTCGTGCACCAAAATTTTGAGCAATAATTGTGATAATTGCTGTATTTATTCCCAAGATTGGCAATAAAACCACTTGTTCTATTTTGGTGCCAGCTCCATAACCAGCTGCTGCATATTCTCCCGATAAACCTGCATATTTGAATACAATAGCAGAAGCAATAGAATAACCGCAAATTGAAATTATTATTGGCATAGATTGAAAAAAAATATTTTTTAAAAAAAAAAATTTAGGAATAAAATAAGAAATAAGTATGTTTTTAATTAATTTACTTTTTAAAACTTTTTTAAATATGATTAAAAAAGCGACCGTTTGAGCAATTAGAGTTGCTATTGCAATACCCTTCATACCCAAAGCTGGTATGAAATAAAATCCAAATATTAAAATTGGATTTAACAATATGTTTAAAAAAAAAGATAATATTAAAGCATTTCTATAAGTTTTCGTATCGCCTTCTGCATGAAGTAATGAATTTAATGCAACAACTAAAATAAAAATAAACGAACCAAGGAAAATGATATCAGTATATTGTAAGCCAAGATTTATTACCTCGTTAGTTGAACCCATTATTGAAAAAAGGTCTAATGCATAATTTAAACCAATAAAAGTAATCAACAGAATTATCAAAAAAGAAAAGAAAATTAATTGGCAGAAATAAATTGAAGCATTTTTATTATTTTTTTCTCCAATGCTATTACCTATCAATGATGTACCTGCAACTGTGATGCCAATAGATGAGGCAATAATAATAAAATAAATTGGAAAAGATTTTGTTAAAGCTGACAAAGCTTCAGGTGATATTTTTCCTGCAAAATATGTATCAGCAATATTATATAACGTTTGAAAGAGTGTACCTACAGATGCAGGTATCGCTAATTTTTTAATTAATTCTTTGATGTCATCACTTAATATATTCATGATATTATTTTTTTGAATTTATCATTTGACTGTGCCTCATTGTGAAACGTTTTATTTGATCATTTGTCAATTTATCAAAACAATTTGGACATGATAGGCCTACTTTATACTTTTTTGATTTGGTTAGTTTTTTATGCAAAGGCATTCTACAACCACCACAGACAGTATAATTTCCAATTTCTAGGTTTTTTTTAATAGTAACTCTTTTATCAAAAACAAAACATTCACCATTCCACTTACTTTTTTTTGGATCAGTTTTGTTAAGATAATTTAAGATACCACCCTTAAGCATATAAACATTTTTAAAACCTTTATTATTAAGATAATTAGACGCTTTTTCACACCTGATACCTCCGGTGCAAAACATCCCTATTGATTCATCTTTATTAAATTTTGATAAATAATTTTTAAAATCTCTAAAATTTTTAGTTTCTGGATTAAGAGCATTTTTAAATGTACCAATATTATATTCAAAAGGTTTTCTGGCATCAATCAGTTTAATATTTTTTTTAGATATAAATTCGTCCCATTTTCTAGGTGATAAATATTTCTTATTAAAAAAATTTTTAAAATTAATTTTTTCATTAATTGGAACTACTTCATCTTTTATTTTAACTTTATTTTTTGAGTATGGTAATATTTTTGAGTTAAATTTATTTTGAATATCAAATCTATCAATTGATAAGATATTCTTTATTTTTGTAATTGTAAGTTTAATTTTTTTATGACTACCCGATATTGTACCATTAATTCCTTCAGGAGATAATATTATAAGACCTTTAATATCAAGCTTATTAGTTTCTTTTAAAATATTTTTTTTAATAATTTTTAATTTATTAAGTTTTGATATTTTATAAAAAGATAGGATTTCAAACATAATTACCAACAAACTGTAAAACCATCACCAATTGGTAAAATATACTTATTAATAGGTGATTTTTTTATGTATTTATTAAATTCTCTTAATTTTATAGTTAATTTGTCTTTTATCTTTGGATTTGCAACATCTCCTTTCCAAAGTGTATTATCAATTAAAATTATACCCTTTTTGCTTTTTAATTTAAGAGACTGATTAAAATAATTTATATAATTTTCTTTATCTGCATCAATTAATATCAAATCATATTTTTCCTTTTTCTTTATTAGATTTTCAAGAGCAATTTTTCCGTTTTCACAAAGAAGATTTATTTTTTTATCTTGCTTTGCTTCTTTAAAAAACTTAATTGCCTCATTGTTAGTTTTTAAATTTTTATCTATACCAATTAATTTGCAATTCTTAGGTAAGACAAGTGCAGCAGATAAAATGCTGTAACCTGTAAAAGTGCCAATTTCTAAATATGATTTATAGTTATTAATTTTTATGATAAATTGTATGAAGTTAGCTTGTAGAATTGAAATTTGTAATTTTTTAATATGACCAAGTTTTTCGTTATATTTTAATAATTTTTTTTGTACTTTGTGAAGATCATTTGTATGTGAAAAAATATAATTGATCATATTTTGATCAATTATGAAATTTTTATCCATTCAACTTTTCTTTTAATATTTTGTTTATTAATTGAGGATTGCCTTTTCCTTTACTTTCTTTCATAGCTTGACCAACAAAAAAACCAAATAATTTATCTTTACCAGATTTATATTCAGCGACCTTATCTGAATTATTTTCAATAACTTTATTTATCAATTCCTCTATCGCTTTTGGATCGCTTTCTTGTTTTAAACCTTTTTCTTTTACTATTATTAATGGATCTTGATCTCCATCTATCATTTGTTCAAAAACCGTTTTGGCTATTTTTCCTGATATGGTTCCATCTTTTATAAGGTTTATAAGTTTTGATAGATTTTTAGCACTAACTGGGCTTTGAGATATTTCTAAATTTTTTTCATTTAAAACTGCAAATAATTCACCTGTAATCCAGTTTGTTGCTAATTTAACATCTGAATTTTTTATAACTTCTTCAAAGAAATTTGATGTTTCAATATCAGATACCAAAATTGTTGCTTCATATGGTGAAAGATTAAATTTATCTATAAATCTTTTTTTCTTTTCATCTGGTAATTCAGGTATATCTGATTTTATTTTTTCAATTAACTCTTGGCTTATTTCAAGCGGTAATAGATCTGGATCAGGAAAATATCTGTAATCATGCGCATCTTCTTTTGATCTCATAGATCTTGTCTCATTTCTTTTAGTGTCAAAAAGTCTTGTCTCTTGATCTATTTCTTTCCCCTCCTCTAACAAATCTATTTGTCTATTTGCTTCGGATATTATTGCCATTTGCATAAATTTTATTGAATTAACATTTTTAATTTCACACCTGGTGCCGAATTCAGTCTCCCCTTTTAATCTTACTGATACATTAACATCTGCCCTCAAAGAACCTTCTTGCATATTGCCATCACATGTTCCTAAATATCTCATTATCGATCTTAATTTTTTTATATAAACGTTGACTTCATCTGGTGATCTCAAATCAGGTTTACTTACTATTTCCATTAAAGCCACTCCAGATCTATTTAAATCAACTAATGTATTATTTGGATCGATATCATGAATACTTTTACCTGCATCTTGCTCTAAGTGTAATCTTTCAATTCCAATTTCTTTTTGACCATTCGGCATATCCAAAATTACTTTTCCTTCACCGACAATTGGATATTTGTATTGAGAGATTTGATATCCTTGGGGTAAATCTGCATAAAAATAATTTTTTCTATCAAAGACAGATTTTTTATTTATTTTTGCTTTAAGTCCTATTCCAGTTTTAATTGCTTGTTCAATACAAAATTCATTTATAACTGGTAACATTCCTGGAAATGCTGCATCTACGAGACTAACTTGTGTGTTTGGTTCTGCACCAAATTTTGTTGATGATTGAGAGAAAAGTTTAGACTCTGAAGTAACTTGAGCGTGTACTTCTAAACCAATTATCACTTCATATTGTTTATTTTCTCTTTCAATAAGAAATTCACTATTTTTACTCACTTAACCACCAGTCTGAAATATCATTTTTAAAATTAATCTTATCCTCTAATGCATAAGAAATATTAAGTATATTTTGCTCATCAAAAGGTTTTCCAATTACTTGAAGGCCTAAAGGATAATTATTTTTATCTTTACCAGCTGGTATAGAAATACCTGGTAAGCCTGCTAGATTTATTGGAACTGTAAATATATCATTTAAATACATTGATACTGGATCATTTGTTTTTTCACCAATTTTAAATGCTGAGCTTGGTGTAGATGGAGTTAAAATTGCATCAACTTTAGAAAAGACATCATCAAAATCTTTTTTTATTAATTGTCTTACTTTCTGCGCTTTTAGATAATAGGCATCATAGTAACCAGAAGATAAAACATAAGTTCCAATCATAATTCTTCTTTTAACTTCATCACCAAAACCTTCAGATCTAGTTTTTTCATACATTTCTATTAAATTTTGGCCAGGAGATCTAAAACCATATTTAACACCATCATATCTAGCTAGATTTGATGATGCTTCAGCTGGTGCAACAATATAATAAGTTGGTAATGCGTAATTAGTATGCGGAAGTGAAATATCGATAATTTCTGCTCCGCAATCTTTTGCATATGAGATACCATTTTTCCATAACTGTTCAATTTCCTCGGGCATATTGTCAACTCTATATTCTTTAGGAATACCAATTTTCTTTCCTTTAATATCTTTTGATAATTCTTTTGAATAATTATTTCTTTTGTAATCAATTGAAGTTGAATCTTTTTGATCAAATGAAGAGATCACCTCTAAAAGCATAGAACAGTCTCTTACATTTTTCGTCATAGGTCCTGCTTGGTCTAAAGATGAAGCAAATGCTACAATTCCATAACGAGAACAACTTCCATATGTAGGTTTAAGTCCTACAGTTCCTGTAAATGATGCTGGTTGACGAATAGATCCACCTGTATCTGTTCCAATGGTAACTGGAGTTAAATTTGCAGCGACAGCTGCAGAAGAACCTCCTGAAGATCCACCAGGGACTAAATTTTCTCCTACCGGATTTTGAACATTTCCAAAAAAACTAGTTTCATTTGAAGAGCCCATAGCAAATTCATCACAATTAAGTTTACCAAGAAGTATTGCTCCTTGACTCCACAAATTTTGAGTAACTGTAGACTCATATGTGGGAACGAAGTTATTTAATATTTTGCTACCTGCTGTTGTTCTAACTCCATTTGTACAAAATAAATCTTTAACAGCAATTGGAATACCTGGTAGTTTTAAATCAAAGTTAGGATTAGAATCAAATTTGTTTGATTGATCTATTGCTTTTTCAAAATTATCCGTAACATAAACATTTAATTTTTTTGATTTTTCAGCACGGTCTATAAATGCTTTTGTAATTTCCTCTGAGGATAGTTTTTTTTCTTTTATATTCGATGTTAATTCGAATAAACTTTGACTTGTTATATCTGACATTATTCAACAACCTTTGGTACAACAAAAAAATCTTTATTTTCTTCAGGAGAGTTTTTTAAAATTTTTTCTCTAATATTTTCTGATTTAATTTCATCTTTTCTAAATCTTAGGGTGGTTTCAGCAATTGATGTTAAGGCTTGAACATTATCAGTATTTAATTCATTTAATTTTTCTATAAATTCAAATATATTATTTAAGTCGCCCTTTAATTTATTAGCTTTTTCATCATCAATAGAAATTCTTGCTAATTTAGAAATGTGCTTTACTGTTTTAAGATCTATACTCATATGGTAAAAATATTGCCGCAAACTATCACTTAAGTAAATAATATACAATATGATCACAATTGAGGAATTTAAAAAGAAACAGCTAAATACATCTAGATTAATTGGTCTTGATTTAGGTTCAAAGAGAATTGGTGTAGCTATATGTGATGAAAATCAAAAAATTGCCACGCCGCTTAAAACAATAAACAAATCCAAATTTCAAGATCTTATCAATGAATTAGAGGATATTATTAAAGAAAATAATATTAAAGGAATAATTATTGGCAATCCAATTAATATGGATGGTAGCTTAGGTAAATCCTCTCAATCAGTAAATGATGTGTCAAAAGCAATATCAAAAGAAATTGATCTTCCAATAAGTCTTTGGGATGAAAGATTATCAACAGTTGGAGCGTTTAAATTAACCGAAAATTTAGGTATTAACGTAACTAAAAGAGAAAAAAATATAGATAAAAATGCTGCTGCATTTATTTTACAGGGTGCCATAGATTTTATTAATAATTAATACTTGCATTAATCAACCTTTGTGGCTATAGAGTTGGTTTTAATGGCAACTAAAACCAAAGCTATTAAAATTTCTCAAAAACATCTCCTAGGTATTCAAGATTTATCAATAAATGATGTTAATTTAATCTTAAAAGAAGCTGAAAAATTTATTGAATTAAACAAAGGCAAAAATAAAAAATTAGATTTACTTAAAGGGAAAACTCAAATTAACCTCTTTTTTGAACCATCAACAAGAACACAAAGCTCATTTGAGCTAGCAGGAAAAAGATTAGGTGCAGATGTTATGTCAATGAATATAACAAACTCAGCAATTAAAAAAGGTGAAACGCTAATAGACACTGCAATGACATTAAATGCAATGCATCCTGATATAATTGTTATTAGACATCAAGATTCAGGAGCTTGTAATCTTTTATCTCAAAAAGTTAATTGTGCTGTTTTAAATGCTGGTGATGGAAGGAGAGAGCACCCTACCCAAGCATTACTTGATGCATTAACTATATTGAATAGGAAAAAAAAAATTCAAGGATTAAAAGTTGCAATTTGTGGAGATATTCTACATTCAAGAGTAGCAAGATCTAATATTTACTTGCTAAACATGTTGGGTGCCGAAGTTAATATTGTAGCTCCTTCAAACCTTTTACCAAAAGATATAGAAAAATTTGGGGTTAATATTTTTTCAAATATGAAGAAAGGTGTAAAAGATTGCGACATAGTAATGATGCTTAGACTTCAAAATGAAAGAATGAGTAGTTCATTCCTGTCATCTAATAGAGAGTATTATGAATACTATGGACTAACACAGGATAAATTAGAATATGCAAAATCAGATTCAATTATTATGCATCCTGGTCCAATGAACCGCGGTATTGAAATTGATACAAAACTAGCTGATGACACCAATATGAGTGTTGTAAAAGAACAAGTTGAATTAGGGGTTGCGATAAGAATGGCATGTTTAAAAATTTTTTGTGAATGATGAAAAAGAAATACTTTATTAACGCAAATATAATTGATCCTCATAACAACATAAGTGAGATAGGAGGATTAATAATAGGTGAAGATGGAAAAATTGAAGGTGTTGGAAAAAAGGTGAATAAAAACAACATTCCTAGTAGAGAAAAAGTTATTGATTTAAAAGAGAATTATATTTTCCCAGGTATAGTTGATATGAGAGTATTTGTGGGTGAACCAGGTTATGAATATAAAGAAAATTTCAGAACTTTGAGCAATGCTGCATTATCCGGGGGAGTAACCTCAGTTGTAACAATGCCTAATACAGATCCAATAATCGACAACGTTTCAATAGTAGATTTTTTAAAAAGAAGAGGCAGAGATAAATCAAAAATAAATATATTTCCAACAGCATCTCTAACAAAGGGTACTGAAGGTACAAATATGACAGAGTTTGGTCTTCTGCAAAGTAAAGGGATAATAGCATTTACAGATGGCATTAGAACAATTCAGAATACAAGAGTTATGTCCAGAATAATGAATTCAGCAAAAGATTTAGGATCTTTAATAATGCAACATGCGGAAGATCAAGAATTAGCTGAAAATGGCATGATAAATGATGGAATAATTTCGACAAAACTTGGTTTGCAAGGTATCCCAGAAATAGCTGAATTAATAATTATAGAGAGAGATTTAACATTATTAGAAGAATATAATTGTCGATATCACATTTCTCAGATTTCATCAGGAAAAGCAGTTGAAATTATCAGAGATAGAAAAGATAAAGTAAGATTTTCCTGTGGGGTATCAATAAATAATTTATCTTTAAATGAAAATGATATTGGTGACTTTAGAACTTTTTTAAAATTGTCTCCGCCACTCAGGACTGAAGACGATAGATTAAGTTTAGTGCAAGGATTAAATGATGGTACAATCGATGTAATAGTTTCAGATCACAAACCTGAAGATGAAGAGCAAAAAAGATTAACATTTGCTCAAGCCGCAACAGGAGCAACTGGTATTGAAACGTTATTATCCTTGTCATTAGAATTATATCACAATGGATCTGTAAAACTTGAAAAAATTATTGCTGCATTAACCTCCAATCCATCAAAAATTTTGAAAATTAATAAAGGTAATTTATCTGTAGGTAATGATGCAGATTTCTGTATTGTGGATATAAATAAACCTTGGATAGTAAAGCAAGAAAATTTGGTTTCTAAATCAAAAAATACGTCAATTGAAAATAAGAGATTACAAGGAAAAGTAACCAATACATTCGTAAAAGGACAAGAGCTTTACAATATTTAAATGGAAATATTTATTTTATCACTTTTATCATATTTATTAGGTTCTATTCCTTTTGGTTTTTTATTAACAAAAATTTTTTTAAAAAAAGACATAAGAGAAACAGGATCGGGTAATATAGGCGCCACCAATGTTTTAAGAACTGGCAATAAATTTTTAGGTTACTCAACTTTATTACTAGACATTTTAAAAGCGGTTTTGCCAATAATTTATGTTAAGTTAAATTATCCAGAATTTATTTACATTTGTTCATTATCTGTTTTTTTAGGACATGTTTTTCCAATATGGTTAAAATTTAAAGGTGGTAAGGGTGTTGCAACATATGTTGGAATGTTGATTATTTTAAATTATTTTTTGGGTATTGTTTTTGGTATTGTTTGGGTAATTACATATTTAATTTCTAAATACTCATCATTAGGATCAATTCTTGGATCATTAAGTGTTCCTATTTTTATATTTTTTTATAGTAATGATAACATTATGTTTTACTTCATAATGTTTATTTTAATTTTTTACACTCATAGAGAAAACGTTAAACGCTTGATAAATAAAGAAGAAACTAAGACAAAAATTTAATAATTTGACAGTTTAACTGTTTTAAGTACGTTCTCTAAATATGAATCTAGTAATTGTTGAAAGTCCAGCAAAAGCAAAAACAATTAATAAATATTTAGGATCAGATTATACAGTTCTTGCAAGCTATGGACATATAAGAGATCTGCCTTCGAAAAATGGTTCTGTTGATCCTGAAAATGATTTTAAAATGATTTGGGAAGTAGATAGTTTTTCAAAAAAATATTTAAAAGAAATTACAGATAGTGCTAAAGATTCAAAAAAAATTATTCTAGCTACTGACCCTGACAGAGAAGGTGAAGCAATAGCTTGGCATGTAAAAGAGTTCCTTGAAGAAAAAAAATTATTAAAAGATAAAGAAGTTGAAAGAGTTGTTTTCAACGAAATAACAAAAAAAGCAGTTACAAATGGAATAGATAATCCAAGAAAAATTGAGCCACATTTAGTTGATGCTTATATGGCAAGAAGAGCTTTGGATTATCTAGTAGGTTTTACTATCTCCCCCATTCTATGGACAAAATTACCAGGTTCTAAATCTGCTGGTCGAGTTCAGTCTGTAGCTCTAAGACTTTTAACCGAAAGAGAACAGGAAATAGAAGTTTTTCAACCAAAAGAATTTTGGACTTTAAATATAATTTTTAAAAATAACAAAAATGAAAAAATAAATACAACTATTTCACAATTAGATGGAAATAAGGTTGAGAAATTTTCATTTAAAAACAAACAAGATATTAACGACGCTTTGTCAAAAATAAAAAATAAAAAATATAACATAACAGATATAAGTTCAAAAACTTATAACAGAAATCCATCAGGACCTTTTACTACATCGACATTACAACAAACAGCATCGAGTAAACTTGGTTTTGGAGCATCAAGGACAATGCAAATTGCTCAAAGACTATATCAAGGAATTGATATTGAAGGTGAAACCGTAGGATTAATTACTTATATGAGAACAGATGGAACTAATATTTCAAAAGATGCGATAACATCTTTCAGAGATTTTATAATGCAGAATTATGGTGATAAATATTTACCAGAACAACCTCTAAATTATAGTGGCAAAAAAGCAAAGAATGCTCAAGAAGCTCACGAAGCTATACGTCCAACAGAAATAATTCGAAAACCAGAAGATATGAAAAAATACTTAAGTACTGATCAATATAAACTTTATAATTTAATATGGTCTAGATCTTTATCATCACAAATGCAGTCAGCCAAATTTGATAGAAAAACTATTACCATCAACTCAGATGATGATAAAAATATATTCAAAGCTAGTGGTTCAACATTAAAATTTGATGGCTTCCTTAAACTATATAAGATCGATGAAAATGATAATGACAATGAAAATATTTTGCCAGATGTTGAAAAAGGTGATGTAATGTTTGAAGATCATATTGATGAACAGCACTATACACAACCACCACCTAGATATTCAGAGGCAAGTCTAGTTAAAAAATTAGAGGAGCTAGGAATTGGAAGACCATCTACTTATGCAAGTATTATTTCGGTAATAGCTAATAGAGGTTATGCTGATATAAATAATAAAAGATTTTTTCCAACTGATAGAGGGAAATTGCTTTCTGCTTTTTTAGAAAAATTATTTACTAAATATGTTGATTATGATTTTACTGCAAAATTAGAAGATCAATTAGATGATATAACATCAGGTAAAGAAAATTGGATAAAAGTTCTAGAAAACTTTTGGAAAGACTTTAATTCTAATGTTTCAGGTGTGAAAGAAAAAAGAACCAGAGAAGTATTAGATCTATTAAATGAAAGTCTTGGATCACTAATATTTGAGGTCGATAAGGATGGAAATATTGATAGAAAATGTAAGCTTTGTGAATCTGGGCAATTAAGTTTAAAAAATAGTTTTAGAGGTGGTGCTTTTATTGGGTGTTCAAATTATCCAGAATGCAAATTTACAAGACCACTATCAAAATCTAAAGCAGCACAACAATTGACACTAGCAGAACCTAAATTCATTGGAAAGAATGATAAAGGTAAAGATATTTTTCTTAAAAATGGAAGATTTGGTCCATATTTGCAATTTGAGAAAGAAATCATAGAGGAAGATAAAAAAACTAAAAAGAAAAAAAGAAAATTAAAGAAAGAAGAAAATAATTTGAAAAATGTTTCTATCCCTAAAGGAATTGAGATTGAAAATATTGATTTAGAAAAGGCAAAATACTTATGCTCGTTGCCATTAAGTTTAGGTAAAAATCCTGAAAATGATAAAGATATTACAGTGAATGTTGGAAGATTCGGTCCTTACCTTAAATGTGAAAATAAATCTGCTAGACTAGAAAATGTGGAAGAATTATTCACAATTGGATTAAATAGAGCTGTTACATTAATTGCTGAAGCTAAACCAGGAAGAATTTCATCATCTATGATAAAAGATTTAGGAGAACACCCTGAAGATAAAAAGCCAGTTAGAGTCATGAAAGGTCAGTATGGTCCTTACATTAAATACAAATCTTTAAACGCGACCATACCTGAAGAAAAAGATCCTGTTGAATTAACTATGGAAGAAGCATTAATTTTAATTGAGAAAAGAAAAGAATACGATAGAAATAAGAAGAAAAAGAAAGGCAAATAATGTCGGCAGATGAAAATTTAAAGAATTTAAATATTAAATTACCAAAAGCTAATGATCCTGTTGGATCATATGCTGCTACTAGAATATCTGGGAATTTACTATACATATCTGGCCAAATATCAATTGATGAAAATGGAAATTTAATTAAGGGGAAACTCGGAAAAGATTATAATATTGAACAAGGTTACGAGGCAGCTAAAAGATGTGCATTAAGTATAATATCACAAGCAAAAAAAGCATGTGGTGATGATTTATCCAAAATTAAATCATGTTTGAAACTTACTGGATATGTTAATTCTACTGATGATTTTACAGAACAACCAAAAGTCATAAATGGAGCATCAGATTTAATAAAAAGTGTATTTGATGAAGCTGGCTCACATGCAAGAGCTGCCGTTAGCACTAATAGCCTTCCATTGGGTGTTGCAGTTGAAGTTGATGCAATATTTGATCTTAACTAATTATCTACCAATTCCAAAATAATTAATATTGTTTTTCTTCATATCTTTTGGGGTATAAAGGTTTCTCATGTCAAATATTTTTAAATTTTTTTTTTTTGTTATTTTTTTAAAATTTAGTTGTTTAAATTCATTCCATTCAGTGTGAATAATTATTAAATCTGCATTTTGACAGGCGTCTTTTATATTTTCATAAAAGATTATGTTTTTTGATTTAAATTGTTTCTTCTGACCGGTTGGTTCATAATAATTTATAAAAGCACCTCTTTTTAATAAATAGGGAATCATTTTCAAAGATGGTGACTCCCTCATATCATCCGTACCTGATTTAAAAGTAACACCCAAAAATGTAATACTTTTATTTTTTATTTTATTTTTCATTATTATTTTTATCCTATCTAATAACAATTTATTTCTTTTTTCATTTGAATTTATAACTGATTTAACAACAGATAAGTTTGTTTTAAAAATTTTTCCCGTTGAAACTAATGCTCTAGTATCTTTTGGAAAACATGATCCTCCATATGCTGGTCCAGCTCTTAAAAATCTACTTCCAATTCTATCATCTAAACCCATTCCAGTTGCAACATCCTGAACATCAATGTTAGATTTTTCACATAGATTTGCAATTTCGTTAATAAATGTAATTTTAGTAGCTAAAAAAGCATTTGAAGCATATTTGATTAATTCAGCAGATCTTCTTGAGGTATTAATGTATCTACTGCCTTTTTTGATTAAAGGAAGGTAAAGATTTTTCATTATCTGATTTGCTTTTTTACTATCAGTCCCAATCACTACTCTATCAGGATATTGAAAATCTCTTATGGCCTCTCCTTCTCTTAAAAATTCAGGATTAGAAATAACATCAAATTTATTTTGATTTTTTTTTGAATTTAAAATTTTTTCTATTTTATCACCCGTAGTGACTGGAACTGTAGATTTGGTTACTATAATTTTATATTTGTTGAGATTTGATTTGATGCTTTTTACGACATTATAAACATATTTTAGATTAGCTTTGTTATTTTTTGTTGGTGTACCTACACATATAAAAAGAATATCTGATTTTTTTATTGAACTAAAAATATCTTTAGAAAAAAAAAGTCTTTTTTTTTTTGTATTTCTCTCAACCAATTCTTGAAGGCCAGGCTCATAAATTGGTATTATCCCTTTATTTAGCTTATCAATGATTTCTTTATTATTATCTACACAGATTACTGTATTACCTAAATCGGAAAAACAAGCTCCACTGACTAAACCAACATAACCAGATCCTATCATACAAATTTTCATATTTTGGAAATTTCAATTCCTGAATTTATATAACCATTCATAGAACCACAATCTAAATAATTACCTTTAAACTTATGTCCAATAAATAAATTCTTATCTAATATCATTCGTCTTATTGCATCTGTTATATGTATTTCATCGCCTTTTCCTTTTTTTTGATTATTTAGATAATTAAAAATTTTTTTTGATAATATATATCTTCCAATGACTGCATTGTTGGAAGGAGCATCTTTAGCATTTGGTTTTTCAATTACATCAGATATTTTAAAATTTGATTTATCAAAGTTTTTATTTATTGAATAGATACCCCAACGATCTACATTATTTTTTTTTACTTTCATGCTCGCCATCACTGATGCTTTATATTTTTTGTGAATTTTAATCATATCTTTTGAACAATTCTTTTTTATGATTAAATCATCAGGTAATAGCATTAAAAAATAATTATTTTTTATTAATTTCTTAGTTTTTAATACAGCATCTCCAGTCCCCAAAGGCTTATTTTGGTAAACAAATTTAATTTTTTTTTTAAAAAAAAGGATTTTTTTATATTCTTTAATTATTCTAGGATCCTTTTTTTTTTTTATTATTGATTTATAAAAATTATCATTATTAAAATATCTCCTTATCATTTCTTTTTTTTTAGAAATAATAAAAATAATTTCTTTTACTCCTGCGTCAATACATTCATCTAAAATATACTCAATTCCTGGTTTGCCATTAATTGGGAGTAGTTCTTTAGGAAAAACACTTGTTAAAGGTAACAACCGTGTACCCAAACCAGCAAGAGGAATTATAGCTTGTTTAATCATTAAGATGTTTTACTTATAATCATATTTATTAAAAATGAAAATTTTAAAAAATGTTTTTGAACTAAATAAGGCAGTAAAAAATTACAAAAATGTAGGATTTGTTCCTACAATGGGAGGAATTCATAAAGGCCACGAGTCTTTAATAAAAATTTCACAAAAAAATAACAAAGAGACAATTGTAAGTATTTTTGTCAATCCAACACAATTTAATCAAAAAAAAGATTTTAATAATTATCCTAGGAATATAAAAAAAGACATTTCAATATTAAGAAAACTTAAAGTGAATTATTTATTTTTACCTGATGTAAATGAAATATATAAAAAAAAAATGAAAAATTTTAAACTTAATAAATCCGATAAGATTTTATGTGCTAAATATAGAAAAGGTCATTTTGAGGGAGTATTAAATGTTATGAATAGGTTGCTATCTATTGTTAAATCTAAGTATGTTTTTATGGGTAAAAAAGATTTTCAACAATACATGTTAATAAAAAGAATATTAGGAAAAAAATATAAAATAAATATTGTTGGTTGTCCTACAATTAGAGAAAGTAATAAAATTGCTTTATCTACAAGAAATAAATTATTAAAAAAATCATCAATAAAAAAAGCATCTAAAATAGCTATCATATTGGATAAATTAAAAAGACTATCACAAAAAAACAAATCTTTGGATTTGTCAAAATTTAAAGATGAGCTTGAAAATAAATTTAAAATTAAAATTGATTATCTTGAATTTAGAGATGAAAATAAAATGAAATTGAATAATTTTAAATCTAAATACAGATTATTTATTGCTTATTATATAAATGGAGTAAGATTGATTGATAATTTTTGATTATAGAAAATAAGCTCCTACACCTAAGAAAGATACAAATCCAATTACATCTGTTATTGTTGTTACAAATACACTAGATGAAATTGCAGGATCAATTTTCATTTTATTTAATGTTACTGGCACTAAAATACCAAAAAGGCCAGCAACTATCATGGTTAAAATCATAGAAATTGAAATTATTAAGGAGAGCTGAATATCATTAAACCATAGTTGAACTATCAAAGAACTTATTATTGCAAAAATAACACCATTTAAAACTCCGATATTAAATTCTTTAATAATATTATTCGTAAAATTATTTTTTGTTAAATCCTGTGTTGCTAAGGATCTTACTGTGACTGCTAATGTTTGCATTCCAGCATTGCCTCCCATTGATGCTACAATTGGCATTAAAAAAGCTAGCACTACCATTTGTTCTATAGTGGCACCAAATAAACTAATGCAATAGGTTGCGAGAAAAGCAGTAAACAAGTTTAATAACAACCAATTAAATCTTCTCTTCGTTTTTGTTATTACTCCATCGGTTATTTCCTCATCGCCTACTCCAGCTAATCTAAGTGTATCCTCTTCTGCTTCTTCTTTTAATACTGTTAGAACATCATCATAAGCTATCATTCCAACAAGTTTATTTGACTTATCTACTACAGCCGCTGAACTCAAGTTATAATTTTCAAATAAATTACCAACTTCCTCCCTGTCCATATCAACTGGTATTAAAGTTTGAGATTCAGCCATTATAGACATCATCTTTGTGTCTCTTGGAGTTCTTAATACTCTTGATGAAGGAACTGTACCAATAGGTTTGAATTCTTGATCGACAATAAATATTTCTAGAAATTCCTCAGGAAGATCTTTATTTTCTCTTAGATAGTCTATAGTTTGTCCTACAGACCAGTTGCTCGGTATAGCTGTAAATTCTCGCTGCATTAATCTAGCAGCCGAATCTTCTGGATAACTTAAACTTTCAAGTAATGCAAATCGGTCTTTTGGAGGCAATGAGCTAAGGATGGTATTTTTATCTTTTTCATCTACATTTTCTAAAATCTTAATTGCATCATCTGACTCTAAATTTTTTAGTATGTTTACTATTGAGTCTGATGATAAATAAGCAATTATCTCAGACTGAATTGACTCATTTAATTCAACAAAAACTTCAGGATCAACTTTGAAACTATTTAATTTTATTAAATTTTCTCTGTCATTTTGACTTAAATGTTCAATTATATCAGCAGCATCTGCTGGATGCATAGCATTGAACGAATTTGTAATAAATCCAGCATCATTTGAGGCAATTTTATCTGTGACAACTTTGATGAATTCTTTGTTAAATTCAAAGTTAACTTTTTTATCTTTAATTTTTTTCACTATAGTCATAAAATTTACCTATAATTTAGTTGGCACTATTAATACAAAATAAAAATAATACAAATTTATAATGACAATAGAGATCAAAAAGTCAGTAAAACCAATAAAATATAAATCTGCTATAAATATACTTGAAGATAGATTGGAGCAAATCAAAGTAAATAAAAATAAAGAACTTATTTGGATACTTGAACATGAAGAGATTTATACTGGTGGAACAAGTTTTAGTGATAATGAGATTTTAGACAAATCTATAAACTTTATTAAAACAAATAGAGGTGGAAAAATAACATATCATGGTCCTGGTCAATTAATTTTTTATTTTGTAATCGACTTAGGCAAAAGAGGTAAAAATATAAAAAAAATAATAAGTGCAATAGAGAAGACAATTATAGATACATTAAAAAATTATAATATAGATTGTTTCGCTGATAGAAAAAATATTGGAATTTGGTTTAAGCAAAAATCTGGTAAAATAGATAAAATTGCAGCAATAGGTATAAAAGTAAAAAAATGGATTGCTTATCACGGATTTGCACTAAATATATCTAATGATCTTAATGTATATAAAAAGATAGTTCCCTGTGGAATCAGAGATAGAGGAGTTTCAAGTTTAAATATGATTAAGAAACAAAATTATAAAAATATCGAGAATGATTTAATAAAAAATTTTTTATCAAATATTAAAAATTAAGTCTTTTTGTTTTTAACATATTTCTAAAATAATCTGGAGGTGTTGCTCTAAATGTGTATTTTTTTTCATTAATCTTAAATTTTATTTCATATGAATGTAACATTAAATTTTTATTACTTATTTTTGAATTATTTGTTGAATTATATTTTTTATCACCAATAATTGAATTTCCTAAATTGAATAGTTGTTTTCTTAATTGGTGTTTTCTACCAGTTATTGGATTAAGTTGAATAAAAGTTGCATTATTATTTTTATCTAGAATTTGATATTTTGTTTCAGCTTTTTCGACAATTTTTTTTTTACTTTCAAATCTTATTAGATCATTATTTAACTTACCTTGGTTAGTTAAAATTATTTCACCATTACATATTGCTAAATAAGTTTTATAAATTTTTCTTAGTCTAAAAAGTGAAGTAAGTAATTGAGCTGTTTGTCTATTTTTGGCTATTATAAAAACACCTGATGTATCTTTATCTAGTCTATGAACGGAAAATGGCTTCTCATCTCTAAATAAATTACTTTTTGCAAATATATCAATTATATTTTTTTTAGATTTTGTACCACCCTGAACTGAAATTCCAGCTTGTTTATTTAAAACAACAAAATTATCATTATTTTCAATAATTAAATCTTCATTTTCTTTTATAATTTCATTGCTAGGATTATATTTTTCTTTTTTTTGTTTTATAATTTTTTTAAATTCAATGTTATGTAACTCAATTTCATCTTTAAATTGAATTTTTTTTGAACTTTTAATTTTTTTTTTATTTAACTTAATTCTTCCATTTCTTAAGTTTTTTTCAATTAGACTTTGTGGAATTTGACCGAATTGATTTCTTAAAAATCTATCAATACGCATACCATTGAACGTCTTTTCAACGTTTAATAGTTTTTTCATTTATTTTTCTTTAAGCTGTTGCTATTTTTGAGGTTTCTTTTTTTTGATCTTTAGCTGGATCTTTCTTTTTTTTATCGACTCTTTTTGCCTCAACATCCCTATCTACAAACTCAATTACTGCCATTGGAGCATTGTCACCATATCTAAATCCTGCCTTGATAATTCTAGTATATCCACCTTTTCTATTTTCATATCTCTTAGATAAAGTTTTTTTAACTTTATTTGTAGATTTAATATCTTGCAACTTCGAGATTAATGTTTTTGTGTTAGATAAAGTATTTTTCTTACCCAATGTTATAATTTTGTCAGCTTGAGGTTTTAAAACTTTTGCTTTTGGTAAGGTTGTTGTAATTTGCTCATACTTTATTAATGAGTTAAGCATATTTTTTATAAGAGCTTTTCTATGTTCTGAAGTTCTGTTGAGCTTTTTATAGCCCATTTTATGTCTCATTAGATAGCTTCCTCAAGTTTTTTAGATAATTCAGCAATGTTATCTGGTGGCCAGTTTGGAATTTCCATACCGAGATATAATGACATTCCTGTTAATACTTCTTTAATCTCATTTAGTGATTTTCTTCCAAAATTAGGTGTTCTTAGCATTTCGCCTTCCGATTTTTGAACCAAATCACCTATATAAATAATGTTATCATTTTTTAAACAATTCATTGATCTTACAGAAAGTTCTAATTCATCAACTTTTCTTAATAAATTTTTATTAAATTCTGGCTCAGAAGGTTGTTCTTTAACAATAACTTCTTGTGGTTCATCAAAATTAACAAACATGCCTAATTGATCTTGAAAAATTCTAGCTGAATATGCAACAGCATCTTCGGCTGAGATTGATCCATTTGTCTCAACTTCCATCGTTAATTTATCATAATCTAAGGCTTTTCCTTCTCTAGCTGTACTTACTGAGTAAGATACTTTTTTTACTGGACTAAATAATGAATCTATTGGAATTAAACCTAAAGGTGGTTCCTCTGGTTTATTCATATCTGCTGAGACATATCCTTTCCCAGTACCCACTGACATTTCCATATGAAATTTTGTATTCTCATCTAAGTTACAAATAACTAAATCTGGATTTAAAATTTCAATATCAGCAACTGGTGTTATATTAGATGCTTTAATTTCACCTGGACCTTTAGCATCAAGTATTAATTTTTTTGGCTCATCAGAAGAACTTTTGAGAGCTAAGGATTTTACATTTAGTACTATATCAGTTACATCTTCTCTGACACCTTTAATTGAAGTAAATTCATGCAATACACCATCTATTTGAATAGATGTTACAGCAGTACCTCTAATAGAAGAAAGAAGAATTCTTCTTAGGGAATTACCAAGAGTTAATCCATATCCTTTCTCAAGTGGTTCAGCAGTGATTTTTGCGAATGCTTTGTCATCACTTAATTGAACATCTAGTTTTGCTGGTTTAATTAATGATTTCCAATTTTTTGAATTTACCTCTGTTTGCTCCATTAAACTCTCCTTTTTTTAGGTGGTCTAGTACCATTATGTGGCATTGGTGTTGTGTCTTTAATTGATATAATTTTAAATCCTCTAGCTTGTAAAGCTCTCAAGGCTGTTTCTCTTCCAGAACCTGGTCCTTTTACTTCAACAGATAAAATTTTCATTCCAACCTCTAAAGCTTTCGCTGCTGCTGCATCAGCTGCAACTTGTGCTGCATATGGTGTGGATTTACGAGAACCTTTAAATCCTTTTTGTCCAGCAGATGCCCAAGAAACTATATTTCCATTGGTATCTGCAATTGAAACGATAGTATTATTAAAAGTAGACTGTACATAAGCAATTCCATTCAAAATATTCTTTTTACCTTTTTTCTTTTTTGAGTAAGAACTTTTTTTTGTTTTAACTTCTGTTTTCTGTTCTTTATTATCAACTACTTCTTTTTTCATTATTTTTTAAGTGGTGTTAATTTTTTTCCAGCTATAGCTATTGCTTTTCCTTTTCTTGTTCTAGAATTACATCTTGTTCTTTGTCCTCTGACTGGAAGTTTTTTTCTGTGTCTAGATCCTCTATAAGTTGCAAGATCAATTAATCTTTTTATACTTAATGAAGTATCTCTTCTTAAATCACCTTCAACAGTAAACTTCTGATCTATATATTCTCTTATTTTCAAAATTTGATCATCAGTCAATTCATTTACTCTTTTTGATTTTGGTATTTCTAATGCACTGCAAATTTGGTTAGAAAATTTATTCCCAATACCATAAATATAAGTAAGTCCAACATGAACTAATTTATTTTGTGGTATGTTTACACCTGCAATACGAGCCATAATTTTTGTGATAAATTGTGCCTTTTATATAAGAAGATTAGTCAAAGTCAACGTCTTAAACATTTAAAAAACCCTCTATTTTATTAGTAATTTGATCAATTTCCATTGCTCCATCAATCTCATGAAAATTTGAATTTTTTGAGTAGTAATCTAATACAGGTCTAGTGGTTTCGATATAAGTATCATATCTCTTGAGAATTGTATCTAAATCGTCATCAGATCTTTTTTCTAAAATTTTTCTTTTTTTTATTCTTTCGACTATGGTTTCTTTATTAACATTTAAAAAAAAAATACAATCTATCTTTTGATTTGAATCTTTTAATAATATATCTAGATTTTTAGCTTGGCTTAGAGACCTTGGATAACCATCAAATATTAATTTTTCTCTTTTATTTGGGTCGACTACATGAATTTTTAATAGACTATTTACAATCTCATCACTTACAAATTTTCCTTCGTTCATATTGTTTATTATTTTCTTTCCTATATCTGTATTTTTTTTTATTTCATCTCTTAAAATTTCACCTGTGGAAATTTGAAATCCATTTAATTTTTTTACTAAATATTTGGCTTGAGTACCTTTACCAGCTCCTGGAGGACCAAACAGAATTATATTCACCTATCTACCAAATTTAGTTTTCTTAATAAGCTGTTCATATTGAGAACTCATCATCCTTGTTTGAATTTGTGTTACAGTGTCAATTGCAACAACAACAACAATTAAAACAGAAGCACCACCTAAATAAAATGGAATTGGATAATTTGCGATTAAAAATTCTGGCATTAAACAGACTAGTGCAAGATATAATGCGCCTATTGTTGTTAGTCTTGTTAATATAGTATCAATATAAAGTGCAGTACTTTCCCCAGGTCTTATTCCTGGAATAAATCCACCATATTTTCTTAAATTTTCAGCAGTTTCAGTAGGATTGAAAGTTATTGAAGTATAAAAAAAAGTAAAAAATATTATTCCAGATGCGTATAGTAACATGTACAGAGGTTGTCCCTGAGAAAAATATGATGAAATATTCAAAAATGTTTCATTTTGAGAAACATTAAAATTTGAAAAAGTGACTGGTAACAGTAACAATGCTGAGGCAAAAATTGCAGGTATTACACCTGCAGAATTAATTTTTAATGGCAGATGTGAAGAGTCCCCACCATACATTTTATTACCCATTTGCCTCTTTGGATAATTTATAAGAATTTTTCTTAATGCTCTTTCCATAAATACAATAAACATTATTGTTCCGACAAGTAATAAAAATATAAAAATTATCATTACAGTTGAAATTGCTCCAGTTCTACCTAATTCAAATGTTGTTACTAATGCTCTTGGAATTTCAGCAACAATGCCAGAAAAAATAATTAGTGAGATACCATTACCAATACCTCTTTGTGTTATTTGTTCACCAAGCCACATTAGAAAAATAGTTCCAGCAACAATAGTTGTAACTGTTGAAATTTTAAAAAATATTCCAGGATTAATAACTAAATCTGCTGACGACTCTAATCCAACTGCCAATCCATATCCTTGTATAGTTGCTAACAATACAGTTCCATATCTAGTTATTTGAGTAATTTTTTGTCTTCCAATTTCACCTTGAGCCTTTAGATTTTTAAAATATTCTGAAACACCAGTAAGTAACTGGACAATAATTGAAGAAGAGATATATGGCATTATTCCAAGAGCAAATATTGCCATTCTACTTACGGCACCGCCTGCAAAAACGTTAAACATGCCTAATAAACCTTTTTGATTTCCCTCCATCATTATTTGAAGTTGTTCTGGATCAATTCCTGGTAGAGGAACGAAAGTACCCAATCGATAAACAGCAAGGATAAAAAGTGTAAAAAGTATTCTATTTCTTAAATCGTTAGATTGTGTTGAGCTACTCATTATTTAGATTGATTTTTAACAGTAATTTGTCCACCAGCTTTTTCAATTTTCTCTTTTGCGGTTTTAGAAGAATAATCCGCTTCAATATCGATTTTAGAGTTAAAATTACCATTTGATAAAACTTTAAATTTATTAACTGATTTTCTGAATAATTTTGATTCTTTAAATGTATTAATATTTATTTTTGTATCCGTTTTAATTTTTTTATTGTCAATAAGATTTTGTAAATCACCCAAGTTTATTACAGCTATATTATTTTTGTTTACAGGCTTAAAACCTCTTTTAGGTAGTCTTCTATATAATGGCATTTGACCACCTTCAAAACTTTTTATAGCCACTCCAGATCTTGATTTTTGACCTTTTACACCTCTGCCAGATGTTTTGCCTTTACCAGATCCTATTCCTCTTCCTACACGAATTTTTTTTATTTTATGATTATTTAATGTATTTAAAGATGTCATTATCCCCTTTTCTCAATTATTTCAGATATTTTTTTATTTCTTAAATTAGAAATATTTTTTGGTGAATTCTGATTTGATAAAGCTTTTATACAAGCTCTAATTACATTATGCGGATTTGCAGTACCCAAAGATTTAGCTACTATATCTTTTATACCAAGCACCTCACAGACGGCTCTAACTGGACCACCAGCTATTATACCAGTTCCTTTAGGTGCTGATCTTAATTTAATTTTTCCAGCACCATCTTTGCCATAAATATCATGATGAATTGTACGTCCATCTCTTAAAGGTATTTGTATCAATTTTCTTCTAGCCAACTCATTTGCTTTTTTGATTGCATCAGGAACTTGTTTTGCTTTTGCATGAGCAATTCCAATTTTTCCATTCTGATTTCCAACTACTACTAAAGCTGAAAACCCAAATCTTCTTCCACCTTTCACAACTTTAGTTATTCTGTTTATGTGCACTAGTTTTTCTACAAATTCTGTATTTTTTTCCATATTTTAAAATTCCATTCCATTTTTTCTTAGTGTTTCAGCAAAAATTTTAATTCTTCCATGATATTTATAAATACCTCTGTCAAAATAAATTTTCTTGATATTCTTTTCATTTGCTTTTTTTGCAAGAATTTCAGCAACCATAGTTGATAACTCTGATTTGTTTGTTTTTTTTCCTTTAATTTCTTTGTCTATCGATGAAGCAGAGACTAATGTAATATTTTTTACATCATCTATTATTTGTGCACTTATATTTTTTGTGGATCTTGAAACACTCAATCTATATCTATCTGAAGAAACTTTTTTAAGTTTTTTTCTAACTCTAAATCTTTTTCTTTCAATTGTGCTTAATCTCATTATTTTTTCTTACCTTCTTTTCTTAAAATATACTGACCTTTTTCCTTTATGCCTTTTCCTTTATAGGGTTCAGGTGGTCTAATGCTTTTAATTTGTGAAGCAACCATACCTACTTGTTGTTTATTTGAGCCACTTATTTTCAAAGTTGTTTGTTTTTCAACTGTTATTTTGATACCATCTGGTATATCGTAGTTGATGTCATGACTAAATCCTAGCTGCATATTTAAAATATTTCCTTTTAGAGCAGCTCTAAAACCAACACCTGTAAGTTCAAGTATTTTTTCATAGCCACTGCTTGCTCCAATAATAGCATTATTAAGCAAGCTTCTATTCATACCCCATAATCTTTTAGACATATCATCAAGTTTTTTAGGTTTTATTGATACATCCTTGCCTTCATTAATATTAAGTTCAAACATTTCTAAGTCTAATTTAATTGCTTGTTTACCGAGAGGTCCCTCAACGTTAACTGTATTACCGGTTAGTAAAACTTTTACTTTTTCTGGAATTGGTATATTTATTTTTCCTATTTTAGACATTAAAATACCTTACAAATAATTTCACCACCAAGTTTTTTCTTCCTTGCATCAACATCAGTCATGACTCCTTGTGGTGTAGATACAATTGCTATACCAAGACCATTATTTATTTTTGGAAGACTGCTTGCGCTAGAAAAAATTCTTCTACCTGGCTTCGAAATTCTTTCAATTGTATTTATAACTGGATTTCCCGAGTTATATTTTAAGTTAATTTCAATTGAAGGTTTTTTGTCATCATTAATTTTATAACCTATAATATAGCCTTCTGCCTTCAATACATCTGCAATTTTAGATTTAAATTTTGACGAAGGCAAAGAAACTTTACTGTGATTTCTTACTTGAGCATTTTTAATTCTAGCTAGCATATCTCCTATTGGATCACTTAAACTCATATTATCCTTTCTACCAACTCGATTTTACCATTCCAGGAATTTTACCCTCTAAACCAAGTTGTCGAAGGGCAATCCTTGAAATTTTTAATTTTCGATAAACACCGTGTGGTCTACCTGTAATTTGACATCTATTCATAACTCTGACCTTTGCAGAATTACGAGGTAATTTTGATAACTTTTGTTGTGCTTTGAACCTTTCTTCTAATGATAATTTTTTATCCATTATTATTTTTTTTAGTTTCAATCTCTTCTTATAAAATTTATCTGATAATTTTATTCTTTTATTATTCTTGTTAATTGCACTCATTTTAGCCATTAATTACTCCTTTTTTCTCTAAATGGAAAATTTAAATGTTTTAATAATTCAAAACTGTGTTCTACTTTTTGTGATTTAATAACAATTGTAATATCTAAACCTCTAATTTTATCAACTTTATCAAAATTTACTTCAGGAAATATAATATGTTCTTTAACACCGAAAGTATAATTTCCATATTTATCAAAACCATTTGGATTTAATCCTCTAAAATCTTTTATTCTTGGTAAAGCTATATTTGTTAATCTATCTATAAATTCGTACATCTTATTTTTTCTTAATGTAACCTTCAAACCTGAATTAGTGTTTTTTCTAGTTTTAAAATTTGCTATCGATTTTTTAAATTTAGTTATTACTGGCATTTGACCAGTGATGTTTGCTAAATCTTCTTGGCACGATTTTAATATTTTCTGATCATTTCCATCAAGACCTAAACCCATATTTAAAACTATTTTTTGTATTCTTGGACCCATGTATAAATTTTTATAGCCAAATTTTTCTTTTAATGTTGGCTCAATTTCTTTGGATATGGTCTGTTTTAATCTAGGTGTCATTATTTTTTAGCCTCACTTTTATTTTTGGTATCAAATATTGCTAAATTCGAGAGATGTATAAAGTTTTCTTTTGAAACTATTCCACCTTTCTTTTCTTTTGTAGTTTTCAGATGTTTTTTTACCATGTTAATACCTTTAACTTTTGCCCTATTATTTTTTCTATCAATTTCAATTACGTCACCATCTTTGTTTTTATCCTTACCGGTCAATATTTTTACTTTAACACCTTTTTTAATCATTATAATACCTCTGGTGCCAATGAAATTATTTTCATTTGGCCTCTATTTCTTAACTCTCTAGTAACAGGACCAAAAATCCTAGTACCTATTGGCTCTCCTTTGTCATCTGTCAGAACAGCTGCATTGTTATCAAATCTTACTTTGGATCCATCATTTCTATGAATTCCTTTTTTAACTCTAACGACAACAGCTTTATGGACCGCACCCTTTTTAACCTTTCCTTTGGGAATTGCTTCTTTAACTGCTACAACGATTGTATCACCAATACTTGCGTATCTTCTTTTAGATCCACCTAATACTTTTATGCATTCAATTTTTTTGGCACCCGTATTATCAGCTACAAATAATTCTGTTTGAACTTGTATCATTTTGAATCTCCTATTACTTCAAATTTTTTTGACTTTGAGTAAGGTTTGCACTCTTGTATCAATACTTTATCACCACTTTTATATTTATTCTCTTCATCGTGAACACTATATTTTTTTCTAGCTTTAATTACTTTTTTTAATACTGGATGTTGGTATTTTCTTTCAACTAAAACTGTTATAGTTTTATTTGGCTTATCACTGACAACAATTCCATTTAATATTTTTTTAGGCATCTTTTCTCACTACTAATGTTTTTAATCTTGCAATATTCTTCTTTGTTTCACTTATTTTTGATGGACTTTTTATCTGACCATTAATTTTTTGAAATCTAAAGTTAAAAAGATCTTTTTTTAATTTTTCAATATCTTTCAAAGCTTGTTCTTTGGTCATTTTCTTTATCTCATTTTTTTTCATTTAAATTCTCTTAATAAATTTACATTTAATAGGAAGTTTTGCCGATGCTTTGTATAAAGCCTCTCTAGCAATTTCTTCCGTTACACCGTCAACCTCAAATAAAATTCTTCCTGGTTTTACTCTGCATGCCCAAAATTCAGGTGAGCCTTTTCCTTTACCCATTCTTACCTCAGTAGGTTTTTTTGATACAGGTATATTAGGAAACATTCTTGTCCAAACTCTACCTTGTCTTTTCATGTGTCTTGTTAATGCTACTCTAGCTGCTTCTATCTGTCTGGATATAATTCTTTCTGGCTGGATTGCTTTCAGTCCAAAAGAACCATAGTTCATGGCATTACACCTCGAGGCATTGCCGTGAATTCTTCCTTTATGCGCTTTTCTGAATTTTGTTCTTGTTGGTTGTAACATTATTATGTTTTGTTCCTTTCTTGGCTAAATTCTTTTGTAAAGATTTCACCTTTGTATATCCAAACTTTAATTCCAATTATTCCATAGGTGGTCAAAGCTTCTGCTTCAGCGTAGTCAATATCTGCTCTTAAAGTATGAGATGGAATACTTCCATCTCTTAACCATTCTGTTCTTGCAATTTCGTTTCCTCCAAGTCTTCCACTACAAGACACTTTAATTCCTTTAGCTCCTAATCTTAATGCAGATTGCATAGCTCTCTTCATTGCTCTCCTGTAAGAAACACGTTTAACTAACTGTTGAGCGATATTCTCGGCAACTAAAAATGAATTTGTTTCAGGTTTTTTAACCTCCTTAATATTTAGCACTATTTCATTTGCGCTCAATCTTGATAATTTCCCTTTAATTTTTTCTATATCACTCCCCTTTTTTCCAATTACAAATCCAGGTCTAGAAGTATAAATTGTTACGAAACATTTTTTTGCCGATCTTTCTATCATTACTTTTGAGACACCTGAATTAATTACATTTTTTTTAATGAATTCTCTGATCTTAAAATCTTCAATCAAATAATTTCCAAAATCTTGTTTTTTTGCATACCAAACGGAATCCCATCCTCTATTGATACCCAATCTTAAGCCTACTGGATTAACCTTTTGTCCCATGTTCCTTCTCTTTTTGTTTCATTTGTTCACTCAAAACTATTGTTACATTTGAATATGGTTTCATAATTTCTGCAGCTCTACCTTTGGCTCTAGCTCTAAATCTTTTCATTATTACCTGTTTTCCACAGAAAGCTTCCTTAACTACTAGATTGTCAATATCGTGTTGAAAATTATTTTCTGCATTAGCAACTGCTGACGAAATTGTTTTTTTAACATCTTTAGAAATTCTTTTTTCTGAGAAAGATAAATCTCTAATTGCAATTTCTACTTTTTTACCAACTATTGATTTAAGTATAGGTTTTAATTTTCTTACACTAGATCTTACATTCTTATTTATTGATCTAACTTGTTTTAAATCTATATCTTTATTTTTACTCATATTTATTTCTTATCAGTTCCCTTTGCTCCACCCTCAACTTTTGCTTTTTTATCAGCTGGTGTATGACCAAAAAACTGTCTTGTTGGTGCAAATTCACCAAATTTATGTCCTACCATGTCTTCTGATACAGTTATTGGTATAAATTTTTTACCGTTATAAATTAAAAAACTAAATCCTACAAAGTCAGGTATTATTGTTGACTTTCTAGACCAAGTCTTAATTGGTTTTTTATTAGGATCGTTTTTGATCTTTTCAACTTTTTTAATTAAGCTTTCCTCAACAAACGGTCCTTTCCAAACAGATCTTGCCATAAATTAAGCTCTCTTCTTCTTTCTTCTTCTTATTATAAATTTATCAGTTCTTTTATTATCTCTTGTTTTTAATCCTTTAGCTGATTGCCCAGTAGGAGAAACAGGATGTCTACCACCTGCAGATTTCCCTTCACCACCACCATGAGGGTGATCGACTGGATTTTTAACAACTCCTCTTGTATGTGGTCTTCTTCCCAACCATCTTGATCGACCTGCTTTACCGATTTTAATGTTTTTTTGATCTGGATTAGATAATACTCCAATTGTAGCCAACGCTCTTGAATCTATTTTTCTAACTTCACCTGAAGTCATTTTTATAATTGAGTAATTTCCATCAATACCAGATATCGTTACGGAAGAACCGGCTGCTCTTGCTATTTTTCCACCAGCACCTGGCTGTATTTCAACATTATGTATATTAATACCTACTGGAATATCTTGTAATGGTAAACAATTTCCTATTTTAATTTCTGAAGAAGAACCATTTTGAATATGATCACCAACTTTTATTTTTTGTGGAGCAAGATAATAGAATTTTTGATTATCCTCAAATTTAACCAACATTATATGGCATGACCTGTTTGGGTCATACTCAATTCTTTCTACAATTGCCTTCATACCGTTCTTTTTTCTATAAAAATCTATTTTTCTATATTTATGTTTATGTCCACCCCCATGATTTCTTGAGGTTATTCGACCATAATTATTTCTTCCTTTTGAAGAATAATTTGCACTTGTTAATGGTTTATATGGTTTACCTTTCCAAAGACCTTCTCTACTAGTCAGTATAGTGCCTCTAGTAGATTTTGTGTAAGGTTTAAATGTTTTTAAAGCCATAACTTAAATGCCTGTTGTTAAGTCAATATTTTGACCTTTTTTAAGGGTAATAATTGCTTTTTTAAAACCCTTTTTTTTAACTTTTTTTCCTCTAGTAGATTTAATTAGTGTTTTTTTATTAATAATATTAATTTTTGTGACATTGACTTTAAAAATTTTTTCAATTGAACCTTTTAAAGTTTTTTTATTAGCACTTTGAGGTACCTTAAAAACAATTTTATTTTGCTCTGATAAATTTGTCGATTTTTCAGTCACTACAGGAAACAAGATTTTATCGTATAGGCTTAGTTTTTCCATTATTCATACCTTTTTTCTAATTCTTTAACTGAACTTACAGTAAAGATAATTTTTTTATATTTAACTAAATCAAATGCACTGAAATGATTTGCATCTGTTAATTTGACATTAGGAATATTTTTAGTTGACCTTAAGATATTATCTTTAGATTTTGTATCCACTATTAATAATGAGTTATTTGCATCAAACTTTTTTAAAAGTTCGAACATTTCTTTTGTTTTTTCAATTTTTTCTCCAAAATCATCAAAAATAATTACGTTATTCGATTTATTTTTTTCAGTGATAAGTGAGGCTATACTCATTTTCTTTTCACTCTTATTTAATTTTCTGTTTTTGTAGTTATCCTGACCTTTTGGTCCATGAGCTATTCCCCCACCTACAAATATGGGAGCCTTTTTACTAGAGTGTCTTGCATTTCCAGTACCTTTTTGTGAGTAAATCTTAGATGTTGAGCCAGTTATTTCGTTTCTTTGCTTTGTCTTTGCTTTTCTACCTTTAAAGTTTGCATTTAATTTATAGATTACACCGCTCACTAATTTATTGTTAACTTTAGCACTAAAAATTTTATCTAGCACTTCTATACTCTGTTTTTTTCCATCAATACTTAATTTATCTATTTTCATTTATTTTTTTTTTTTGTCCGCTGATTTTTTTTGTTTTTCAATTTGCTCAATTTTTTCTTTTATTGACATTCGATTAATATCTTTGACTGATTTTCTAATTAAAACTTCTGTATTTTTTGATCCAGGAATAGAACCTTTTAAATATAGTAAATTGTTTTCTTTGTCAGTTTTTATAACTTCAATGTTTTGTATAGTTCTAATTTTATCTCCCATATGACCAGCCATTTTTTTTCCTTTAAAAACTTTACCTGGATCCTGCCTTTGTCCTGTTGAACCATGAGATCTATGAGAAATTGAAACACCATGAGTAGCCCTTAATCCACCAAAATTATGCCTTTTCATTGCACCTGCAAATCCTTTACCAATTGTCTTAGATTTAACATCAACAAATTTAACATTTTCAAATATTTCTAATCCAATTTCATTTCCTTCTTTGAAATTTTCAGTACTTTCTAGCCTAAACTCTTTCAGTGTTTTTTTTGGCTCAGTATTTTTTTTGGCAAAAAAACCTTTCATCGCTTTGGTTAATTTTGAATTTTTTATTTTTCCAAATCCTATTTGGACTGCGCTATAACCTCTGTTATCTTTATTAATTACGTTTATTACCCTTCCGGTCTCCATTTTTAACACAGTAACTGGAACTGATTGACCAGTTTTAAAAAATTCTCTAGACATTCCTATTTTTTTTCCAATTAAAGCTAAATTTTCCATTATATTTTAATCTCCACATCTACCCCCGATGCTAAATCAAGTTTCATTAGAGCTTCAACAGTTGCAGGTGTAGGTTCAATAATATCAATTAATCTTTTATGAGTTCTGGTTTCAAATTGTTCTCTACTTTTTTTATCAATATGTGGAGATCTTAAAACAGTATATCTCTCTATTTTTGTTGGTAGAGGAATTGGACCTTTAATATTAGCTCCTGTTCTTTTAACAGTATTTACGATCTCTTCAGTAGACTGATCTAAAACCTTATTATCGTATGCTCTTAATTTTATTCTAATATTTTGTTTATCCATAATTAACCTGTTTTCTTGGTTACCTCATCTTGAACATTTTGCGGAACCTTGTCGTAATGATCAAAAAACATTGAGTATTGAGCTCTACCTTGCGACATAGATCTTAAGCTGTTGATATAACCAAACATATTTGCTAATGGCACCATAGCAGTTATTACTGTTGCATTTCCTCTTTGCTCTTGTGTACTTATTTGACCTCTTCTACTATTTAAATCACCTATTACGTCTCCCATGTAATCTTCTGGAGTGACTACTTCTACTCTCATTACTGGTTCTAAAAGTTTTAGAGTTCCTCGAGTACAAGCTTCTTTAAAACATTGTCTTGAAGCAAGCTCAAAAGCTAATACACTTGAGTCAACATCATGATGTAAACCATCTAGAATTGTTACTTTATAATCAATTAAAGGAAATCCAGCCAATATTCCACCGTCAGCTATTGTCTCTACACCTTTTTCAACACCTGGTATAAATTCTTTTGGTATTGCTCCACCTTTTATTTTACTTTCAACCTCTCTACCTTTACCTGGTTCTAGTGGTTCAACAGATAATTTTACTCTAGCAAATTGTCCTGCTCCACCACTCTGTTTTTTGTGTGTATAATCAAACTCAGCGGCATTTAATATTGTTTCTCTGTATGCAACTTGAGGTGCTCCTACATTTGCCTCAACTTTGAATTCTCTTTTCATTCTATCGACAATAATATCTAAATGTAACTCTCCCATCCCTTTAATTATTGTTTGACCTGACTCTTCATCTGATGACACTCTAAATGATGGATCTTCTTTAGCTAATCTTCCTAAGGCTTCACCCATTTTTTCTTGATCAGCTTTTGATTTAGGTTCAACTGCAATTTCTATAACTGGATCTGGAAATTCCATTGGTTCAAGTAATACTGGTGCATCTTTATTTGCCAATGTATGACCTGTTATTGTATTTTTTAATCCAGCTAGCGCAACTATATCACCTGCGCTTGCTTCTTTGATGTCTTCTCTTGAGTTAGCATGCATTAGAAGCATTCTTCCAACTCTCTCTTCTTTATCTGAAGAAGTGTTATAAACTCCAGTTCCAGATTTAACTGTTCCTGAATAAATTCTAATAAATGTAAGACTTCCTACAAATGGATCTGTTGCCACTTTAAATGCTAATGCTGAAAAAGGCGCACTATCCTCAAACTTCATTTCAATTTCCTCATCAGAACCTGGTTTTGTGCCCATGATAGATCCAAGATCCTCAGGGCTTGGTAGGTAATCTACAACAGCGTCTAATAATGGTTGAACGCCTTTATTTTTAAAAGCAGAACCCGTTAAAACAGGTACGAATTCGAAATTTAAACATCCTTTTCTTACACATTTAATCAAATCTTCTTGTTTAATTTCTTCGCCACCTAAATAGGCTTCCATTAGTTTTTCATCTTGCTCAACAGCTGTCTCAACTAATTCTTGTCTGTATTTATCACATGTCTCTTTGAGATCATCTGGAATATCTTTTTCTTCCCATTCAGCTCCAAGGTCTTCGTTCTTCCAAACAATTGCTTTCATTTTAACTAAATCAACTACTCCTTGTAATGATGCCTCTATTCCAATTGGTACTTGCATAACTAAAGGTTTAGCTCCAAGTCTATCTTTAATCATATCCACACATCTAAAGAAATCTGCACCTGTCCTATCAAGTTTATTTACAAAACAAATTCTAGGAACTTTATACTTATCAGCTTGTCTCCAAACTGTTTCCGACTGTGGTTCAACACCGGCAACACCATCAAATACTGCAACAGCACCGTCCAAAACTTTTAAAGATCGTTCAACTTCAATTGTAAAGTCAACATGGCCAGGAGTATCAATAATATTGATTCTATGTTCTCTCCAAAAACAAGTAGTTGCAGCTGAAGTTATTGTAATACCTCTTTCTTGCTCCTGTTCCATCCAATCCATGGTTGCAGCACCATCATGCACTTCCCCAATTTTATGACTTTTACCCGTGTAATACAAAATTCTTTCTGTAGTTGTAGTCTTACCAGCATCTATATGAGCCATGATCCCGATATTTCTGTATTTATTTAGTGGATGAGTTTTTGCCATATTCTTTACCATCTAAAATGAGCAAAAGCTTTATTTGACTCTGCCATTTTATGTGTATCTTCTTTCTTTTTAATTGCTGAACCTCTATTTTGATAAGCATCAAAAATTTCATTAAATAATTTATCTGACATTTTTTTATCTTTTCTTTTTCTTGATGCATCAATTATCCATCTTAATGCCAAAGCTTGTGATCTCTTGGCTTTCACTTCTACCGGTACTTGATAAGTGGCACCTCCAACACGTCTTGATCTAACTTCAACAGTTGGTCTTACATTATTTATCGCGTCATTAAAAACTGTTAAAGGCTCATCTTTTGATTTTGATTTAATTTTATCAATTGCATCATAAACTATTTTTTCAGCAGTAGTCTTCTTGCCATCTAACATTATCGAATTGATTAATTTTGGAATTATTACTGATTTGTATTTAGGATCTACAATTGGAATTTTTTTTGGAGCTTTTCTTTTTCTAGACATTTTTATTTACCTTTTTTCGTTCCATATAAAGAACGTCTTTGTTTTCGATTTGCAACTCCTTGTGTATCTAGATTACCTCGCAATATATGATACCTTACTCCAGGCAGATCTTTAACACGTCCACCTCTTATCAATACAACTGAGTGCTCTTGTAAGTTATGTCCTTCTCCAGGAATATAGGCTGTGACTTCAAATCCATTTGATAATCTAACTCTTGCAACTTTTCTTAATGCTGAGTTTGGTTTTTTAGGTGTAGTTGTATAAACTTTTACACAAACACCTCTTTTCAAAGGTTGTTTTTGTAACGCTGGAACTTTATTCCTAGCAATTTGTTTATCTCTTCCTTTTCTTAACAACTGATTAATTGTTGGCATAAAAATTTTTTATATAATTTGATTTTAGAGGAAATAACTGTCATGTTATTTGTGGCAGCGTTTAGTGCACTAGTCACTACATTCCAACCAAAAACACGGACAAAATACTATAGAAATTCCATTTGTCAAATCAAAAGACATGGAAAAATGACGATTTTTTATTGATTTACGGGACTTTCTGCTTGCTCAATCTTCTCGCTCTCAGCAATGAATTTTTCATCATCTAAACGAGCTTTCTTGTTCCATAAATTTTTAACAGATCCAGTTCCAGCAGGGACCAATCTACCAACAATAACATTTTCCTTTAATCCAGATAACTTATCTACCTTACCTTTAATTGCAGCGTCTGTTAAAACTCGTGTTGTTTCTTGGAAAGAAGCAGCTGAAATAAATGACTCTGTTTGAAGAGAAGCTTTGGTTATTCCCATTAAAACTCGTTCTCCTACTGCAGGATTTTTACCATCTTTTACTAGTTGTTCGTTCATATTTTCAAATCTTATTCTATCAATAATTTCTCCGGGTAGTAAGGAGCTATCACCTTGAGTTTTAACTTCTACTTTTTTCAACATTTGTCTTAGTATGACTTCTATGTGTTTATCATTAATAATTACACCTTGGAGTCTATAAACATCTTGTACCTGGTTTACAAAATATTCAGTCAATTCTTCTATGCCTAGTATTCTAAGGATATCATGAGGTAATGGTTGGCCGTCTAACAAATATTCACCTTTTTTAATTTTTTCACCTTGATTAAAATTGATATGTTTTCCTTTAGGAATTAAATAACTAGATGTATCGCCACCTTCAGACTCTATTGTTACTCTTTGTTTACCCCTAACTTCTTTACCAAATATTACTTTCCCATCATTTTCAGCAATAATCGCACTGTCTTTTGCTTTTCTAGCTTCAAATAATTCAGCAACTCTTGGTAGACCTCCTGTAATATCTTTAGTTTTTGTTGTCTCTTTAGGTAGTCTAGCTATTACATCACCAGCTGAAATTTTTTGACCATCTTTAACAGATAATATTGAGTCTGGAACTAAATAGTATCTTGCTTCGTTATCGTCAGCTTTTTTAACAACATTTCCTTTTGCATCTCTTAGTGTAATTCTTGGTTTTAAATCTGTGTTTTTAGATTGAGTTTTCCAGTCAACTACTGCTTTGGTAGAAATTCCAGTTGCATCATCAGTTGTCTCAGCTAGTGACACACCAACTATTAAATCTACATAATTTGCTATTCCATCTTTTTCAGCAATAACAGGTGTTGTATATGGATCCCATTCACATATTTTTGATCCTTTTTTAACTTTATCCCCATTCTCAAAGAAAAGTTTTGATCCATATGGAACTTTATATGCAGCTACTTGTAATCCATTATCATCTTCTATTGATAATTCTGTATTTCTTCCCATTACAATTAAATTTTTTTTTGAGTCTACTAATAAATTTGTATTAACTATTTTTAATATACCGTCGTTATTAGATACTATTTGAGAGTCTTGTTTCACTGATGCAGTTCCACCTACGTGGAAGGTTCTCATAGTGAGCTGAGTTCCTGGTTCACCAATAGATTGGGCTGATATCATTCCAATTGCTTCACCAACATGTACCATTTTACCTCTTGATAAATCTCTACCATAACAAGTAGCACATACACCTTCTTTCAAACTACATGTCATTACTGAGTAAACATTTAAGTTTTTTACACCTGCTGAGTCAATTTTTTCGCATGCAGCCTCATCTATCATGCTATTTTTCTTTATTAAAATTTCACCTGTTAATGGATTTTTTACATCTTTAGCTGTTACTCTTCCAAGTGCTCTTTCTGACAGGCTAACCATTATATTTCCACCTTCTAAGACTTCTGTAAGCTTTATGAAACTTGGGTTATCACACTTTACTTGAGTGATAGTTAAATCTTGGGCAACATCACAAAGTCTTCTTGTTAAATATCCAGAACTTGCTGTTTTTAATGCAGTATCAGCTAATCCTTTTCGAGCTCCGTGTGTTGAATTAAAATATTCCAATGCAGTTAACCCTTCTTTAAAATTTGATGTTATTGGAGATTCTATAATTTCTCCAGATGGTTTAGCAATTAAACCTCTCATACCAGCTAATTGCTTCATTTGAGCTGCAGAACCTCTTGCACCACTGTCTGCCATCATAAATACTGAATTAATTTTGAGACCATCTTCAGTCATTTCAGTTGCAGAAATTCTTTTCATCATTTCAGATGCAACTTTATCTGTACATTTTGACCACGCATCAATTACTTTATTATATTTTTCACCTCTTGTTATTAATCCCTCAGCATATTGATTTTCGTAATCAGAAATAAGTTTTTTTGTTTCATCAATTAATTGTTGTTTATTATCTGGAATAACCAAATCATCTTTACCAAATGATATTCCAGCTTTGAATGCATGCTTGAAACCTAGGTCTTTTAATTTATCACAAAATATTACTGTACTCTTCTGACCAGAAAATCTAAAAACATGATCGATAACTTCTGATACAACTTTTTTAGGCAATAATCTGTCAACTAAAGCAAATTTGTTATTTATATTTTTTGGAATTAAGTTTGCTAATAAAAATCTTCCGGCTGTACTAATATGTTTTTCATATTTGGTATTACCTTTTTCATCAACAGTTGCAAATCTTGAAACTATTCTTGAATGAACTTTAATTTGACCAATTTCTAAGGCATGTTCAATCTCTGATGTGTTAACAAAATATCCCTCAACTCTATCAGTTTGATATGGTGGTTGGGAAAGATAATATATACCTAAAATCATGTCTTGACTTGGCACTATTATAGGTTTTCCGTTTGATGGGCTTAAAATATTATTTGTAGACATCATCAAAACTCTCGCTTCCAGTTGTGCCTCTAAACTCAATGGAACGTGTACTGCCATCTGATCACCATCAAAATCTGCATTAAACGCTGCACATGTTAATGGATGTAATTCAATTGCATTTCCTTCGATTAGTTTTGGTTCAAATGCTTGTACACCTAATCTATGTAGTGTTGGAGCTCTATTTAATATAACTGGATGTTCTCTAACAATTAATTCCAAGGCATCCCAAACTTCATTTCTTTCTCTTTCAACAAGTTTTTTAGCTTGCTTTATTGTAGAAGCTAATCCAAGTTTATTTAATCTTGCATATAAAAATGGTTTAAATAATTCTAAAGCCATTTTTTTTGGTAGACCACATTCGTGTAATTTTAAATCTGGTCCAACTACAATTACCGATCTTCCAGAATAATCCACTCTTTTACCAAGTAAATTTTGTCTAAATCTTCCTTGCTTACCTTTCAACATTTCTGCCAATGATTTTAACGGTCTTTTACCTGTTCCAGTAATTACTCTTCCTCTTCTACCATTGTCAAATAATGCATCTACGGACTCTTGAAGCATTCGTTTTTCATTTCTTACAATTATATCTGGAGCCTTAAGATCCATTAATCTTTTTAATCTGTTATTTCTATTTATAACTCTTCTATATAAATCATTTAAATCAGAAGTGGCAAATCTACCTCCGTCTAATGGAACTAATGGTCTTAATTCAGGAGGAATTACTGGTATTGTAGTTAAAATCATCCACTCAGGTTTATTTCCAGTTTCTATAAAAGATTCAATTAATTTTAATCTTTTAATTGATCTTTCTTCTGAAACTTTTGATTTAGTCTCTTTTATTGATTTAATTAAGGTTTCTTTTTCTTGTTCTAAATCTATAGACTTTAGTATTTCCAATATGGCTTCTGCACCAATTCCTGCAGTAAATGACTCTTCACCAAACTCGTCTTGATATTTTATAAGCTCTTCTTCTCCTAAAAGTTGGTTTTTCTTGAGTCCAGTTAAGCCAGGTTCAATAACTATAAAGTTTTCAAAATATAGTACTCGTTCGACCTCTTTAAGCTTCATATCTATCGCAAGAGAAATTCTGCTTGGTAAAGATTTTAAGAACCATATATGTGCTACTGGGGTAGCTAGATTAATATGACCCATTCTTTCACGTCTTACATTTGACTTTGTAACTTCAACTCCACATTTTTCACATATAATTCCTCTAAATTTCATTCTTTTGTACTTACCACAGAGACATTCATAATCTTTTATAGGTCCAAATATTCTCGCACAAAATAGTCCGTCTTTTTCAGGTCTAAAAGTTCTATAATTTATTGTCTCAGGTTTTTTAATTTCTCCATATGTCCAAGATTTAATCTTCTCTGGACTAGCAAGAGTTATTTTTATGCTATTAAAATTTTGTGCTTCTGAAATTTCTGAAGATTTAAATAGATCTGTTAATTCTTTACTCATATTAATTTAGCTCCACATTTAGCGCTAGAGATTTAATTTCTTTAACTAAAACGTTAAATGACTCTGGTATTCCTGACTCAAAATTTTCTTCTCCTTTAACTATAGTTTCGTAAACTTTAACTCTTCCAGCTACATCATCTGACTTAACTGTAAGTATTTCCTGAAGTGTATATGATGCTCCGTAAGCTTCTAGAGCCCAAACTTCCATTTCACCAAATCGCTGACCTCCTAATTGTGCTTTACCTCCAAGAGGTTGTTGTGTCACTAAACTATAAGGACCAGTTGATCTTGCATGAATTTTATCTTCGACTAAGTGATGAAGTTTTAACATATAAATTGTTCCTACAGTAACAGGTCTATCAAATTTCTCTCCTGTTCTTCCATCCCAAAGTGTGGTTTGACCTGAATTTGGTAATTCAGCTAAGTCTAACATATTTGTAACATCTTTTTCTTTTGCACCATCAAATACCGGTGTAGCTATTGGAACACCATGTCTAATATTTGAACATAAATCCTCAAATTCTGATTGATTTAGTTTATCAATATCTTCATCATATATTTCTTTACCATATACGTTTTTCAAAAATGATTTGATTTTTTCTGTTTTTTCAATTTTCTTTTGATTTTCATTTACTAACTGATTTAATTTTTCACCTAACTCAGTACATGACCATCCTAGGTGTGTTTCTAATATTTGACCAACATTCATCCTACTTGGAACACCTAATGGATTAAGAACTATATCCACAGGTTTACCGTTTTCTCTATACGGCATATCTTCTACAGGAACAATCTTACTTACAACTCCTTTATTTCCATGTCTTCCAGACATCTTATCACCAGGTCTAAGTCTTCTCTTTATTGCAACAAAAACTTTTACCATTTTCATCACACTTGGAAGTAAGTCGTCACCTTGTCTTATCTTTAATACTTTATCTTCAAATCTTGCTTGAATATCTTGTTTAGCGCTACTGTATTGTTCTTTAATTTGGATTAGAGAAGTTTCTTTATCTTGATTCTCAATTGATATTTTGAATAAATCTGAAACAGGAAGATTACCAATTATTTCATCAGATAAAATTGTATTAGCATCAACATCTTTAATTTTTTTATTTATTTTAGTTCCATTTAAAATTGATGAAAGTCTTTGTTTTATACTTCTTTCTAATATTTCTTCCTCAACTTTTTTATCCTCTTGAACGCTTTCTATCTCAGCTCTTTCAATTGTAATTGATCTTTCATCTTTATCTATACCATGTCTATTAAACACTCTAACATCTACTACTATACCGCCACTACCACTTGGCATTTTTAAAGAAGTATCTGTAACATCGATAGCTTTTTCTCCAAATATGGATCTTAATAATTTTTCCTCTGGACCTGAGGCTGTGTCTCCTTTTGGAGTAACTTTTCCAACTAAAATATCTCCAGGTTTTACCTCAGCACCTATATAAACAATTCCAGACTCATCTAAATTTTTCAAAGACTCTTCGTTTACATTTGGGATATCTCTGGTAATATCTTCCTCACCTAACTTCGTGTCTCTAGCCATTACTTCATATTCTTCAATATGAATTGATGTAAAAACATCATCAGTTACACATCTTTCAGAGATTAGAATTGAATCTTCGAAATTATATCCTTGCCAAGGCATAAAGGCTACTGTCACATTTTTACCTAAAGCTAATTCTCCAACTTTTGTTGAAGGGCCGTCGGCTATTATATCTCCAGACTTAACTTTATCTCCCACTCTTACCAAAGGTTTTTGGTTTATACATGTATTTTGATTAGACCTTTTGAATTTTTGAAGATTGTAAATATCCACTCCTGATTTAGAATAATCTTTCTCACTAGATGCTTTAATAACAATACGCTTACCGTCTATTTTATCAACTACTCCATCTCGTCTTGCAACAATTGTTACCCCTGAATCTAGTGCAACATCACTCTCAATTCCTGTTCCTACTAGTGGAGCCTCTGGTTTTAATAATGGAACTGCTTGTCTCATCATATTAGATCCCATTAAAGCCCTATTTGCATCATCATTTTCTAAAAAAGGTATTAGAGATGCTGCAACTGATACAAGTTGTTTTGGAGATACATCAATATAATCTATGTTTTCAGGTTTTGCTAAAATGAAATTTAAATTTTGCCTGCAAGAGACTAATTCCTCTGTAAATTTACCACTTTTATCAATTAATGAATTTGCCTGAGCTATAGTAAATTTAGTCTCCTCCATTGCTGATAGATACTCAATATTATTTTGAACTACACCATCTTTAACTTTTTTATATGGACTTTCGATGAACCCATATTTATTTATTTTAGAGTATGTAGAAAGACTATTAATTAATCCGATATTTGGTCCCTCTGGAGTTTCTATAGGACAAATTCTTCCATAATGCGTTGGGTGAACGTCTCTAACTTCAAATCCAGCTCTCTCTCTGGTTAGTCCTCCTGGTCCTAATGCCGATACTCTTCTTTTATGCGTAATTTCCGAAAGTGGATTAGTTTGATCCATAAACTGAGATAATTGAGAAGTAGCAAAAAAATCTTTAAGAGAAATTGTTAAAGGTTTTGCATTTATTAGGTCTTGTGGCATAGCTGACTCAACGTCTAAAGTTGTCATTTTTTCTTTAATTGCTCTTTCCATTCTATAAACACCTATACGAGCTTGGTTTTCAACAAGCTCCCCCACTGATCTAACTCTTCTGTTTCCTAAGTGATCAATATCGTCGACTTCATCTTTGCCATCTCTAAGATCAAGCATTTTCTGTATAATTGATAATATATCATCGTTTCTAAGAATGGTTATTTTATCAGAACAAGTTAGATCTAATCTTGAATTCATTTTAACTCTTCCAACATCTGAAAGGTCATATCTGTCTGAGCTAAAAAATAAGTTATTAAATATTTGAGTTGCTATTTCAATTGTAGGAGGTTCTCCAGGTCTTAAAACCTTATATATTTCTGTTATAGCATCATTTTTATTCTCATTTTTATCATTGAAAACGCTCAATAATAAATATGGACCTTTATTAATTGAATTGGTCTTAGATATATCTAAATTTTTTATTTCCGCTTGTATAATCTTTTCAATTATTGTTTCATTTAGTTCTGTTCCTATTTTGAATATGTCTTCACCTACAGTGATATCACGGTGTAAAAATTTACCATAAAGTGACTCACTTGAAACAAAAATTTCTTTTAAACCATCATTTGAGAGTTTTTTAGCCGTAAGAAAATTTATTTTCTCTCCTAATTTAACAACAACTTTGTTATTTTTTGCATCAATAACTTCTTCAGAAAAATTTTTAGCCTTATAGTTTTCGGGATCAAATTTAGTTTTCCATTTATTTAAACTCTTATCATAAGTTAGGGTTTCTTTTTGATAAAATTCATCAACTATATCATTTTTTGTAAAACCCAAAGCTTGAAGCAATGTAGAAACTAAAATTTTCTTTTTTCTATCTATTCTAAAATATAATAAATCTTTAACATCAAATTCAAAATCTAACCAAGATCCTCTATTAGGTATAACTCTGCAATTAAATAATAACTTACCGCTGGCATGTGATTTGCCTTTATCATGATCAAAGAAAACACCTGGACTTCTATGCATTTGATTGACAACTACTCTTTGAACACCATTTGTTATAAAAGTACCACTATTAGTCATCATTGGAACTTCACCCATATAAACTTCTTGTTCTTTTGCAGACAATATGTCTTTTGTGTTATTCTCTTGATCAATGTCATAAACTACTAGTCTTAGAGTACACTTTAGAGCTGCGGAATAAGTCAGTCCTCTTGCTATACATTCTTCAACATCAAATTTAGGTTTTTCTAACTTGTAAGAAACATATTCTAAAGTTGCTTTATCATTTAAATCTTCGATCGGGAAAATGCTTTTAAAGACTCTATCAAAACCTTTTACGAGGTGTTGCTCTACATCTTGTTTAAATTCTGTTAATTCTTTATAAGAATTTTTTTGAACTTCAATAAGGTTAGGGATTGACAAACTTTCTTTAAGTTTGCCAAAACTCTTTCTTATATTTTTCTTTTCAGTAAAAGATAATTGCATCTCAACTACTGATTAAATTAATTAACCAGTAAAAAATCCTATCTAATTTATTTTAGTTCTACTTTTGCGCCAGCTGCTTCGAGTTTTTGTTTGATCTCTTCAGCTTCTTTTTTGTTAACACCTGTTTTGACTTCTTTTGGTGCACCTTCAACTAAATCTTTTGCTTCTTTAAGACCTAAAGCAGTAATAGCTCTAACTTCTTTTATAACATTAATTTTTTTATCACCTGCTGCAGTAAGCATAATCGTAAATTCATCTTTCTCCTCTGCTGGTGCTGCTCCACCTGCTGCTGCTGGTGCTGCTGCAACAGCTGCTGCTGCAGTCACTCCCCATTTTTCTTCAAGTTGTTTTGAAAGTTCAGCTGCTTCTACAACAGTTAAACTTGATAAGTCATCAATAATTTTATTTAAGTCAGCCATAGTAAATCTTGTCCCTGGTTATTTTTTTGATTTTTCGAGCGCTAAAATAGCGATTTTTGACGCCGGCGCAAGTAAAATACTTGCTATTTTTTGTGCTGGAGACCTCAATATTCCTACTATTTTGGCCCTGGCTTCATCTAATGAAGGTAAGGTAGCTACATTTTTGACACCAGCAACATCTAAAATGTCGGAACCCATGATTCCCCCTAGAATCTTTAAATTTTCATTTTCTTTTGAAAAATTAGTTAATATTTTAGCAGAAGTTATTGCGTCTTCAGATAAAGCTACTGCTGTAGGACCTGAAAACAAGTTTGAAAGATCTTTACATCTTGTTTTCTCTAGAGCCAATTTTGTTATTCTATTGTTTGTAATTTTAAATTTTATACCATGTTCTCTCATTTTAGCTCTTAAGTCATCAAGTTGGTTCATCGTTAAACCTTGATAATGAGTAACTATCACAGCTTCCGATTTTTCAAACTGATTTGTCATATCGGATATATATTGTTTCTTTTGTTCCTTATTCATCATAACTAAATACTCTTACCCAATTTAATTTTGTATGAAACACCCATTGTTGAAGTTATAAAAGCTTGATTAATTAAATCACCTTTAATTGTATTATTTAATTTTTCTTTTTCTAAAGCATCTATTACTGCATTAAAATTCATAATTAATTTATCGTCATCAAAAGATTTATTACCAATGCTCACACCTATATTTCCATCCTTGTCGTTTCTTATTTCAACTTGACCAGATTTTGCATCTGTTACAGCTTTTTTTATATCATTAGTTACTGATCCTAATTTCGGATTAGGCATTAATCCTTTTGGACCAAGAACTTTTCCTAATTTTGAAAGTTTAATCATCATGCCTGGTGTACATATTAATTTTTCAAAATTTAAATTCCCAGACTTTATTTCTTCTATAAATTCATCACCACCAACAACCTCGGCTCCTGCATCTTTTGCTTCTTGTGATTTATTATCTTCACATACAACTCCTACTTTGATTTTTTTTAAACTTCCACCTGGTAAATTAATAACTGTTCTTATATTAATTTCGCTTTTCTTTTGTTTATTATTGATTTGTAAACTTAAATCTAAGGACTCATCAAATTTCGTTGTACAATTTTGTTTTAAAATAGGAATTAATTTGTCCACAGCTTCGGCTTGCAAATTCCTAGTTTTTTCTGGTAATTTTTTATATCTTTTAGATGACATTATTCTACCACCTCTATACCCATTGATCTTGCGGATCCCGCAATTATTTTTGCAGCCTCATCAACGTCATGCGCATTTAAATCTGCCATTTTTTTTTCTGCTATTTCTTTTAATTGTTTTTTTGAAATTTTAGCAACAATATTTCTGCCTGGTTCCTTAGATCCACTTTTTAGTTTCACTGCCTCTTTAATAAAATGAGAAGCTGGAGGTGATTTAATAACAAAATCAAACTTTTTATCTTTATATACAGTAATTATTACTGGAACTGGTTTTCCTGCAAATGATTTTGTTTTTTCATTAAATGCTTTGCAAAAATCCATTATATTAATTCCTCTTTGTCCAAGCGCAGGACCAACTGGTGGAGCTGGGTTTGCCTGACCCCCGTTTATCTGTAATTTTATGTATCCAACTACTTCTTTCTTTGCCATTAGCTTGCCTTTTCTACTTGACTATATTCTAAATCAACTGGTGTAGGTCTTCCAAATATTGATACGGAAACTTTTAATCTTAATTTCTCTTCATCTATATCTTCTACAAGACCACTAAATGAAGCAAAAGGTCCATCGATAACTTGTACCTTTTCACCTACATTATATTCAACACCTGATTTTGGTTGTACAACACCATCTTTTATTTGGCCAAGTATTTTTTCTATTTCCTTCTCTGAAACAGGTATTGGGGTTCCTTTAGTTCCTAAAAAACCACTTACCTTTTTCAAATTTTTAATTAAATGGTAAATGGTATTGTCCATTTCACTTTTTAATAAAATGTATCCAGGAAAATATTTTTTCTTTCTTTGAACTCTCTTTCCTCTCTTGACCTCAGTTATATCATGCGTTGGAACAATAATTTCCTCAATTTTATCAGAAAGATTGGCTTTTGTTGCCTCCTCTTTAATTTCCTGAGCAACCTTATTTTCAAAGCTTGAATGAGATTGTACGATATACCAATTTTTCATTACAGATTAACCTTTAAAACTAATTCTAAAAAAAATTGCAGAACTTGATCTAATAAAAGAAAAAATAAAGCAGCTACAATTGCCATTGCAACAACCATTAAAGAACCTTGAATAACCTCTTTTCCTGTTGGCCAAGTAACTTTAAAAGCTTCTTGCTTTACATCCTGAATAAATTTAAGCGGGTTTTTCATAATTTTTTTTGGCAGGAGCGGAGGGAATCGAACCCCCAACCTCCGGTTTTGGAGACCGGCGCTCTACCAATTGAGCTACACTCCTATGGAGTTTACTCTATAATTTTAGTTACTACTCCGGCTCCTACTGTTCTACCACCCTCTCTTATGGCAAAATTTAACTTTTCAGCCATTGCAATAGGTGTAATTAATTTTACTGTAAATTTAGCATCATCACCTGGCATTACCATTTCTGTGCCTGCAGGCAACTCAACTTCACCTGTAACATCAGTTGTCCTAAAATAAAACTGAGGTCTGTATTTGGTGAAGAAAGGTGTATGTCTTCCTCCCTCTTCTTTTTTTAACACATATGCTTGTGCCTCAAATTTAGTATGTGGAGTAATTGAAGCTGGTTTGCACAATACTTGTCCTCTTTCTACATCGGTTCTCTCAACACCTCTTAACAAAGCTCCAATATTATCTCCAGCCTCTCCAGAATCTAATAGTTTTCTAAACATTTCTACACCTGTACAAACAGTTTTTTTTGTTTCTCTGATTCCAACTATTTCAATCTCATCTCCAGTTTTAATTACACCAGATTCTACTCGACCAGTTACAACTGTTCCTCGTCCTGAAATTGAGAACACATCCTCAACAGGCATAAGGAAATCTTTATCCTTTGGTCTATCTGGTTGAGGTATGAATTCATCAACAGATTTCATAAGTTCCATTATTGAGTTTTTTCCTATTTCATCGTCCCTACCTTCTACAGCTGCTAAAGCAGAACCTTTAATAATAGGAGTTTTATCACCAGGAAATTTATATGATGTTAGTAAATCTTTTATTTCTTCCTCAACAAGTTCTATCATTTCTTTATCATCAACTTGATCAACTTTATTTAAATAAACAACAATAGCCGGAACACCAACTTGTCTTGCCAAAAGAATATGCTCTCTTGTTTGTGGCATTGGGCCATCTGCAGCATTCACAACTAAAATTGCACCATCCATTTGTGCGGCACCTGTAATCATATTTTTTACATAGTCTGCGTGTCCTGGACAATCTACGTGTGCATAGTGTCTTTTTTCAGTTTCATATTCAACGTGAGCAGTTGAAATTGTAATTCCTCTTTCTTTTTCCTCTGGGGCTTTATCAATTTGATCATAAGCAGTAAATTGTGCACCGCCTGACTCTGCTAATACTTTTGTGATCGCAGCAGTTAATGTTGTTTTACCGTGATCGACATGACCAATGGTACCAATATTACAGTGCGGTTTATTTCTTACGAACTTTTCTTTTGACATTACTTATTTACCTCTTTTATTTTATCTTTAATTTAATTTTTTGGAGCGGGTAAAGGGAATCGAACCCTTACATCCAGCTTGGAAGGCTAGCGTTCTACCATTGAACTACACCCGCAACACCCAAGTACACTCCTCGTCATAAAAAATATTTATTGAATGGTGGAGGGGGAAGGATTCGAACCTTCGAAGACCGAAGTCAACGGGTTTACAGCCCGCCCCATTTGACCGCTTTGGTACCCCTCCTTAACAAAGTTTTAGGGGGAAGCACCCCATGTTCAATAAAGCTTTAAACAACATGCGTTTTATATATTTTTATTGTACAAATGCAATACGTGAAATATAGGAAAATAGCTCAAAAAATAGTCTAAATTCAACAATTATTATGAACAAATCATCTTTTTTTATAGTTGGAAAACATGCGGTTATAGAGGCATTAAAAAATCCCAAAAGAAAAGTTTTAAAAATTTTTCTTACTGAGGAAAGTAAAAAAAATATACACAGAGTAAGTTCAAGAAAAAATCTTCTTAAAGATTTAAAAATTTATTACAAAACTCGAAAAGAACTTGATAAATACTGTTCGAAAGATGGAATTACTCATCAAGGATATGTTGCTGAAATAGAACATTTTGAAAAAATTAACTTAAAAGAATTTATTAAAATAAATAACGATTTAACTTTTGCTTGTTTGGATGAGGTAACAGATCCTAGAAATATAGGCTCTATAATTCGAAGTGCTGCATCATTTGATATCGACGGAATAATTATTAAAGAGAGACATTTTCCATCAGAAAGCAAGCTTATGTACAAATCTGCTAGTGGATGCATGGAGCATATAAATATATTTGAAGTATCAAATATAAATACCACTCTTAAATATTTAAGAGAAAATAATTTTTGGATTTATGGTTTTGAAGCAAAAAGTGAAAAAAAATTTAATGATATTAAATGGGATGGAAATAACATTTTACTTTTTGGTTCAGAAGGATTTGGTATGAGAGAATATACAAAAAAATATACAGATTTTACAGTGAAAATAGATATAAATAAAAATATAGAGAGTTTAAATATATCTAATAGTGCTGCAATAGTTTTTCATCACATAAATCAATATAAAAATAAAACTTGATAATATTAAAAATCGTAATACAAAACTCTACGTGCCCTTGTAGCTCAGCTGGTAGAGCAATTGATTTGTAATCAATAGGTCCGCGGTTCGAGTCCGTGCGGGGGCACCATTAATTGATATCGTTTCTTAATTGTTCAATTTTAATTTTTTTCTGAAGACTTCTATTTTTATCAAATAACAGATTAAATTTAATTTTTTTATTTGTTTTTATATATATTGATTTTGCATTTCTAACTTCAATATTATCTGCGACAGCACTTATAGGTCTCTTTAAATAATTTAAATTCTTAATTGTAATTTTAGATTTATCACTTACTATTTTTCCTTTCCATCTTCTTGGTCTAAAAGCACTTATTGGACTTATAGATAATTTTTTAGAATCTAAGCTTAAAATAGGTCCATGAACTGAAAGATTGTAAGCCGTACTTCCAGCAGGAGTTGACACCAAAACACCGTCAGAAATTAAATGTTTGATAATTTGTTTTTTGCCGTTTGAAATAGTTAAAGATGCAGTTTGCCTGCTTTGTCTTAGAACTGAGATTTCGTTAATTGCAATACATTTTTTTATAATATTTGATTTATTTTTTACACTCATCTCTAATGGAGATATTGAGACTAATCTTCCTTCAATTAAATTTTTATAGTTTGTTTTTTCAGAAAATTTATTCATGAGGAAACCATAATTTCCCGAATTTATTCCATAAAAAGGTTTTTTGTATTTATTATATTTTTTTAATGTTTCGAGCATAAAACCATCACCACCTATCACAATTATTAAATTAGATTTTGACAAAGAATATGCCTTTATTCTTTTTAAGACCGCATTTTTAATTTTAGATGATCTAGAATTTTTGTCTGAAACTATAAAAGGATAAACCATTAGTGGTGCCCTCGGCCAGACTCGAACTGGCACTCCCAAAAGGGCAAGGATTTTAAGTCCTTTGTGTCTACCAATTTCACCACGAGGGCATTTATAAAGTTCATCGTTATATATATTAAAATTTATATCTCAACTATATTAAATTGTATTGATATTCTCTAGCTTCAATTATTTCTTTATGTAAATTTATCTCAACATCATCCAATCTTATAAATTGATCTTTCATTATGTCATTCTTTAAGACTGCATTATCAGTATAACCCATAGGTAAAATTCTTTCTTGTTTAGATCTTTTGGATGAAATCAACCTTCCCCTTGCACAATAACCCCCTTCTCCATCAAGTTTTTGACCTGCCTTTAAATTTTTTTTTGCGACACTAGCTATCTCAGCATTAAAGTTTTTTGTATGACCTGTAGCCTTTTTATCAAGCACTATAGAGTAAATTGATTGAGCTAATTCTAATCCAATATAATGATAAGGCCTCCAAATAGCTGAATAACTTCCAGAGGAATCTGTTACCATTCCATAGTCTTTAAAACAGTTTTTCACATACTCATTTTGAGCTTTAATAACAATATACACTCCCCATCTAAGATCATTAGGGATATCTTTTTTATCTAAATCTATGCTTGAAATAACTTCTACTTGACCAGAGTGATCTAATAAACCTCCCTCTGATTTTGGAATTAATTTTTTAGCAATGTCATAAACTCCGATTGGAGGATATGTTAATCCACTATTTGGACATTTTAAGTCTGTAGCATTGCTAACAGCACACATTTCTATTGATGATTTATCCCCACATAAAAAACTATTAAACATTTTAGGATTCATCCCAGATTCATTTTCAGCTCTTTCTTTAGTTAAACCATAATGTCCCCAAACAGTTTCTGGTGTCGAATATTCAAATGATGGATGATATTTAGTTCCTTTACCTGCACATATAACTTCAAAACCATTTAATTTTGCCCATTCAATTTGTTCTAATATTAATGATGGCTGATCACCATAAGCCATTGAACAGATCACATTATTTTTCTTTGCTAGATCAGACAAATACTTTCCGCATAAAACATCTGCTTCAACATTAACCATTATTACATGCTTTTTGCTTTCTATGATTTTCTTTGCATGTAATGTGCCTGCTATAGGGTTGCCTGTAGCTTCAATAAATACATCAATTTCTCTGTTAAAAACTTTGTCTAAATTATCTGCAAAATTAATATTTTGTATAGTTTCGCTAGATAATCCACTATTTAAACAATTTTTTTTTGCTCTCTCAATATCAAGCTCTATGATTGAATCTAAAATAATTTTGTTTAATTGATTATATTGAGCGAGAAACATTGAAACAAATTTCCCACAGCCAACAAAAGCAACTCTAATTGGTTTTTTTAAATTTTGAAGTTTAGTATATAAATACACAGATCTATCTTAATAAGAAAAAAATAATAAACCAATAAGATAATAATCCTGAAACAATAGTAGCGATTACACTCTTTGAGTAAAATCCAACAACTAAAGCAACAATTGCACCATAAATTTTTGGATCTGTGATTTCTACTAACAAACCAAAATCATTAAAAAAAACACCAGGAAATATTATTGCTGGAAATACAGCTGCTGGAACATAGTTAAGAACTTCTTTAACTTTTGTTCCAAGCATTTCTCTATCAATTAAAGCGACCATGGCCATCCTTGAAAAATAAGTAACAATTCCAGAAATAATAATTGATAACCAGGTCATTTTTTCAGTCTCAGCATTATAAAAGCTGCAATTAAAGCAACAATTGGAGATAATATTATGTAAGATTTGAATGGGGCATTAAATAATATTAGTGAAGCAAATCCAGATACCAACATCACAAAAACATGATCTAATTTTCTTAAGTCATTTACAATAATCGCTAAAAAAGTGAGAGGGATCGCAAATTTTAAACCCAATTCTTCAGGAATAAATGAGCCCAATATAATTCCACTAATTGTGGATAACTGCCAACAAAACCAAAGTGTTACTCCTGTACCAAGAACATAATAATGTGGATTAGATAAATTTTTATTCTGTCTTAAATACTTATTAGATTCTGCAAAGCCTTGGTCCACAATAAAATAAGATATAATTAATTTTTTAATAAAGCTCAGTTTTTCTAAATACTCAGATAAAACTGCTCCATATAATAAATGTCTTGAGTTTATTACTCCAACTGATGTAATGGCTACTAATGATGAAGCTCCACCTGACAAAAGTTGCATAAATATTATCTGTGAAGCACCTCCAAAAATAATCAAGGAAGTTGCATAAACTAAAATTGGATTAAAACCTAATTCAATACCAATAGCTCCAGTTATAATTCCAAAAGGAATTACTGATAACATATGAGGTAAAACAGCAACTATACCTTTAAAAAATATTTTTGATTTTGAAAGCATTAATTAAAAATTCACTAAAGCTTTTTTGAGATATTTTTGGTCTAACTTACAATCTTTATAACCTTGTTTAACTACATTTAGATACCTTTCAGTTGGATATCTAAAAATTGTTTTTTTAGGCATGATATAAGTCATCACAGTATTGTTGTAATATTTAAAATACATTTTTTTATAGAGAATTGGATAATCTTCATAAATATCAAGTTTTTTTTCATCACTTTTTGATATCTCGTACAATCCACCGGGCACAATTGAATTATTTTTCTTTTCTATATCTGCGGCACGATATTTGCTTCTGAAATTAAGTGTATATCCTTTTAAATTTATCTTTTTAATAAATTTGGAATCTTTACATCTTCTTTTCATTTGAAAATGATTTAGATTACTTCCATAAGCAAAATAAAGCATAATTATCTCTCAACTATTTCAATTTCTTTATCTTTAACAAATTTAAGTATTTCTGAATTACATTTATCAATTTTTGTTTTATCTACTGATCTGACAACAATTGATACCCCTAATTTTCCAGCTTTAAAAAAAGGATAACTTCCAATTTCAACTTCAGAATTATTATTTTGGACCTCTGTTAAAGATTTAGCTATTTCACTCTCAACAGTTCTTAAATTAATTGTTTCACTTAAAATTGGCTCCCCACCAACCAAAAGATTATTTAAACTTCCAAGCATAGCCTTCATAATAGATGGAACTCCTGGAAGACAAAATACGTTTTCAACATAAAAGCCTGGTGCACCACTGGATGGATTTAAAATTAAATTAGCACTAACAGGCATTTTGGCCATTTTTTGTCTACCTTCATTAAACTCTCCTGGCTTATAATAATTTTCTAATATTGAAAAAGCCTCTTTATGAAAACCGTATTCGATATTAAACGCTTTAGATACAGACTCTGCAGTAATATCATCGTGAGTTGGCCCTATTCCCCCTGTTGTAAATATATATGAATATTTTTCTCTGAGTTCGTTAATTGTATTTATAATAATATTTTCATCATCAGGAATTACTCTAACTTCTGCAACAGGTATGCCTAATGAATTTAACCAAATTGCCAATGTGCTTGTATTAACATCTTGTGTTCTTCCAGAGAGAACTTCGTTACCGATAATTAAAATACCAGCATTTATCTCTTTTTTATTTTGCATATGTAAATATAAGTAAATTTATATGAAATTTACAAATAGCCTTATTAAAGGAAAATTATTAAAAAGATATAAAAGATTTTTTGCTGATATAAAAGTAAATAACAAGATTATAACGGCACATTGTCCTAACACTGGATCTATGCAGGGTCTTTTGGACCAAGGTAATGAAGTATTAGTGACAGAACACAATGATCCAAAAAGAAAATTGAAATTTACATTAGAAATAATTAAAGCAAAAAAAAGATACGTTGGGGTAAATACTCATAGAGCTAACAAAATAGTTAATCATGGATTAGAAAATAAATTAATCTCAGAATTTAAAACTATTAAAAATATTAAACCAGAATTTAAATTTAGTGATGATACAAGATTTGATTTTTTATGTGATAATTATTTAATAGAAGTAAAGAATGTTACATTATTTAGAGAGAATGATATTGCAGAATTTCCTGATGCGGTAACCTCAAGAGGAACAAAGCATCTAAATATGTTAATTAAATCAACTAAAAAAGGATATAAACCGTATGTCTTATTTTTAACGCAAATTCAAAATATAAATAATTTTAGAATTGCAAAAGATATTGACCACATTTATTTTGAAAATTACAAAAAAGCAAAAAAAGCTGGAGTAAAATTTCTTGCTTATAGATGCAAACTTAGTTCTAAAGAGATTAAAATTGAAAAAAAAATTAATATTATAGATGAGTGATTATAAAGAAAAATTTGAAAAGATGAGAGTTGCTGGAAAGCTTGCATCTAAAACTTTAGACATGCTTACAGATTATATTAAACCAGGAGTATCAACAGATAAGATCGATAAATTAGGTTATGAATTTATTAAAGATAATGGTGGCTATTCAGCTCCATTGTTTTATAGAGGTTTTGAAAAATCACTCTGCACATCATTAAATCATGTAGTTTGTCATGGAATACCCTCTGAGAGAATTTTAGAAGATGGTGATGCAGTTAATGTTGATGTGACAGCAGTCGTTGATAATCATTATGGGGATACAAGTAGAATGTATGAAATTGGAAATGTTCCAGTTAAGGCAAAAAATTTAATCGAAGCAACCTATGACTCTTTGATGAAAGCAATATCTATTTTAGAACCAGGTAAAAAACTTGGTGATATAGGATTTGAAATTCAATCTTATGTTGAAAGTAAAGGTTATTCAGTTGTAAGAGATTTTTGTGGGCATGGAATAAGTAATGTATTTCATGAAGCTCCTAATATACTTCATTATGGATCTAAAAATACTGGCAAAGAACTAATACCTGGTATGACTTTTACTATTGAACCAATGATAAATTATGGAAAATATGACACAAAAGTTTTAAATGATGGGTGGACAGCTGTAACTAAAGATAAATCTTTATCAGCACAATTTGAGCACACTGTTGGTATCACAGAAGATTCATATGAAATTTTCACAGAATCTGTTAAAGGTTATACGAGGCCCCCATATAATTAATGATATCAAGATATTCTAGAAAAGAACTTGTCAGCATTTGGTCTGAAGAAAACAAATATAAAATTTGGCTAGATGTTGAAATTGCTGCAGCTGAGGCAATGGAAAAATATAAAATTATTCCTAAAGGAGTTGCATCATTGGTTAAAAAAAAAGGTAAAATCAAAGTTAATAGAATTCATGATATAGAAGCAAAAGTTAAGCATGATGTAATTGCTTTTTTAACATCAATTACCGAACAAGCAGGTCTTAAAGCAAGATATCTTCATCAAGGCATGACCTCATCTGATATTTTAGATACAACTTTAAATATTCAATTGGTTCAGTCAGGAAATATTTTATTAAAAGACATTGATAAAATTTTATATGTTTTAAAAAAACAGGCTAAAAAATATAAATTAACTCCATGTATTGGAAGAAGTCATGGTATTCATGCGGAACCAATTACATTTGGACTAAAATTAGCATCATTTTATGAAGAATTTAAAAGAAACAAATTAAGATTAAAAGATGCAATAGAAAATGTATCAACATGTGCAATTTCTGGGGCTGTAGGGACGTTTGCAAATATAAATCCTAAAATTGAAATTTATGTTGCAAAAAAATTAAAATTAAAAGCTGAGCCAATTTCAACTCAAATTATACCAAGAGATAGACATGCACATTATTTTGCAGTTCTCGGGATTATTGCTGGATCTGTTGAAAGAGTAGCGACAGAAATAAGGCATTTACAAAGATCTGAAGTTTATGAATTACAAGAATATTTTTCAAAAGATCAAAAAGGCTCATCTGCTATGCCTCATAAAAAAAATCCAATATTAAGTGAAAATCTTACAGGACTTGCAAGAATGGTGAGAAGCTATGTAATACCAGCTTTAGAAAATATTTCTTTGTGGCATGAAAGAGACATTTCTCACTCTAGTGTTGAAAGAAATATTGGTCCGGACGCAAACATAACTTTAGATTTTGCATTAGTTAGACTGTCAGGAATTTTAGAGAAAATGATTGTTTATCCAAAAACGATGATAAAAAATTTAAATTTAACAAGAGGACTTGTTTTTTCTCAAGAGGTAATGTTAGAACTTACTAAATCAGGTATTGCTAGAGAGAAAGCGTATAGATTGGTTCAGTCTCATGCTAAAGCTAGTTTTGCAAAGAATACAAACTTAATAACACTTTTAAAAAGTGATAAATCAATCACTAGCAAAATAAGTGAAAAAAGATTAGATAAAATCTTTACTTATGACAAACACTTAAAAAATGTAAATTATATATTTAAGAGAGTATTCAAATAATGAAAAAAGGAAAAAAATTATACGAAGGTAAAGCAAAAATAATTTTTGCAAGTAATGATAAAAAATATGTTATCCAACATTTTAAAGATGACGCAACTGCATTTAATAATCAAAAAAAAGCAGTTATGGATGGAAAAGGAATTTTAAATAATAGGATTTCTGAACATATATTAACTCAGTTGAACAACGTTGGTATAAAAAATCATTTAGTAAAACGTTTAAATATGAGAGAACAACTCGTTCAGCATGTTGAAATAATACCTATTGAATTTATTGTAAGAAATATTGCAACCGGGTCATTAACCAAAAGATTGGGAATTGAAGATGGTACAGTCTTAGATAGTCCATTAATAGAATATTGCTTAAAAGATGATGATTTAGGAGATCCCTTAGTAAGTACTGAACACATCTTGGCTTTTAAGTGGATGGAGATCGATGAATTAAATTTAATTAATAAAGAATTAAATAGAATTAATGATTTTCTTCAAGGTATGTTTAGGGGTGTTGGAATTAAACTTGTAGATTTTAAAGTAGAATTTGGAAGATATGAAAAAAATGGAAAAAAAGAGATCATGCTTGCAGACGAAATAAGTCCTGATACCTGCAGACTATGGGATGTAAATAGTGATAAAAAATTAGATAAAGATAGGTTTAGAAAAGGCCTTGGTAATCTAATTGAGGCTTATCAAGAAGTTGCTAGAAGATTAGATATACTTCATGAACAATCAAATATAAGACCATTAAAATACACCAAGCCACAAGCAGTAAAGATAAAAAAGAAGCAATGAAAATTAAAGTAATTGTAACTCTTAAAAATGGAGTTTTAGATCCTCAAGGGAAGGCTATTCAACAAACACTTAACGGAATGAACTTTGGGAATGTAGAAGATGTAAGACAAGGTAAATATTTTGAAATTGAAGTTAAAGAGAAAGATGAAAAAAAAGCAAAGTCTTCAGTAGATGATATGTGTAAAAAGCTATTGGCTAATCTTGTTATTGAGGATTACAAAATAGTTTAATTAATGAGATCTTCAGTCATTATATTTCCAGGATCAAATTGTGATAGAGACATGGATGTAGCTCTAAAAAAATTTGGTTTTAAAAATCAAATGGTTTGGCACAATGATCTATCTATTCCAAAATCTGATTTAATAGTATTGCCAGGTGGCTTTTCTTATGGTGATTACTTAAGATGCGGAAGTATTGCTTCTAAATCAAAAATTATAAAATCGGTAATTGATTTTGCTAACTCTGGAGGGTTAGTATTAGGTATTTGTAATGGATTTCAAATCTTAACTGAAACAGGCTTGCTAAAAGGAATATTACAACAAAATAAGTTTCTTAATTTCATATGCAGCAATGTTTTTGTAAAAGTTAAAGATAAACAAAATAAATATTTTAAAGATTTAAAAAAAGATGTTTTAAAACTTCATATTGCTCACAATGAAGGAAATTACTTTTGTAGTGATGATGAATTAAAATCATTGGAAGATAATAGTCAAATAGCTGTAACGTATTGCGGAGAAGATGGTACGGAAAATGAAACAACTAATCCAAACGGAGCAATTAAAAATATAGCAGGAATTTTTAATAATAGTAAAAATGTATTGGGAATGATGCCTCATCCAGAAAGAATGATAGATAAGTATTTGTCAGGTGAAGATGGTTCATTATTTTTCAAAAATATCTTGGATAATTTTAAATAATGGAAGTCACAGAAGCAGTTGCGATAGACCACGGATTAAAAAAAGAGGAGTTTTCAAAAATATGTGAACTTCTGAAGAGAACACCTAATTTAACTGAGCTTGCAATATTTTCTGCAATGTGGAACGAACATTGCTCCTATAAGTCTTCTAGAAAACACTTAAAAAAAATGCATACAAAGGGAAAACAGGTCATACAAGGACCAGGAGAAAATGCTGGTGTTATTGATATTGGAGATGATGATGCAATTGTGTTTAAAATTGAAAGCCACAATCACCCTTCGTTTATCGAGCCTTATCAAGGTGCAGCAACCGGAGTTGGTGGGATCATGCGAGATGTATTTACAATGGGAGCAAGACCAATAGCGAATTTAAATTCAATTCATTTTGGTTCCCCTCAACACAAAAAAACAAGAAACTTACTAAGAGGAGTTGTTAAAGGCATAGGTGGATACGGAAATTGTATTGGAGTTCCAACGATTGCTGGCCAAACAACTTTTGATGAGTCTTATAATGGAAATATTTTAGTAAATGCCATGACTCTTGGTTTAGTAAATAAAAATAAGATTTTTTACTCAAAAGCAGCTGGTTTAGATAAACCAGTAATATACGTAGGTTCAAAAACTGGAAGAGATGGAATTCATGGTGCCAGTATGGCTTCCGCAACTTTTGATGACAAAATTGAAGAAAAAAAACCTACAGTTCAAGTTGGAGACCCATTTACTGAAAAACTATTACTTGAAGCATGCTTAGAACTAATGGCTGATAATTCAATCATTGCAATTCAAGATATGGGTGCAGCAGGATTAACATCTTCGAGTGTGGAAATGGCATCGAAAGGAAATCTTGGAATTGAATTAAATCTTAGCGAGGTCCCTTGTAGGGAAGAAAAAATGACACCATATGAAATTATGTTGTCTGAGAGTCAAGAGAGAATGCTTATTGTTCTTGAAAAAGGAAAAGAAGAACATGCGAAGAAAATATTTGATAAATGGAACCTAGATTTTGCAGTTATAGGTAAAACAACTAATTCAAAAAAAATAGAATTAATATTTGATAATAAAAAAGTTGCCGAAATACCAATTGATCTTCTTGCTGAAAATGCTCCAATTTATGATCGTCCTTGGAAAAAAACTAAATTACCTCAAAAATTAAAATTTGATAAAGATGAATTTAAATCTCTAAAACTATCAGATTGTCTAAAGAAGATTTTAAGTAATTCAAATATTTCAGATAAAAAGTGGATATGGGATCAATATGATCATACAGTAATGGGTGACACAATTCAAAAACCTGGAGGTGATGCTGGTGTTGTTAGAGTTCACGGGACCAATAAAGCGGTAGCAGCATCAGTAGACTCGTCTGCATTATATTGTTTCTCACATCCATTAACTGGAGGAAAACAAATAGTTTGTGAGAGCTATAGAAATCTTATTTCGGTGGGAGCCAAACCTATTGCTATTACGAATTGTTTAAACTTCGGAAACCCAGAAAAGGAAAAAAATATGGGTGAATTTGTAGAATGTGTTGAAGGAATTACAGAAGCAAGTAAGTATCTAGATTTTCCAGTCGTATCTGGAAATGTTTCATTTTATAACGAAACAAAAGATAAAGGGATAAAGCCTACGCCAACAATTGGAGGTGTTGGGCTAATCTCTGACTATCAACAGATGCTTACTATGGATTTTAAAACTGAAGGAAACTTAGTTTATGTAATTGGTAAAACCGATGGGCATTTAGATCAAAGTATTTTTGCAAGAGAGCTTTTAAATGAAAAAAAAGGTCCTCCACCAACAGTTAATTTATTTAATGAAAAAAACATTGGTGAGACTGTATTAGATTTAGCTAGAAAAAATCTTATTGTGAGCTGCCACGATGTATCATTAGGCGGAATTTTAATCGCAGTATCAAAAATGTGTATTAAAGGAAAAAAGGGAATAAAAATTAATACACTTAAGGGTTTAACAAATAAATATGAATATTTTTTTGGTGAAGATCAGGCTCGATATATTGTTGAAATACCTAAAGCTAGTTTGAAGATAGTAAATGATATTTTAAATAAATATTCTGTACATTTCGATGAATTAGGGACTGTTAATGGACAATCTATCGAATATAAAGATGACATCAATTTGCCTATTGAAGAATTGGCAGATGCACATAAATATTGGTTAAAGAAGTATATGGATAGCTAATGGCAATGGATTTAAAAGAAATTGAGAGTTTAATTAAGGAAGGATTACCTGACGCAAAAGTTGAAATTCAAGATTTGGCAGGTGATGGCAATCACTATTCTGCTACAGTGACATCATCTGAATTTTCAGGTAAAAGTAAAATAGAACAACATAAAATGGTGTATAATTCTTTAAAAGGTAAAATGGGAAATGAGCTTCACGCTTTAGCAATTAAAACAAAGGAAATTTAAATGGAACAAGAAACAAATGATTTAATTAAAAGTGAAATTGAAAATAATGATGTATGTCTATTTATGAAAGGTACACCTGATGCACCTCAGTGTGGATTTTCAATGGCAACTTCAAATATTTTAAAGGTTCTTGAAGTAAATTTTAAAGGCGTAAATGTTTTAGCAGATCAAAAGCTGAGAGAAGGTATAAAAGTATTTAGTGATTGGCCAACAATTCCTCAATTATATGTTAAAAATGAGTTTATTGGTGGATGCGATATCGTAAAAGAAATGTATGAGAGCGGAGAACTTGCTAAACTCTTTGAGTCTAAAGGAATAAATTTTAAATCAAAAAATTAATTTAAAACTTTTTAATCATTGAGATTTTAGCGTTTTTATCAAGATTTTCATTAAATTCTTGGTCTAATTTGAAATTGAAATCTAGGCCATAAATATTTTTTGCAACATTAAGTCCAGCAGAAAAATCTTCAGTTCCTCCAAATTGCATTGCATATTCTGTTTCACGTTTAGATTTAAAGTTTAAACCAAATGAAAATGTATCCGTATGTTCGTGTTTTTCACCTTGAATACGTTTGTAGCTAGTATTGATTGATAAGTTATTTTTGGAGTCGTAACTAAAACCAACTTCAGATGTTAACATATAATCTGATATTGTATCTTGTGTATAGGTATAAGTTGTGCTGGTATCAGACACGTAATTTAATTTGGTTACAGACGAGTCGGAAAAATCTAACCCAAATTCAATTAAGCCAAATGGTTTTATTTTACTGTCATTGAATTTAACAAGATTATTTACACCAAATTCTAAAGATAAAAGTCCACTTTTTACTTCTTGATCATCATAAGAAAGAGCGTTCGTTCCAACCTCTTGGTATCCCTCAAGTTCTGTATATCCAAGATCTACTCTTAAAGCTGGAACTAAATTAAAGTTTCCTTTGTCAATTGTTTTTCCAAAATTAACTGATCCAAATATTTGATTTCCATCTCTTGAAGCAGTTAATGTATTAGAATCAGACTTTCGCTCAATATCGCTTTTAATTTTTCCAATTCCGATTGATCCTTCGATAAAATTATTATCGTCTAATGGTCTTGTTCTGTACATTGAAATATTATAATTTTTGCTATCGATACCACTTCCGTTAGATCCTATATCAGTATCGCTTTGCCCATATTGAATAGCAAAACCATAAATATCATTATCATTTATTTTTTTATCAAATCCAAAAGCAATACCTTGGCTATCTATTTCCTTTTCAGATGATGTGCTAGTATCACCAATTTTAGTAACACTTATTGAGCCTTCTGACCAAGTAGACCAATTATCAGACAAATTTAAATTTTCATTTATATCAATCGATGCCGTAATAACATTTGATAATGATGCAAGCATTGCATTTGAAAATTGAAATTTAATATTCTGGTTGGTTAAATTAGTTTCTTTTCTATGATGTCTTAACCATTGCATACGATTAATTACTGGAGTTGTAACGTATTGCAAAATTCTCTTTGGTGCTTCTGTTTGTGCTTCAATTGATCCAACAACATCTTTATCGGTCAATGGATCAATAGATGAAGTAGTTTCAACTGTTGTAAAGTTAAGAGTGGTAGAATTAGTAAACCCTGCATAAGACGCGCTATCAACATCATCAAAAGCGGTAGCAGCAATAGTAATATAATAACCAGTATCCCCATCTAGTGTGCTTGAGGGGTTAATTGTAATAATGGTTGAACCAGAACCGGATACCAATCCGCCTGCAACATTGATTGTCTCAACGGTTGAATTATCGGATGATTTTTTAATTAATATATTTCCACTTTCAGCATCAACAGCTTCAGAGAATGTTAAAACAATATTATCATTTACTCCAACACTAGTTGCGCCGTCACTAGGGGAAGAAGAAGATAGAGTTGGTGCGGTATTGATTAATTCAAAACCTGTAGTTAATGTATATTCATCCACACTGTGTGTGCCAAGAGGTGCTGTCTTGTCCGTAATAAACATTTTTGTTCCATCATTATTAAAGGTAATGCCTGTAGGATTAGTACCTTGAGAACTCACATCAAAACTACCCACAAAAGAAGCGGTGGAAACATCAAAGCCCGTAGAGAGCGTATATTCGTTAATATCATCTCCCGTATCGCCGGCAACAAACATTTTTTTTCCGTCGTTGCTAAATGCTAGGCCTTGAGGTGAAGTATCTTGGGACTGGGTTACAAAGCTACTATCATAGGAGGCGGTGGAAACATCAAAGCCGGTCGATAGTGTGTATTCAACAACTTCATCAGAAGAATTTGCAGCATTAACAAACATTTTTGTACCATCTGAATTGAATGCTAAACCATTTGAACCACCTGCATTGGAAGAAATACTTAAATTACTATCGTAGGATGCAGTAGAAATATCGAAGCCTGTAGTGAGATGGTATTCAAAAACTCTTTGATTCTTCCACCCTGCTACAAACATTTTTGTTCCATCGTTGTTAAATGCTAAGCCTCTTGGGTTGGTATCTTGGGAATTAACACTAAATAAACTATCATAGGAAGCGGTTGAAATATCGAAGCCTGTAGTGAGATGGTATTCTCGAATGGCATTGGAATTATCTCCAACAACAAACATTTTTGTACCATCGTTGTTAAATTTTATGTCTTGTGGGTATCCTCCTTGATAACCGCTTAAGATGTAAACGTTGATACTATCAACATATGTAACTCCCGCAAAAACTTTAGATGATGATAGTATTAAAATAATGAAAAGAATACTCGAACTCTTAATAAAATTTTTAATTAAAATAAGTATATAGTCTGTAGTTTGCTGACTAAAACAAAGAGCTAAAAAATTTTTAGATAGTTTGTATGTTTTATAAAATAATGTATTCATTTTTTAATAACAACAACGTAATATAAAAAAATAAATTTTTTAATAATAATTCTGGATATAAAATTTTAGTTAATTAAAAAACTTTAAATAAGTTTATTTTGGGTTTTAATTGTTCAAAAATATCTAAATTGCTTAATTTTCCTTTAACAGTAATTTTAAAAAGGTGTTATCTAGAATAATATTCGATTACTAGATTTGGCTCCATCACAACTGGGTATGGAACTTCTTCGAAAGATGGAACTCTTACAAATTTAACTTTTTTATTCTTTTCATCTAATTGTAGATATTCTGGAACTTCTCTCTCTTTGTTAGCAAGAGCAATATCAATTAAAGCAAGTTGTTTAGATTTATCTCTAATTTCAATCGTATCTTCTTCTTTGACCTGATAACTCGCAATATTTACTTTTTTTCCATTAACTTTAACATGACCATGATTAATAAGCTGCCTTGATGAAAAAATAGTGTTTGATAACTTTGATCTATAAATTACAGCATCCAATCTTCTCTCTAATAATCCAATTAAATTTTCAGCTGTATCGCCTTTTTTCATGATTGCTTTTTTGTAAACATTTCTAAACTGTCTCTCATTCATGTTTCCATAATAAGACTTCAATTTCTGTTTTGCTTGAAGTTGAATTCCGTAATCCGAGGGTTTTCCAGCTTTTGTTTGTCCATGTTGTCCTGGAGGATAGGCTCTTGTATTAAAAGGGCTCTTGGGTCTTCCCCATAAGTTAACTTTTAATCTTCTATCTACTTTATGTTTAGAGTTTAATCTTTTTGTCATTAATAGGAGGCTTTATAAGCCTAAGTTATGTTTTGTCAATCAACCTTTTCCTTGCTTAAACCAGCAAATACACTCGATAAAATACGAGTTTCTTTTTCTGAAAGATTGAGTTTATAGAAAATACTTCTTAAATTTTCCATCATGATTGGTTTTTTTTCAGGTGGGTGAAAAAAATTCTTATTCTCTAAATTGTTAATACATAAATTTAACATTTTTTGAATATCGGTTTTATTTGCACTTTTAATTTTTTTTGATTTTTCAAAAATAAATTTTTTATTTGAAATTAGTCCACTTACTATTTGTGCTACAATAATTAGACTATGAGACAAATTTAAGGATCTAAAATTCTTATTACTCGGGATTTGCAAAGTATAATCAGCATAACTGACTTCATTATTTGATAACCCAGATGCTTCAGAGCCAAAAAGGAAACCAACCTTTTGTTTATAATTAATCTTATTAAGATCAGTTATTGATATATGTTTAATATTTTTATTTCTAAATCTTGCAGATGTTGCAACCAATATATCTAAATTGCTTAATGATGTTTCTAAATTTTCGTATACTTTTGCTTTTTTAATAACATCTTTTGCACCAACAGATGTTGCAATAATTTTGTCATTTGGAAATGATGGTTTAGGATTAACTACTGATAGATTGCTGAAATTAAAGTTTTTTAAAGCTCTAGCACAGGCTCCTATATTTTCTGACAATTGAGGTTTATGTAAAATGAAAGTTATATTTCTTAATGACATCAAGTACTTGCAGGAGCATTATCTTTGAAAAGCTTATAATCCAAACTATCAACTAAAGCTTTAAAAGATGCATCAATAATATTTGGAGAAACTCCTATTGTGAACCAATTACCATGTTTTGAGTCTGCACTTTCTATAGAAACTCTAGTAACGGCTCCAGTTCCTGTATTTAAAATTCTAACTTTGTAATCAACTAGCTTTAAATCTTTTAAATATTCTGAATATTTTTCAAGTTTATTTACATTTTTTCTTATAGCATTATCTAATGCATTAACGGGTCCATTGCCCTCGCCTTCACATAGTATTTCATGACCATCTACTTCAAGTTTTGCTTTTGCAAATGATACAACTTCACCAGTTGAATCTTTCTTAACAGAAACATCATACTCATTAATTGAAATATATCTTGGTATTTCCCCCATCAATCTTCTAGCCAATAGTTCAAAAGATGCATCAGCACCATCGTAACTATATCCTATAAACTCTCTATCTTTTACTTCATGAAGAAGTTTTTTAATTTTTGGATCGTCTTTTTTAATATTAATGCCAATTGCATTTAATCTAGACATTATATTAGATTGTCCAGATTGATCAGAAACAACAATATTCCTAGCATTACCTACTTCATCAGGATTAATATGTTCATAAGTTTTCGGATCTTTTTGTACAGCTGATACATGCATTCCACCTTTGTGTGAAAATGCAGATGCACCCACATAAGGTAAATGTTTGTTTGGTTTTCTATTCAGTATTTCATCTAATAATCTTGAACATTGAGTTAAATTTTTAATGTTGTCAGGTTTAATATTAATTTCATATTTGTCTGAAAAATCTTTTTTTAAAAAAAAAGTTGGGATCAAAGACATTAAATTTGCATTACCACATCTTTCTCCAAGTCCATTTATTGTACCCTGAACCTGTCTAACTCCTGCTTGCACAGCTACTAAACTATTGGCAACTGCATTTTCAGTATCGTTGTGGGCATGAATTCCAAGGTTTTTTCCGGGTATATGCTTTGTTACTTCCTCAACAATTTTAGAAACTTCGTGAGGCAATGTTCCTCCATTGGTATCACATAATACAATCCATCTTGCACCACTATCATATGCAGCTTTTAAACATGATATTGCATATTCGGGATTAGATTTATAACCATCAAAAAAATGTTCAGCATCAAACATAAATTCTTTACCTGAATTAACTATATGCTTTGCACTCTCCGTAATATTTTCTAAATTTTGATCGTTTGAAATACCCAAGGCGACATCAACATGAAAATCCCAACTTTTACCAAATAAACAAACTGATGAACTCTTTGAATTAATCAGAGATGACAACATAGGGTCATTTTTTGCACTATGCTCTGATTTTTTAGTCATACCAAAAGCAGTAAGGTTAGCATTTTTAAAATTTAGATCCTTATTGAAAAATTCTGTATCTGTTGGATTTGCCCCTGGCCAGCCCCCTTCGATATAATCAACTCCTAAGTTATCTAAAGATTTAGCGATTTTTTCTTTTTCATTTAATGAAAAGTCAACGCCTTGAGTTTGTGCCCCATCTCTAAGAGTTGTGTCAAATATATAGATTTTTTCTTTGCTCATTTTAATTTCCACGAGGTTGTACCATCTTTATCTTCAATTAAAATACCCTTATCTAAAAGATCTTTTCTAATTTTGTCAGCTAATTCATAATTTTTTTCATCTCTTGCTTTATTTCTCTCAACTATTTTTGAATTAATTTCATCTTCTGAAAGAGAAATTGTATTTTTTTTTGTTTGTAGCCACTCTTCCGAAGTATCAGTTAATAAACCTATAAAATTGCAAGCTTTTACAAAAGTTGCTTTATCCTCGTTCGTTCCAGTTGAAGCTTTACTATATAAAGAATGTAAATTAGCAATATAGCCTGGGGTGTTTAAATCATCATATAAAGGATCTAATAATTCGTCTGGTAATATTGTACTTTTATGAACATCAGAATAGGCTGAATACCATTTGCTTAAAGTCTTCTCACATTCTGATATTAGTTTTTCATTCCAATCTAATCCTTGTCTATAGTGAGCACTAATTAATGCTAATCTTAAAACTTGGCCATTATATTTATTTTTAAAATCTTTTATTTTTAAAATATTTCCCTGAGATTTTGCCATTTTTTCATTAGAAAGAGTTATAAATCCATTATGAACCCAATAATTTGCAAATGAATTTGTTTCATTTGCACATCTTGATTGAGCAATCTCGTTTTCATGATGAGGAAAAATCAAGTCTCTACCTCCCCCATGAATATCAAATTCTTCACCCAAATATCTTTTAGACATAACCGAACATTCTAAGTGCCAACCTGGTCTGCCTTTGCCCCAAGGAGATTCCCATGAAGGCTCTTTATCTGTTGATGGTTTCCATAATACAAAATCTTCAGGATTTTTTTTTATTTCTGAAACCTCTACTCGTGAACCAGCTATTAATTCATCTAACTTTTTATTAGATAGTTTTCCATAATCACTAAATTTTTTTACTTCAAAATAAACATGCTTATCCTTTGAATATGCAAACCCTTTTTTCTCTAGTTCTGTGATCATTTCAATCATTTGTTTTATATTTTCTGTTGCCTTTGGTTCGCTGTTTGGTGTTTCACATTTTAAGTACTTACAGTCTTCATGAAAGTTTTCAGTAATTTTTGAAGTTAAGTCATTTATAGAAATATTTTGATCATTAGATGCTTTGATTATTTTGTCATCTATGTCTGTAATATTTCTGATATATTTTACAGATGTTGATCCATATCTATTTTTTAAAATTTTATAAAGAATATCAAAAACAACTAATGGTCTAGCATTACCAATATGTGGGTCATCATAAACAGTAGGACCACAAACATACATGCCTATGGATTTTTCATTTTTGGGTATAAATTTATCTTTCTTACCACCAAGACTATTAGTTAAAAATATATCTTTAGCCATACAACTAGGAATATACTTAAATTATAGATTTGTGAATCTATTTGATTAATTAGGAATTTTGCATACTGGAATTGGTTCCATTTTATGCAAATTTGCACTTCGAATTGAATTATATTTATCTCTATTTACAGAATTTTCATTATCCATTGCTTCTTCTAATTCTTTATATGACAAACCAAGCTGTCCCTCATCAGTACGACCATCATCCCATAAACCATCTGTAGGAGGAGCATCAATAATCTCTTTTAAAATTCCAAGTTCTTTGCCAAGTTCCCATACCTCAGTTTTATTACAATCTGCAATTGGAGAAATATCTACTCCGCCATCACCATATTTTGTATAAAAACCAACTCCAAAATCTTCTACTTTATTTCCTGTTCCAACAACTATCCCATTGTTTGCTGCAGCTACTTGATAAAGCGTTGTCATTCTTAATCTTGCTCTAGAGTTTGCCATCCCGTGCTCACTACCAAAATTGTTTAGTGTTCCTTCAAATGATTTGAATAAACTATCTAATTCTAATGTGTGTCCCTCTACATTGCTAAAATTCTTCTTTAACCATTCTTGATGTGCCAAACTTAGATCATGTTGTGCAGATTTTTGTTTAATAGGCATTGATAAAACAATTGTTTTTAAACCAGTCATTGCACTTAATGTACTTGAGACAGAAGAATCTATTCCACCAGAAATACCAATCACTAAAGATTGAGCTTTTTTTGGCATAGAATTCACATAATCTGAAATCCAGTTTTTAATGTGATTCACTTTATCTTTTGGTGTCATAATTTAAATATAAGAAAAAAAATTTATTTTTAAACTGTTAAGATGCCGCTTTAATTGCAGATTTAGAATACAAACTATTCTTTTTTATCTCATCTGAAATTAAAAACGCTAATTCTATAGCTTGATCAGAATTCAATCTTGGATCGCAATGCGTATGATATCTGCTTGATAAATCTGCATCTGATATTTTTTTTGCTCCACCAGTACACTCTGTCACATCTTGTCCTGTCATTTCAACATGAAGACCTCCTGCATAGGAACCTTCAGCTTGATGAACTGCAAATACATTTTTAACTTCGCTTACAACATCATTAAA